>JBBITB010000001.1:0-43797 GCA_037440985.1 Microcoleaceae cyanobacterium bin_387
AGGGGAGCTTAAAAATTATCTCTGCCCTTGCTCAGGGGAGCTTAAAAATTATCTCCCCCCTTTATAAGGGGGGCTGGGGGGGATCGTAACTCGACTATTTTTCTAACTAGCAACTTCGGTTAACTTGTTGTTTGTGGTAGTGACTTTAGTCACAAATACTCAGAATTTATCCGTTTTTTTCAAACATCCCGTAATTGTAGAAAATGAACTCGTCCTGATGTTTCTCCCACGACAACAATTTTACCATTGGGCGCGATCGCGCAGCATTTTAACATACTCTCACCAGTCCAAGTTGCGATTTCTTGACGGCGGGATAAATCCCAAACTTTGAGGGTATTGTCATCAGAAACCGAAATCAGAATATTTCCTTTTGTTGCAATGGAAGTAACCGCGTCTTGGTGACCGATGAGGGTAAAAAGTTCCCTTTTATTTTCCCAATTCCAAACTTTAATTGTGCGATCGCGGGAGCCAGAAATCAACAATTGACCATCACTGCTAAGGGCGACCGAATTGACATCATGGGTATGACCTTTCAAGCTATAATTATTCGAGCCTTTGACTAATTTAAAGACATCTTTCCATACCCCCTTTCCCCCAGGAATGTCGGAAATATTAATCATTTGATTACTCGTTCCTGAAATAATTTTTTTGCCATCGGATGTAATTACTAAAGAACGAATGCCATGATAATAATCATCGCTTAAACTACAGATTTCTTTTTGGGTATCACGATCCCAAATTTTTAATGTATTATCTCCAGAAGCGGAAATAATTTGTTTGCCATTAGGAGTAACAACCACGACATTGACCCAATCTTGATGACCTGTCAACGTCCCTACTTTTTCTCCAGTTTCCCCATTCCAAATTTTAATTGTCCTGTCCCCAGACCCGGAAATAATCTCTTTACTATCAGGAGTTAATGTTACCGATTTCACCCAATCACTATGGGATTTTACAGTGAAAAGTTCCTCACAATTTTCTAAATTCCAAACGTTGATCGTGCCATCTCCAGAACCGGAAATTACCCGTTTACCATCTCCGCTAATTACCACAGAATTAACACATTCAGAATGGCCTTGACAACGTAAAGTTTCGCCTTCAATATAATCTTGAAGATTCCATAGTTTAATGGATTTATCTGAAGAACCAGATAGGACCATATTTCCATCAGGAGTCATGGCAACCGTATTCACCGGTGCGATATGATCAACCAGAGTAAATAATTCTTGACCTGTGGATAAATCCCATACTTTGAGAGTATTATCATTAGACGCAGAAATCACTTTTGTGCCATCAGGAGTTACCCATACATCATTAATATAGGCATTGTGACCTTGCCAAGTGGAAATTAATTGTCGAGTCTCTAAATTCCAAACTTTTAGACTCTGATCCCAAGAACAGGAAATCACTTGTTTTCCATCAGGGGTAATTGATAAACCTTTGACCCATTCTGTGTGACCGGAAAGACTAAAAAGTTCCTTTCCTGTCTCCAAATTCCAGACTTTTAAGGTTTTATCTCCCGATCCTGAAATCAATCGTTGTCCATCGGGATGAACCGCGAGGGCTTGGACAAATCCACTATGACCTTTTAAAGTTAAAAGTCGCTCCCCTGTTTCTAAATTCCAAACTTTAATTGTCCCATCCCAAGAACCCGAAACAATGCGGGTTCCATCCACCGTTACCGCGACAGTTTCAACGGCAAAAGGTTCACCGCCAATTGTGAATAATTCTGACCCATTTTCTAAATCCCAAACTTTTAAGGTCTCATCCCAAGCGCCTGAAATTCCACGTTTCCCATCCGGGGTAATCGCGACAGCATTAATATAACTTCGATGACCCTCTAAGGTGAAAATTACATCTCCTGTTGCTAAATCCCAAACTTTTAATGTTTGATCTGAACTTCCTGAAATTGCTCGTGTGCCATCGGGCGCTACCGCGATCGATTGTACCCAATCTCGATGACCCTTCCAAGTTTGTAATAACCGACTACCAGGAGGAGTTAGACTAGGATTTAAGGGTTCAATCGTGAGATTTTCGCTCTCTCTTGCTTGTTGAAGTAATTTCTGAATTTCTGGTTCAGAAAATGACATTAATCGACCTAATAATTGTGCCGGAAGTTGTTTTTTATCTTCCTTTAAAATATGCACTGATAATCTAATTGCGCTTTGAATTATTCTCAGAATTTTACTTTGCTCGAACATCAAATTATCGGCGAAATCATAATCCTTTATTAATTTGTATGCTCCGACCTTTTCTAATTTAGCTTCGATAAAGGTATAATCGGTGAGAAGATGATATAATTTATCGGGTTCTGTTTGGGCTAACTGATGAGGCAAGCTTTCTAGTAGCTGGCAGAGTTGGGGTTCCGATAACTGTTCAGGTAGCCAATCAAAAGATTTTTGAAAATCACTCATAATTGAAGGATTATGGCAAAAAGATAGTGGATTGTTTATGATACCCTGTCAGAGATATTGCTGCAATGATCTCGATCAAGACGTGGGAGAGAGTAACGACCAGGCAGAAAACCCCCGAAAGTTATCCTAATTGGGTGAGGATACCTGTTTGATCGGGTTGAGCTTTATAAATTGTTACTTTCTGATGTCCTTTACATCCCTGTCTAATATTATAACTTACGAATTACCCTGAGCAGCATCCGAGACAAAATGAAACATTTTTTCAGATATAGCAATCCTAAATAGATTGTGAGAGTTTGGGACTGAGGGTGTCTTGCTCCCTTGCTCCAAAACCATTTGCGAGGGAGATGCTCCCACTCCTATTATTAAGATTAAATCTGTTACGACTGATCTAATATGGCTCTATTTTCCCTATGTCATTGGGCAATATATAGTCTTCAATTTCCTTTTCGTCTATACCTTCTTTGTCCTGCCATTCAAATTTTATCCCAAGGATATTCTTGACTTTCTACAAAGGTTATTTATTCGTTATTTTTTTCCAAATTCAAGGGCAGGAGCAAGGATTTTTTTTTACTTATAGCGCTGATTTATGGGGGAATTGGTACTCGGATACTTTCCTTTACTGTGACATATTAACTAATGGGTAAGTTCCGATGAATAATCTTTAAAGTTTTGACATTTGACTTCTGTCAGCTTGATCGGATCTTTATCATCCGTCTTCGGTGAAGTTATCCCCCGGCTTTAAATAGATATTTCTTATTGCTCCTGTATTATGGTCAAATTTAAAATAGATAATCTCTCTCATAACATCAGGAAAATGGGTAAAGTTTCACGATATTTTTGTCATTAGACATCTCCAAAAATTACTGTAGGGTAGGCTAGGGAGCATCTCAAAGAAGCAAAAAAAACTGATAGGGGCACGGCAGTGCCGTGCCCGTACTTGAGGTAGCCTGTGCGGAGCATCAGAGCATCCCCCTCTCTAGGGATCTAATAGGGCACGAGACGCTCCCACAGCCAATTTAGACAAATGAGTTAAACTGACGTAGATTTGTGACAGTTAAATGATCTGTCTTTGCCAAAAATTCTCAGTGTTGATGGGATATTTGCAATAGACGATACAGTTATGATTAATGGCGGAATCTTGATCGCGGCAAAAATAAATGTCCCACTATTGCCATTGGGGAGTAGATTAACAATAAAGAAACTTTAGAGACTTCTTTGAGGCAAAGTGAAATAAAAAGTAGCTCCTGCACCTAATTCTGATTCCACCCAGATTTTACCCCCATGACGTGCTAAAATTTTTTGACAGATCGCGAGTCCGATTCCTGTACCCGAATATTCCTCTTGAGTATGGAGACGCTGAAAAATTTGAAAAATACGTGAAAAGTGCCTAGAATCAATACCTATGCCGTTATCTCGAACTGCGAATAGACTATAGTCATTTTCATGGATGCAAGTAATCTCAATGACAGGGGGTTCATCCCTATGATACTTAATAGCATTGCTAATCAAATTTTGAAACAGTTGTACTAATTGAGAATTATCGCCCATCACCACGGGCATCATACTATAGATAATAGATGCTTTATTTTTCTGAATCACTCCTTGGAGATTAGCCATTACTTCTTCTAATATACGATTACAATCACATACCTCAAACTTTTGCCCCCTACTACTAACGCGTGAATATTCTAGCAAATCATCGATCAATTTTTGCATTCGACTCGCTCCCTTCACAATTTTTTGAATAAATTGATGAGCCTTCGCGTCCAAGTTATCTTTATCACGTTCTTGTAAGAGTTGTGCATAATTCGCGATCGTTGCCAGAGGCGCCTGTAAATCGTGAGAAGCAATAGAAGCAAATTGCTCTAATTCTGCATTAGAGCGGGCTAATTCCTGATTCGTTTTTTGTAGAGCTAATTCGGCTCGTTGTCGTTCACTAATTTCTTTTTGCAATAAAATATTTTGTTCCTGCAAAGTTTTTTCCACAGCCAAACGACTATTAATTTCCTGTTGCAATAAAATATTCTGATCCTGCAAAGTTTTTTCCACAGCCAAACGACTATTAATTTCCTGTTGCAGTAAAACATTTTGTTCTCTCAACTGCATTTGTAACCGTCTTAGCACCAGTTGATTTTCTATTCTTGCTAAAACTTCTTCGACTTGAAATGGTTTACTGATATAATCAACAGCCCCTAATGTAAATGCTTTAATCTTATCAAAAACTTCATCTTTGGCACTTAAAAAAATCACCGGAATTTCGCGTGTTTTCTGATCCTCTTTCAATTTTTGACAAACTTCATATCCATCCATTTGAGGCATCATAATATCCAATAAAACCAAATCAGGTGCTTTGGTTTGTACTGCTCTCAATGCCATTTGCCCATTGAGTACAGCCCGACATTGATAGCCACGTTCGCTCAATAATGTAGATAACAAACGCAGATTTTCCGGTTTATCATCAACAACTAAAATATTTCCCTGAAAAGACAATTCTTGTTCCTTATTCATAATCAATAAATTTTTCTGTTAAATCGGTAATTTTATCAAAGCGAAACTCTGTTACCCAAGTTTTGAGTAAATCCATCAAATCTGAAAATTGGGGGGGGATTTCTAAGGTAAGTTCCCCAATTATTTGATCATCGGCGGCAAGGGCTCCATTATGGAGAGCCTTCACCCACCCCGGAGGCATTTCTTTGAGGATATCTAGTATTTTTTCATTGCTAGGAGTGTGATCAGAGGAAAATTCAGCACTGGTTTCTAGTGTGACATTTTCATAGAGATATTTGACTCCTAAATGCTCACTCATTTTGGATAAAAGGATATCTTCTTGAAAGGGCTTGGAGACTAAATCGTCACAACCTGCGGCAAATACCAGATGTCTTTCTTCATCGAGAGCACTCGCGGTTAAAGCAATAATAATAGTATCATGACCTTTCGGTAAACCTCTAATTGATTTGGTGGCTTCATAGCCATCCATCACAGGCATTCGCATATCCATCCAAATTAAATGGGGTTTCCAATTTTCCCATATTTTGACACCCACTGCTCCATTTTCTGCTTCTTTTACTTCAAAACCAATACTGGAAAGTAATTTAACTAACAATTGCCGACTTTCCCAACGATCTTCTACCACTAAGATACGATATTGTGTTTGATCGGGTACTAATCCGATCACTCGTTGTGGTTTTTCTGGTGATGAAATCCCCCTGGATTCGACTAATTGCACTTTGACATCAAAGGAGAAAATTGTTCCTTTTCCCAAGGTACTCTCAACCGCGATCGTGCCTCCCATCAATTCAATAAATTTGCGACTAATCGGTAAACCCAGTCCCGTACCCGATTGAGAGATACGCCCGGATTCTGTTTGGGCAAAAGGTTCAAATAAAAGATGTAATTCATCTTGGGCAATTCCCATCCCTGTATCTTCTATTTCCCACAAAATAAATTTTTCTTTGGGATTCTCTGTAGGGCGACTAGAGATACGGATAGTGACATTTCCCCTTTCGGTAAATTTAATAGCATTACCGAGGATATTAATTAAAACTTGACGCAATTTACTTTCATCAATTTCCACATATTGAGGAACTTGGGAACTCATATTAAAGCGCAATTGTAGTCCTTTTCCCTTGGCTTTGAGATGAAACATCTCTTCTAAGCTATCGAGAAGTTCATAGAGATCAATGTGTTTAGGATTGATCGTTAACCGTCCGGCTTCTATTTTGGAAAGTTCTAAAACTTCATTAATTAATCCTAATAAATGTTGACCACTATTGCTAATAATTCTGACATATTCTTGGATTTCAGAAGACAGGGAAGCATGACGAGACATCAGTTGAGTAAATCCCAGAATGGCATTGAGGGGGGTTCTCAATTCGTGGCTCATATTTGCGAGAAATTCACTTTTCGCTTTATTGGCAGCATCCGCGGCGTCTTTGGCTTTTTTAATCGCGTCTTCTGCTTGTTTGCGTGTGGTAATATCCGTGACACGCACCAGATTAATTATTTGCCCTGCAACATAGATTTGTTTAGTCGCTAAATTTCCCCAAAAAGGCTTCCCTTTTTTCGTTAAATACTCTACTTCTCTACTGCCAAATCCCTGATTTTCTCTCTCTGTAATCGGCGGACAATCCTCTTCGAGACAAGAGTTGCTAGAGCGAGTCACTCCTTCAAGATTGAGTAAGTCTTCTTTACTCTCTGCTTCAAACATTTCGACGGCTCGACGGTTGCAATCCTGAATTAATAATGTGTCTGGGTTGACGAGGAAAATGGCATCGGCTGATTCATTGAAAATCGAAGAAAGTAAGTCTTTACTCCTAATTATTTCTGTTTCAGCTTTTTTGCGATCACTAATATCCTGACTGACACAAATAATACAAGTTTCCCCAGCAATTTCAATCAAGTCTGCTGATAACAAAAGGGTACGAATATCTCCTGATTTTTGGCGAAACTGAAATTCATGGTTTCGCACAATTCCCTTTTGATTTAAGACTTGATAAAAATTCGTGGGTTCCCCTTGATTTAACCAACCGGGTAAATTTTGTGAACTCTGTTCGAGCAAGTCTTCAGGAGTATAACCTGTCAGTTGTATAAAGGCTTCGTTTACTTCAATGAAAGCACCATCTTTCACTCGATTAATTGAAATGGGATTGGGGGAAGAGCGAAACGCGATCGCGAATTTTTCCTCGGATAGGCGTAAGGCAGATGTACGTTGTTCAACTAAATTTTCTAATTCTTCATTTAATTTCTGGAGTTGAATATTTTGTTCTGCGAATTGCCTTTCTAAAAAATAACTATGGACAGCTTCTTTGACAGTTAAGCGTAAATCTTCAATTTGCCAAGGTTTAGCTATATAGCGATAAAGTCTCGCGTACTTAATCGCATTCCCAATCGCTTCTAAATCCGCTTGCCCTGTCAGTAAAATATTCAGAGTCTTCGGGGTAATTTGATGGATTTTTCTGAGTAATTCATCCCCTTTGATTTGGGGCATAATATAATCACTAATTACTAAAGCTATTTCATAATTTTCTTCTAATAAATCTCTGAGTACCTCTAAGGCTTCTTCAGCTCCTTCCGCCGTTTCAATCATATATTCATTTTCCAGAGTCGTCTTCAATTCAATTCTGAGACTCTCTAGGATCGTCGGTTCATCATCGACACAAAGAATAACGGTTTTTTTCTTCATTTTTTTACCTCTGGTCGATCCACTTAATACCTAAAAATTAGTGTTTTTTTACACTGTTTCTAAACCCGATTTTATTGTGTCAATTAATTCGTTGCTATCCCAGGGTTTGTAGAGACAGCGGTAAAGATTTGCTTCATTTACTACCCGTTCAATCGCCTCTGCATCAGCTTGGCCTGTTAACATAACTTTGACAATATTAGGGTATTTTTGATGAACTCTAATCAGAAATTCATCTCCCTTAATTCCGGGCATTAACCAGTCGGAAACTATTACTAAAATATCATTGCTTTCTTCTTCTATTTCATCAATGATTTCTAAGGCTTCATCGGCACTTTCAGCAAATTCATAAAAATAAGCCTCACCAAATTCTTTTTTTAGTTGAATTTTTAAGCTATTTAAAACGACAGATTCATCATCTACACATAAAATTATTGGTTTAGACATTGGGCTTCACTCCTTTTTTTATTCTGAATTTAACTAGCAACTTCATGCCATAATATGACAAAAATTATGGTATGATTTGCTCATGTGTAAAGAGTCGTACATCATCATCCACTAGATAGTTATCATGGATGGGAGTTACACCATAAATAGTGCAACCCGTACCAAATAGCACCGGATCAAGGACAATCGGGATACCCGTAAAAAATGGCCCACGAAGACCGAAAATCCCTGGGATACAGTCGCGATCGCCAGATGAGGGACAAACTACTTCCCACCCCATAAATTTACATATTTGTATCAACCTTAAAATGAAATCAGATAAGATGATTGTACCCTGACCATTACAGAGTCCTCTTACAGCTTCCTATTATATCATCAATGTTGCTTAATTATCTGTTTTGGGGAGAAATATGGAAAAAGTGGTTTGGCCGGGTTGGCTATCTACTTCTATTTTCCCTCCATGTTTATCAATAATTTTCTTGACAATTTGTAAACCTAAGCCACTACCTTCCCCTGCTGGTTTAGTGGTAAAATAAGGTTGAAAAATTTTGGGTAAAATCTCTGGGGGTATTCCTTTACCATTATCAATAACACTCACTATTATATTTTCCTCTTGCTGAGTTACCTCTATTTTCAAAATTCCTTGATAGTTCATCGCGTGTAAGGAATTATGGAGTAAATTTGTCCAAACTTGATTGAGTTCATCGGGATAACATAAAATATCGGGTACGTTGGGGTCATAATATTTGATAATTTCAATGCCATGCTTCAGTTGATTATGATAAAGGGTTAATACTGTTTCAATGCCTTCACGAATGTTTGCGATTTCTTTTTGCTCTGAATGATTCCGTCGGATAAATTTTTTTAAGGCTAATACGATTTTTGCTGCTCTTTCTGTGGCATTAATAATATTTCGGGTACTTTGCTGTAAACTGACTAATTCATAAACTCGTTCGAGTATATTGAGGCTGTTTATATCTTGAAAAAAACGCCCGTACTTTTGCTCGTCCGATATTTCATAAATACCCATGTCAACAAGCAGTTCTGCGATTTCGTCACTTTCGGTAATATTTTTTTCTTCTAAAACTGTAATTAATTCGCGTTTTATCTGTCGTTTTTCTTTGCTGGATAAATTATTATATTCAGTTTTTGCTTGTTTCAATAAATATTGAAACACTTGATAATTTTCCGCTGAAATGTCACGAAAAAAACTAGGTAAATCTTGGGTGATTGAACTTAAAATATTATCAATGTTGTGGACGGAAGAACGCAACGCGGCTAAAGGATTATTGATTTCATGGGTTACTCCTGCAATCAGTTGTCCAAGGGCAGCCATTTTTTCAGAGTGGATTAAGTCTTGTTGTGTGCTTTGGAGATGCTCCAAAGTTTGTTGTAATTCTTGATTTTTTGATGCTAAGATGGCGTTGGTTTCTGTTAGTTCTAATGTGCGTTGTTTAACTTGTTCTTCTAATAATTTATTAAGTTCGCGTAACTTTTCTTCTGCAATTGCACGTTGTTTTACTTCCTGTTCCATTTGGGAATTAACCGTGATTAATTCTTCAGTTTTGGCGTTGATGCTTTGCTGTAAAATTTGCACCGTTGTGTACATTTCTATGGGATCTAAAGCATGGAGAATACTGGTTTGGGTCAAAATTCCGGCTAAATATCCCTTTTGATCAACTACTACTAAGCGACGAATATTATTGTCTTGCATTATTTGATGGGCTTGCCAGAGAGTAAAATCCAGTTTCGCGGGTAACAATGGACTACTCATTACTTTTTCGGCTTGAGTCTGATGCAGATCCATTTGGGAGAGTTTAAATTTGACGATATCTCTTTCTGTAATAATGCCCAGGGGGATGATTTTTCCATCATTTTTGGTTTCGCCAATAACGATACAGCTTTTACGATGGATAGTCATTTGTTGGGTTACTTCAAAGACAGATAGGTTTTTTGAGGCTGTTATGACATTTTTCGAGCTGATAATTTCACCTACGCGTCGCATTTTGAGTAAATCCGTGGCTTTGAGGACTTGTCGCACGCTTTGAGGGGTAATAATTCCGATGATATTTTTCTCTGAGTCAAGGATGGGGAGGTGACGAATCTGGGAGGAGCGTAGGAGGGATAAAACGGAGAAGATATCCCCGGCTTCTTCTAGGGTAAGCGCGATGACATTAGTTGTCATTATTTGGGAGATGGGGATACCTTCTAAGGGCATTTGATAGAAGGTAATTTTGACGATATCTCTTTCTGTCAAAATGCCCAGAAGTTTTTGCTCTTCGCTAATGAGAATATAACTGGAATGATTTTCGCTCATTCGCCCGATCGCGTCTAGTATGGGGGTATTGGGGGAAACAAGAAGGGGACCACGGGTAATGGCGTTTTCGAGTAAATTAGAGTTTTCTGGAAGAGATTCTGACATAATTTATGGTTAAAGTAGTGATGGGATTGGCGGGTGTTTTTGATCCTTGGATATAGTTGAGATTATTTCCCTGAGAAACTAGGTTTCTTGACAGATAGTAACCTCGATAATTAATCGTGGAAATTGCAGAAACCCGGTTTTTGGAAAAAACCGGGTTGATGTGGGGAATTTATCGGTAAGATCCCTGGAGTTTAATCGGCTCGCATCCACCGGAAAAAAGACGCGATGGCGCGATCAATAAAACTATAGGGTTTTTCCTCACTTAATTTCCGTTGTACTCTTTCACGTTGCCATTCCAATTCTGTAATTAACATTTCTCCCTGTTGATTACGCAGGACTATTGCTAAATAATCATGGCTGATTTGATAGTAATCAAAAGGTAGAGAAGGGATCACAGAAATAATGCCCGCTTCGCTCAAAATATCGAGGACTAAATCCAATTTATTCGCTTCTCCGGCTAAATCAAAGGCAAGTTCATCACGAGTTTTCATGACACGAGAGCCATTTTCATTGGTGAGTAAAAATAACACTAATCGGGCTGTCCGTTCATTTAGTCTTCCACAGTTGCTAATCACATCATCGAAGAAATTTTTGATCAAAACTCGTTTGGGAGATTCTCCTAATTTGTGGTAATTTTCTATCGTGGTAATGCCTGACTTTTGCAACTGAGAACCTAACAGTTGCAACGCGATCGGTGCCACCGTATCCATTTCATCCCATAATTCCATCATTACGCGATCGAGTAATTCGGGATCTAAAATAAATTGGGTGCGATGGGTTAACTTTTCCATCAGATGTCGGGCATGGCTAAATTGTAAATTACCTAAATAATAACGAATCTCTTTCGACAATAAATCATTGTTAATACTGTCCAGATTTGTACAGCGTTCACATTCTAATAAATAATGTAACGCGTCACTACGAATTGACAAGATCATTTTGAGGGAATCCTGTTGTAAACAAAACTCGAAGAAGTCATAAAATATTCTTCTGGTAGAACGGTTTCTCCCCAAAAAGAAATCCTCGAATTGATCAAAAATCAGGAGAATTAAATGGTTTTGACTGGTCAACTCTTCGATGGTATTTTCTACATCTTTCACTGATAAAAAGTTCCCTCCCTCTGGAACTTCTGAGGTAGGAGAATTTCTTTTTAATTGTCTGTATAGGTCTCTTACCCAATCTCTGTAATTACTGACTGTTACCATCACTAAAGGAGTTTCCGTGAACCCCTCTGTTGATGATTGGGATAAAAGAGGAATTAATCCGGCTTGTAGTAAAGAAGTTTTCCCAACCCCTGATTCTCCATGCAATACTGTCAATTTTTTTTGGGGATCTTTGACCCGTTCTACTAAGGCATCGACATCGCTGCGGCGACCGGAGTCTTCTATTTCTAGCGCGATCTTCGCGGGGGAAGATTTATTAATAATCAGAGGAGATAGGGGCGAAATACCAATAAAAGAATTGCGACCATACTGATATTTAATCATCCTCTCTTTCTGATAAATACGGAAGGCTTCCCGATACTCATCTTGGTCGAAGTACAGCTTTTGTAAAGCTTTTAATATCTGTAGATAAATCTGTAATTCTTGTTTAGGATCTGTTTTAGCTAGGGCATCTTCCAATTCTTTAACAGTGGATTGCCATTGATGAAATTCTTGACGAGATTCGGCTACCAGAATAGCATAAGAACTCTGACTATCTGTTTCCTCTAATTGGGATTGGGTTTGAATCGCGAGTGCTAATTCCGCGAGTTGACTGGCATGAGCCCATTTAGAATTGTGCATCGCGGCTTCTGCTAAAAAGCCATAGTCTTGAGCTAATTGACTTTCGGAACCATAGGTGATATGTAAATTTAAGGCTTTTTGGGCGAGACTTTGCAAGTCTTCCCATAAAGATAAATGCTGTAATACTTCTCCCTGTTGATTAATAAATTTAGAGACTAAATCTTCACGCCCTGCTTCTTGGCAAATGTCTAAACATTGCTGGAAATACTGTTTGGCATCTTTCCAGTGAATTACGGTTTCTTGCGTTGGCTCTAAAACTCCTAAGCGATAGTGACACAAACCGATATGAAAGAATAAAATTGCTAACCATTCTAATGTAGTCTGTGACACGGAATGTTGTGGAGAACCCTTGCTTTTTGACTTGGATTCTTTCGGCTGCCAGAATATCAAAGTTTTTTGATAATGAGCTAACGCGTCTTTAATTTCATCGCGACTATAGCACTCTCGCCCTCGCATAAATTCTAAATTTGCTTTGAGTTGAGGTTCTAATTCATGCTGATGTCGTAGTAAATCGCGAATAACTGCCTGTAGTGTTTGATAATCAATGTCTCCCAAAATGTCGGAATTGGGGAGAAAAGTGGGTGTCTGGGGATCTAAAATGTTCCCCAGAATCTCTGTAATACTTTGCTTGAGAAAATTCACTAACCCAGGTGTATCCACGGGTATATATTCTGGTTGGTTTGTATCTGCCATTGCCCTAACCTACTTTTGACAAAACTGTTAATATAATCATTTTAGATTGTAGATTTAAGATTAAGCCCAGAACTTTCTGTCGCACTACTCTCAAATCTTGTCTCCAAAATTTTTTCTTCTTCATCAAGAATTGATGTTTTGGCCGATTTCACCCGAAATCTAGCTTGATGGAGCTTGACTGGGCAAGTATTTTGGCTTATTTCTTCTCTTGATTTATTTGGTTCCGTAGAGGCGATCACCTGCATCTCCTAATCCTGGTATTATATACCCATATTCGTCGAGATGTTCATCAATGGCCGCGGTATAAATTGGGACATCGGGGTGTTGTTCATGGAAATGTTTAATACCCTCTGGAGCGGCCAATAAGCATAAAAACTTAATGGATTGAGGACTGACTTCTTTGAGTCGATCTACGGCCGCGATCGCGGAGTTTCCCGTTGCCAACATCGGATCGACAATTAAAACATCCCTTTGATCAATATCATAGGGCAGTTTAAAATAATATTCTATCGTGAGCAAGGTGGTGGGATCTCGGTATAATCCGATATGTCCGACACGCGCAGAGGGTATTAATTCTATGATACCATCTAAAAGTCCCTGACCCGCCCGCATAATCGAAACTATTACCATTTTCTTTTCCGTTGCTAAGATGGGGGCATTCATTGTCGCGACTGGAGTTTCTATTTTTTCATATTTTAATGGTAAATCTCTGGTGACTTCATAAGCTAGTAACATCCCTATTTCTTTGAGCAATTGTCTAAAAAGCGCGGTACTTGTTTTCTTTTGCCGTATCAGGGTTAATTTATGTTGTACTAAGGGATGTTCAATCACGGTTACTTGATTTTTCATTCTCTTTGAGATTTGAGGTTTTCGCATTGCTCAACGCGATCGGATAATAACACATTCTGTCTTTGTTAAAATACTGTCCCATCACTTTCCATCGGAAGGGGGGGAATGCCCCCTTGTCTTAATTCCTGGGCTATTTGTCGTCCGGCTTGCCAAGTTCCCCCTTCTAAAATTTTGACTATTGGTAATTCTGACTCATTTAAATTTAATTTCTCGCGGATTTTTTCGGCGATTTTATCTAATAAAATTACCGTTAAGGCTCGCCATTCTACTATTATTTCCGAAGAGGGCGAATGACTTATTACTAACTGATTCGGATCTGAGATTTGTATTAATCCCATATCCATACATAAACCTCCATTACGATATTCTGGTAAACCGGTTAATTCTTCTAAGTTCATCACCTCTAATCCCATTTCATTTAAGGGTTCTACAAGAGAGTAGGTTAACCATTGTGATAATTTATGAAAGGGAATATATTCATCAGCAATGTTATCACTTTTTAAAGGGGAATATTTGCCAATATCTCCTAATTTGACACCAAATAGTTCAAAACTTCCTGGCCAAATTTCTCCAAATCCTTTTAAGATGGCATTTAAGACTTCTGAAGCACGAATCGTTTTGAGTCCCGAAAATCTCGTTTCTTGTAAATGACGGGCTAAATAACCCGGACGTGGGTTTTCTTCATTGCCAAATAATAAGGGATATTCTCTTAATACTCTACCCAGATTTTGTAATAATTTTAGTCGTCCTTCTAATCCAATGATTTGATTTTCTGAATTTATTTGAAATCCCTGGGTAAGTTTTTCTAGGGTGAATTTTTGTAATTTTTGGGCATCTACTTGATAGGGAAAATCGGGATTACTGGAAAAATATCCTTGACAAAACATTCGGAATGTGCTAATAGCTAATCCTTCAGAACGATGATAAGTATTACCGGATTCTTTTTCGTAATATTGCCAATTGGGTCCGGCTCCGGCATCGAGTAAAACGCTAATAATGACTAAATCAAATTTAGATTTAGCTCGGTCGATCGCGCTCAGATGTGCTAAGGCTTGATGAAGTTCTTGAAGTCTGGGGATATGATCAATTTCAAAGTGTCGCCAACGACTATGAAAGGGTATTTCTAAACTGGGATATTGTTGTTCTATGATTTTGATGACATAATCGGTTGTTTTGTCTAATTGACTTAAGTCCAGTTGAAAGTATTTTAGTCGATTTTTCTCGCCTAATTGAAAGACGCGATCGCATTGTTGTCTAATCGCGTGGGGACTTCTCAAATAGGCAATTGTTTCTAATTCTAAATTGTTCATAACAAGTCAATATACCTGATATTATGGTAGTGTTTTTTTATTTTTTAACCACAAAGGCACAGAGGACACAGAGGAAAGAAATCTCGTATTACCATAAAGGCACTAAGGTACGAAGAAAGGAAAGAAAAGAGAGGGAAAATGTGGTAAATCCACCGGTTTTCTGAGGGAGCATCTCCTAATTGTAAATTGGTAATGGGAGCGTCTCCCTCCCTAGGGAGCTAATAGGGAGCGAGATGCTCCGACTACAATTTTTTGGGCAAATTTGAAATGCTCCCGTTTCTGATGGTAGGTAAACCATTAACTTGAGTCGTTAACAAAAGAAACCTGGTTTCTCGGCCTCTACACTTGGTGGGTTGACTTGATGGGAAAAGTCATCAAATATTGATTATGGCACGATCGCGAGCCAAAAAAGGTCATGATCGCGAGAAGTTTAGTCTACAATAAACAAAAGTTTTTTGACAGAAAAGATCAGGAGCAATTTATGAGCCCAGAAACCCTAGTAAAAACACCTACGACACAGGAGGTATCAAATCCCTTTAGTGCGGAAAGCTTCAATAGTCATGTAATGACAACTTATGGACGGTTTCCCATTGCCCTAGAAAAGGGGAAGGGCTGTCGTGTCTGGGATACAGAGGGACGGGAATATTTAGATTTTGTCGCGGGAATTGCCACTTGTACCCTGGGGCACGCCCATCCCGCGATGATTGAAGCGGTGACGCGACAAATTCAAACCCTTCATCATGTTTCTAATCTTTATTATGTCCCTGTTCAAGGGGATTTGGCACAATGGTTGACGGAGCATTCTTGTGCGGATAAAGTTTTCTTTTGTAATTCTGGCGCGGAGGCTAATGAAGGGGCAATTAAGTTAGCCCGGAAGTATGCCCATGAAAAGTTAAATATTGAAAATCCTGTCATTATTACTGCTCTTGCTAGTTTTCATGGTCGCACTTTAGCGACTATTACGGCTACGGGACAACCGAAATATCAAAAGGGTTTTAGTCCTTTAATGCCCGGTTTTCATTATGTTTCTTATAATGATATTGATGCTTTAGAAAACGCGATCGCGGATTTAGATAAAAATGAGCGTCAAGTTGCCGCGATTATGTTAGAAGCGTTACAGGGAGAGGGGGGAGTACGTCCGGGTGATGTGGCTTATTTTAAACGGGTGCGAGAAATTTGTGATGAAAAGGGGATTTTATTAATCCTTGATGAAGTGCAAGTCGGCATGGGGCGCAGTGGGAAATATTGGGGTTATGAAAATTTAGGAATTGAACCGGATATTTTTACTTCAGCTAAAGGTTTAGGAGGGGGGATTCCCATCGGTGCAACCCTTTGTAAGTCATTTTGTGATGTGTTTGAACCCGGAAGTCATGCCAGTACCTTTGGGGGAAATCCTTTCGCGTGTGCGGTAGCTTTGGCCGTTTGTCAAACTTTAGAGAAAGAAAATTTGTTAAATAATGTTCAGGAACGCGGGGAACAATTACGGACAGGTTTACACGCGATCGCGTCTCAATATCCTGATCTTATTGCTGATGTGCGGGGATGGGGTTTAATTAATGGGATGGAGATTAAAGAAGATGTCGCGTTAACCTCTTCTGATGTAGTTAATTCGGCGATTAAAGCAGGAGTGTTATTAGTTCCCGCGGGACCCAAGGTGTTACGTTTTGTACCCCCTTTAATTGTCACGGCAGCAGAAGTTGATGAAGCCTTAAATGCCGTTGAAAAGGCATTGTAGGAGCGGGTTCACCGAAATTTCTCCCACCCACAAATAACCTCCATAAACCCGCCCCAAACTAAGGATGAAACGGGGTGGGTTTTCCGCCTTGTCTGTTTGGTAGCACAGATATTGGTGAACCTGCCCCGACATTCTTTTCTCTGTCTCCTTTTTGGTGATACTTTTACTAAAAGTGATATTTTTGTCAGTTTTTCGGCAAATGATATTACCAACTTTGTTCTTGCATTGCTAATAATTCAGGAACCGTTACAAAGTGATAACCTTGCTCTTTTAATCCCTTAATCATATCAGGTAACGCGGCAATAGTACGAGCGCGATCGCCTCCTCCATCGTGCATTAAAACAATCGCACCCGGTTTCGCTCCTGTTACAACATTTCTGGTAAAAGCTTCCGGTTTTGCCTTGGGATCTGTATCCGCGGAAGTTAAAGACCACATGATAATACCATATTTTTCTTGTTTGGCAATTGACGCGACACCATTATCTAATATCCCACCAGGCGGACGAAATAAAAATGTTTTAACTCCTGTAGTTTTATAGATTAATTCCGCATTTCGATTCACTTCACTCGCGGCTGTGGCTTGATCCATTGAAGCATAAGAATGACTGAAAGTGTGATTGCCGATCGCGTGTCCTTGGGCGACGACTTTTTTCGCGATCTCAGGAGACTTTTCTACGGAGGTTCCCACCCAGAAAAAAGTCGCTTTCACATTATTTTTCTGGAAAATATCTAACATGGCTTCTGTCGTTTTTGGCCAGGGACCATCATCAACCGTTAAAGCAATTACTTTTTCAGGATTCTTTAATTTTCCTTCATAAATACGCGTCCCTTGTAAAGATTCGGGAACCCGAAAAGTTAGACGCTCCTCTTGGGGTTTTAAGACTTCAATAAGTTGACTCAATGCCTCATTCAGTTTCAGGCTTGATTCGGTAAATTTACCCACATTCTCTAATGGTGGATTCGTGGAAATCGTTTTTTCCTTAAGAGATTCGTTCCTCGCATCAAAGGGTTTTTGATTGACCAAAAATACGGCACTCCCTGTAATTAAAGAAAGCGCGATCGTGCTGATTTTCCATTTGAGTAGCATGGGTTTGATTATTGACTGAGACTATCCATACAAAACATTATCATAACCATGACGTAAGCGCCATAAACACCCCCACCAAAGAAACCGGGTTTGTTGGCATAAACGCGATAAAAAACTGGAGTCACCATTAACTCCAGTTTATCTCAAGACAAATAATGTGATTTAAAAAGCAACCCATCCCAAATTAATCGGTAACTTCTAAATCAGGATTTTTACAGAAGTCAAATTTTGCGGGTTCAGTCATTGTACCATCCTCATATCCTATTTTAATCCATTGGACACAAGCTTCGTGATTTGTATGTTCTCCCCAAACCATTTCGTCTGTTGTACCGGGCTGGATCGTTTTAGTGAGAGAAAAATAACCCCAGTCTTGGCCATTCTCAGATACTAATACCTGTGTCACAGCGCGAGAGGACTTATTGTCAATTGTAAATTTAAATTCTCTTGCTTGGGCAGAGGTTGTCAAAATTGAGACAAAACTCATAGTCGCCATTGCCGTAGTTGCCGCAGCCTTTAACAAACTTTTATTCACGATATTCTCCTTATTTGGGGACACAGGGAACCTTGAGCCTTTTTTTCGGTTCTAACAAAGATATTACTGTAAGTGAATACCAAATCAGGAATTTTATAATATATTTATACTTGTTGGCAATATCTTAGTCTATGATAGATAATATCGTTAATTAGGATGTCATCAACAGGACTGAGGCTGATAGATAGCATAACCGGGGCAATACTCCCAAAATCACCCTATAGGTCGACTTAATGCGTAAATTATGATCGCAAAGGAGTTAAAATAATGAAATTAGCAGAAGCCTTAATATTAAGAGCTGATCGTCAAAAACGCGTGGAACAATTACGGCAACGTCTTACCCGCGCTGCGAGAGTGCAAGAAGGGGAAACACCTCCCGAAAATCCCCAAGAATTAATGGCTGAATTGGATGAAATTATCAATGAAATCACTACTTTAATTAAACGGATTAACAAAACTAACGCACATACCCATTTAGCCGATCATCTCACCCTGGCTGATGCTTTAGCTAACAGAGATACACTCTTATTAAAGCGTAATGTTTATAATGCTCTAGTGGAGACGGCAGCCTATCGTCAAGATCGTTATAGTCTCTCTGAAATTAAATTTGTTAGTACCGTTAATGTCGCCCTTATTCAAGCCCAAGTCGATCAAATTTCTCGACAATATCGCGAGTTAGATACTAAAATACAAGAGGCTAACTGGAAAACTGAATTACTTGATTAATCCTCTCATCTGTAGGTTGGGTTGAGTCATTTGTAGTCATCTGTAGGTTGGGTTGAGGCACGAAACCCAACATCTTCACTAGGTTAAGTATACCTCAACCCAACTTACCAAAAAAGCGTTGCACATTCGTGGAATGAGCCAGTAGTAGTATTGTGTAGGTGGGCTTTAATTATCCTATTTCTTGTGATAGAATTAGATGAGATGGTTGATTAAACCCAACCTCGTTAAGTATTGTGTAGGTGGGGTTTAATTATCCCATTTCTTGGGAGCCTCTCAAGGTTGTAAATTGGCCGTGGGAGCGAGACGCTCTCACTAGAGTTTTTGGGCTTCTTTGAGAGGCTCCCCATTTCTTCTGATATAATTAGAGAGTGGATTCAATCTAACCTACTTCATTAATCTATAGGTGGGGTTTAATTATCCCATTTCTTCTAATATAATTAAAGGGTAGATTCAACCAAACCTACTGAATTAAGCCTGAATTGAGCTAGTTGGTAGCCAAGACAATAGAGGCGAGCACGTCCCCCCAATTGGGTTAAGTTGGAATGCGATTCTCAACAAATCGCCTTCGCCATAAGGGGCTATGGCAAATCTTATCACAAATAATGCCTAGTATTGTCACATCTGTACGGGGTATTGTTACTGTTACTACCTAGTGCTGATCTATTTATTGGTGAGGGTGGGCTTGGGGATTTTAGCTCAATTTTTGTTTAATTATTCACTCCAATACTTTCTCTATTTTGATGGTAAGGTTTCGGGGAGTTTTACGGGTTCATGATTCCCATATTTTTTATACAGTATGATATAATCTCCTTTCGCGATCACTTGGCTTAATCCTTTATTAATTTCCTCAACAGTTTTTGAATCTTTTGGGAACGCGATCGCGTAATATTTATCCGTTGGTATTTCCGCGACTATCTTAATTCCTGTCAAACCTTTACCCATTGCGAATAATAGCATGGGAGTCTCATTAAGAATGGCATCTACTTTCCCCTGAGACAAGGCTTCTAAGACTTCTTTATTTGTCGGAAATGTTTTCACTTTAACATTGGGGAGATTTTTGGCGATTTCCGCGGCAAGTGTACCATTTTCTACCCCAAGTGTCTTTCCTTTGAGCGTTTCTATATTTTCGATCGTCTTATTTTTTTCGGAAACTGCGAGGGCGAACTTTATGTGAAAATAGGGACGAGAAAATGTGACAATTTTCTGCCGCTCAGGAGTAACAGTAATAACACTAATAACCCCATTAATTTTTCCCGTTTGTAAAGAAGGTAAGAGACTATCAACGGGTAACTTTTGATACTCCACCTTATAACCCGATTCCGACGCGATCGCGTCCATTACATCAATATCAAACCCCTTAAGTTTACCACTTTTGCCATAATAAGTAAAAGGAGGTAAATCCCCAGAGGTTCCTATTTTTAGAGGTTTGAGGGACGTGGGAGGAGTGGAAATCTTAGGAGAAGTCACACTGGGAGAAACAGAAGGTTTTTCCGGTTTCTGACTCTCACAAGCCACCAGAAGCAAACAAGCACCGAAACCTAAAGCAACATGACGTAAAAAGCGCGATCGCGTAAACAAAGCCATCGGAGTTAAAAATAAATGTTCATTTTTCATGTTAACATGAATCATCAAGTCAGATACTCACCAGGAACAAAAAAACAAGAAAAATCTTAATCCCATATTTTTCTTGTTGTCTTTGTCCCTTGGTGGCGACACAGAAAAACAGAGTGAAACAGTCACATAAAGGAGGGATAAAAAATGACAATTCCTATTGAATGGACACCGGAAGCCGAAAATAAACTCAAAGAAATTCCTTTTTTTGTTCGTCCCGGTGCGCGTAAGAAAATAGAAAAATATGCCCAAGAGTTAGGCATTACTAAAATAACCGTTGAATTGTACGATCAAGCCAAACAAAAATTTGGTTCTTAATAAACTTTTTCAACATGAAGTTAAATAATACAGCACTTTTCGATATTATGAGGTACGTTAGATCCCCCCTAGCCCCCCTTCCCAAGGGGGGGACAAAGTCCCCCTTCGATCGGGGGATTTAGGGGGATCAAGATGTACTGCATAGCAGAGGAAACTGCTGTAACTCACTAATTGATTAACTTTTTTCTCAATTAGTGAGTTATTTTAACCAGTTATAGACAAACCTTAATAAATTTTTCTAGGGAGCCTCTCAAAGAAGCCAAAAAAACTGTAGTGGGTTGGGGTAGCCTGTGGGGAACATCAGAGCGGCTCCCTATTAGATCCCGCCGGGAGCCGCTCTCACTACCAATTTATAAAAATAAGATCCTCTCTTTTTCTAGGCTCAATCAGACCAAGAAAATTTTATTTAACTAGCTTTACTGGTATAATTTCTGTAGGAATTTCTATGGTAAAAATAGAACCATTCGGCTTATTAGCATCTACGGAAATTTTTCCCCCATGAGCTTCAACCGCCATTTGACAAAAAGCTAATCCTAGTCCCGTCTGAGAAACGCCACTGATGATATTTCCTATTTCATACTTTTCAAATATTTTTTGTTTTACTTCTTCACTGATACCCCGTCCCTGATCCTTGACTTGAATTTTTATTGTTGATGAAGAAGTATATTCAATAATAAATGTAACTTGACTATTTTCGGGTGAGAATTTAAACGCGTTAGAAAGTAAATTATCCATCACACGCCGCAATAAGATTTCATCGATCCGAACCGCGTAATTAGGTTCCGGTAAATTCGTCACAAAATCAATTTTTTTCTGTATCGCGATCGCGTGAAAATCTTGCCTAACTGCATTACTCAATAGAGAAAGATCAACCTCAGTTAGATTAAGTAAAAATTTACCCGCTTCTAATTTTGCCATCATCAAAAGACTATCAATCAAAGATTGTAAACGATTGGCAGATTGAGAGATTGTTTGCAGCTTGTTAAGCTGTTTTTCTTCCAAATTAGTCCGTTTCAACATTTCGGAAGACATCATAATAACTGTGAGAGGATTACGCAAATCATGGACAACCATATTAGACATATCTTGACGCAATTGTAGGGACACTGCTTGTTTTTCTAATAAAGCTTCTTTTTCCTTTACCAGAGACTCCAGGGCATCATGTTGTTGCTTAATTCGTAACATAGAGCGCACCCGTGCCCGCAATTCCACGGGACTAACAGGTTTACTAATAAAATCATCAGCCCCCGTGTTTAAAGCACGAGCTAAATCTTCTTTACTATTAAGATCCGTCACCATAACAATCGGAATATAACACCAAATGGGATGGGCTTTAATCTGACGACAAACCTCTATTCCATCCATTTCTGGCATCATTACATCAAGTAAAATTACATCCGGTTGAGATGTCTCTAAAAAGACGAGGGCTTCTTCACCACTGGTAGCATAATTTAACTCATAACCCTCTGTAAAAAGGATAAATTCGATCACATCAAAATTATTTTGTTCATCATCTACGACTAAGACTGAATGATTGCTATCTTTTCTCATTAATTTCACTCCTATTTAATAAGTGCTGTATTAAATTCAACAAAATTTTCCCGCGAACAGGTTTAGTTAAATATTCATTAGCCCCCGCGTCTAAACACTTTTCGCGATCGTCGGACATTGCTAATGCCGTCAAGGCAATAATGGGAACATGGGATAACGCCGGATCTTCGCGAATTGTACGGATCGCGGTTAATCCATCCATTTTGGGCATTAAAATATCCATCAGAATTAACTGAGGTTTTTGGCTTTTCGCTAATTCCACAGCCTCTAACCCATTTTTAGCTAAGATAAATTGATATCCATGATTGAGAAAATAAGCCATGAGAGTATCAATATTCTCGTCATTATCTTCTGCGATAAGAATCTTGGGTGCAGAGGGATGGGATACTGATTCTGGAACTAAAACTAAGTCGATCGCGGGAGTCTTTTCGTCACACCAGATCTGGTTGAGAGCCCGTTTAAACTCTTCACGCGAAAAAGGTTTAACCAGATACTCACGAGCGCCCTGAGACAATCCCATTGCTCGTTCATCGACTACAGATACAATCAAGACAGGGATATCTTTAGTTTGAGGATTAGCCTGAAATTGGGCAAGAATCTCCCAACCAGAAATAGAGGGAAGTTCAATATCAAGAATGATCAGAGAAGGTGAAAGCTCTAATGCAAACTCCAAAGCGCGATCGCCCACCGGATAAATTATCCCTTGCATCCCCAATTCATAGAGATAACGAGTGATTTGTTCCGCGGCACTACTAGAGTCCTCAATCACCAAAACTTGAGAATTTTCCAAGGGATATTGACAATGAGATGCCAGAGATAAATTAACGGGTGTTGGATGTGGAATCGCTCTTTTCAAAGGCAAGATCACCGTAAAACAACTACCTTTACCCACCTCACTCTCCAGACTAACACTACCATCATGTAATTCGGCAATGCGACGCACTAAAGCTAATCCTAAACCTGTCCCAGAATAGTTTCGAGTCAAGCTGCTGTCAACTTGGACAAACGCTTGAAACAATTTACCGATATCATCAGGGGCAATACCAATTCCCGTATCTTTAACGCGGAAACTAATGGTTTTGGCTAGCTTGTCTGCTTCCACTTCCAGCATCACCCGCCCCCCATGAGGAGTGAATTTAACCGCGTTATTGAGCAAGTTGAGCAATACCTGACGCATTCTGCGCTCATCAACAATCACCTCACCAATTTCCTTCGGCACGTTAGATTTAATTTGGATATTTTTTTGATTTGCCTGCTGTTTGACAAAGGTGAGACTACTATCACAAAGATGGGACACTGAAACGGATTGTAATTCCAATTCCACTTTACCAGATTCTATCTTCGATAGATCAAGAATATCGTTAATTAATTCCAATAAATGACGACCACTTTTTTCGATCGTTGTCAGGGCTTTTTTCTGTCTATCTGTCAGAGGCGCGTAAACTTCTTCGAGTAAAACTTCTGACATTCCCAAAATGGCATTGAGAGGCGTTCGTAATTCGTGACTCATATTCGCGAGAAACTCATCCTTAAGACGGGTGGCACGGGCAAGTTGCGCGTTAGTGAGGAGCAATTGTTCATTCGTGTCGCGTAAAGCCGCGGTACGTTGTTCGACTCGGACTTCTAATTCAGAGTTTAATTGTTGTAAAGCCTCCTGAGCCTGTTTGCGCTCTGTAATGTCTCGCAAAATCACTGTAAATATAACTTCTTCCCCTATTTCCAGTTTAGAAATAGAAGCTTCGGAGGGAAATTCTTTACCATCTTTACGAAGCCCCAGAACTTCACGGTTTTCTCCCATATAACGAGTGCTTCCATAAACATCCCCAAAGTTACGGATGTGTTGTTTATGGGCAGCAAGAAATCGTTGAGGTAAGAGCATATCAAGGGGTTTACCCAAAATTTCCCCACTGCGATAACCAAATATTTTTTCTGCACCTTGGTTAAATAGAATTATTCGTTGCTGTTCATCAACGGAAATAATCGCGTCTTTTGCTATTTCTAGTATCCCCGCAAAACGCGCTTGGGAAATTCGTAAAGCTTCTTCCGCGTATATCCTATCTGTGACATCTTCCGCGACACCACAAATCCGATAAACTTTTCCGGTTTGATCAATGATAGGAACACTACTATCATAAATCCAACGAATAGAGCCATCAGGCCTAATGATCCGATATTCCTGTTGAGTTACTTCTCCTTGCATTTGACGTTGAAGGGCGGCAAAGACACCCTCTTGATCTTCTGGATGAATGGAGTTTATAAAAGATTTTGGCTGTTGATAGACACTCTGACAGGTACGTTGCCAGATCCTTTCGTACCCCGGACTAACGTAGAGCATTTCAAAGGGTTCAACATGGGATAAATAGAATACTTCATGGATATTTTCGGCTAATTGGCGGAAGCGTTCTTCACTTTCTCGGAGCGCGGTTTCGGCTTGTGAACGTTCGATCTTAGCCCGGATAGAAAAAATACCATAACTGAGATTATCCGCGAGTTCTTTTAATAGTTCGATTTCTTCCCTTTGAAAAGTATTGCATTCTTCCGCGTAAATATTAAGGGATGCAAAAGCTTTTCCTAAATGATCTTTTAAAGCTATGGAAATCATGGATTGATAACCCCGTTTTCTGGCTTCTTCTCGCCATAGTAAAAAATTGGTATCTGTTTCGATATTTGTGATAATGTAGGGTTTTCCAGTGCGAATTGCTGTACCACAGGGGCCTTGTCCTCTTTCTGTATCAGCCCAAGTAAGATCTAGGGATTCTAAATAGCCATCTTCATAACCAAACTGGGCAAATACTTTGACCCTTTTGTTTTCATCTTCTTCGCGATAACCTACCCAAGCTAAACGATAACCTCCGACTTCTACAATTAGCTGACAAATGGTTTGAAGGAGGGTTTTTTCTTCTTTACTATGCACCAGAGCATCGTTACACAGACTTATCATCCGTAGTGATCGATTGCTTTTCTGTAATTGTTTTTGGGTGAGTTGGTGTTGTTCGAGTTCTCGTTGAGATTTTTCATAGGCTTCAACTTGTTGAATGTGAATCGCGATTTGGACTGATAATTTATCTAGTAAATCTAATTCGGAGGGATGCCATTGACGAGGTGCTTCACATTGATGGGCAATTAGTAACCCCCAAAGTTCTTCTTTAACGATAATTGGTACTACTAAATTGGCTTGAACTTGAAATTTCTCTAATAATTGAATATGACACTGGCTCATGCCGGAATTATGGATATCAGAAGTGGCTTTTTTACACTCAAAAAAATTGTGTGTTTTCTGATATTTTTCTAAACAGATATCTTTGATTTGTGATCCCAATGCTTTTTTCCATCCTTCTCTTACTGATTCCGCGATAATACTGCCATTTTTATCGAGAGAGTCGAATTGATAGACTAAAACGCGATCGCATTTTAAAAATGCTCTCACTTCTGTTACAATTGTATTAAGAGTTTCTTCTCTTTGGAGGGAGGAGCGAATCCGTGACGCGATCGCGCTTAAAAGTTCTTCCCGTTCGGCTTGGCTTTTCAGTTCGGCTGTACGTTTTTTGACCTGTTCTCCGAGGTGTTTTTTTTGACTGTTCAACAAAGCAAATTTATCCTTTTCTAATTGCTTAACTTGAGATTGTAAAATCTCGATACTTTGATACATTTCTCGGGGTGCTATAACTTGTAATAAACTGGTTTGAGTAACAATACCAACTAATTCTCCCCTATTATTTGTTACTACTAATCGTTGTATCCGTCGCTTTTGCATTTGTTGATGGGCAACCCAGAGACTTGTTTCTGAATGCAAAGAAAATAGGGGATAACTCATTACAGTAGTCGCGTCAGTTGCTTTCATATTGACGTGGAGAGCTTGCAATTGTACAATGTCTTTTTCTGTAATAATCCCGACAGGATTTAAGGGGGAATTTTCTTCGACAATGACGATACAACTGACTCGATATTGTGTCATTAATTGGACTATTTCGAGGACTGTCGCGTTGCCGGGTGCATGAATCACTTGGGCATTCATCACTTCTGACACTTGCCGGCATTTGAGTAAATCTACTAATTCTAGGGTTTGACGGATACTCTGTGGGGTGACAATTCCAATGGGATGATTAAGCTCATCGACAATGGGTAAATGGCGAATTTTATATTGGCGTAATAGGTTGAGCGGGGCAAAGATTTCGGTAAAATCTGTGAGTTTGAGGGTGAGCACTGGAGATGTCATTACTTCGCCTACCGTCACAGCCGTGAGGTTTTTTCCCTGGGCTGCTAATTTGACGATATCTCTTTGTGTGACAATGCCTAAGATTTCCTCCCCTCCCATGACAAAAACACAGCCTGCTGACTCTTCTGATATTTGGTAGTAGGGATTTATGGCACTGAGTAATGAGTCTTGGGTAATCAATGATAGCTCACAGGTATTTACCCTGGCTTGACTGATTAAAATGATCACTTCTGTTAATGCTATGTCAGGAGTGACAAGGGGCGGCAGAGGCGCGATCGCGTGTTTGGGATCAAATCCCCCAGCAGTTTGAGAAATCTTTTCCATATTTATCTTCAGACTATATAATAAGATTTTTTTTTATGGCATTCTTCTTAACTATTATAAATTCGATTAGTATGAATTGGCAATTTTTTGGGTAAATCCTGAAATATTGAAGACTTGATCGAGGGTTTGTTCGGTTAACACTTACGTTTGTCAATCTATTAATTAAGATATTTCGGTTAACACTTACGTTGATATTGTTATTGCAAATAAAAATGAGACGCGTTAAATCTAGCTTCTTATTACTGTGACTGTTTTTTTCATTTCTCAATATACGTTGAAATGACTATCATTCGTAGGTTGGGTTGAGCGTAGCGAAACCCAACCTATCGGGACTTAGACAAAAAACTAGGGAAAAAAGGGCACAAAGCCTTTTTTCGTATTTTTCCTACAAAAAATCTGTAGGGACACGGCAGTGCCGTGTCCCTACCTTTAAGGCACTGCCGTGTCCCTACTTTAAGGTATTATATAACCTGTCTTACTCTAATTTATTTCTTTTACAATGAATATAAAATTAAAGTGCCTTGTTGAGGTATTTTACCATTTTTATTCTGCTCAAATCGCCAATGTTGTTTAAATTTATTGAGAAAATTTTGACCTAAAATTCCATCTATTTCTAAGAATTTAAGAATGGAACTATCTAAGATGATCACTTCTAATTTATTAAGTTTTTTCTCACCTAATTTAACTTCTGCCAGTTGTGTGAGTTTTGCCGATTCTAAACCACAAAATCCTTCGACATTAATATCTTTCATCTGAGGGGGCGTGAGCGCGAGTTTTTGGGCGACTTGGGGGGACATAAAAATACTTTCTGCCCCTGTATCTAATAAAAAAGTAAAAGGACCTTTACCATTTATTTCGACTTGGGCTAACATGACTCCTAATTTTCCTTGCAAAGGAATCGCGTTATTACGTTGTTTTGTGGGTAACTCGGAAGGAGGTAATAATTGAATATTCGCTTGAGTCGGATCAATAATTACATCAAATTTACTTAATAAATCCATCCCAAAAACTCCTGATATATCATTAGGAATCGCGGTATTTGCTAATTCTAAAACACTTAAATTATCAATATTAATAGACTTATTTTTGAGAGTAGGTAAACGATGTAAAATCGCCTGAAAATTGGGACAACTATTACCCGCGACAGCATAATCTAAACGATCGCGACTGATGGAGGTTCCCTGAAGCCCCAATTTTTGGATCAAAGGGGAACCCACCATCGTTGTTACGGCTCCAGTATCGACTAAAAAACGTCCTGATACTGTCCCCACTTGGAAATCCAAGGTCCATAATAACCCCCCGGAAAGTAAATAAAGGGGTAAAGTTTCTGCCCCGGAGACTTGGGGACGGGGTAATTCTAAATCTTTGAGTCGAACGATCGCGTGAGTGCGAGGATTTGATATCATTAGACATCTCGATAAACTACTGTAGGGTAAGTCTCCTATCTGCCATTGCTCCCGTTTTTGGGAGATGTTTGTTGTTACTGCCCAAGGTGGGGATTTTGCCGACACGGGCGATATCAGAAAACTTCCCACGGAGGATAAGGAAAAGAGAAAAAAAGTCGCGATCGTTCCCCAAAATTCCATAATCAATTACACTGATAGAAAACTACTTATTTAACTATAATGCCACGAATTAAAGAAATTTTGACCTTTTGGTTTGGTGAAGAGGATGATCTCAATTATGGTAAACCTCGTCAAGAATGGTTTACCACAAATCCTGAATTTGACGAAAGAACGCGATCGCACTTTCTTTGGGATTATGAATTAGCCGCGACGGGACATTTAGATACTTGGCAAGAATCACCACAAAGCTGTTTAGCCTTAATCATACTACTTGATCAATTTCCGCGTAATATGTTTCGCGGTACACCCCAAGCCTTTGCCACTGATGCCCGTGCTTTAGCCGTAGCCCAAAACGCGATCGAACATAAATTTGATCAAAAATTATTACCCGTGCAGAAGTGGTTTATCTATCTCCCCTTTGAACACAGTGAAAACTTAGAACATCAGCATCAAAGTGTCGCACTATTTCAACAACTTAACGACGACTCCGATAGTGAACCCGCGATCAATAGTGCTACTCAACATTTAGAAATTATCAAAAAATTTGGCAGATTTCCCCATCGCAATCAAATCTTAGGACGAGAAAGCACTCCCGCAGAAATCGAATTTCTCAAACTTCCCCATTCTCGCTTTTAATACCCTGGGGAAAAATCTCTGCACTCTCTTGAAACTAACAAAAAACCACCGTGATTCGGTGGCTTTTCTGACGAAAATTCAGTCTAACAAATAACTTACCAAAGACCTCTAACTGGCGCGGCAGGAGTTACAGAATTCGTGGGCGCTGCGGGTTCTGGGGGAGGAGGAGTCATCGGAACGCTACGAGGCACAGGAGTGGTTAGAGGACGAGCTGGGATCAGAGGACGTACAGGAGTGGTTTGACTTTGAGTACGAGTCACCGTCAGGTTCCGAACCGCGGTCGTCGCGACCACCTTCGCATTAGAAAGAACCACTAACTGCTGCACAACGTCAGAATTGGCAAGATACGTCACTTTGATTTTCATGCCCGGTACAAGACCTGCAATACCCTGAACTCGTCTGTTAATTCTGAGGGTTCTAAAGGGGGCAGTGGCTTCTTCAATCGTCACTACATCTCCGACAATGCTTCTGACAAAACCAATAAAAGTGGTGTAATTAGCCGTTGAAGACGAGGCTTGCGCGACTTCAATTGTCGGGTTTGCCAACGCGGGAGATACTAAACCCCCACCCACAAGCACAGACAGCAGCGCGCCTGTTAATAATTGTTTTTTGTGAATACCCATTGTTACTTACCCCGCAAGTATTATCAAAGCAAGCATTATATCACTTGTTTGAATTTAGAGACCAATATACTCTATTTTTGATGCAACTCTGATGAGATAATCCCTGTCAAGACCCATGACACCTTATTTCTGGGTTCAATCTATGATTTCCGATTCACAGATTGGTAGGTTGGGTTCAGACACCAAACCCAACATCTTCAAGGGGTTAAGTATCGTTCAACCCAAGGGACAAAAAATCACGAAGGTATTGATTAAGAAACCGGATTTCTCAATCTACCTGAGAAGTTAGGTTAATATAGTGAGTCAGTATCTTTCTGTGTCTGGGATACATTCCCTTTCACCAAACAAATAGATAAAAATTAATTTTTGAGGATTTTTTTTCGGTTGTAATTCAGTGGAGACGACGATCGTGTGCAGTAAATCTTTCTCTCAAAGGTTATTTGGTATTAGTTTCATTACAGCCTTGCTGTGTTTGGGTGTTAACCCCCAGGTAAGGGCTGTTCCCACAACGACATCTACTCCCAGAGCTACTATCGAGCAACAGAATGCTCCTTTAAGCTTTTTGGATAAACCCCAATTACCTCCTCTAGGGGATGGCTCAAAATTTATTCCCCTCGATCCCATTACTCCCGTTAAACCCGCCGAAGATGTGCGTTTAGTGATTCGACTTAAGGATCGTCGTGTTTATGTTTATCGTCAAAATGACGTTCAAACCAGTTTCCCGATCGCGGTGGGTAAGGCGGGATGGGAAACTCCTACGGGTAAATTTAAAGTTATTCAAAAGATTAAAAATCCTAGTTGGGAACATCCTTGGACCGGTGAAGTTGTTCCATCGGGGCCTGATAATCCTTTAGGTACTCGTTGGATTGGATTTTGGACTGATGGTAAAAATGTGATTGGTTTTCATGGTACTCCTAATGAGGAATCTGTTGGTAGAGCCGCGTCTCATGGTTGTGTGAGAATGTTTGATAAGGATGTTCAAGTCTTATTTGAAAAGGTGGATGTTGGCACTCCTGTCATCGTTGAACCCTAATTATTATAAGGAAGAAGGAAGAGGGAAGAAGGAAGAAGGAAGAGGGAACAATTAATTAACCACAAAGGCACAGAGGCACAAAGGAAGAGGCAAGAGGGGAGAAAGGGACAGGTGATTAGGATGTTTTATTGAATTTCTTTTCACCTGTCACCGGGAAGAAACTCGGTTTCTCTCCTCTTCTTGCCATAAATCACGATTTTTGTACTCATAAAGATAGTTTCTGCATCAATCAATCTTATTTATATTTGAGTTTCATCCCTAAAATCGCAAAATTGAGAATCAGTGTCACTAAGTTAGCTATCACAATAATAATATCTTGACGCAAAATTCCGTAAAGAAACCACAGGAATATACCACTTAAAAATGTTATTAGCATTGATAGTGATACATCTTTCGCGGATCTCGTTTTCCATGTTCTCAACATTTGAGGCAAAAACGCGATCGTTGTTAAAGTCGCGGCCGAAAATCCTAAGAGATTAATAAAATTCATTACCCTCTCCCGCTCAAATTTACAATAGACGGACAATTATCTGTGAAAGACATTACCGTAATTTCACCAAAACGGCAAGTTTTCTCTGATAATTTTTATTGTTTTTTTATTTTTACTGATTCCTCTTTTCCCTAAAAAATTGACTTTTCGTGGGGAAGATGAAACGGAAAAGACTGCCAAAATATTCCTGATTTTTGATGAAGCACGATCGCGCTTCTTTTCCAGTCACCCATCACTAAAAAAAGGGACTAACCTTGTGCATCCCATCAGGATTTAGGAGTATTTTTGTCTGGTTTTGAGCTATTTATTTAACCGCAGATGAACGCAGATGAACACAGATTTTTATACTTATTCTGTCCGATAACTAACAGATTTTCATCCCTGTTCCCTGAATTTCCATAATTTGATCGTTTGATCATTACTACCACTGGCAATTATGCCTTTATAGCTCGCGATACAATTAACGGAATCTGTGTGGCCTAAAAGTATTGCTATCTCATTACCGTTATTGACATCCCATAATTTAATTGTTTTATCCCAACTACCACTAATTAGTATTTCTCCATCTACCGAAAAAGTCAGCGCTGAAACTACCCACGGATGTCCTGATAAAATGCGGATGCACTGCCAGGATACAATATCCCAAAGACGAATCGTTCGATCTTCTCCTGCCGTTGCCAACCATTTGCCATTGGGACTAAACGCGATCGCTCTGACAGACGCGGTATGTCCTCTCAAAGTATAAATTGATTCCAATGTACTCAGATTCCATATTTTCACGGTGGAATCCTGACTGGCACTCGCGAAAATCGGTTGACTCTCAATTTTGAGACTGTGTGGGCTAAACGCGAGGGCTGTTACCGCTAAGATATGTCCCTGAAGTGAGGCGAGTATTTCTCCCGTCTGAGCATCCCAGAGATTAATGGTTTTGTCGGAACTACCACTGGCAAGCATTTCCCCATTGGGGCTATAGATTACCACATTAACGGTATGTTTATGGCCTGTTAAGGTTTGAATAATACTGCCTGTTTGGATATCCCAGAGGTTAATGGTGGGATCGCGACTGCCGCTGGCGAGGATATTTTGCGCCGTCGGATGAAACGCGATCGACTTCACAAATTGACTATGGCCTTGCAAAATCAAGCTTTGTTGCCCCGTATCTATCTCCCATAGCCGAATTGTCTTGTCATCACTTGCACTCGCGAGAAGCTTGCCATCGGACGCGATCGTGACCGCGTTAACACTTGCAAATAAACCATGATGTCCTACTAGGGTAGCATAACATCTCCACAAAGGTGATTTTTGTGATAGTTTCGTTTCTCCCTTTGTCATAGAAATGCTCCTTTTCTTGCCACCAATTTTCTCAATCTCCGTAATGACTTCCTCCGCACAAGAGAATCTTTCCTTGAGATCATAGGCAATCATGCGATCAAGCAATTGAGTTAACTGTTGATGTTTTAGCCCTTCATGAGCATTGATAGCATCGGGCAAACAATAATTCTGCCATGTTGATCGGTGATCAATGAAATCAAACAAATTGAAGGGATGAATGCCCGTGAGGAGATGAATACAAGTCACTCCTAAACTATAGAGATCACTGGCAAACACCGGTTTACCTCTCAGTTGTTCTGGCGCGGCATAGGCAGGACTACCGATCGCGCTTGAGGATTCCAGGGCGATTATTGTCGTCGGAAGTATTGCCACACCAATATCCACTAAAACCAAATCAGCTAAAATATCCCCGCGTTGAGAAGACTCCAGAGAAACTCGACAAATAATATTTTCAGGCTTGATATCACCATGAATCACGCCACAAAGATGAAGCCACTGAATCACGGGCAGCAGACTGGACAAAATTTGCCAGACTTCCTTGACATTAAATGTACCCTTTTGGGCTAAAACCGTGGCTAAATTCTCCCCAGAAATGTACTCACGCACCCGATAGAGAACACCATCTTGCACAAATTGATCGCGCACCAAGGGAATTTGAGAAGACAGTCCCAATTCCCCTCCCTCAAATCCCCGCGGTAAGGGAGTTTGGATATCTTGGGAGTTACCCCAGAATTGTTTGATCACGCAAAGACGGGTAGGGGATTGAGCGCGATCGATCGCGAGAAAAGTCCGAGCCAACCCTCCCTGCCCCAGTAATCTGATCGCATGATAGCGTTCGGCTAATAATAAAGGATGGCCACAATTGTTACAGAATCGGTTAACCTCTGGATTTTGCGACTCCCCACAGTTGGGATTAAAACAACAGATGTTGATATTAGTGAGTTTGTGATTCATCCACAATTTCCCCTTGAAGCACCGTAGGGGGATTACTATTGCCATTATTTTCCTCAATGGCAGGTGTTTGATTCCACAAGAACATTCCCATCACAGCATCCAATAAGCCAGAACCATTGCTACCACTAACAGCAACATCAGGAACCACTCGCACCTGGCGATCGCCAATCACCTGCATTAGTTGTAATGCCGTGTAAGCCTGACTACCAAGGGCATTTACCCCAGCTTTATAGGCATCGGCTTTGGCATCTCCCGTCAGACGAATGGACTCCGCTTCACCATTAGCCTGTTCGATCGCGGCTGCGGCTTGGAGTTTAGCAATATTAACACCTTGTTCCGCTGTCACCACTTCTTTTTGAATATCAGCCAATGCCGTTTCTCGCACCAATTCTTGACGCTGAGTTTGGGCAGTGCGCTGAGTCATATAAGTCTTTTCTTGTTCTTCCGCGATCTTGCGATCGGTCAATGTTTGCATTAACTCAGGAGGAGGTGTAATTAAACCAATTAGGGTATCAACGGCCTGGACATCATAAGCCCGTAATGCCTGACGCACATATTCCGCGGCCTCCGCCTGACGCTCACTCCGCGCAGTGAGAAAATCGAGGATGGTGTATTCCTGAGCCGAGTTGCGGAAGTAGTTGCCCACAATCGGACGCAACACCTGATCGACCAGATTTTGCATCGAACCTAAACGCGAAATCACCTTGGGTGCATCCATTGAGCCCACATGGATGATTTGGAACACCTCCAGATCAAAGGTGAAGCCATCAAAGGAAAGCAATTTGAGAGCAGAGAGAGAGGAATCGTATCCATGTTCTCCTTGAAAGCGAGAAGTGAAATTGAGTACAATGTTGGTGGTAGGAACCAGTTCCACTTTCATAATTTTGGTGTTCAGGGGATGTTTACCCGCCTGTAACGACTCAATCCAAACGCCCTTATCTCCCCGACTGACTAGATTGCCGTGGGTAAAGGAGTCGCCGCTGACATCTCCATGGGATTGCCCTACATAGGAAATCACTACTCCCACATACCCGATCGGTACTTCCGTCATCGGCACTTGTTCCACCTGCACAAACCAGGGGTTGAGATTCCATGAGCCAGAGAGCATTACTTGTTCCTGTAAGCCTCTGCGTCCACCTCCATTGATAAAAGTCTGAGCATTCTGAAAGTTTTCGTGACCTGAGATCACTGGACCGGCAATTTCTCCTTCTTCTATAGGCATTCCATCCCGGGTGGTGACAATTCCTACGCGATCGGGTTTAATTGAATAAACCCTGAGTTGCTCTGCTGTCATACCATGTGTGGTGGCATTGCGTGATGTAATGACTGTAAACAAAGCTGTGTTGATGCGATAGGTCCCTGTCGTCAGTACGGGTAACTGTCGCCCTTTTTCACCGTGGTTGATGAGAAATTTGCGGGCATTCTGGAAGTTTTCGCTCTCTACGACTTTGCCTAAAATACGATTGGGTGGAATTGAGGCGCCATCGTTCGCGATAATGAGTCCGATTTCATCCTGGGGAATAATGATGACTGACTCTTTGTGTACGTTGTACTGCCAGGGAAAGTAGCCAAAGTGCCAACCCGGAGGCAGAGTATCGGCTTGCAAACCTGCTTCTCCATTGAGCGCGATCAGTCTTCCCGCAAGGAGACTTTTTGAGGAGAATTTTTTGGTGACAATTCCGACTTCGCGATCGGCAATTACGATCAAACCCGCCACCCAGCCAACCTTGGGTAGAAAGATGAGGATGAGTATCACAGTCCCCAGAGGATACACCCATACTGGGAAGTCAGGGATCTGAGCTTGTACCAGTTGTATATCCTGCTGTTGAATAGATGGGGAATTGCTTTGAGAGGGATTGGTTTTTGGAGTCTGGGCTGTGGCTGGTGTTGCCACAGTTGTTATCACATTTGCTAGTACAAAGGATAGAGTCAGCGGCAAAAAATGTCGCAGAAACTTTAATTTCATCATGGTTTTATTTCCTCATTAATAATCAAAACTTCGACTTGCCGTAACTGATACATCTCAAGGTGCTTTAGCTCCGATTAATTAGGCCAATGGAAAAAAGTTTGGTTACAGTGGTGTTGGGTTTTACTACGTTCAACCCAACCTACTGTTGCGTCACTTTTCCGAAACGATATGAATAAATGTTTTCCTCAATCATAACGTTATCTCTTGGAATGGGAAAATTCTTGCCGTTTCCCTGTTTCTATTGGCTTTTCTCTGGGATTTTTAATAATTATCTTAAACGTTATATAACTTTACATTTTGTCAACAGATAGAGCGGTTTGTTGTTGGCGGCTATGGCAGACCTCTCTTCTACAAGGAGAGCTTGGATATCACAAAATCATTAAAAAGTCAATATTTTCTGAAAAAATATAGCAATCCGAAACTATAACAGATTTAGGATTGCTATAGGACTATATATTTTGTATTTGAGTCGGTTTTAACCGACTTTTGCTATTAGACAGGGACTTAAGTCCCTGAGGGATTGTGGAAGAATGAAACAGCCAACCCCCCTAGCCTCCCCTGTTGGGGGGGTTGGGGGGGTTGGGAAGGTTAGGGGTATCAAAATAATAGGAAACTTCCTTAGAGAGAAGAACCCAAACCCGCGTAAGCGCCGTAGAAGAAAATACCAAGAATAGTCAAAGCACCAAGTCCCGCGACAGTAGCAACAATCCACAAAGGAATTCGGCCTGATTGCAGCACAATTTTTACCTCTTACTTCAAAAACACAACCAAAGAAAAATTCAATCAAAATGTTTTAGATTTGAGATTTTAGACTTTAGATATTTGTATATAGAATCTAAAATCTAAAATCCTGACATCTAAAATCGTCCCAGTACCAATTAGTTAAAGAAATAACTGGAAAAGAGAACACCGAGGACAAAAACAAGTAAAAGCCCCAAATAGAGAGAAGTCCGATTTAACTCCACTGGTTGATTATTTGGGTTGGGAGCACGTTCTGGCATGATATTCTCCTATCGTTGAACAAATTGCATGGCCGCGATCGCGCCCAGGAAGAAAATAGTAGGAACCGCGAGGGTATGAACAGCCAACCATCTCACCGTAAAAATCGGATAAGAAATGGGCTCATTCGGGGTTCTGCTCGTCATCTTGTCAAACTCCTTTTCAATTACTTAGCAATGAAATCTTTGATTTGGTTTTTGGATTCAAAGCGATTAGAGACAATGGGAACCTGTTCACGCGTTTGAGTAAAATACTCATTGGGGCGAGGGGTTCCAAAAGCATCATAAGCCAGGCCTGTACTCACAAACAACCAACCCGCGATAAATAACGCGGGGATGGTGATGCTGTGGATCACCCAGTAACGAATACTTGTAATAATGTCACCAAACGGACGTTCACCTGTGCTACCCGACATTGATAGTCCTCCTTCAACAACAGCACTGAGTCTAAATTCGATTCTACTATTAAGCGGCTTGCGTTGATCCCTGATATTTCAGCAGAATTCCATTTTGGCCAATAATGAAACCTTGCTCAGGTGTCAAAAACAAAATTTTGTACAAATTCGCGGGGACATTTTCCACATCCCTGTCTTTTTGCCAAGTTTTGCCCCCATCGACACTGGAAAGTAAATTACCACTACCCCCCGCAACCCATATTTCATTGGGAGTACGATAGGCTAAATCTAATAATCCCCAACTCGCAGCGCGATCGGGTTTAAAGGGTTTGCCCCATTCTGCCAAATTTTCGGGATCGCTAAATTGGACCTGGCCTCCGCGTTCCAACATCCATAACCGTCCATCCAAACCAAAGCCCATGCTTTGCAGACGGCGAGAACTATTGCGGTTATAGGGATTCCAGTTATTTTGCCCCGGTTCCCAGATCGCGTAAAAACTCCCTTGAGAGGATACCGCGATATATTTCCCATCGGCAGAGCGAGTGATATTGCGAACTACCCCAAACGCGTCTTCGACTAAGGCTTTCCAAGTCTTTCCGCCATCTATGGTTTTATAGATCGCGCCCACATCCGTTGTTAATTCCGCGCTATGGGGAGCAATAGCCGCGATCGAACTGGGAGAGCCTGGTAATTTACTACTAAGAGGAATACGATTCCAAGACTTGCCCTGATCTTCGGTATGTAAGATCAGCCCAGGCTGTCCCACAATCCAACCTTCATCACCCGAAAAACTAATGGATGAAAGACGATAACGGGGATCATCCAGATCCAAACCTACTTGTTTCCAAGTATTTCCGGCATCGTTCGTTTCAAATAAAGTCGCCTCACTACCAACTAACCAACCATGTTGAGAGTTACCAGTAAAGGCCAAATCTAACAAATTCGCCTTAGTGGGCAAAGTAATAACTTGCCAGGGGTTAGAACTTGTTGAGGGAATAGTGCTGCATCCCATACACAATAAAAGAACAGCACTTAATAAAATCGTAAATCGCTTCCAGAACTTCACAATTTTTTTACTGTAAACCGTACAAACTAAGTAACAACAGGAACCCAAGGGCCAAGCCACCAAAAATTAGCAAATTTTTTTGGGAAGCCGTTAAATTATTAACGCCCAAACCATAACCCAGATTTTCCTTAAATCCAGAGGGACCCTCATTCGCACCAATATTTTTAAATTGGGCTTTCGGAGAACTACAAACCGGACATCGCCATTTCTGGGGGATGTCCTCAAAAGCTGTTCCAGGGGTAATATTTCCCTGGGAATAACCCTCTTTTGGTTCGTAAATATAACCACAGGCTTGACAGACATATCTGTCTAGCTCTTGTACTTCAGTGGTGTGATCGCTCATATTCCAATAAGAGAGCCCATAATGTCTGACTACAATCGGGGTTTTACTGGTTTTCCATTGGCAAAAACCCCTTTTTCCTAGGATACCACAAGGGATTGGCATGAAAACCCCCGTTTCGCGCTCCTCCCTCACCCCCTCAAAAAGCAAAGCCGTTTTATTCTCACCCAAAAGTCCTACTGTAGTTACTGTACCGAAATCTTTGATACCCACGCAAAAATAAGATAAACCCGCCCCATCCTCTACTCAAATACTAATTCCCAGTCGGTTTTAACCTATTTTTCCGATGAGTCACAGACTTTAGTCCCTGACAGATGAGCGCGATCGTGTCCTAAACAGCCCAGCCCTAAAAAAAAGGGTGGACTGGCCAAAAAGGGCAAACAATGAATATAAATTAAGGTCGATGACTGCGACGAATTTCTGTAATTTGATCCGCGATTTGTAACAAAGAAGAAGGCATTTCCGGCCCTGTCAAAATAATATCAATATGACGAGGACAATTTTGCAACATTTCCAACACTTCCCCCTCTGGAATTAAACCCAAATTAATCGCGACACTTAACTCGTCTAAAACCACAAGAGAATAACGCCCTTGTAAAATAACATCCCTCGTCCACTCCCACAAACTCCGTAGAGATTGCATTTGTCCCTCATCCAAATGGGGAGTATCAATACAACGGGGAAGATCACAACGAATCCAGTCCAAATATTCCCCTAATCTCACCGGATGCTCCACCCCTTGACAAATACCTCCCTTCAGAAACTGCACCACTAATACCGGAGTCCCATGTCCCGCGATCCGAAGGGCCTGGGCCATCACACTGGTAAAAAAAGTGCGTTGGGTAGAGGTAAACACCTGTACCAATCCTTCAACGGTATAAGGAAGTGTGGAGGCAAAATTGAGGGTAGGGGTTTCTAACTGGGCAACCATAAGGCTTTTCTGTTGTTGTGACAAGTTTGATGAGTGAATCTTATCTTGCCATAATTTTAGCTTCTTTGACAATATATAGCGTAGAAATGGGCTTTCTGCCCCAATAAAACACTAAATCTAGCCCCCTCTCTTGGTAAGAAGTGATGGAAAGGCGCACATATCACAATCTCAGTGAGAAACCCCCGATCTTCCAGTAAAATTAAGAATGTTTAAATCGTCTGGAAAACAATACCTTCGCCAACAACGATAAAACACCCAACATCCCTAGTCTGTAGGGGCGGTGGATGGTGCGATCGCGCCCTACAGAAGGTGAAGCTATACTAGAGACATATCCACAAACTACTGTAGGGTAGGCTAATCCTGCCTTTGATCTGATTTTGGGGTGATGTCTTAGGAAAGCGGGTTTCTTTGCGTAAGTCCTAAAAGTAACAGTGAGATGAAATAATGAAATCTATCCCTCGTATAGAATATCTCAAAGTGCAAAATTATCGCGCTTTACATAATCTCGAACTCAAAAATCTTACCCCCTTAACCGTCTTTTTGGGGCCCAATGGCAGCGGAAAATCAACGATTTTTGATGTCTTCGCTTTCCTGTCTGAATGTTTCACCGAAAGCCTCAGAAAAGCATGGGATAGACGGGGCAGATTTAGAGAATTACGCACCAGAGATAGTGACGGCTGCATCATCATTGAATTAAAATATCGAGAGACATCCAAATCGCCTTTAATCACCTATCATCTCGCCATAGATGAGGAAAATAATCGTCCCTATATTGCTGAAGAATGGCTACATTGGAGAAGAGGCAATCAAGGTAAACCTTTTCGCTTTTTAGACTTCAGAAAAGGCGAAGGACAAGTCATTAGTGGCACAACTCCTGATAAGGAAGAAGGCGAAAGGATTATCGAACAACTAGCATCACCTGAATTATTAGCAGTAAATACATTAGGACAATTTGCCAAACATCCCCGCGTTAGTGCCTTAAGACGTTTTATTACAGGTTGGTATTTATCCTATTTAACTGCGGATCATACTCGCAGTCTTCCCGAAGCAGGGGCCCAGGAAAGATTATCTCCTACTGGTGACAATTTACCCAATGTTATCCAATACCTAAAAGAACAACATCCCCAACGGTTAGAAGAAATACTAAAAACCCTTTCTAATCGTATTCCACGCCTCGAAAAAGTCGAAGCTTCTATTATGCAGGATGGCAGACTTTTGTTGGAAATTAAAGATGCTCCGTTTTCTCATCCGATTCTGGCAAAGTTTGCCTCTGATGGTACATTAAAACTCTTAGCTTATCTGACAGTATTATTTGACCCGACTCCCCCGCAATTAGTGGGAATAGAAGAACCAGAAAATCATTTACATCCGCGTTTATTACCTCAACTTGCCGAAGAATGTCGTTCGGCTTCTGCTAATACTCAATTAATGGTAACAACCCATTCCCCCTTTTTTGTCGATAGTTTAAAACCAGAGGAATTATGGGTATTATATCGAGATTTAAAAGGCTTTACCCAAGCTAAAAGAACCGCAGATATGCCCGGAGTTAAAGAATTTATGAATCAGGGTGCATTACTTGGTTCGCTGTGGATGGAAGATTTTTTTGATGTGGGAAATCCTCTTAAAAATTCTGGTGTTCCTCAATCGTTCACAGCTAAAAATTAAGAGGAGGTGAGTATTTTGCATCTTGAGTTTTTAGTAGAAGAAGCATCCCTAGAATCAGCTTTAACCTATCTTTTACCCAAAATCCTGCCATCCACTTTTACCTTTAGAATTCATGCTTTCCGAGGTAAACCAGATTTACTGAATAAATTGCCTGACCGTTTAAACGGTTATCGAGCATGGCTTCCGTGTGATTGGAAAATTGTTATTTTAATAGATGAAGATCGAGAAGATTGTCTAAAATTAAAAAACGAACTAGAAAATAAGGCAATCTGGGCTGGCTTCATCACTAAATCTTCCTGCAAAAATGAGAAGTTATTTGAAATTTTAAATAGAATTGTAGTTGAAGAATTAGAAGCGTGGTTTTTCGGCGATGTTGAGGCAATTTGTCAAGCTTATCCTAAAGTTTCTCCCAATTTAGCTAATCAAGAATCATATCGCGATCCTGATGCAATTAAGGGTGGAACGTGGGAAGCATTAGAAAGAGTCTTACAAAAAGCAGGATATCATCAGGGGGGACTAGAAAAATACAAAGCTTCTCGCGACATCTCTCAATATATGAATCCTCAATTAAATCGCTCTAAAAGTTTTCAAGTATTTTATCAAAGTTTATTAGAAATCATTAATAGTGAGGAGGTATAGCAGTCCTAAATAGGTTGTAAGAAAATAGTGGCTTAAATGCTTACGGTAGGGGCAATTCATGAATTGCCCCTACCACGAATCATTTAGGATTGCTATATAATCAATTTGCAGTCCTGAAACTTTTGTCTGAAATGATAAAAAAGTTTCAATAAAGTTTTTTTTCTGTAATACAAATTGGTAATTAATGCGATCGCGCTAATCCTGTCGGTATGATATCATCTCACAGTATTATTGTCGTTTTTTGGGGTGGGTTCACCTGTATTATGGTTATTGGTGAACCGACCTATAGGATTTTTGTTCTATTAAAGCAGGAGAATTTTTATGTTTTATAGGAATAAAAAAAGTATTTCTTACTCCTATTTCTGGAAATAATGAAATCATTTCCAGAGAAGAACATTTTTATTTCTATTCTATTTATGCTCTCCTTTACTAACTTCCGCTGCCATGTCTTCTAAGGATTGTTGTTCTAAAAAGTGTTTTCTGCGACTAGAAACTGTTTGTTCTGGATCAATGCCTTCAAAGGTGGGAGGAAGCCACACACGAATCACTAATAACATCCCTAATGCTAACAAAAATGCCGCGGTGGATAATATCTGTACCCAAGAGGTTTCTAATACACCCCGCACAATCACTTCTCGTAATACTGAAACGAGGGCGACTTCTACCGCGACACCAATTGATACCCGTTGCTCTTGTAAGTAAATAATTAAAAGTCGGAATAATTCCACCAGTATTAATAAAAAGAGAATATCCGCGGTGACTTGTTGAAAATTGAGGGGCGGTAACAGTGAAACGAACATATCTCGGATCTGAATTACCATGAAGGCAAATAAACCGATACAAAGGGAAATTACGATTAAGTCTTGAATTGTCTCTAGTGTCCGAACAACCCAGGTGAGATTGATCCAAGGCTCTGAGTTTGTTGAGCGATGATGGCTTAACTTTTCTTGCATGGCTGGCTCCTTTTTTTCACTAGAGCCTAGCTTATCTTAACTCTCACTTATACTTCAATAGGTTTTATATTTAAAAAAATTATGATAGAGATGAGAATGTGACAGGAGTTAATCCCCGATCGCGCCTAGCCCGAAGGTCACAAGTAGTTTACAATGACTTTAATGTAAAGATTTATTGACAGACAGGTAAACCCTCATGTCAGAGGATGCAAGGAATCTTAATGATCCGAGCTCACCTGTCGAGTCTATCGAAAAAACTAAGAGAGGATCGAACACAATGGCATTTGAACTGCCTTCTTTACCTTTTGCCGACAATGCTTTGGAGTCCTCTGGGATGTCCGCGAAGACTTTCTCTTTCCATCATGGCAAGCATCACGCGGCTTATGTGACGAACCTGAATAATTTGATCAAGGATACTCCCTTGGCCGATAAGTCTCTCGAAGATATCGTTAAAGCAACCTACAACGATCCCTCTAAAGTGGGTGTCTTCAATAACGCGGCTCAAGTGTGGAATCACACGTTTTTCTGGAATTCCCTCAAAGCGGGTGGCGGTGGAGCTCCCACAGGTGCTTTAGCTGAGAAAATTAATGCGGATTTTGGCAGCTTTGAGAAGTTCAAGGAAGATTTTAAGGCCGCGGCTACTACCCAATTTGGCAGTGGTTGGGCTTGGTTGGTTTTGGATAATGGCACTCTGAAAGTGACTAAAACCGCAAACGCGGAAACTCCGATCGCGATCGGGCAAACTCCTTTATTAACTTTGGATGTGTGGGAACACGCGTATTATCTGGATTTCCAAAATGCTCGTCCGGGTTACATTGCTAATTTCCTCGATAAATTGGCTAACTGGGACTTTGCCGCGGCAAACTTCGCCAAGGCCTAAACTCTTTACTTTCTAGGTTTGGTGCTTATCCCAGAAACCGGGTTTCTTCAAGAAACCCGGTTTCTTTTTTGGGAAAGGCCCCAATCCCTAGCCCCAATCCCTAGTCCCCAATCCCTAGCCCCCAATC
>JBBITB010000001.1:43867-139465 GCA_037440985.1 Microcoleaceae cyanobacterium bin_387
CCAATCCCTAGTCCCCAATCCCTAGTCCCCAATCCCTAGTCCCCATCCCTGGTCAAAAAAAAATGTTACGAAATGTTGCACATCTGCCAGAAGTATGTTAACTTTTATTAAAGATGGTTGAAATAGAGGTTTCTGATCATGGATAACAAAGAGACAAAGTTAGGCTTTACTGAGTTTGCGGAAACCTGGAACGGTCGTCTGGCGATGCTGGGCTTCGTTATCGGTCTTGCAACTGAGTTATTGACTGGTCAAGGGATTCTCTCCCAATTGGGTTTAATGTAATTGTTTAGTGATGTTTTCGCGTTTCGTATTTTTCCACATCACTAAAAATGAGTAGGGAGAGAAGTCCCTAGGATAAATAAGAAGAAGAGCGGTCACGTTTTTAGAAAAAAGACGCGATCGCTCTTCTTGTTTGTCTTGTTTTTATAGCAATCTCGACGGTTAGGACGTTGTTAATAGCCCAAAGCATTGATTTTATTACTTCTTCCTTCTTCCTTCCTTCTTCCTTCTTCCTTCTTACTTCTTCCTTCTTTTAAGAACGGACATAACGAGACCAAAAAGGTGTAGGAGTCTCCTTAAGGGCTTCTAATTTCTTACGTTCTTCTTCCAAAAGCTTGCGTTCAGAAATATCCGAATAAATGCGGACACTGCCAGTAACAAGATCGTGATCGTCTCGAATAGGAGCAGTCCAAAGACACAAATCAATGAATGCCCCATCCTTTCGTAAATCGCGTACCTCTAAACTTTTGATAACTTCTCCTTGTAATACTGATTTCAGTAATTTATAAAAGTCTTCTGTTTCCTTAACAGGAATAGAAGGAATCGTCTTTCCTAACACCTCTGATGCTTGCCAACCAAAAAGGAGTTCCGCGGCAGGGTTCCAAATTCTCACAAGAGCCTGAGCATCAATAACCACAATCGCTAAAGGAGACGCGTCAATCAGAGCTTCTAAACTTTGATTAGTTTGTTTTAATTGTGCTTCTGCGAGTTTTTGCTCCGTAATATCTTGACAGGCTCCATAGGTACGAATGATTTGTTTTGCCTGATCATCCCAGATAATTTGACGACAATCTCTTACCCAACAAACTTCACCCGTTTTCGTAATCAAGCGATATTCATTTTCTTGAGTACAACTTTTTTGACAATTGATAAATTGCTGCAAAACTCGGTCTTTATCATCGGGATGAATATAATCTAATTGTAACCAACCATTGCTTTCTAATTCGGCAACTGTGAAACCCGTAATTTTGGTAAACGCTTCTGTAATCCATTCACACACAGAAGTTCCATCGGGGTCAGTTCTGAAAGAATAGGCAAAATCAGAAGTTAAATGAGAAAGAGTCCGATAACGATTTTCCGAAGCTTGTAAGGCTTCTTGTACTTTTTTTCGTTCTGTGATATCCCGTGATGTGATAATAATACCATTGACATTGGCATCATATAATAAACTATTCGCGATCGCGTCCATATAAATCCAAGAACCATTGGCATGACGGATGCGATATTCAAAGGGAAATACGACACCCGGTTGTTCAACTAATTTGGCAAAATAAGACTGCCAAGCTAACATATCATCAGGGTGAAATAATTCCCCATAAATTTTACCGATCATCGCGTTTGACTCATACCCCAAAATTCTTTCCAAGACAGGACTATGATAGCGGACACGACCATCGGGTTCGATAATAGTAATTAAATCCGATGAATGACGGAGAATGGTTTGCCAACGTGCTTCACGTTTTTTTAATTCTAAAATCGTTCTACGATTTTCATTATTTTCCTTTTCTAACTGTTTCTCCAGGCTTCTAATTTCTTCGGATTGATTACTGATAATCCTTTCTAATTTGTCATAGGTATCTTCCCCATTTTGATCTCCTTTATTAAGGTCTCGTAGCAGGGATTGGTAACTACTAACTAATTGTTGCAAAGATGTGGAAAAAATCTCTAGGTAACTAGAGAGTATTTTCTGATCCTCTACGGATAACTTACAGATTTGGTCCTGCAAATTTTTAAATTCTTCGATTACTGTTTCAACCATCCTAGTTACCGGAAAAACAACTAAATAGTATGACACCCTGTGAATAAAAATTGGATCGGCACAATCCCTATTTGATGAATAGAGATTTTTCACTCAATATAACCGTCATAAATACTCTTAGTAGACCAATTTTTTCTCTAAATATAGTTGCGATTATACCAAATAAGATTCAGTATAACATAAATGATTTTCGATGAAATACTGACAGGATATAAAAAAATATTATATATTAATTTTGACTCTTGAACGAAAAGGGAAAAATTTTTCTACACTAGAGTAAGGTTGAAATCTAAAGGAGCTTATGACACAAGAACCTAATGCTGGGACATTATTTCGCGCAGCCTATGAAAACCGTTATACTTGGGATACTTCTTTTTCCGGTTATAGCGCGGATGTGGAAATTAAACAAGGGGAGGAAGTCTATCAGGGTAAGATTTCCATCAAGCCTGACTTCTCTGTAGAAGTGACTGGCATTGATCATGAGGAAGTTCTAAAAAGCGTTTACACTCAACTGCGCGATATCGTAACTCATCGCAAGCGTTCGTCTTTTGAGGCGACTCACGGTAAAAATAGTTTTAGCTTGGGTGCGGCTGATGATTCTGGAGCCACTGAGATCCTGGTATCGGGAGACGCGATGGGATCTAACTATAAGATCAGAGGACTCCAAATTTGTCAAGTGAGTCGCGTTATGGGTCCAATGGCTTTTCTGATTGATACCCATGAAATTTTGGAAACGCCCGAAGGTTATCTCGCGAGTCGCTATGATGCCATTTTCCGTAATGCCCAAACAGGTGAACTCATCAAAGAAGTTTCTTTTGAGGATACTTTCGAGAAAGTGGGCAATTATTATCTAATGACTCGTCAAGTCCTCCACTCTAAGGAAAATGGGACTGTAACGACGACTGAGTTTAAGTATAGCAATCTAAGGCTTTTAGAACCAGCCCTTGTCTAACCCTGGGGACTGGACCCTAGGGACACGGCACTGCCGTGTCCCTCCTTGGTATGAGAAACTGGGTTGACTTCAGACTCTCAGTTGGAATAGAGATTTTTGGCGCAGAAACCCGGTTTCTGGGTAAGTCATCTGCTCACAACTGTGATCCTTGAGCTAAATTTGGTCTTTCGCGCTAATATGTATAGAAAAGACGCGGAATCATCAATAAAGTTAACTATGTCAGAGTCAGTCGCGCTCACGAGAGAGAATGTTGAAAGAGTTCTCGATACCATGCGTCCCTACCTGATGTCCGATGGGGGGAACGTGGAATTGGTCGATATTGAGGGGCCTGTAGTCAAGTTGCGTTTGCAAGGGGCCTGTGGCTCTTGTCCTAGTTCTACTATGACTTTAAGAATGGGTATTGAACGCAAATTGCGCGATGAAATTCCTGAAATTGCTGAAGTTGAACAGGTTTTCTAAATTTGACTTTTTGCTAATTTCTAGGGTGGGCTATGCCCACCCTATTGTATTAATGGGTTAATTCTGATATCAGAATTTGGAGATTTTCACGCGCATATCTGACTTCCCGTGGCGATTTATTAACGAGACTTTCGCCAATTTTCCTTAAGGTTTGTAAGGATTTTTCGTAGTCTGTATTTTTGATCAGAATTGCCTCTATATGATTTTTGATTAAATCTCCCAGATGATTTTTCGTGGAATTTTGGGTGTCTTTTTCTGCCTTCATTATGAAAAGTCTGTGGCTTTTTAATAAGAGCATTGACTCTGTTTTTTCCGTTTGGATTAAGTTCTGGATTTCGGCTCCGACTTTTTCGATTAATAAATTCGTGACATATTTTTTAATTAATGGTGGTAGAATAAATAAAGTTTCTCCATTTTCTATTTGTCTTTCCAGAAGCGATCGCGCTTTTAAAGAATCTACTCTATTTAAAAATTCAGACAAGGGATATTTAACCAGAAAATTGGCATTTAATTGGCTCAGAGAAATGGGTTTATTTTCGATAACGAACCAATAGATAATCTCTTCTTCTCCCGGTGATAAACGCTGTAATTTTTGGAGAAGTAAAGACGTGAGAGGATTGTCCAAAAAAATATCGGTTGCCTCAATAAATTCGAGAACATTCCCCTGAAAAAAATCATTAATTTTCTTCAGGATAATCTGAAAAGCTAAAATATTACCACCATAAAGATTAATTAAAATTTCCCATTGTTTGCTACTCGGTGATAAGCCTTTATTTTGGAAAATTGCTAAGGGAATTTCTGCGGATATATGGGGTTGGATTAAACGCACTTTATCACCATTTAGTAAAGATATTTCCGGGGGAATTTCTGAACTAATTAAGAGTAAACTACTTTGGTGCTTAACTTGGGCTATTTGCTTAATTAAATTTCCATAATCCTCATATCCTTCGCGATACTCACCCGATAATTTTTTCGGTTTTAACACATTTTCCCAATCATCAAATATCAGAAAAATTTTGTAATGGCGTAATAATTCAATTAATTCGGAAAGTTGATCGGAACTATTTTTCGTAATTTGCCCAGGAAAGTGATGAATAATTGTTTCGATGAGATGGGTAATAAATTGCTCTGGTGATTGGGGATTGCGTCGCGATCGCCAGATGATCAAATCAAAGTCTTCTTTGAGGATACTTACTAATTTTACCCCTAATGTAGTTTTGCCAATTCCGGGTAATCCCCATAATGTAACTAAAGAACAATTTTCCGAGATCATCCATTTTTGTAATGTCTCTAATTCTTGATTTCTGCCATAAAAAACGGATATTTCTGGGGCCTCTCCCCAATCTTGCTGATGAGGAAGGATCGCTCCTGAAGAGAAAGAAATAGGTGTTATTCCGAAAGGTGATTTTTGAGTGGTTTGATATAAAAATAATAATTGATGTTTCAGGGCTGCTAATTTGCCTGGTCCTTTTCCCTTGATTTCAAATTTTTTATAGACTTCTCCTAGTCTTTTTCTCACCGCGATATCACTAATTTCTAATTGTTGCGCGATCGCGGTTGTTGATATCCCCTCTAATGCCATAAAAACGGTTTCTAATTCGGCATCAGTAACGCGATGCTCTTTCGCGATCGCGTTGATAAAGTCCGGTGGAATTTCAGTAATCAAGGTTAGTGCCTCTTCGTTTATAAAGAATGTATTTTACAATAATTGGGTCAATATTATCGGAAAAAATATAGACAAAAATTTTGGTGGCGGAAAATCATATATTTGGGGAATCATGAGGGGTGGACTCAAGGGGGTTATGTTCATTATTTTTGATACTGATTCACTGGGATAATTTGCCATTTGGTATGACTTAATAATTCTAAAACATTGTCATGATATTTTAACAAACTTAGGCGATGTCCTACACTAATAAATGTGATGTTAGTGGCTTGAAGTTGTTGATACAGATTTTCTTCATTTTTTAAGTCTAACGCACTGGTAGCTTCATCTAAAAAAGCATATTTAGGTTCACTTAATAACAGTCGTGCAAAGGCTAGTCTTTGCTGTTCTCCTAGGGATAAGATATCGGCTAAATTTAACTCTTGATCTAATCCACCTACACGATCAGGCAAATCTTCTAAATTTACTTTTTTTAAGATGCTATAAAGTCTTTTGTCATCGACATCTACCGAATTATTGGGATATAATAGCTGTGAGCGCAAACTCCCTAAAATTAGATAAGGACGTTGGGGTAAAAACATGATATTTTCTAGTGATGGACGTATTAAGATACCTTTCCCTACCTTCCATAAACCCGCGATCGCTCGTAATAAAGAACTTTTGCCAACTCCACTCGGACCGACAATTAATAATCCTCCACGGGGGATATTCACCGATAAATTCTGCACTAAAATTTTAGAATTTTGGGGAGTTTTTAAGGTCAGATGTTCCAGAGCTACATGGGAATCTTCTACCGTATTAATACTATTTTTAGGAGAGTATGGGTAAGATTGTAACTCATCTAATTTTTCCGAAAAACTGGCAATACGATTAATTCCAGCGGAAAATTTACCGATGTCTTCTATTTGAAATACGATGAGAGAAATTGCGTCTAATACTTGACGAAAAGCGAATTCTGCTTGGGTTATTTCACCATATTTGATTTCCCCTTTAAAGTAACTATACGCGAGGAATAAGTAGGGAAAAATATAAGTCATATAACGATAGCCAATTCTAAAATATCCTATATTTCTTTGCCAACCTATCAGAATATTAAAATTTTGGACAACTTCCCAAAATCTTCGTTTAACTTGCACCGATTCCTGCATTTCTCCACGATAAAACGCGATGGCTTCGGCATGATCTCTAATATGAAACAAACCATAACGAAAATTTGCTTCTTTTTGCAGTTGATTAAAATTAAGCTTGATCAATTTCTTCCCAAACATAGAAATAATTAGCGTACCGGTGCAGGCATAAAAGATAAGAAAGAGGGAAAGCTTGGGGGAAATTGACCAGAGGATACCAATGAAGCAAACTATATCAATGATTGAGCCTAAAATAATCAATAAAAAATCTAAGCTCGTTTTAGTAAAATATTTAATATCTTCCGCAATCCGTTGATCGGGATTATCAATTTTCTCCTCCAAGTTAATGTCATAATAGGCACGATTAATAAAATATTTTTTCAGGAACTTGTGGGTGAGCCACTCACGCCAGTGCAGTCCTAATTTTGCTTGAATATATCGATAAGTCCCCACAATTGGGGTTCCGATAATAAATACGGTGCAGTACAGTATCAATAATTCCCAAAATTTATGTTGATCGCGATCGGTTAGGGCTGTTGTTAAAAAGTTTTCTACATAACTAATGATAACATTTAGACCACTGACTGAGATGGATAATAAAAGCAGAATTATTAACAGTCCCCACTGGGGCCATCGGCATTTCAAACCTCTTTTAAAATAGACAAAGGTTCCGATGGGAATGCTTAACATATAAACCAGTAAAATGATCACTGGTGAATGGATAATTTGGGTAGTTTTTTCAGACAGTCCTGGTGCGAGACTATTAAAGAATTGTGGGAATAAATAGTCACCGACTAAGGTGACACTACTGATGACAAAGAATAATGCTGCGAAGAGAAATATCATTAACAATATTAATAATCCCAAAAATATACGAGATCCTCCGGGTTCGCAAGGATAAAAATAGGGTTGCGCGATCGCGATAAATCTCGACCACAAAAGACTATAAAATCGCTTCATTTAAACTCCTTAGTAAAGAGAGCTAGGTTGTTTCACATCAAATTATTGCTAAAACCCAGGGAGAAAAACTGCCAATTTTTCCTAAAAAACTTGACAACAGAGGTATTTCAAGAGTTTTCTGATTAGGAAAACTCTTGTTTTATTAACAGAATGTTTTAGGTATGACGTGAGCTAGAATCGGGACTCGATAAAGGTGAGGAAGAGATGATCCCTGGCCATTGATAAAGAGCACCAAAGGTAATCCATTTCATAATGAAATACAAACTCGCGATCACAACAAAGGTGATTACCATGACGAGAAAAGGAACCCTTCCTACTAAATCATTCATCACAGTATTAACAAGGGCATCAGGATTTAACACAATATCCCAAGTGTTAAATCGGATAAATCGCCCTAAATAAATTCCGATCGCGCAAAGCGCGTGCGTAATCACTTCCGCGGGAAAAATCCACTTCCCCCAGCCCTGCATCTTCAAATAGTGATTCAAACTGATCAATGAAAGGACATACGCTTCAAACCCCGTCAGCATAAATAGTAGATACTGAGGCACCAAGACGAGGGTAAGAATCCAAACCGAGTAATCATTCAATCTAATATCATCATACAGGTGAATGACATCTGTGAGAACATAAGGGGCATTGGGCAAAAATAAAATAAATATAAGAAACCCGATCCACCAACGCAGAGAGCGGTTTCCCCCTTGATGCACCAGAAAGATGTCTAAGAGCATTAAGGTTAAGGTAATTACTCCAGCTCCCAGAAGGTAAGTTTTGCCGACATCGCGGATCAGGTGGTGGACAAACGCGATAACGTGGCGAAGACTCGGCAGTAATGTCAAACCCAAGAGAATGCCTAAAATCCAGAGAAACCAACGGGGATAGCGGGGACGAAATAACCATATACTAATCCCCAGAGGGAATAACCCCAGAAATAAATTCCATGACATCCAATGGTGATGTTTTGATATTGCTTCCCATGCTAGAGTGAGCCAGGGTAATACTTCTGTTTTCATACTTGAATCCGTGGCACTTGCCAATAGTGTGTCATAGCTTATCTTTATTCTACAAATTCCTTTGATGTCAATCCTAAATGAGGGAAAAAATATCTGGCATTTTCGGTGGAAATTTTTTTTATTTTTACTATGATTTCCTTTCTCTGTTTCACCCAACTTACTCTGATTTTTCGGAAAAAAAATGAACCACAAAGGCACAGAGGACACAAAGAGGGAATTTTCTATCTCTTTGAGTTTATGGTTTCACTGCGCGGTTGATGAGCGCAGCCAAACTACACCAACCACGCTCACCAACCCAGAAATACATCCCCAAAAATCCGAGGCAGGGTTAGCCTACCCTACAGTAGTTTTTGAAGATATCTACACAAGAGGAGTCTTTCCTATAACTTTTTTCCTTTGGTATTAGTTAGGGGAACTTTTGAGCGCATTTTTCCAGTAAGTATAAGTGTCGATGCCGATATTTACTCCGTCTTCTTGATAAATCTCTTCTAAACAGCTTAAAAACGCTTTGGCATGGTTCTTTAAGCCCAATAATGTCAAACTTGTTAAAATGCGCGTTATTCTTAAATAATTGTGATTTTTGGGGTTGATCCATGCTTTTTTTCTTTGGGGATATTGGGCAGATTTTAGAATTTTGATTTTTCCTTCTTTGTCTTCACATTCTAACCCGTAATAGTTGAGGAGTACGAGGAAAGATGTCCCTAGGCGTTTTTGCAGTTCATTACTACTTCTAAAGGCGGCGATAACGGGTTCAGTTAAAACGGGTGCTTCTGAGTTAAAACGACTTTTTTCTAAGAGGGGAAATAGCCATTGAATGTAATTATGGACTCCTCCCAATTTTTGATAATCCCATTGCCAAATTTCTTCGATTTTTCGTCCAACATTATCGGGATATTGACTGAGATAAAATGCTAATAGTCCCCCCGCGGGATGTGGGGTTAATTCAAGGGTTTCTGGTTTATTTGTGGAAAAATTTGTCATAATAGGGAGTTTTTGATAAAGGGGTAAAGAAACCAGGTTTCTATGCTTCAAGTTTACACCAAATTTTTTGGGGAGAAGAAACCGGGTTTCTCTTTGGTTTCTGGGTGCGTTTATCTTATGGTGACAATTTCTTCGGCACTGGAGGGATGAATCCCAATTGTCGCGTCAAAGTGTTTTTTCGTCACTCCCATGTTTACCCCGATCGCGATTCCTTGGATCATTTCCGCGCTATCTTTTCCCACTAGGTGAATCCCTAAGACGCGATCGCGATGGGATTCTACCACTAATTTTACCGTCGTCTTTTCATCGACTCCTAACTATAGGTACATTTTTATGGCTAATGGCGTGTGGATTATTTTCAAATTCTTTATCGGCAAAAGCACTTCGCCAATGGCAACGGTTTTAGGTATGACGTGGGGGAGAATTGGGACTAGGTAAAGTTGAGGAAGAGATAATATTTGGCCATTGATAAATAACAGCCAAGGTGATCATTTTCATAATGAAATACAAACTCGCGATCACCATAAAAGTGATTAGCATGACGAGAAAAGGAACCCTTCCCACTAAATCATTGATCATCGTATTGACAAGGGCATCACGATTGGAAAAAACATCCCAAGTATTAAATCGGACAAATCGCCCTAGATAAACTCCGATCGCGCAAAGGGCGTGTGTAATCACTTCTGCGGGCAAAATCCACTTTTCCCAGCCCTGCGTCTTCAAATAGTGATTCAAACCGATCAATGAAAGCACATACCCTTCAAACCCCATGAGCATATACAGCAAATATTGAGGCACTAAGATGAGAGTAACTATCCAAATCGAGTAATTACCAAACTTAATATCACTATACAGGTGACGGATATCTGTCAGAACATAGGGAGCGTTGGGCAACAACAAAATAAATAGGAGAAACCCAATCCACCAACGCAGGGAGCGGTGTCCCCCTTGACGCAGGAAAAATCTGTCTAAGAGCATTAAGGTTAAGGTAATCGCTCCGGCTCCCAGAAGGTAAGTTTTGTCTAATTTGTTGAAAAAGTCGATGAGCTCGAGCAATATCCAGACAATGTGAAGATTCCAACTGCCTGGTAATGTCAAGCCCAAGAGAATGCCTAAACTCCAGAGAAACCAACGGGGATATCGCGGACGAAATAACCATATACTGCTCACCAAGGATAATAACCCCAGAAATAAATTCCATGACATCCACCCATACCAATGTTGTGATATGGCTTCCCATGCCAGAGCACTCCAGGGTAATACTTCTGCTTTCATATTTTAATCCGTGGCATTTGCCAATAGTGTGTAATCCGTTATTTTTATTCTACAAATTCATTTGCTATCAATCCTAATTTTGGAAAAAAAGTCTCTTAGGATTGATACTCCCGCCGATAAATCGGGGGATTCTTTGCAGGCATAAACTATGCGTAAAAACTAATAGGTTGGCAGTAGGGACACGGCACTGCCGTGCCCTACATCTCACCCACCAGTTGAGATATATACGTCTGAATTGTGTTTTATCACAAATTCTTCCCTCCCTTTCCTCCCCCGATAAATCGGGAGTCTACACGGAGGTTGAAAGATGAAAAATTAATAAAGTAGTACAGGCATTTTCCCTGCTTTTCGTAATACGAAACTACCAACCCAATAGTCAAGTTATTGAATTTACATTTCTGATCGGTTGGGTGGAAAATATTTGTGATTTTTACTACTCTTTCCTTTCTCTATTCCACCCCAATTACTCTGCTTTTTTGGGAAAACAAATTAACCACAAAGGCTAATTTTTAGGGTGCATCTCAAAGGAGCAAAAAACTGTAGTGGGAGCGTCTCGCTCCCTAGGGTTGTAATAGGGAGTGAGACGCTCCCACTAGCTATTTACAAAAATGGGATGCTCCCAATTTTGACAGGGGGAATTTTCTATCTCTTGGTGTTAATAAAGCTCAGAAATCGGGTTTCTCTCAGGGGTGAAGAAACCCGGTTTCTGGGTGAGTTTATCTTAAGGTGACAATTTCTTCGGCACTGGAGGGATGAATCCCAATTGTCGCGTCAAAGTCTTTTTTCGTCGCTCCCATATTTACCGCGATCGCGATGCCTTGGATCATCTCCGCGCTATCTTTTCCCACTAGGTGAACCCCTAAAACGCGATCGGTATGGGATTCTACTACTAATTTTACCGTCGTCTTCTCATCGGCTCCCGTTAAACTATAAAACATGGGACGAAACTTCGCTTTATAACATTTAACTGAGTCACCAAATTGTGCTCTGGCTTCTTCTTCGGTTAATCCCACTGTGGCTGCTTCTGGTTGAGAAAAGACTGCGGAAGGTACATTTTTATGGCTAATGGCGCGTGGGTTATTGCCAAATTCGGTATCGGCAAAAGCACGCCCTTCGGCAATGGCAACGGGGGTTAAATTAATCCGGTTTGTGCAGTCTCCAACGGCAAAAATATTCTGTTGAGATGTACGACTATTTGGGGAAACCGCGATCGCGCCTTTTGTCACTTCTACTCCGGCATTTTCTAACCCCAATCCAGTTAAATTCGGTTTTCGCCCCATCGCACAAAGAATCGTATCAACGGTTAAAGTCGTTTCCTCTTTACCCTTTAAAGTTAATTGTAACCCTTCGGCAGTTTTTTCGATTTTCTCGACAACAGTTTCAGAGATAATGTCAATACCATGTTTCATCATCCCCTCTTGAATATCAGCACGGATATCTTGATCAAAACCTCTTAAGATATAATCCCGGCGAATAATTTGACTAACTTTTGTCCCTAACCCATTCATAATACAAGCAAATTCAGTCCCAATATAACCACCACCCATAACAGCCATCCGTTTTGGGTATTCTTTTAAAAGAAATATCTCACGGGAAGTAATAGCATTTTCTATCCCTGGAATCTCAGGTTTTACCGCCTCTCCACCTACCGCGATTAAAATTTTCTCCGCGGTGATTTGTCTCTCCCCTACTTCCACGGTATGAGCATCAACGAATTTAGCAAAACCGGAAATTAATTCCACTCCTGCTTTTTCCAAATAACTAATATGTAATTGACTTAAACGATGCACTTCTTGATCAACAGTTTCGACCAATTTTGTCCAATCAAAACTACTTTCGACTTCACTCCAACCGTAACCCACAGCATCTTTATAGAGATGAGCAAAACTAGACGCGTAAACCATTAACTTTTTTGGTACACAACCTCTAATTACACAAGTTCCTCCGACTAAATCACCCTCCGCGATCGCTACTTTTGCACCATAAGACGCAGCCCGTTTAGACGCGGCTAAACCACCGGAACCAGCACCAATTACAAACAAATCATAATCGTAAGTCATTATGGAATTTCCTATTTTTGATTATTTTTGTGAATGCGACTACCTTAATCTTTAACAATGATATCACAAAACGCAAAAAGACTCAATTTATTGTAACATTTTTTGACAAGGTAAAAAAGAACAAATAGGACAATATCAAATATAATGTCAGATGAGTAGGTTTTGTTGGGATCTACATCACATAGCAATTATTTGTGAGACTTGTACAGGCATAAACGCACAGATGAGTAGGTTGGGTTGAGGTACGAAACCCAACTAAATCTACATCATATAGCCATCATTTGTGAGATGGGTACAGGCTAAATGCAGATGAGTAGGTTGGGTTGAGGTACGAAACCCAACAAAACCTACTAAATGCACAGAAAACCCAAGAAATGAAGTTTCTTGACTCCAGCCTTTAAGGTTGAATTAAGCCCACCTACTTAGTAAAACTATTTAACAGGAAAAAATCTATGCAAGAGAATGTTATTTCTCAACAAAATACCGAACCAGCAACAGTACCAATTATTACCAAACCTCCCATTGATCCGGCTAATGATCCCTTGTATGATCCTAAGTTTTTCAACTTGACTGTTAACCCAGATTCCGTGCAACTTTCCCCCGGATTACTGAATAATACTCCGGGGGGTTTGCGAGCCTTGGCAGGTGATGATTTTGTCCAAGGAAGTAACTCGGCAGAGTTAATCTATGGGAATGAGGGAAATGATACAGTAAAAGGCGGATGTAATAATGATACCATCAAGGGGGGAAAAGGAAACGATGTTATTTATGGGGAATGTGGGAACGATATTTTGCAGGGAGATTCAGGAGATGATTATCTTTTTGGCGGTACGAATAGTGATGTAATTCGTGGTGGTAAAGGTAATGATAATCTCGTGGGAGATACGGGAAATGATACTCTCACTGGTGATACTGGTGTTGATAAACTTTGGGGTGGAATTGGCGCCGATGTTTTTGTTTTGCGACGCGATACTGCCACTACTCCAAAACCTCTTGGTACTCCTCAATCATCTCCTGATGTTTTCACTCAACCGGAAGAAGTCACGGATGATTTTATTCTCGATTATAATCAATCTGAAAATGATGTCATTGGATTAACGGGTGGAATGACTGTCAATGATCTTATTTTGACAGAGAAAACTATGACTATTGGCGATCGCCGGGATTATGATAGTAAGGGTCCCTATCCATTAGGAGAACCGAGGACTTTAGATTTCCAAATGGAAACGGTGAAAGTTACCCAAATTCAAGACAGGAAAACGGGTAATATTTTGGGGTTGGTGAAAAATGTATCCCCTTCTCAATTAAACTTTGTTTCTATCTCCGATCAATTACTGGGATAGGTAATAGGTAATGGGTGATAGGTAATGGCTAATGGCTAGTTTTTCTGTGTCAAAAATTAGCCCATTTCCCTCAAAGAAACCGGTTTTTTTACCGAGATTGGGAGTAACGAAGTATTCTGAAAAAACCGGTTTTTGCCTAGTTACTCCCCTATCACCTCTTGCCAAAAATCCGTAATATCATAGTCTAATTCCTCTAACATTTGACGTAAAAGAGGTAAACTTAAACCAATGACATTAGTATGACATCCTTCGATTTTTTCGACAAATAAACCGCCCTTACTTTCGATCGCGAAACATCCGGCACAATTTAAGGGTTCCCCGGTGGCAACATAAGCGGAAATTTGGCGATCGCTGAGATTAGCAAAATAAACTTGAGTTACTTGACAACGCACTACGGTTGTATTTTTAGATAAATCAATTAAAGCATGACCTGTATAAAGTTGCCCAACATTTCCCCTCATGGTTTGCCAACGGGCGATCGCGTCTTGTGCATCCACGGGTTTACCATAAATTTCGCTATTTACTACCAAAATCGAATCACATCCCAAAACTAAATAATCGGGATGATCTTCAAAGGCAAGCGCGATCGTTTCCGCTTTTTTTTGTGCTAAGATTTTGACATAATTACTAGGCTCCGTCAAGGGAACAAGAGACTCATCAAAATCACTGGGACAAATAATCGCAGAAATGCCAATACTTTCTAAAAGACGGCGACGGGCAGAAGAAGCAGATGCCAGGACAAAACTAGGAAGATTCATGTATTCAACGGAAAACTTTAAATGATAGAAATGCGTTGATGGAGTATCTCCTAAAGGTAAATTGGTAGTGGGAGCGTCTCCCTCCCGATTAGATCCCGCGTTTGCGAGACATTTGTTGTACCCACAGGCTACGCGAACCCACTACAGTTTTTTTGCTTCTTTGAGATACTCCCTGCACTGATGAGGAGAGAAACCCCAGGAGAAAAACCCGGTTTATTCTCCCCAAATCGCCAGAAACCGGGTTTCTTTACCCGTTTTTTTCTAATAAACTGAGAAAGATTTAGTCGCCTTCTCAAATAAATCTTTAACTTTCAGCCAACGCTCTTCAGTAGCAGAAATATTGAATGTAAATAATTTACCACGACTGATAGCAACACTAGCTAAATTATGACGGAGTTGGTTCGGGAGTTTCACCGCATACTCCAAAACGTAATAGTTTTTGTCTCCGGTGTTACGGCTTTCGGCATTCACTAATTCCGCCTCTCTACCCGATCCCACCGGCGCGATCGCGGTTTTACTGAGTGTATAACCCACTTCCGTCGGAGAGCCTAAATCTGCCAAAGTTTTATTGCCAGTAACCGGACTAATGACAACACTGACATTTTCAGTTTGCTCAATTAAATCACGAAAAACCACATCAGGGCCATTGCCCGATATAGTCACGGGAACCCAACCATTAGGATAGAGAAACTGATAACCATCAGCGGTGTCAATATAACTTTTAAGTCCATTCGCGGTGGAGACACAACTGGTTAAAGAAAAACTGATAATCACCAGAAGCATTGCCGCAATTCGTTTCAGCATTCGTTTCGTTCCCTGCGCGAGGTGCAATAGATAAATTTCATTGTAGTTCACCGCGTTAGGCTCAAAGTTGACAAACTTAAAATTTAGTTAAAATTTTTTCGATATTTTATGGAACTATTGTCAAAAGGGATCTTTACAGAGTCCTATGTTGGTTGCCAGTTTGGGGAAGGGAAGAATATGCAAAGTAGCTTAGAACTGCGGTGGTTTAATAAGGGGGCGTTACCGAATACGATCGCCCGTTGGTTTGAGTCCGATCAACTAGGGGCCTATGTTGCGCCTCCAGAAGAACGAAATGAGTTATATCTACAGATTCCCAATTGCGATTATGTCGGATTAAAGCTAAGAGCCAAAGATTTAGAAGTCCGATGGCGGATGGCCCAATGGGAAACCGTCCGTTTTGGCAAAAATTGGGAAGGAATCTGCGAAAAGTGGATCAAATGGTTTTGTCCCGATAACTTAACCCCGATTTTACCTGGGATTCAAGCTACAGGGCAATGGGTTGAAGTCAAGAAAAAGCGATCCCTGCGTCTCTATCAAGTCTTACCGGGTGGCTCTTTGGCTTCAGTCCCCCTGGAAGTTCCCGTACTTCAAGGTTGTAATATGGAATTACTACAGTTAAGTATTAACGCACAATCCTGGTGGTGTTTGGCCTTTGAAGTCTTTGGCCAAGAGAGTTCTTTAATGAATAATCTACAAACTGTTGGAAATTGGGTTTCTCAGACTTATCAGGGGCAAAGTTTTCAACTGGAAAATTCTTATTCTTATCCCCGTTGGCTCAATACTAAATAGGGACTGGTGATTTGGGATTGGTGATTGGGGACGGGTGATTGGGGACGGGTGATTAGGAATTGGGGATTGGGGATTGGTGATTGGTGATTGGGGACTGGTAATTAGGCATTGGGGAAATCAAGAAATAACTTATCCCTGACATCCCTGAAAAATCCGTTGCTAATTTCTTCCCCATTTCCCATTCACCATTCACCATTCACCATTCACCATTCACCATTCACCATTCACCATTCCCCATTCACCATTCCCCATTTGCCCATTCCCTAAATTGGTAAAGAAACTTGAACAATAGTATATTGATTCGGTTCACTTTCAATATGTAATTGACCACCATATAACTGAACTAATTGCTTCGTGATCGTGAGTCCTAATCCCATACCTTGTTGTTCATAAAGTTTCCTTTCAAATTGCATATAAGCACCGACTTCCGTAATTTGCTCCTGTGTCATTCCCCGTCCCTGATCCTTCACGGAAAGAATAAATTTGTCATTCTGCACTTGACTTGTGACAGAAACAGGAGTCCCCACCTTAGAAAACTTAAAAGCATTATCCAGTAACTCGTCCAAAAGTTTTTTCAGTCGATCGCCATTCATCGACACGGAAGAATCTTGTAAATCTAATGTTAAATCCTCAGTACGATTAACCTTTTTGGCATTAGTTTGCGCTTGTTCAGTTAATAAAGAAATCACAGAATTTACCCGGACTTTCCGCATTTCCTTCACTTGAGATTCGTTAGTGGCTACGATCTCCAATTCGGCATACATTAAAAAATTAACAATTACTCGATAAAGTCGATGGCCAGATGTGCGAATATTATCCACCATCTCTAGGAGTTCTTCTCGTTCTAAATTATCATAGTCCATCAAAATTAAATCGGAAAAACCCAGAATCCCATTCAAGGGCGTTCTTAGTTCATGGGGAAGCGATCGCGAAATATTCTGACGTAACTCTTCGAGACTTTTTTGAGCTTGTTGATGAAGCTGCTGATGTTTTTCTAATCTGGTATTAATCGCGTCCAAAAGTTCTTCAGGAGTACAAGGTTTTGTCAGATAATCATCGGCCCCCAAAGTCATCCCTTCTCGCAGATCCCCTTTATCGGCTTTTGCTGTTAAGAAAATAAAGGGAATTGTCGCGGTGATTGGGTCACTTCTTAACCCCTTTAATACCCCATAACCATCTAATTCCGGCATCATTACATCACACAAAATTAAATCGGGTAAATGCTCCTGTGCTAACTCTAGTCCCACGCGACCATTGGGTGCGCCCATCGCGTCAAAGTCTTCCACCTCTAGGAGTTCAACAATATTTTCCCGAATGGCTAATTCATCTTCTATGACTAAAATTTTCGTCATTTTTTTTCCTCAATTCTGTCAAAAACCGGTCAATTTAAAACCATCTTCTGCCGAATAAACGTCTCACTTCTGCTTCGGAAATAGATGCGTTTCTTTGGTAGCCATCGCATTTATTCTTTTTCAAAAGAGACTCCTGCACGTCCGTTTCTACTCCATCGGCAATTACCTTTAATTTCAAGTTATGTCCGATTTGAATTATAGCACTTACCATCGGCATATTTTGAGCCAAATTTAACATAAGATTTGAGTCAAGCTTAACCGCGTTCAGTGCCAAATCTTTTAAGTAGGTTAAGGATGTATGGCTAATCCCAAACTGAGAAATAGTGGTTTTGATTCCCCATTTTTGCAACATCATTAGTTTGGCGGCCAGGGCGTTAATCTGCTGCTCTTGTACAAAAGTCTCCGCGGGGATCTCTAACTCTAACCACTCCGGTTTCACTCCTGTATCTTGTAATATTTTTAACAGGATATTTGCAAAATTTGTACTAACAAATAAGGACTCTGGGATTGTTAAGGAAACTAGGGGTACTGCTATTTTAGCCGATTGCCATAATTTCATTTGTTGACACAGGAGTTGTAACATCCATTCCCCCAATATAGCACTTAATCCCGCTTCCTTCACTAAGGCCTCTAATTGATGAGATGGAATTGCCCCTAAACGGGGATGTTCCCAATGCAGTACCGCAGCAACTCCGACAATTTTATTTTTGCGAATATCCACTATCAATTGATAGAAAATTTTGAGAAATTTTTGCTCCCAAGCTTGGTGAATTTCCGCGGCTAAATGTAACTCTTTGGCACTGGTTTCTTCAAAGAGTGGACGAGTATAAATTTTACAACGGTTTCTCCCTTCTCGTTTGGCTTCTCCCATCGCGACACCTGCCTGTCGCCGCATTTCTTCTAAATTGAATGCTTGGGGATAAAATGTTATGCCAATACTCGCGGTTAAGAGAATTGTTTGATTTGCCACTTCCAGGGGTTTTGCCACTAATTTTAATAAATTTTCTGCTACCTCTACCGCGTTGATTTGTTGTTTTACAGGTGGTAGAATAATGGCAAATTCATCACCACTTAAACGCGCGATCGCGCTTCCAGGTAATTTCTGGGTAAAATCTCGTAGTCTTTCTGCCAAGGTTTTTATGATAATATTGCCCTGGTAATAACCAATACTATCATTAATTCTTGAAAAACGGTCTAACCCTAAAGTCAAAAAGGGGATAATTTGACCCTTTTGATCAAAATTTGCCCGGGCTTTCTCAAATAAGCCTCCTTCTCCTTCTAGGGCTGATTCATTAGGTAGCCCTGTCAAAGAATCAATTATTTCTAATTTTTCTAATTGCTCTGACAAGGCTTTTAGTTTTTCAATTTGTTTCGCGGCACGACTTAAACGAGACGCGATCGCGTTTAATAATTCATCGGGTGTACAAGGTTTGGTGAGGTAATCATCGGCCCCTAAATTCATACCTTGGCGCTGATCATTTTTATCCGCTTTGGCTGTGAGAAAAATAAAGGGAATTAAAGCCGTATCAGGATCGGCTCGTAACTCCATTAAAACACCATAACCATCTAATTCTGGCATCATTACATCGCACAGAATCAAATCAGGGTGTTCCGCTTTAGCCACCTGAACTCCAATATTACCATTGGGCGCGCTCACGGCTTCAAAATCTTCCACTTCTAACAATTCTACCAGATTTTCTCGAATGTTGGTTTCATCTTCAATTACCAAAATCTTAGTCATTGTTATTCTCCTTTCCTGTCTGTCAGGTTTTCGGTTTTATAGCGTTATGCACCCTGACATAAGATTTAACAGGAAAATTCCATTTTTTTGCGACTAGCCACTAATTTTTCAAACTCTTCCTTCGGTAGGGGTTTGCTAAATAAGAAGCCTTGAATTTCATCACACTGATGTTCCTTTAAAAAATGTAACTCTTCGGGGGTTTCTACCCCTTCCGCGATCACTTTTAGATTCATCTGATGAGCCATTGATATCATAGCATCTGTAATCGCGGCATTTTTAATTTGATTCGGCAGATCGCGGATAAATATCTGATCAATTTTTAAGGTATCGAAGGGAAACTGTTGTAAATAACTAAAGGATGAATAACCCGTCCCGAAGTCATCGATAGCCAGTTGTAACCCCAGATTTTTTAAGGCTTTTAACCGACGGGCTGCTAAATCGGGATCTTGTACTAAACTGCTTTCGGTAACTTCCAATTCTAAATCCTTCGGATTTAATCCGGTTGTTACTAAAATTTCCATAATCTCTTCCCGTAATTGTATTTGATTCAGTTGACGAGTTGATAAGTTGACCGTGACTCGTAATTTTCTATTAAATGATTCATTCCATTTTTTAATTTGTTGACACGCGGTTTTTAGCACCCATCGACCCATTGATTCAATTAACCCTGTTTCTTCCGCGATCAGAATAAATTTCACCGGAGAAACTAAACCCCGCACTGGATGATACCAACGTGCTAGGGCTTCACATCCCACAATTTCACCCGTTTTTAGAGAGACTTGGGGTTGATAATATAATGTCAATTCTTCTCTTTCTAACGCATAGGAAAAGTCAGTTTCTAACGATAATAAATTCGGCGTTTTCATCTGCCAAGCCGCGGTATACAGAGTGGTGGTATTTCTGCCACTCTCTTTCGATTTATCCATCGCTTTTTTCCCATTCTTTAACATTTTTTCCAGTTCATCGCCATCGTCGGGATAAAGCGCAATCCCTATACTCGCGGTGATAAACACTTCCTGTTGGCCAACGTTAAAGGGTTGACTCAGTTTTTCTTGGATGGTTTTGCCCAGATTAATTGCTTCTTTTTTTTGGGTAATGGGCGCACCAATAATGACAAATTCATCGGTATTGATGTGAGTGACTAATTCTTGATTTGCCAATGTTTCTTTGAGTCTGACTCCTACTGCTTTAAGCAATTCATCGCCGATTTCTTCTCCCAGAGTTTCATTAATACGGCTAAATCGATCTAAATCTAAATACAAGAGGGGAATCATTTTTTCCTCGAGGGGCTTTTCCACCTGCCATTTTCTTAAACAGTCCTGAAACCGATCGCGTAAGGATAGTCGATTTGGTAATTGGGTCACGCGATCGTAATAAAGTAACTGTTGTAGTTGTTCTGAGGCTTTACTTAACGCGGCGGCTAAGACTATATTTTCATTCATAAAAGCTTGTTTCACCGCGATCGATTTCGTCAGTCGCACATGAATCGCCTTCACCAATTGATCCGCGGTACAAGGTTTAATCAAATAATCATCAGCACCCAAATCCATTCCCTTGCGTAAATCAGTCATTTGACCTTTCGCGGTCAAAAAGATAAAAGGAATCGAAGCCGTCATCGGATTTCTTCTCAACCCGCTCAGGACCCCATGACCATCTAATTCCGGCATCATCACATCACACAAAATTAAATCGGGTTTTTCCTGTTGGGCTAATGCCAGACCTATTTTACCATTAGGCGCTCCGATCCCTTGGAAATCTTCAGCTTCTAGGAGTTCAAGGAGATTTTCCAAAATTAGCACATCGTCTTCTATTACTAATATTTTTTTCATAGGGGTATTGTAGATAGAGAGCGTTCAATTATTATTATGACACTCAGAGCACCTATCAATCATAATTGATGAGGATTTCTTCACCTCAAGTTTTTCAGCTTTCACGACTAACAAAGGGAGATTCTCGATCGAGGGGTAGTGTGACGGTAAAAATTGTACCTTTTCCCTGTTCACTCTCGACATCAATCTCTCCACCGTGTATATCCACCGCCCTTTTCACAATGGCTAAACCCACTCCTGTGCCTTGGATGGTCCCCACATTTTGGGCACGATGGAACATCTCAAAGAGTCGTTTTTTATCCTCTGGTGGAATACCAATACCATAATCTTGAATCCGTATTTTTACCCAATTGTCCATCCTCAGCAGTTTTATGTTGACATCTCTTCCTTCGGGAGAATACTTCAGGGCATTGGACATTAAATTACTGAGAATATGTCGCAGTAATTTTTCATCCATTGTCACATCGGTTAAGTCTCCTTCACATTGATATGCAATTTTATGCTGATTTTGATCAAGGTTTTCTCTCTCTTCTAACATCTCTTCCATGAATTTTGCTAGATTCATTTTATGGGGATTAAAAGTAACATTTCCCGATTCTACTTGTCCAATGGTCAGAATATCATTCAGTAATTCTGTCATCTGTTGTACTGATGAAATAATACGTGAAAAATGAACCTTTTGCTTTTCTAGCTGCCATTTATGGGCATATTTATCTAATAATCCCGCCGATAAAGCAATAGTCGCTAAGGGGGTTCTAAATTCGTGAGATACCATGGAGACAAAGCGAGATTTTAATTCATTTATTTCTTGCTGTTCTTTTAATACTTTTAGCAGTTCTCTTTCGCCTTTTGATCGCGCTAGAGCTATTTCGATCATTGTATGCAAATCTTTTTCTTTAAAGGGTTTTATTATATATCCAAAAGGATCGGTATTTTTACTTCTTTCTAAAGTTTTTATATCACTATGAGCCGTGAGAAAAATAATCGGAATCATCAAGTTCTCTCTAATCGTTTTCGCTGCTTCAATGCCATCTATCCCCCCTTTTTTGAGTACAATATCCATTAAAATTAAATCCGGTTCATATTCTTGAGCTTTGTGAATGGCATCCTCCCCAGACATGACAAGGGGCGGAACCTGATAACCTAATTTTAGTAAGGTATTTCTAATATCCATTCCAATCACCGCTTCATCTTCAACTACTAAAATTTTTACAGTCAATGTCATTGAGCATTTCCTCCACGAGTTACCGGTTTAGTAAAAGTAATTATAAAGGCTGTCCCCTTACTTGTATCTAGGGCGAGAGTACCATCTAGTTGTTGGGTTAAGTTTGTCACCAACTGTAATCCCAGGGATTCACTTTGCTCTATGCTGAAATTTGCTGGTAAGCCAATTCCATTATCTCTCACACTTAAGTAAATTTTATCACCCTCATCGCGTAATTGTACCATAATCTCTCCCTCTCTGTCTTCGGGAAAAGCATATTTTAGGGAATTTGACACTAATTCTGTAATAATTAAACCACAAGGAATCGCGGTGTCAATATCTAGTTGAAAAGACGCAATCGTGTCCTTTAGAGTAATTGTATTTCGCCCATAAGCACTTAACAAATTTTTCATTAAACTGGGGATATAATCGCCGGTATCAATAGACGCAAAGCATTCTGTACTATATAATTTTTCATGGATTAACGCGAGAGAATGAACCCGATTATAACTATCTTTAAAAAAATGTATTACCTGTTGATCAGTAATATAATTAGACTGAAGTTTTAACAGACTAGAAATAATTTGTAAGTTGTTTTTAACTCGATGATGTATTTCTTTTAAAAGCACCTCTTTTTCTGTTAAAGATTCTTGTAACTCAATCGTTCTTGATATTACGCGTATTTCTAATTCTTCATTGAGTTTTAATAAAGCTAATTCAGTTTGTTTGATTTCTGTAATATCCCGAAAACTAAAAACTCTACCCCTAATATTATTTCCTAATTTATGAGGAATACAGACTTGTTCAAGAATTTTCCCATTTTTCAGTTCGATTATATGTTTCAAGATATAGGAGGGGAGAAAATTTTCCTGATGAAATGCTTTCACTAATTGCTCTGGATTTTTGACCTGCGCCAATAAAAAAGTTAATAATTCTTTTTCATCTTGGGATACTAAAACATCCGGTGGGATATGCCACATCTGCACTAATTTTTGATTATAGTCTATAATTTTACCATCATTAGTAATAACGATAATGCCATCCGCGGTCGCTTCTAAAGTAGCTCGTAATAAAGAAACTGATTTTTCTAAGGTCATTTCTTGTTGCTTTCGCTCTGTAATATCTTGAGCTAAACCTGCGACACGATAAAGTTTTCCTTGCTTATCAAAAATGGGAAATGTACGGGCATGAATCCACCCCAATTTGCCATCAGCCCGATTTATTCTATATTCTCCATCATAATTCCCTTTGTTAATTAGGGGAAGTGCTACCTTCATCAAATCACGGTCATCCTCATGTACAATATCCAAAAAAGCATGAGGATTTTCATAGACGCGATCGCAACTAATCCCTAATATTTTTTCAAAGGCAGGACTGATATAAATAATTTTGTTTTCGACGGGATTACTTAACCAAAAAATTGTTTGAATATTCTCTACAACTAAACGAAAACGCTCTTCACTTTCTCGTAAAGCCGCGTCACGAATTTTTTGCTGACTAAAATTGCGACCAATATACACCTGTCCCACAACTTCGACCTTAGCATCTCGCATTACAATTCCTTTAAAATGATAACGTTGGGGACCGGCTAAAGTCAAAAAAGGTGCTTCAATTTTAGTAGCCCCTTTTTCCCAGACTTCGGAAACTTTTTTGGCAACAAGAAAGCGATAATCTGCCTGAAATAAGTCCAAAATTCTTTGATTTTTTAGAGCATCACTATTTAAACCGGTTGCTAATTCTAATTCTTTATTCCATTTGGTGAGATTGCCTAATTTATTAATGGAGAAAAGAATATCGGGAAGTGATTCAACCATCACTTCTTGTTCCCCCATATTGGGAACTTTCTCTTCATCATATAAACGATCCTCTTGTTGTGTAAAGGCTGATAAAGTTTTAGTGAACCATTCTGTACCTTTTTTGATTAATTGAAGCGGTTTTTCTTCGGTGGAATTGGTTTCGACAATTTTCTCTAAACATTCTTGATAAATATGGGAAATATCTGTGATACCTAAGCCCGCGTCAATCGCCAAATATCCCAAATCTTTTGCCCGTTTTAACCTGGTGATATTGGGTTCTCGGAAATATTCCCGGGTTGCGGATAGATAAATTTCGGCAAATTCTGATGAATTGGGATTCATTATTATCTCCTTTATTTTATCAAATAAAAACGTGGTTTTTCGTTTCTATAGTTATTGATATTTTCCTAAGTTAATCATAAGCATTATTTCAGTTTCGTTGTAAGGGTAATGTCACTGTAAAGGTAGTGCCAACTCCTTCTTGACTTTGCATAGAAATTTTGCCTTTGTGTAATTCAACGGCTCGTTTAATAATCGCTAAACCTAATCCTGTTCCTGAGATATTTCCCACATTACCCGCCCGTTGGAAGGTTTCAAAAATTCTTTCTTGATCCGCTTTAGGAATGCCAATCCCTTTATCCTGAACTTGTAAAAGAACTTCATGAGCTTGACGGTTTATTTCTAGGTTGATCGACGTTCCACTCGCCGAATACTTAATGGCATTTGAGAGGAGATTATTAAGCATTTGACGCAGGAGTTTTTGATCGGCATTTAAAACTAAATTATTATCATTGCAAAATAAATTTATCGTATGTTGATTCCTATCATTTAATGTTAAATCTTCAATTATTTGGCGACAGAATGCTTCTAAGTTTATTTCCACAGGTTGACACTCAATTGTTTGAGATTCCATTTTCCCCACTACCAGAATGTCTTCTAAGAGTTCTGTCATTCTTTTGATCGCGGTTTGAATTTTTTGGAAATGATTATTTTTTTTCTCTTCTGTCCATTTAGCACTATAATTTTGCAGGAGTCCTGATGATAATTGAATCGTGGTGAGAGGAGTCCGAAATTCATGGGAAACCATCGTCACAAATTGCGCCCGGAGTTCGGAAAGTTCTCTTTCTCTTTGCAAGGATTTTAGGATTTCTAATTCGGCTCTTTTCCGTTCCGTAATATCATGGGCTTCGGCAATAATTAATACAATTTGTCGATAGTCATTTTTGACAGGTTTCATGGAAAAATCAACGGTTACATTTTGACCCAATGTGTCAAATAAATCAAGTTCTCGACGGATAAAATTACCTTGAGCACATTTTGCTACATCTTCTTTAAGTTGTTCTTTAATATTCTTTAATGAACCCCAGATCGGGATTTCCCAGAGAGGACGACCGATGATTTCTTCTAATTTAAGTCCGGCAAAATAAAGGGCTGTTTGGTTGATTTCGAGAATAGTTCCTTGGGGATTTAAAAGTTTGGTTAATTGGAAAGAAGAATTGAAAATCGCACGAAAACGCTGTTCATTGTCCCGTAAAAGGTGTAAAGTTTGATATCGTTCGATCGCGTAACGTAGAGTCCTGGTGAGTAGTTGTGTATTAATTTGCCCTTTAACTAAATAATCTTGAGCCCCAAGACGGACTGCTTCTAACGCGATCGCTTCATCCGCTAATCCCGTCATTACCACCATCGGAGTATTAGGAGCGGTTTCCTGTAAACGAGTGAGGGTTTCTAAACCATGACTATCGGGTAAAGAAAGATCAAGTAAAACAATATCAAAAGTGCTATTATTCAGTTCAATAAAAGCGGAACTTAAAAATTCTACCCAAGTCAATTGCCATTCAATTCCCACAGCATCTTCCAATAATTCTTGGAGAAAATCAGCATCCGCGGGGTTATCTTCAACTAACAATATTTTAATAGACATATTCGGTAAGTGATGGCTAAACTATAGGAAATACAGAAGGTGGCTCATCAAAAAAGGTGGCTTTAGGCAAGTATCATATTTCATTTTGGTGGAAGTTTAACAACCGCTAACCAAAAATCTTCAATTAAGGTAATAACCTTAATAAATTGTCCAAAATCTACGGGTTTAGTAATATAGCAATTCGCGTGCAAGTTGTAAGACTTATGGATATCTTCTTGGGCTGAGGAAGTGCTGAGAATGACCACAGGAATTTGTTTTAAATCGGGATCTTCCTTCACTTCAGCTAACACTTCGATGCCACTTTTTTTGGGCAAATTTAAGTCCAGTAAGATCAGATCAGGTCGAGGAACACCAAAATAGGGATCTTTTCGTCTGAGAAAATTCAAGGCCTGTACACCATCTTCTACCCAATGAACATGATTCATAATTTTACCTTCACCGAGGGCTTCGATCGCTAAATCAGCATCACTGGGAGAGTCCTCAACGAGTAAAATTTCAATACTTTTGATCGGGGAAATACCATTCATAACTGTAGCCTGAGACAACAAGACGATCCACTTCCCATCTACTGTATCACGAGAGATTGGAAAGACTCGAAGAGGCTGAAGAAATTGTAAAATAAAAGGTTGAACCTTTTCCTTGTTCAGACTCTACCCAGATACGTCCACCATGACGTTCCACGATACGTTTACAGATGGCTAAACCTATCCCTGTTCCTTCATACTCCCGACGAGTATGTAAACGCTGGAAGATAATAAAAATTCGATCAAGATATTCTTGGCCGATACCAATTCCATTATCTCGCACACTAAAGAGCCATTCTTGATCTTGTCGTACTGCACTAATATGTACGCGGGGCAGATCATTTTTACAGAATTTCATGGCATTACCGATCAAATTTTGTAATAATTGTACCAATTGACCTTCATCAGCCATTAGTGTTGGTAGAGGATCTGATGTTATGATAGCCTGTTTCTCCGCGATCGTGATTTGTAAATTCATTAAAGCTTGTTGAAAAACCCCATGACAGTCAGTAAGCTGAAATTCCTTACCCTTTGTCCCCACGCGGGAATATGATAATAAATCATTAATCAATTGTTGCATCCGGGTCGCGCCATCAACTATATAATTGATATATTTATCAGCCTTAGCATCCAAATTGCCCTGATAGCGTTGGGCTAATAATTGAGTGTAACTGGTAATAGCCCGCAGGGGTTCTTGTAAATCATGGGACGCGACATAAGCAAATTGTTCTAACTCGGTATTAGAACGCTTTAAATCATCTGTTAGTTGCATCATTTGTTGTTCCGCTTCTTTGCGCTCCGTAATATCATAAACTAAGGCACAAGACCATAACATATTCCCATTTTCATCAAGGACTGGACTGGTGGACATATAAGTCCAAACATCTTTTCCTGTTTTGGTTTGGAGACGAAATTCATGTTTTTCTGCTACGCCATTTTTGCGTCTTTCTACATTATTGGTTGCCAGTAAAATTTCCTCCTCATCCATAAAGTCAAAAATGGGATGTCCTAGCATTTCTTCTTCCGTATAACCCAGCATTCTCGCCATAGCATGATTAACATACGTTGTCAAGGCTTCTCCATTCATTACCCAAATTCCTTCTTCTGCTAATTCCACAATTTGTCGGTAGCGGGTTTCACTTTCCTGTAAGGCTTTTTCCGCTTTTTTGAGATTAGTAATATCAATGCCTACAGAAACGGCGGCACGATCTTGATTATATTTTTGGGCAATAATCAAATAAGTGTGTAATTCCCCATTTAAGTCGATGTTAATCTCTTGAGAAATTTGGCTATCAGAAGAGCGGAAAAATTTCTGAATTAAAGGAACAAAATCATGTTGATCCTTGATAAAACCAATGGGTTTTTCCACAAAATCATCAGGGGAAAGATGGAAGGTTTTTGCTAAATGTTGGTTCACACCAATATACATCAGTTGCGAAATATCCCCATCAGGACACGCGATCCAAGAGACTAAGCCAGGTACCGCATCTAAGACTGCTTGTAATTGATCTTTAGTGGCTTGAAGGGCGGCTTCTGCTTGTTTTCTTTCGGTAATATCAGAGCCAATACCTAAAAATCCTGTCAGATTTCCCTCCACATCAAATAAGGCAGTAACAGATAGTTCCACGGGAAAACGAGAACCATCTTTGCGAATATAAGTCCATTCATTAGTATCAGCAATTCCCTCTCGTGCCTTAGCCACAAATACTTCAAATCCGGGTTTAATTTCTTCGCCTAATTCTTTAGACAGAATTTGTGCTCTTTCCTTGACTTCTTCAGGATCATGGATGATTGCTGGGGTAACTTTCCCCAAAATTTCTGTCGCGGAATAGCCTAATAATTGTTCTGCCGCGGTATTAAAAGTTTGAATGATGCCCGAGGGATCGGTGGAAACAATAGTATAATTTGCACCATCTAAAATTGCCCATTGAAATTGAGTAACTTCTAATAAAGTTTCTTCCATTTTTAGGCGTTGAGTAATTTCTTCCTGTAATTTGTGGTTAGAAATTTCTAATTCTGTGGTACGTTCCGTGACACGATTTTCCAGGTTTTCATTGAGGTGTTTAATTTCTTCCTCGGCTTTTTTTCTTTCGGTAATATCGGTAATAGTTCCGACATAGCTTTTTACCTCGCCATTGTCTTCCCTTTCACTCACCGCTTGGGAAAAAACCCACTTAATTTGACCATTTTGGATATTTTGAAAGCGGTATTCTGATTGAAAAGCTAATTGATTTTTAGCGGCATCATCCCATTCCTGAAACACCCGTGATCTATCCTCTGGGTGAATCGCGTCCAACCATCCTTTTCCGTAGGCCTGTTCTTTTTTTACACCTGCTATTTGACACCAGCGATCGTTGACATATAAACAGTTTCCTGAAGCATCAGTGTAAAAAATTCCTACGGGGGCTGCTTGGGTTAAACTATGATATCTGGCTTCACTTTCTCGTAAGGCGACTTCCGCGTGCTTCGCGTTGGTGATATCTCGACCAACCGCATAAAGAAACCCTTCTTCTACCACGGGAACCGCAGACCAAGAAATCCATTTATAGGAACCATCTTTACATTGTAAACGGTTTTCATGGGCGGAAATGTTTTCCCCACTTTCCATTGTTTTCTGCACCAGATTAATTGTCCCTTGTTTATCTTCAGGATGCAGGGAATCTAACCAAGGAATTGCTAAGAAGTCTTCTGTCTTATAACCAAAAATTTCTTCGACAACTGGATTCACTCGCTTAAAGTAACCGTCGGCTCCAAAAATACAGAGCATATCAATTGACAGGTTGAAAATTCGATCAAGTTCCGCTTCAGTCCGCTCACGTTCCGCCATTTCTTTTTGAAATTTTTGGATAACTTCATTGAGTTCAGCAATAGCATTTTTCAAGGAAATTGTGCGCTCTTCTACGAGAGTTTCTAGGTTATCTTTTGCCCTTTTTAAGTCATCTTCTATCTGTTTGGTTTGAGTCATATCTCGCATAATTGTTGATAGATATTCAACATTTCCCCTCATGTTTTTATGGGCAATAATCATTTGGGAAACAGGTATTTCTTGACCGTCTTTTTGCAGTAATGCGGTTTCCCCGACCCAAACACCGTCACGAATTGCCGCGGGGAGACCGACATTCATAACAATATTTAATGCCCACTCTGGATGATAATGAGGTATTTTTATTTCCGAAAGATCCGTGCTGAGATCAAATCCTATAATTTGTCTCATTTTGTCATTATTCCAAAGAACAGATCCCTCGATATCTGTCATGCCAATATAATCGGTACTGGCTTCTAAAATTGCTATTAATCTCCCTCGTTCTTCTTCGGCTTTTTTCTCTTCAGTGATATCACTAGCAACGGCATAGATTTTGTTCTGAATTTGGTCGGGAGTGGCGTTCCATAATAACCACTTATAGGAACCATCTTTACAGCGATAACGATTCTCAAATCCGACGGTGTTTTCTCCTCTTCTTAGTGCTTCAGCGCAAATCCGGGTGAAGGCTTTATCATCGGGATGAACTAATTCGATAAAGGGCTGGGCTAAGAGTTCTTCTCTGCTATAACCTAGGTTTTTTACCCAGGCGGGATTTAGTCGTTTAAAATAGCCATCATAGCTGGCAATACAAAGCATTTCTTGGGAAAGATTGAAAAAGTTTTGATAGTCTTTTTCTGTTAATTTTAGCTCATTTACTTCTTGTTGTAGTGTGCTATTAATGACTTCTAAGTCCCTTGATTTTTTCTGTTGCCAAATTATTGTCAACATTGTGCCAATTAATAGGATTAACACGATCGCGCTCAAGGATACAAAGTTTCCCTTTAATAAGGTGGGGGCATGAGGAAAAGAATTCTCCGTAGCCATAAAATGTCCTATTGTAACCAAATGATTCAAGAAGATCCGCATAATTACTGATTTCATAAATAAAGAGATGTGTTACAATCCTCCATCGTCTCATTTTCGATGAATGATATCTTTGATCATAACCGAAAAATTCGGCTATGATCTTGAGGCAGGGAACAACCCAAGAATCAAGACTGAGAGTCGATCGCGTTGTTTGTCTATGAAAACTAGGTAAAATAATCGACAATATCTATAGATAATCAGTTACAATAATAGGCAAACCGACTTTAAGGTGAGAATGTCGCGATCATCGTCATCGCCTCTGACGGTAAATTATATAACCATTAGAGAAATTATAAATATGTTAGAAAAAGAAGTTAATCAACAGGTTATTAAACTTGAGGAGCAACTCAAAGAAGTTAAAGACGCGTTGGAAAGAAATCGTCTCTTAACAGAAGTCGCGTCTCGGATTCGTTCCTCTTTAAATATTGGCGAAATTCTCAACACAACGGTGAGAGAAATACGGAATTTATTAGAGTGCGATCGCGTCTTAGTATATCGTTTTGAACCAGATTGGAATGGGATTATTGTCGCGGAGTCAGTGCTTCCGGGTTGGACAAATGTTTTCGGAAAAAAAATAGAAGATACCTGTTTTCGCTCTCGTGGTGCGCGGGAGTATCAGGAGGGAAAAAAGAACGCGATTGATGATATTTATCAGGCGGGTTTAACGGAATGTCATATAAACTTATTATCGGAATTTGAAGTCAAAGCCAATCTAGTTGTCCCTATTTTAATTCAAGAAAAACTCGAAGAATCGAATTTTTTCTCCCCCTCAAATTCCCCATCTCGTTTATGGGGATTACTGATTGCCCATCAATGTTCAGGTCCCCGTCATTGGCATGAATCTGAATTAGAATTATTAGAGCAATTGGCAGTACAGATCGCGATCGGGTTGCAACAAGGAGAACTTTTTCAACAAGTACAAACAGAATTAAAATTGCGCCAACAAGCCCAAGAAAAAAATCGGGAACAGGAAAAATTATTAAATTTATTTTATCAGGCGACATTCCTGGGACTTTCTATTCTCGATCAACAGGGTTACTTTGTGAAAGTAAATCCGGCTTTTTGTCAAATTTTAGGCTATAAACAAGAGGAGTTACAAGGGCAATTATTTACCAGAATTTTCTCAACAGAGTCTCAAAATTCTATAGGAGAACTTTACTATCAATTTATCCAAAATCCCACCCCCAATGAAGGGGAATGGATTTGGAAACGAGCCGATGGTGAATTAATTGATATTTTTCTTACTGTCAACCCGATCATTCAAGAAAATGGGAATTGTTACATAGTGATAACTGTGACTGATATTACCGAACAAAAACAAGCAGAAAGATCGCTGGAAGAAACAACAAAACAGTTATCCACTGTGATTGAAACAGTGGGTGAAGGGATTACATTAAGCGATGAAACTGGCAAGTTTTTGATCTTCAATTCTCAAATGCAAGAACTTACGGGTTATAGCTTATCAGAAGTGAATCGTTGTGAAGATTTTTTTGCCTTAATTTATCCAGAAAATGATGCTTACCAACAAGCGAAAGCTGCACGAGAAAAACTAGAAACATTTCAGAAAATCCGACATATCGAAACTAATATTCGCAGTAAAGAGGGGCAGAATAAAACAGTATTACTTTCTTCTTCTCTGATTTATTCTGACGAAAAAAAACTTTATTTAAGCACCTATCATAATATTACCAAACGTAAACAAAATGAAGAAATTTTAAAATGGCAAGAAAATTTATTACGAAGTTTAACAAATACTGCTCCTTTGGCTTTTTTAGTCGTCGATGAGAATCAAAGAAAAGTTTTATTTAGTAATCATTATTTTTATCAATTATGGAGTTTGGAACGTTTAGAGTCTCGGCTAAAACATAGTGAAATTAATAGTGATGAATTGTGGGAAAAATGCTTAAATTCAGTGAATCTAGGAGAATGGGTAACTGATAATTATAAAACTACGATAAATCCTCATATTCTGGAGTATGAGATCCCTTTACGAGATGGTCGTACTTTTCGCCGTTTTATGGGTAAAATTTTTGATAATAATCGTTATTTGGGTCATCTTTATGCCTTTGAAGATATCAGCCAGCGCAAACAAATGGAACAATTGCTCTATCAACAACAGCAGGAACTTCGGGCATTATTAGATAATACTCCTGATCTGATTATCCGCTTCGATCATAATTTACGATATCTTTATTGCAACAGCGCGGTTCAGAAATATACGGGACTTTTCCCTCAACAATTTATTGGTAAAACTCCTGAAGAAATGGGAACTCCTGAAGTATTGACAACTCTATGGCATAGTGCGGTTAAGAGAGTCGTAAGTACAGGGGAAGAAGAAATAATAGAATATCAATTTCTTTCTTTAAAAGGGAATATCTGGATGCAATCTCGCATTGTACCTGAATTTAATGCTGATGGAGAAATTGAAACCTTTTTGGCGATCGCGCGCGATATTGATTCTCGTAAACACGCGGAGCTTTTGTGGCAAGAAAGTGAGGCATTGAATCGGCGGATTTTAGATTCTTTTCCCGATTTATTTTTCCGTCTCAAATCCGATGGAACTTATATGGATGTTAAAATTACACAAACGGATGAATTAATAGTATCAAAAGAGGAACTCATTGGTCAAAATATTAACGAACTATTACCCTCTGATACGGCTAAGTTGGCAATGTATCACATTGAGCAAGCGTTAGCGACTCAATCACTACAAATATTTGAGTATCCCTTAGAAATAAAAGGAAAAATGAACTACTATGAAGCTCGCTTAGTTGTCATAGGAAACGATGAAGTTTTAGCATTAGTACGAAATATTAGTGAGCGCAAACACGCGGAATTGACATTAAAACAACTCAATGAAGAATTAGAAACACGAGTACAGGAGCGCACTAAAGAATTACAATTTCAAAAAGATGCCCTGGATCAAGCCGCGATCGTTGTCATTACAGATCCCAACGGAGTCATTACTTATGCTAATGACAAATTCTGTGAGATTTCCCAATATTCACGAGAAGAAATCTTGGGAAAAACCCACAGAATTGTTAATGCTGGCTATCATTCTTCCTCTTTTTTTCAAGAACTTTGGTCAACAATTTCTCAGGGTAAAGTGTGGCAAGGACAAGTCAAAAATCAAGCTAAAGATGGTAGTTATTATTGGGTAGATAGTACGATTGTACCATTTTTAGATGCTACAGGACAACCTTTTCAATACTTAGCCATTCGCTTTGATATTACTCAACGGAAAGAAGCCGAACGAGAATTGCAAGCCAGTGAAGCAAAATACCAAAGATTAGTTGTGAATGTTCCGGGGGTGATTTATCAATTTCTTTTACATCATGATGGCTCTAATGAGTTTCCCTATATCAGTGAAAGGAGTCGTGAAATCTTAGAAATTTCCCCGGAAGAAGTCTATGCTAATCCTAATATTCTTTGGAAATTTATCCATCCCCATGATCTGGCTTCTGTGATCGAAAAGACTCAAGTATGTTCCCAAACATTACAACCTTTTATTCAAGAATGGCGCATGATGCTCCCCTCTGGTAAAGTTAAATGGATACAAGCTATCGCCCGGCCGGAAAAGCTTAATAATGGTGATATTATTTATGATGGGGTATTAATTGATATTAGCGAGCGCAAACAAGCTGAAATTGCTTTACAACAACAATTTGAACAAGAGCGTTTAATGACCGCGATTTCTCAACATATCCGTGAATCTTTAGAGCTCAATCAAATTCTTAATACTACTGTTGCTGAAGTGCAAAAATTCTTAAAAACTGACCGTGTTTTAGTCTATAGAATTTTCCCTAATGGCACAGGAAGGGCGATCGCGGAAGCCGTAGAACCCGATTGGCCTAAAATTTTAAATATGACATTTGGTGAAGAAGTCTTTCCCCAGGAAAATTATGCACGGTATATCCAGGGGCGGATTTATACAATTTCTGATAGCTTTACCGACCCCATATTACCCTGTTTAGCACAATTTATCCAACAGTTTCATGTGATCGCGAAGTTAGTAGTTCCGATTATTCAAGAAGATACACTTTGGGGATTATTAATTGCCCATCAGTGTTCCCATTGTAGAAAATGGCAAACCGGGGAAATAGAATTAATGAAACAATTAGCCAATCAATTAGCGATCGCAATTCGTCAATCAACCCTGTATCAACAATTACAAATGGAATTACGTGATCGACAACACGCGGAAGAAAAAATCAAAGCCTCCCTCAAAGAAAAAGAACTATTATTAAAAGAAATTCATCACCGAGTCAAAAACAATTTATATGTCGTTTCCAGTTTATTAGAAATTCAAGCGTCGTCCATTGCCGATCCCAAGATCGGTAAATTTTTTGAGGAAAGTCAAAACCGTATCTACTCAATGGCTCTCATTCACGAAAAACTTTATCGTTCTCACAATCTCGCGATTATTAACTTTAGTGACTATCTGGAAGATTTAGTCAGCAATGTATTTGCATCTTACAATGTTAATGCCGCTCAAATTCACCTAGAACTCAATATCGAAGAAATATTTCTTAATATTGAAACTGCGACCCCCTGCGGTCTTATCGTCAATGAATTGGTATCAAACACGATGAAACACGCGTTCCCTGATGACAAAGAGGGCATCGTTAGTGTAGAATGTTATCAAGAAAAAAATAATGAGCTAATTCACCTTATTATTCGTGATAATGGCATTGGCTTCCCCGACAACTTAGATTTCCGAAAAACCGACTCAATGGGATTTCAAGTTGTCTGTACCCTCATAGAGCAGTTAGAAGGAAGTATTGAACTAGAGCGAAGTCACGGAACAAACTTTCATGTGAAATTTTCGGAATTAAATTATCGTAAGAGGATTTAGTTATGTCTCAGGTTAAAATTTTAATTGTTGAAGATGAACTTCTGATCGCGAAAGGCGTTTCCAGAAAATTAGAAAAGCTTGGTTATCAAGTCGTTAATATTGTTTCTTCGGGAGAAAGCGCGATCGCGTCTGCCACAGAACTTAAACCAGATTTAATTCTGATGGATATTGTGATTAAAGGTGATATGGATGGTATAGAAACTGCGGCAAAAATCAATTCTCTCCTTAATATTCCTGTGGTATTTACCACCGCGTATGATGATGAAGAAACATTAAAACGAGCAGAAAAAACAGGTTCCTATGGCTATATACTTAAACCGATCAAAGATCGAGATTTAAACGCGACCATTAAAATGGCACTGAGTAAACATCAACAACAATTAGAAATGCAAAGAACTTTGGCAGAAATAGAAGCTATTAATGAAGCCAAGAATCGCTATTTATCCATTGCTTCTCACGACTTACGCACCCCTTTAACTGCCATACAAATGTCAACCAGTATTCTCCAAGATTATGAAGAGAAATTAACGAGTGAGAAGAAATCACAACATTATTCTAGGATTAAATCAGCCGTTAATAATATGAATCAATTATTGGAAGATATTCTGACTCTGAGTCAAGTCGAATCAGGAAAATTAGTGTTAAATCTTGTTCCCTTAGATATTATTCAATTTTGTCGTAATATTTTGGATGATTTGGCAGATTTAACCAATCTCAAACAGAGCTTAGAGTTTGTCAGTTTGGTTGATGAGTTAACCGCAAAATTTGATGAAAAAATACTGCGTTATTGTCTAATTAATTTACTAAGTAATGCTATTAAATATTCTCCTGACGGTGGAAAAATTATTTTAGAAATCAGGGTACAACCCGACAACATTATTTTTTATATTCAGGATGAAGGTATCGGTATTCCTGAAAAAGATCAACCCAAACTTTTTCAAGAATTTCAGCGTGCTTCCAATGTAGGAAATATTAAAGGAACTGGTTTAGGGTTATCAATTGTGAAACAAATGATTGACTTATATGGAGGTCAAATATCTTTAGAAAGTGAAGTTGGTAAAGGCAGTACTTTTATTGTAACATTACCCTTAAATGTTTAAAACAAATATCAACCCGGTTTTTCATAAACAGGGTTGAGCCTAAATCTTATCATTAAATAAATAACAATATTAGTTTTTTAAACGAGTCGCGCTTCTGAGAATTTGACAAGCCAACATTGCAGCACCAAATCCATTATCAATATTAACGACTCCCACACCCGCAGCACAGGAATTAAGCATCGCTAAAAGTGCTGCAAGTCCATTAAAACTCGCGCCATATCCGATGCTGGTAGGAACCGCGATCACTGGGCAATCAACCAATCCCGCGGCAACACTTGGTAACGCGCCTTCCATTCCCGCGACTACGATTAAAACATCTGCTTTCGCGAGTAAATGTTTATGACTTAGTAAACGATGTATTCCCGCGACTCCCACATCCCATAATCGTTGTACTTCAAACCCACATAATTCCGCGGTGATCGCGGCTTCTTCTGCTATAGGTAAATCCGCGGTTCCCGCACTTAATATTGTTACTATACCCTTGTGCCAAGGGGTGAGCGCATCCGGCGCGATCGCGCAAATTTTAGCTCTTTCATAGTAACACAAATCAGGAATTTGCTCGTGTAATTGTGTATAAACATCCGGTTGAATACGAGTTGCAATAATCACAGGATTTTCACGTCGTCTCATCGCCAAAATAATCTCAGAAATTTGTTGAGGAGTTTTATCCTGCCCCCAAATAACTTCAGGAAATCCAGTCCTTAAAGTACGATGATGATCAATACGAGCAAAATCACCAACAGGTTCAAAGTCTAAATGCTTTAACTTTTCTAAAGCATTTTCGGGACTAATATCACCTGTCGCCACCGCGTTGAGTAAATTTTGTAAAGCTTCCGGTTGAGTCATGTTGATTTTGGGGATTAGGGATTGGGGATTGGGGATTGGTGAATGGGGATTGGGGATTGCGTAATGGATAATGGATAATGGGTAAGCATGAATTGTCAACTGTCAACTGTCAACTGTCAACTGTTAACTGTCAACTTCCTTCTTCCTTCTCCTATTCAGTCATTTCTAATTCGTATAAATTCCAGAAAGCACCACCAAAAGCACTATACTTAATGCCAGAAATACGATCGCGTACAGCTTCAAAAGTTAAAGGATTCACCATATAAATATAAGGCAAGTTCTCCACCACAATACGTTGAGTTTCGGCATAAAGTTCCTTTCGTTTCGTGTCATTAAGTTCTTGAGAAGCTTTGACATAAAGATCATCAATTTTTTGTTCCCAATCCGCGACTTGCCAACCTAAAATAGGGGGTTCACCTTCTTGGGGACCTTGATTAAAACTATGTAAAGTACCCTTAACAGACCATACATTATAACCCCCATGAGGTTCAACACTTCCACCGGAAAAACCACCCAGATAAACATCCCAATCTCGCTTGAGTCTAATTTTTTCTACATAAGTATTAAAACTCAGAAATTGGGCATCGACTTTAATCCCTATTTTCCCTAAATCCTGTTTAATTTGCGAAGCCATTTGTTCTCTAATTTTGCGGCCAGTTGAACTTAATAAGGTAATTTGGACAGGATTTCCATCTTGGTCAAATAATTGCCCTTTTTCATCATACTTAAATCCCACACTTAATAATAACTCTTTGGCTTTTTCTGGATCATATTGATAAGTTTTTAAGCCTTCTGCTGGGGATAAATAATAAGGACTTTTTACCGGAATCTCTGAATACTGCAACGCCCCTAAACCTCGATAGAAATTATTTTTCATCACTTCTCGGTTAATCGAATACGCGATCGCTTGTCGAAACTCCTTAGTATTCAACCAGCGAGACTTAATCGGATCAACAAAGGGTTTATTATTAGCATTTCTCGCCTTATTCAAATTAAACGCGAGAAAAGTCGTCCCACTTGCGGGGCCCCCATTATAAATCGTATATTTACCACGTTTTTCTCCTTTTTTCAAAAGTTGATAAGACTCCGCGGGAACGTCCAAAGTATCCAAACTACCAGAGCGAAAATTCAATAATTGTGTATCAGTATTCTCGATAATCTGTAAAACTATATTTTTAATATAGGGTTGGGATTGTCCTTTATCACCTTTACGCCAATAATAGGGATTTTTTTCTAAAATAATCCGTTGATTCGGAATATAATTACTAAGACGATACATTCCATTACCAATAATCTCTTTAGGATTAGTATCCGTACCCCAAGTGCTAAGAAACTTCGGTTTTCGTTGACTATCAACAGTCTCCACTGATTTTCTTAACGCGTGGGCGGGTAAAATAGAAAGGCCTCCAGCAAAACGCAGAAAAGGGGCAAAAGGTTCAGGTACAGAAAATTCGACTCGGAGATTATCTAGTTTTTTAACCGTCGGAAATTGACCGGACTTCCCCACTCTCAAAATATCTTTTAAACCACTAGGAATTTTGGGATTTAAGTAAACTTCATTATAAGTAAAAATAACATCATCCGCGGTTAAAGGTTCACCATCAGACCATTTTAAACCCTCGCGTAAGGTAAAGATAATTTTTTCACCATTGGGAGAAACTTCCCAGGATTTAGCTAAAGTCGGTTCCAGTTCAGTTGTCAAACCATTTTGGGTTAATAACCCTTCATAAATATAATCAAAAATATTGTAAGCCGATTGATTTAATACTAAATTAAAAGTAGCTGGACTACTAGGAGTCGCGATAATCAAACTGGATTTTAGATTAGCAGAAACGGGACGACACCCATCAAGAGATAAACTGATCACCGCGACTAATAAAACGGTTAACCACCGTCGCCAAAATTGTCCAAAATTAGATAGTTTCATAAATGAATTGGGGGGGGTAATATTTAGGAATCAGAATCATTGAGATTGTAGCCAACCGAGGAAATTTTCAGTCTGGGAGAAGTATTTTACCACACCCACGGCTTGTAACGCGTCTTGTACTTCCAAAAGTTGACGAAATTCTTTGATATTGCCACTGATAAATACTTTAACATCATCAGGACGGGTCTTAGCATGATGGAGAATGCAATGCAAAATCAAATTATCTGTAGGATCTTTGGTAATCAGAGGATTATTCAAGCTTGCTTGCACAATTTCCGGCGTTAAATCAATCATTTCTCCTTGTTTAGATAACTGCTCAATTGCTTGATAAAGACGATTTTTTATCTCTGTCATTCTATTTCTATAGTCAACGAGAGACTGTTCTATATTAAAAGATAAAGAGCCAGCATTGCTTGATGTCAAATCTCGTATTGCTTCGCTTTTTAAATTTTTGAGTCGTTCTTGAGAACTGTTATATCTCTTGACTTCATCCTCTAAAGCTGAAAGAGATTCCATATAGCAAATGCACGGTATTACTAATTGGACGGATGTCGGGTTTTGCCAAAGTAATTTATTTGCCTCCGAGTCTCGTCCGGTAGCAATACTCATCAAAAAATTAGTCTCGATATATAAAAGAACCACCTATTTTTACCTCTGTTTTTGTTGAACTACCTGTAAGTAATGGCAATAAACCAATTTCACTAATTTTTTCTAGGGCGGGCGGTTGTTCATATTTCCAGTGAGAGTCTAAGTCATGTAACCACGCTTCTATTAATGTCTCTAAGTGATACTCATCCAACCATTTTTTATTGACAAAATTGGGATCATAAGAAGAAAGAATTTCTCCTGTTTTGAGAGTGCATAATGGTTCGGATAAATTCACGCCATCCCATTTAAAAATATGAATTTTATCGAGATCGACATACATAATAAAAGGAATATTTGTTCCTTTTTCTGATAGCCTTGATAAAGCAGTTTTCAGCCATTCTATCATGTAATTAACGATTCTTTGTTTAGCTTTTTCTTCTTGAGCGAGAACAATTTTGACCTCAACAAGGAGAATGATATTATCTTCCTTATCTAGGGCGATAATATCCGCTTCTATGGGGGTTTTGACTTCGGATAAAATTTCGGTGAACATGGGTTTACACCTTTTCTTTTTCAGGTTTATTTTGAAACTAACAACACAACCGCATAGGCGGCAATTCCTTCTTCTCTGCCCACGGGTCCTAATTTTTCATTGGTGGTAGCTTTTATGCCAATTTGATCGGGGTTAACTTGCAAAACCGAAGAAAGCCGATCGCGCATTTTTGCCAAATGAGGTTTAAGTTTAGGACGTTCGGCTACAATAACAGAATCAATATTACCAATTTGCCAACCTTTATCTAAAATTAAGTGATGTACTTGTTGTAATAAAACCAGACTATCTGCACCTTTCCATTGTGGATCAGTCGGGGGAAAATAATGACCAATATCACCCAAACTTAGAGCCCCTAACATCGCGTCCATGATCGCGTGAGTTAGTACATCCGCGTCACTATGGCCTAATAACCCTAATTCATGGGGAATATCGATCCCCCCTAAAATTAAAGCGCGATCGTGTACCAGTCTATGGATATCGTAACCGTTACCAATGCGAATATTCATCTATTTTTCCCAATTTTGCTAAATAAAATTATACCCTAAACTTAGTCCAAAAATATATAATTAGACCTGCTTTTACTGAATTTTATAAGAGTGGCTATACATCTTGGGAGTAAAAAATTGTAGAAACAATCCCAGATTAACCACACAAAGCCTCCGCGTGATGGAGGAGATGATCCTTGATAAAAGTCGAGATAAAATAATAACTATGATCGTAACCCGTTTGCATTCTTAAGATTAACTCCTGTCCCGATTCTGCACAAGCATTGACAAAAACATCGGGTAATAATTGCCCCTCGGCTAAATAAGGATCATCCGTTCCATAATCAATTAAAATGGGACTATGATAAGGTTTCTTTTTGACTAATTCACTCGCGTCATAATCACGCCAAAGTTCTTGATTTTCTCCCAAATAATGCCTAAAAGCTTTTTGTCCCCAAGGGGATTGCATCGGTGCAACAATGGGCGAAAATGCTGATACAGATAAATAACGCTTAGGATTTCTTAAGGCACAAATTAACGCGCCATGTCCACCCATTGAATGCCCCAAAATTCCCTGTCTTTCCACAATAACTGGAAAATTTTCCGAAATTAAAGCAGGTAATTCATCCACGATATAACTATACATTTGATAATGGGATTTCCAAGAACCCGCGATCGCGTCCACATAAAAACTCGCACCGGAGCCCAAATCCCATTCTGCATCCTCACCCACAATCCCCACATTACGAGGACTGGTATCAGGAGCCACCAACATTAAACCATATTTAGCCGCGAACTGTTGAGCACCTGCCTTCATCATAAAATTTTCCTCAGTACAAGTTAAACCTGAGAGAAAATAAAGCACAGGGACTAATTCAGATTTAGCTTGAGGCGGTTGATAAACCGAAAATTTCATCTCACTATTACAAGTCCAAGATCGATGACTATAAAATCCGACACTTCCGCCAAAACATTGATGTTCTTTTTGTAATTGAGGTGATTGAGACATAATATGGGTAATAGGGATTGGGGATTGGGGATTAGGGATTGGGGATTAGGAATTAGGGATTAGGAATTGGGGATTAGGGATTAGGGATTAGGAATTAGGGATTGCGTAATGGATAATGGGTAAGGATGAATTGCCAACTGTCAACTGTCAACTGTCAACTGTCAACTTCCTTCTTGCTAATAGTTCAAAAAGTTAAAATAGAACGAATAGACAGACCTTTGTGCATTAAATCAAAAGCCTCATTAATTCGCTCAATCGGCATAATTTGAGTCACCAAATCATCAATATTAATTTTACCATTCATGTACCAATCAACAATTTTAGGAACATCAGTACGACCTTTTGCGCCACCAAAAGCACTCCCTTTCCAAACGCGACCCGTCACCAATTGGAAAGGACGGGTACTAATTTCTTCACCCGCACCCGCGACACCAATAATAACACTTACCCCCCATCCTTTATGACAACATTCTAACGCTTGACGCATAACATTAATGTTACCAATACATTCAAAACTATAATCAGCCCCCCCATCAGTTAAATCAATTAAATAACTAACAAGATCACCATCAATTTCTTGAGGATTAACAAAATGAGTCATCCCGAACTTTTCCGCCAAAGCCCGTTTGGCCGGATTAAGATCCACACCGATAATCATATTTGCGCCCACCATCTTCGCGCCTTGAATCACATTTAAGCCCACACCTCCTAAACCAAAAACAACCACATTCGCCCCTGGTTCCACCTTCGCGGTATTGACCACCGCGCCTAAACCCGTTGTCACCCCACAACCAATTAAACAAACTTTATCAAAGGGAGCATCGTTACGGATTTTTGCCAGAGAAATTTCAGGTAAAACCGTATAGTTAGCAAAGGTAGAGGTTCCCATATAATGATAGAGACGTTGACCATTAAGGGAAAAACGACTGGTATTATCCGGCATGACACCCCGTCCTTGAGTCAAACGAATCGCTTGACAGAGATTCGTTTTGCCACTAAGACAGAATTTACAATGGCGACATTCAGGGACATAAAGGGGAATAACATGATCCCCTGGTTTGAGGCTGTTAACATCAGGGCCAATCTCTACCACAACTCCCGCGCCTTCATGGCCAAGAATAGTTGGGAATAAACCTTCAGGATCAGCACCCGAAAGGGTATAAGCATCGGTATGACAGACACCAGTCGCTTTTATTTCCACAAGGACTTCCCCGGATTTGGGGCCTTCTAAGTCAACCATTTCGATAGAGAGGGGTTGACGGGGACTATGCGCGATCGCGGCTTTAACTTTCATGGAGATCCTATCTTTGAGGAAGTAGCTGATCAAATTATCTGGCAAAATTAGAACCTGTTCTCAAACCCGAATCATAATTTCCCATCCCCAATCCCCCGAAACCTTCTGCAAAGGTGAGGACTAAATGCCATTAATATATAACTTATGGGAAAATAGTTTCAGTGATATTACAGATCCATGCTACTTAAAAGCACAACCCGACATATCCGTATCTTTACGGCAACCCTTGAGGATAACGAACTGGTACCACGCGACCAAGTTTTAACCCTTGATGTCGATCCCGACAATGAATTGAACTGGAACGAAACCGCTCTGCAAAAGGTTTACCGGATGTTTGATCAACTGGTGGAATCCTATGACGGAGAAGATTTGACCGAGTACAACTTACGCCGGATCGGTTCAGAGTTAGAGCATTTAGTCCGATCACTCCTACAAAAGGGAGAAGTTAGCTACAACCTCAACAGTCGTGTCCTCAATTACAGCATGGGACTGCCACAAGTGGGGGTTGACTCCTAAATGGCATTTGAGGAAATTACTCCTTCAAAGGTTTGAAGAAAGGGGAAGATCCTTCGGTGTTTCCCCCACAAACTGAGAACTCAGAGAGTCTGAAAAGACTTCGCCTTGGGACTCAGGGGTGGGTTCTGGAGTATCTTCTCCCTTTGGCTCTGGTTGTGGGGGAGAAAAGGGTGAAAAATCCCCATTCTTGACTGTTTCGGGGTTAGTTTTCATGCGTTGCAAAAATTGTTTCATGGCTTGATGACGGTTTTCCATAAACCGACCCCAAAAACCAGGAAAAACTTGATCAAGTGTTTCCACTAAGGCCCACACTTCAAGATTCATCATCTTGTAATACAAGGCATGAGAATCTTGTAGATTGGCGAGAAGTTCATCAAATTCCAAGGGAGGAGAAGAACTTTCGGGATCTGGGATGCTGCCATGAGGGGACGCGCTGGGGGTGGGCATAGCCGATACCTCAATAGGTCAATGAGTGGAAACATAGCAAATAGTAACGAGGCGCGAACCCCAACAGTTACTTAACCACTAGGGTATCGTGTCATTTATTCGCGATCAACCCGTAGCACAAAACACGCGACAATGATTCAGATCAACCTGTTTAAAGGCTGAGAGGCATGAGGAACCCATGATGCAAAACACTGTGCCAAAACACTACCTGTGGGCTGTGGGTGATGGAATGAAAGTCTGTCGGCCAGGGGAGCTGATCGCGGGGCGCTATAAAGTGATCCGCGATCGCGTTGTTCAGGATACACAACCGGAATTAAATCCCGAAATGCCGGAGAATATTCCGGGTGTGATGACACCTTATTTAAGATTATTTCCCTATCGGCTGCACGTTCCCCAAGTCTATGGCATGGTGTCGCGGACAGTATCGAAGCTTTCAAGTGACCTTTGGTTATTGGAAGGGGGAGCAATTTCAGCTCAGACGGAATATCTGATGCCGGAATTGACAAGTCAGTGGAAAGGCCAAGGAGCCATGCGTCAATTAAATTGGCTTTGGCAAATTGCCCAGCTTTGGGAGTCTATGAGAAGTTTGGGAGTCTGCGCGACATTATTAAACCCTTCTCTATTACGCGTCCAAGGTCCCCTAATCAAAATATTAGAGTTACAAAGTGATCAAAAAAAACCGAGTTTACGCACGTTGGGGAAAGTTTGGTTGCAATTAGTCCCAGACGCTCATCCGATGCTCGTCACTTTTTTAGACACTCTTTGTCAACAGATGATTCATGGGGAAATCCACAAAGGAACTGTTTTGATCGCGCAATTGGATAAAGCCTTAGCTCTCTCTGGCAGAGCTTATAAACGTACTATTAATATTGCTACCGCGACGGATACAGGTCCAACTCGCTCCCATAATGAGGACGCGTGTTATCCCCCTAGTCAAAAGATGATTTCTACCAATCCTGGGGGAGAAGCTGTTGCCATTGTTTGTGATGGTATTGGCGGACAAGAGGCGGGTGAAGTCGCATCTCAATTGGCCATCAATACCTTGCGCGAGCAGGTGGAAAAGATGATTTTACATCCCGCGAATTGGGACTCTACTTTGACCGGGAAATTAGAACATTCTACTTGTATTGCTAATGATGTTATTGCCCAGTTGAATGATCAGGAGCATCGTCAAGGGCGACAGCGTATGGGTACTACTCTGGTGATGGGATTAGCCCATGTCCATGAGATGTATATTACTCATATTGGAGATAGTCGTGCCTATTGGATTACTCGTCATGGTTGTTATGCGGTAACGGTGGATGATGATGTTGCCTCGCGTGAGGTGCGTTTAGGTTATTCTCTTTATGGTTACGCGGTGCAACAGGTGGCCGCGGGTGCTTTGGTTCAAGCTTTGGGTATTACCTCTTCTTCTACCCTTCATCCCACGGTGCAACGCTTTCCTCTTGATGAAGATTGTATTTTTTTACTTTGTTCTGATGGTTTAAGCGATCGCGATCGTGTGGAGCAATTTTGGGATACGGAAATTTTGCCTCTGTTGTCAGGAAATGTCGATTTAGCAACGGTGCGCGATCGGTTAATTCAGATTGCCAATACTAGAAATGGTCACGATAACGTCACAGTAGCCCTCATGTATTGTCAAGTCGTACATAAAGATGATGCCAATTTACCAACAGAATTATCCATTCCCCCAGTAGAAAATTCCACGTCATCTTTGATTTCTGAACGGTCCGATACCGATGAAACTTTTGATGATTTTCCACCAACAAAAATAATCCATCCTCATGGTCAAAATCATAATATCCTCTTACTGGTGGTAAAAATTTTGATTTTGTTGACTGTTGCCAGTATCTTAGCTTACTTCTTTATCCCCCCTGTACATCACTTGATGGATGGTTCTCGTCGGAAAAAACCCATTCCTAAAGAAACACAATTACCGCCTGAAAGTATTACACCTTTGTCTGATCCTGCCTCCGAGTGGAATGAAGGAGACTTTATTCTAATTGAAAGTCCGCTCTCGCCTCCCGATCCTGGGCAAAATCGTTTTCACTTATTGAAGGAATTGGGACAAGAATCCCCTAAAGGCACGATTCCTGTCAATAGTGTCGTATTGATCAAGGAGAAGAAATATCCTCCTGAGATTCAGAAAACACCTTGGTTATATGTTCAAGTTTGTTCTATTCCCAAAACAGTTTCTTCAAACAATACGAAGAAGTCAGATTTGAAGTCTTTACAAGTGGGCGATCGCGGTTGGATTCAACTGCCAGAGGCAACCTTTGAATTAAAACGGAATTCGCCCCTCTCTCCCAGTCAACGGGGTATCTGTCTTCCTAATCCTAAGTCTGGGAATTAAGCACCAGATAACTTAATAACCAATTGGCCGCGGTAGCACGTCGAGTTTGACGAGGCCCGAATGTACCAATTTTATACCCTTTAAAGTCTAATTTTTCTTTGAGGAGTTGTTTATTTTCTGGTGGAATGGAACGAGTTAATTTGACTGTTGCGGGGCGAGATTCGATAAAGTCTGGCGGTTGGGGATATTCTTGGAGCCATTCTGGGGCAACGTTTTTGGTGTCATAAGTTTCGGTTGTCGGATCATAACGATAACCGAGATAATGCCAAAGAAGTTGATTAACCATCGCGTCATCTATTTCTTCCTTAAGGATCGCCCAGATAGTATCAATATTGAGGGGTGGTAATGTCTGCATATTCTATCTATTTGTAGCTTTTAAGAGGTACTTTCGGGTTATTTTATCAAAAATGGGGTAATCAAAATTAGATGTTTAAAAGGGGAAAATATTAGGAGAATCCCACAGTTGCCCAAAAACCCTAATAGACAAAAAAACGGGTTAACCCGTTGGTTAACCCGGAAGCTTGGGAACAAACACAGAGATCGATTAATTTTGCACCACCAGTTTGACATTGGCATTTTGTAAACCACGTTGTTTGACAGCAGCCAACGTCTTATTTACGGCATACTTCTGGTTGATCGAATTAATCAATTCTGTTTGATTATGCTTTTTGGCAACGCCCCACAGATCCGCAATTAAATCAAAGGAGCCGTCGCTATTACGAGACCAACCTAAATCATATTCTCCTTCGAGAACTGCCACGATATCCGCACGAACCCGTTGGCTATTGTAGCCGCGTACATCGGCTTCAGTATTCACAGAGATACCCAAGTCACGCAGAGAAGCCTTCAAGATTTCGGCATCGGTGATTTTGGTACGCAGTGTGCTAAAGTGAGACATGGGATTTCCTCCTAATGGAACTCATAGAAAACAACAACGGTTTGAACTGAACTGCCGCCAACGGAAAATGCGGCTTTTTGGGAAACTACTAGCAACTCTGTAGCATTTAAGTTGCTAGTCTTTACTCCTGGCGGGAACCAGGAGAAAGCTTTTAAAACTCCAAACGCTGATAATCAGCCGCGGAGTGTGCAGCCGGCCGCGCCCGCTGTCTGGCCCAATCTCGTAGCGCAGTGACTTGTTCAGTCATGGTGCGAGACAGCGGTAATGTGGATTTGATCGCGGCGATAATGTCTAGCTGCGTAAATTCTCTATCTTGGGCAAAGGCTTCATACATTGACGCGATGATGCCTTGCTCAATTTCTGCCCCGGAAAACCCGTCGCACATATTGGACAATTGCTCTAAGTCAAAACGCCCAATATCTCGACGTCGTTTCGACAGGTGAATTTGGAAAATATCTTGGCGCTCTTCTTTGGTGGGCAAGTCCACAAAGAAAATTTCATCAAAACGTCCTTTTCTGAGAAATTCTCCTGGTAAGCGTTCCACCCGGTTCGCGGTGGCCATCACAAAGACAGGAGATTTCTTTTCTTGCATCCAAGTCAGGAAGGAACCAAAAATACGACTGGATGTACCCGCGTCGGAGTCGGCAGAACCAGAAGTCCCCGCGAAGGCTTTATCGAGTTCATCTATAAATAAAATGGCTGGTGAAATTGATTCCGCAGTTTTCAGCGCATTTCGTAAATTTGCCTCTGATCGCCCTACCATCGAACCATCATAAACTCGACCGATATCTAAGCGTAACAGAGGTAATCCCCATAAACGAGAAGTTGTTTTCGCAATTAATGATTTCCCACAACCGGGAACTCCTAAAATTAACATTCCTTTCGGTTGGGGTAAACCATACTCTCGCGCTCGTTCTGTAAAGGCGTTAGAGCGCTGTCTCAACCAGTGTTTTAGTTCATCTAAACCGCCCACTGCATCAAGAGTTTCATCCTCTTCAATATACTCTAAAATGCCATTTCGCCGAATTAGTTGTTGCTTTTCTGACAGAACAATATTAACCTCTTCTTCTGTCAAGCGCCCTGAGATTACTTGCGCTTTGCGATACACTTTTTCAGCTTCATCCTTGGTCAAACCCAACGCGGCTTTTAAGAGTTTTTCTCGCACTTCTGTACTAATGCGTCTCGGCCGTGATTTTTCCAACTGTTTCGACAGAACTTGATTAAGTTCTTTCATGTCTGGCAGGGGAAAATCTAACACTACCACTTCTTTCTCAAGTTCAATCGGAACTTGTTGTACAGGTGACATTAAAATAATCGTTTTTTGTGTCCCCTTGAAAGACGCGATCGCGTCCCGTAACCGCCGAATCACATTGGCATCCACCAAAAAAGGATGCAAGTCTTTGAAGATAAAAATAGTCGGATTCTCCGCGGGTTCCTTGATTACCCATGAAATCGCCGCTTCCGCCGAAAGGGTATTATGCTGCGTGGTGACACGCGGTTGGCCATATTCTATCATTCCGATAGTCTGTGTCCAAACAAACACCCGTCGCTGGGGCTTGTTTTGAGCCATTGTAGCAATTGCTTGCTCTGCCCGCTCTTCCTCAGATGTTAGGAGGTAGATCAGAGGATATTGAGCTTGAATTAAAATGCTAATTTCTTCTTGCATAGTCCTCGATTTCCTCAATCCAAATAGAGTGGCTGCAAACATTCGGGAATTTTCAATTGCTAATTCTCGCCCGCCCCCAGCATTTAACGATCTTGAGATCCCGCACCAGTTCCATCAGTAAGGGAAATCCTAGCAGGGAACTAACTCCTCTTCTCCCGATGATCCAGTGCTGGTATTGAGGCTTGACACCGCGTTTACTGGTAGTTCCTGATCCGTCAAAACTGTGGGCTGATTTTTCAGGGATACCAATTCTCCATCTCGCATTACCACTGAGCCTGTACATTCTGGACAACTATAAACTCTATAGGTTTGTCCAAAGGAGCCTTCTACTTCTTCAACCACATCAGGGTGTCCAAGGTAAAAGTCAATTGCTCTTTCAGCAAGGGCTGACATTGGCTCAGAATCCACAGCTGCTTTGATTTTGAGCTGGCGATGGAGTTCGGGTGGAAGATACAACGTAACCTTTTGCTTCTCTTGCATAATGACAACGAATTTGCTTACCCGGGTATGTATCTCAACATAACTGCTTATTTTCTCGGTGTCAAGACGCTATACTGCTTTAATGCTAATATTGTAACATTTCTTTACAATTTGAGGAGAAAAGTAAGGTTTCGTCATGGGTGATGGCTCATGAGCAGCATCGTCAGTTGCCTAGATATATAGGATGAGGGCGCGAGATACCCACAGGCTACAACCCACTACCTAATTTACCCAAATGGCATACTCCCCCGCGGAAGTCACACTCGCGAATCCGATAATCATTTTCGTCAAAGGGTATCACTTGAGATGAGCCAAAATTGACAATAATATCAATCCCACAAAAATAAGCTATAAATAATTAATCAGAACACACGAATTTTTTATTAATAAAGATGACCTTAGATTTTCGCAATAAAAACAGCCTGTGGGCTTCAATTTTAGTGGAAACATGGTATCGTTTGGGATTAAAAACCGCGATCCTTTGTCCGGGTTCGCGATCGACTCCCTTAACCGTAGCTTTTGCCCAACATCAAAATATCGAATCTATTCCAGTTTTAGATGAGCGATCCGCAGCTTTTTTTGCCTTGGGAATTGCCAAAAAATCCTTTTTTCCCGTCGCGTTAGTTTGTACCTCTGGCACCGCGGGGGCAAATTTTTATCCCGCGATTATTGAAGCGAGAGAAAGTCGAGTACCCTTATTGATTTTAACCTGCGATCGCCCTCCTGAATTAAGAGATTGTCATTCAGGGCAAACGATCGATCAAGTCAAATTTTATAGTAATTATCCCAACTGGCAAAGCGATTTAAGTTTACCCTCTTTAGAGCCAGAAATGTTAGGTTATGCCCGACAAATCGCGATGTATTCCTTAGAGAGAGCCCTGTTTCCCGTAGCAGGAGCAGTTCATTTAAACATCCCCTTTCGTGATCCTTTAGCACCTATTTCTGATGGCAAAACAGAATTATTAAAACCAGAATTTAATCACGATAGTTTTTTTGCGGGTTGTCAATTATCCCCTATCATTTATCAAAATATTTCCCTAGAAAAAAACTCTCTTTTTAAAGAATGGAAAAAATATCAAAAAGGTGTAATTATTGCCGGGACAGCTACCCCAGAAAACCCAGAAGCCTATTGTCACGCGATCGCGTTACTTTCCCAAGCACTAAAATGGCCAGTCTTAGCCGAAGGCTTATCACCTTTACGAAATTATCAATCATTAAATCCCTATCTAATTTCCACCTATGACTTAATTCTCAGAAATCCCAAAAATTCCCAAGAATTAACCCCAGAAATCGTCATACAAATAGGAGACTTACCCACCAGTAAAGAATTACGTTTATGGTTAGAAAAAAGCCAAACACGAAGATTTATTATTGATGCCAGTCATCATAATTTTGACCCCTTACATGGCAAAACCACCCATCTACGCGTCTCCATCGAAAATCTGATCGCCTCCCTTACCCAGGCAGGGCTAGGGGAAGTAAATTCCCCCCTTGGAAAGGGGGGACTAGGGGGGGGCAATTCCCCGGAATATCTCCAACAATGGTGTCATTTAGAAATAAAAGTAAAAGAATCTATTACCCCAAAAATGACCTCAATAAAAAACATAATAGAGCCCAAAATATCATGGTTAATTTCCCATATTTTACCCGCCAAAACCCCCTTATTTATTGCCAATAGTATGCCCGTAAGAGATATCGAATTTTTCTGGACTCCCAACGATCTAAAAATACAACCATTTTTTAACAGAGGAGCTAATGGCATAGATGGAACCCTATCAACCGCATTAGGCATCGCGTATCGCAATCAAGCCAGCGTAATGTTAACAGGAGATTTAGCACTTTTACATGATACCAATGGATTTTTATTAAGCCAAAAATTTATCGGACATCTCACCATTATTCTAATTAATAATAATGGAGGGGGCATATTTGAAATGTTACCCATTTCTCAATTTGAACCCCCTTTTGAAGAATATTTTACCACACCGCAAAATATCAACTTTTCCCAATTATGTCAAACCTATAATATCGAATATCAAATCATTAATAATTGGCAAGAATTGAAACAAAAATTAAACCCACTACCCTCCTGTGGAATTAGACTTTTAGAAATAAAAACTAACCGAAAACAGGATGCACAATGGCGTAAAGAAAACCTGGGAAAATTTGCCTAAGTCCAGCACAGAAAGCGGGTTTCTTAACTGATAATCTCATTTTTACCCGAAATTACAGGGAGAAACCCGGTTTCTTTTCTTCGATCGCGTATCGTGCTGTTAAACAGGAGCCTTTTCTAACAAAGGATCTAACCCCCCTTCCAGATCCAATTGATAAATATCATCACAGCCGCCCAGATGTTGATCATTAACAAAAATTTGGGGAACTGATCGCGCTCCCTGTGCCCGCAGAGCCATATTATTTCTCGCGTCATCATCCCCATCAATTTTATATTCAGTGAAATTAACCCCTTTCCACCAAAGCAATAATTTCGCTCGGATACAATAGGGACAAGTTTGCCAAGTGTAAATTTCCACATTGGCTTTTATACGTTCAGGATGACGACCTAAAATCGGATTAAGAAAGTCTAGCATAGATATCTCCTTGTCTCATTAACATAATAAAAAGAGTTTACACAAAAAAAACTTTTTTGACAGAAATTGTGATTCTAGGTAATTGAATCCAACCCAAATTATCCAGTGATAAGAAATATGAGTTAAGAAAATTTATCGAGGAGAGCCAAAATAAAACGAACCGTTAAAAATCCCACACCACTTAATAGTAAGACAAAGATACTTATACTAACAACCGATCGCGCTGTGGCAAAATTTTTCTTTTCTGAAGTCATAATAAAGAATCCTTGACAAAGGGGCAAAACCACCTTAAAATTACCACAATTATAGTAATTTTTAGACAAAGGAGGGAAAAAGTAGCTTTTCCCGTGCATCATAGTAGACACAAGCAAGCTATCATGTCAAAATCGACCTAACTTAGTTAGGGTTTGGACTCTACCTCTTGGGAGGTTAAGCCGAGAAAGAACCCTCATCAGGTCAAAATTATAGAACACTTACCCGGTTTTTCCGTTTAAGATCATTGTATTATGACACCCCAATTGTTTCCTCTCCCCCATACCCAGAAAGATACCATGAGGCCTAAAACTTTCCTTCAGTTGGATACCAAGTTGCAAGAAGCTTCTCGCAAAAGTATGGAACGGCATTGGTTGGAGTTAGTGGAGTATCTCTCTTTAGGGGCCTCCGCGGTGGGGACATTGGCCGTCGCGGTGTCAGGTCAAGCTTTTTATGGCGTCGCACCTTTAACATTAGCTTTATCCTTAAACGTCGCAAACCGTTATCGTTTAGAGCAACAGGTACAACTTTCACAAACAATAGAAATCGTGGAGTTACAACGTTCTATTGATAAGATAGAAAAAACTACCGTCGCGATCATTCTTAAACTACGTCAACAGATGTCTAATGAGATTGATAGCATTCGCCAACAAATGACGACGCTTCTGCGTACTCAATCATCATTTGATTCTATTGATGTTGGGGAACAGTTAGTAAGTTTAGGTCATTCCGTGGCTTCTTTGCAAGAAATTGTCGCGTCCGCGGTGATGGAAGTCCGTTCCCAAATTAATGAACAGTTACAAACCTTATCTCTTCCTTCTGCTAATGATTTAGAGATTATTCAACACGCGATCGGGCAATTACAAGACGCGATTCACCGTCTCGATGAAACCACATTAACTCAGGATAATTTAGTCCAAATTAATGTGCAATTAGCCGGATTACAAGACGCGATCAATATCATCCAAGAACAACAAGACGCAAGCCATCAACCCTTCCCAGATTTATCACAAATACAAACTCAAATCGCCGATTTAGAACACGAAACCCAGAATGTAGTCAAACCCAGTCTCAAACGCTTAATCTCAGTAGTAAAACAGTTAAAACAAACAGCAGAATAATTGAGAAAAAACTACTATTTTAATGCCGATAGCCTAGTGCAAACATCTGTGTTTATCTGCGTTTATCTGCGGTTAAAAAATAAATTTCTCTGAATGATAATGCTCTAATCAGAAAAACAATAATGTGGGGAAGAAAAAATCATCCCCACATAATAAATAGAGAAAATACTTGATTTTTAGCGGAACATACTACTCAAGGAACTATCTTCGTGAATACGCCAAATGGCTTCACCCAACAAATTTGCCACAGAAAGAACCGTTAATTGAGGGAAACGCTTATCTTCGAGGATAGGAATTGTATTTGTGACAATAACCTCTTCGAGAACCCCACTCGATAAACGCTCGATCGCGGGAGGAGAAAAAACCGCGTGAGTAGCACAAGCATAAACCTGACGAGCCCCCTCACGACGTAACAAACGAGCCCCTTCAGTAATAGTACCCGCGGTATCAATCATATCATCAACCAAAACCGCAGTTTTGCCCTTAACATCTCCAATAACATTAAGGACTTCAGCAACATTATGAGCCTGACGACGCTTATCAATAATAGCTAAAGGGGCATCATTCAACTTTTTGGCAAAAGCCCGAGCTCGTGCTACCCCTCCCACATCAGGAGAAACTACGACAATATCCGACAAGTTCTTACTAGAAAGATAATCAAGAATTACAGGAGAACCATAAACATGATCAAAGGGAATATCAAAATACCCTTGAATCTGAGCCGAGTGCAAATCCATCGCCAAGATGCGACTAGCACCAGCCTCAGTAATTAAATTTGCCACCAGCTTGGCCGTAATTGACTCACGTCCGGCCGTTTTGCGGTCTGCCCGGGCATAACCATAATAGGGGATTACTGCCGTAATTTGTCGAGCCGAAGCACGACGGCAGGCATCTATCATAATTAATAATTCCATCAGGTGATCATTCACCGGGTAGCAACTTGGCTGGATCAAGTAAACATCGCAACCCCGAATCGACTCCTGAATTTGGATATAAAGTTCCCCATCAGCAAATCTCTTACGAACCATTGGTCCCAAATCTATACCCAGATAGCGAGATACTTCCTGGGAAAGTGGGACATTAGCAGAGCCAGAAAAGAGCCGAAGTCGATTATGATCGGGAACATTAGGCTCAGTAAGCAAAAGCGGTAAAGTAGCAGAACGGATCACGGCAGGCCCCTCGCAGGACATTCATTCCATAGTGATTCTATCATCTCTCTGGGGAAAAGTTTTAAGTATTTTCACTGAATTTTAGCGGAAAGTCTTGACAACAAAAGCAAAATTTTATAATTTCTTCTATTTCTAGGGAATCTATCGATCCTATCGACAAGTCGAGGACAAATCATCTTAAAATGAATGTGCAAATCTAGGGAAATTTTGGGCAATAGTCGTAACTCCCTTGATTGTTGCCATTTTTATCACCCGGAGAGACTCCATGAGCTTAAGAGAAAAAATTGACGCGGAGATCAAAGCCGCGATGAAATCAAAAGACAAAGTACGACTGGAAACAGTCCGCAGTATTAAGAAAGTTCTATTAGAAAAAGAGAGTAGCGCACGTGGTGCGGGTCAAGAGACCCTGACGGAAGATCAAGAATTAGATGTACTGATGCAGGGGGCTAAACAGCGGCGAGATGCTATTGAACAGTATCATAAGGCCGGACGTGATGATTTAGCGGACAAAGAAGCCGCGGAGTTAGCCATTATCGAAGAATATCTACCGAAGCAGATGTCTGATGAAGAAATTAGCGCGTTTATTGATGACATACTCATAAAACTGGGTGTGACTTCTCCAAAGGAGATGGGCAAAGTGATGGGTTCAGTCATGCAGCAACTTAAGGGTAAAGCTGATGGCAAGAAAATTCAAGAACTGGTTAAAGCCAAATTAAATGGCTGAAGAGGTGACTGGGGGCTAGGGACGAGGGACTGGGTATCATCAATCAAATAGGACTTAGGCAGAAGAATAAAATAAACTGGGTTGCGCCCTTGAGATTTTCGCGTGAAATGACGAAATTCCCTCAAGAAGCCATACTTCTGCATAAGTTCTATTTTCCCCTTGGCATCAACTCTGATCTGGACTTAAAGCAACACAGACTGAAGTATTCAAAAGAAAATCAAATTTCCCAGTAATTCTCTAATTTCATTGATATCTCTAAACTTATGCAGCCACCCATTCCCATTGGAACTATCCTCCAAAACCGCTACCGTTTGCTCAGTATCTTGGGTCAAGGGGGCTTTGGTCGTACTTATTTGGCAGAAGATCAAGGTCGCTTTAATGAACGTTGTGCTCTTAAGGAATTTATTCCTAATACCAATGGCACTTACGCCCTTGATAAGTCTAAGGAATTGTTTCAACGTGAAGCCGCGATTCTTTATCAAATTCAACATCCTCAAATTCCCCAGTTTCGTGCGACATTTGAGGAAAATCAGCGTTTATTTTTAGTGCAGGATTATGTAGAAGGGAAGACTTATCGGACTTTATTAAATGAACGTAAAGCCTTGGGAAGTTTATTTTCTGAGGCGGAGGTGGTTTTATTTCTGCGTCAAATTCTTCCGGTTTTAGCTCATATTCATGCTCGTGGTATTATTCATCGAGATATTGCTCCCGATAATGTTATTTTAAGGGAAAGCGATCGCGTTCCGGTGTTGATTGATTTTGGGGTAGTGAAGGAATTAGCCACACGGGTATCGGGTGATCCGGCAATACCCGCAACCAGTGTCGGGAAAGTCGGTTACGCGCCCAGTGAACAAATGCTTTCGGGCCAAGCGACTCCCAGTAGTGATCTTTATGCCTTAGCCGTAACCGCGATCGTTTTATTAACAGGAAAAGAACCCCAAGAACTCTTAGATCAACATACCCTGGTTTGGAGTTGGCAACAATGGACAAAAGTCAGTCCTGCCTTAGCTTTGCTCTTTAATCGAATGTTAAGTCGGGTTCCGGGCGATCGCTATCAATCGGTGAGAGAAGTGGTACAAGCCTTAGACGCGCCCCCCAATCCCTACGCGCCCTCATCACCTTCTTCGACTCCTACTCCTAGTGTTTCCCAAGTCGCGACGATCGCGGTAGGCCGCCGTCCCGCTCCGATATCCCCCAATAGCTCTTCAGGAAACCAACCCGATCCCGTGATTCCGCCTCCGGGGAATTCTTTCTGGGATAATCCTCTGGTTGTCACCTTTTTAGGGGGGGGAATAATTCTTTTAGTCGCGTTGGGTTCATGGACTGTTGTCAGTTCCATCCTGAAGCGTCCACGAGTTGAACCCAGTCCCACACCCTCTATCGAAATCATTCCCTCTACCATTCCTAGTCCGCGACTCACTCCTCGCCCCATTCCCAGTTTCACTCCTAGTCTTAAACCGACACCGACAGTCACACCCTCTTTTACTCCCATTCCCGAACCCCTACTCACACCGACTCCAGAACCCTCTGTTACTCCCACAGGAGAGCCAACACTGCCAACACTGACACCGACTCCAGAGCCCACCTCTACTCTGAATCCAGAACCGATACGACGAGAACCCATTGAACTACCACAGAAAACTCCCAAACCTTTATCTACTCTTATTCCTAAGCCTGAACCAACACCAAAAGTAACGCCCATACCAACACCTATACCCACTCCTGTACCAAAAGCAACACCAACGCCAATCCCAACGCCAACCCCAACGCCAATCCCAACGCCAATCCCAACGCGATCGCCAGAACCGACTCCAGAAGTCAGCCCCACCCAGCCCCCAGAAAAGACTCCTGAACCCTCTCCCACTCCTTTACCAGAAAAGACTTCAGAGTCTACTCCTTTACCGGAATTATCACCGGAATCTCCCCAGGAGACACCTATTCCTAGTCCTTCGAGATAATAGGTGATAGGTGATAGGTGATAGGTGATAGGTGATAGGTGATAGGTAATAGGTGATAGGTAATAGGTAATAGGTAATAGGTAATAGGTAATAGGTAATAGGTAATAGGTAATAGGTAATAGGTAATATAGCAATCCTAAATAGGTTGTGATCGCTGATACCACCAATAAGAATCCCCTAATCACCCATTACGTAATCCCTAATCCCTAGTCCCCAATCACCCATTACGTAATCCCTAATCCCTAATCCCCAATCACCCATTACCTAATCCCTAATCACCCATTACGTAATCCCTAATCCCTAATCCCCAATTACCCATTACCTAATCCCTAATCCCCTTTATGAATACATTGTTAATTACGGGAACAGATACAGACAGCGGAAAAACAGTATTAACCTGTGCCCTGGCGGCTTATTGGCAGAAATATTGTCTCTCCCACCGTTTGGCAATAATGAAACCTCTACAAACGGGTACAGGCGATCGCGAATTATATCAACGTCTTTTCTCCTTAGATCAATCCCTCGAAGAAATAAACCCGCTCCATTTTGACGCGCCTTTGGCTCCCCCCATTGCCGCGGAGCGAGAAAAGCGACAGATAGATTTAGGTAAAGTCTGGGAAACCTTAGAAAAGTTACGACACACGCGAGATTTTGTCTTAATTGAAGCCTTGGGGGGTTTAGGTTCCCCTGTTACTCACGAATTAATTGTCGCGGATCTCGCGCGCGATTGGCGACTTCCGACGGTGTTAGTGGTGAATGTGAAATTAGGCGCGATCGCGCATACCGTTGCCAATGTCGCCCTCGCGAAACAAAAAGGAATTGATCTCAAAGGAATTATCCTCAATTGTGTTAAACCCTATTCAGAAGAAGAGATCACGTCATTAACACCTCAAGAATTAATTGAGTCTTTAACTCAAATTCCTATTTTAGGGATTGTGCCTTATTTAGATGATCCAACAGACTTGGATAAATTAGCTCAAGTGGCCTCAGAATTGGAATTAGAGCGATTGCTCTCTGTCATCCCGATCACATTTGCTCCCATGTAATACCATTTCTTGAACCTAGGGACACGGCAGTGCCGTGTCCCTACTTTTCCGAAAAAAAAGAAACCCGGTTTCTTTTTATCGAAAAACCCATTTATGTAAACTTTCTCGAAGAGAAACCCGGTTTCTCTCTCGGATTGCTATAATAAAGTTAACAGTGATATTTTTTGATTATAGTGAGATAACAAATGGTAGCAGTTTTTCCTCAAATTAATTCTGTTGAAACATCAAAATTACGTCTTGAGATTCGTTCATTACAACCTCAATTAGTGACTTGGCGACGTTATCTTCATCAACATCCTGAATTAAGTTTTCGAGAACAATTAACCAGCACGTTTATTTGTCAAAAGTTACGAGAATGGGGAATCGAACATCAAACCCATATCGCGCAAACGGGAATTGTGGCAACAATAGATAGTGGTAAACCCGGAAAAGTTTTGGCAATTCGCGCCGATATGGATGCTTTACCCATTCAAGAAGAAAATGAGATTTCTTATCGCTCTCTCCATGATGGTATGATGCACGCGTGTGGCCATGATGGACATACCGCGATCGCGCTGGGTACGGCTTATTATTTAGCAAATCATCGTCAGGATTTCCAAGGCATAGTAAAAATTATTTTTCAACCAGCCGAAGAAGGCCCCGGAGGCGCAAAACCGATGATTGAAGCAGGGGTATTAAAAAATCCTGATGTCGATGCCATTATTGGATTACATCTTTGGAATAATTTACCTCTGGGAACTATTGGGGTAAGAAAAGGGGCTTTAATGGCCTCCGTTGAGATTTTTGATTGTACGATTTTAGGTAAAGGTGGACATGGGGCTATGCCCGATCAAACGATCGACGTGATCGTGGTGGCATCCCAAATTGTTAATAATCTTCAAAGTATTGTCGCTCGGAATGTTAATCCCATTGATTCCGCGGTAGTAACAGTTGGTGAATTTCACGCGGGAAAAGCTCACAATGTGATCGCGGATACGGCTTATCTTGGGGGAACAGTTCGTTATTTTAACCCCAAATATCAAGGCTTTTTTGCCAAACGGGTTGAGGAAATGATCGCGGGGATTTGTCAGAGTTATGGGGCTCGTTATGATTTGAATTATGACTGCCTTTATCCCCCAGTGATTAATGATGGCGCGATCGCGGATTTAGTACAATCTGTGGCTGAGTCAGTGGTGGAAACTCCCGCGGGAATTGTGCCAGACTGTCAAACAATGGGGGGAGAAGATATGTCTTTCTTTCTCCAAGAAGTGCCCGGTTGTTATTTCTTTTTGGGTTCGGCAAATCCCGATAAAGGTTTAGCTTATCCCCACCATCATCCTCGGTTTAATTTTGATGAAACGACTTTGGCTATGGGTGTGGAAATGTTTGTCCGTTGTGTCGAAAAATTCTGTAATTAACAAAGATAAACCGGGTTTCTCTGTATTGGGGTTATGGGTGTGATGGGGGCGGGTTTATTAAGGTTATCTGTGGGTATCAAAATTGATCGGTGAACCCGCCCTTACCGGTTTTCTTTAATATTTTACGATCAATTCTATTTCACGTTTTACCATCAAGCTAGATGGGAATTAATTCATATCTTTAATATCCACAAACAACTGATGAAAACACCACGATCGTCCAAAAAGTGTCTTAATCTAAAGGAGATTGTTGTCAAATTAGGATAAACCAAAGTTAATCAAATTTACCTTTGATGAAATTTTGTAAATGGGAGGGAAAAGCGGGTGAGGCTCTGCTAGATTGGATAAAAGTGATAAGTATAGTGTTGACCTTTGAGAGGTGAAACCTGTGGCACAGGCATCTTGCCTGTGACGGGATCTCTGCCCGTTCCACATTTACATCTTATTTAAAAATGCTCTATAAGAAATTTATGCTTAATCCTAATTTTAATCGGGGTGTAGTGATTGGTGTTTTAAGTGGGATAATTTTGTCAACTTCAGTGTCAGTTAATTTGAGCATCCCCTTTTCCCTCACCAATGAGGTATTAGCTCAGACAACGGTAAACCCTCGTAAAGCTGAAGCCGATAAGCTATTTCAAGAAGGGAACAAGCTCTATAGTTCAAGTCAATATTCAGCCGCATTAAAGTCTTGGGAAGATGCTTTAAAGATTTACAAGGAGATACGCGATCGGGCTGGCGAAAGTGGCTCCCTCGGTAGCATTGGGAATGTTTACCACAGTCTAGGAGAACACCAAAAAGCCTTAGATTATTTTCAGCAATCTGTGAGCATTGCCAAAGAAATAGGTGATCGCTCTAGCGTTAGTAGATCTCTCAATAACATGGGATATATTTATAAGAGTTTAGGAGAGTACCAAAAAGCTTTAGACTATTTTAAGCAGTCCTTGACTATTGCCAAAGAAATTGGAGATCGCTATGTCATAAGGAAGTCTAGCCTTAATATGGCGGATGTTTACTACCATTTAGGACAATACAAAAACGCGTTAGAATATTATCAACAATCTTTGACTATTCATAAAGAAATAGGCGATCGCTCCGGCATCAGCTCCTCTTTCCTTGGCATTGGGAATGTTTACAAGAGTTTAGGAGAGTACCAAAAATCATTAGAATATTATCAGCAATCTTTGAGTATTAATAAAGAAATAGGCGAGCGCTCCAGCATCAGTGGCTCTCTTGGTAGCATTGGGAATGTTTACAAGAGTTTAGGAGAGTACCAAAAAGCATTAGAATATTATGGGCAATCTTTGACCATTGCAAAAGAAATCGGTGATCGCTCTAGTGTAACTAAGTCTCTCCTTGGCATTGGAAGTGTTTACCACAATTTAGGAGAGTACCAAAAAGCGTTAGAATATTATCAGCAATCTTTGACTATTGCTAAAGAAATACGCGATCGCGCTGGTATCCGTAGTTCTCTGCATAACATTGGGGATATGTACAATCATTTAGGAGAGTACGAAAAAGCCTTAGACTATTATCAGCAATCGTTGGTCATTACCAAAGAAATTGGTGATCGATCTAGCATGAGTAGTTATCTCAATAACATTGGGTTAGTTTACCATAATTTAGGACAGTACCAAAAAGCGTTAGAATATCATCAGCAATCTTTGAGCATTCAAAAAGAAATAGGCGATCGCTCTGGAATTAGTGGTTCTCTCAATAATATTGGGACTGTGTACTACAGTTTAGGAGAGTACGAAAAAGCCTTAGACTATTATCAACAATCTTTAACTATTAAAAAAGAAATAGGCGATCGGGCTGGCGTAAGTAAGTCCCTCCACGGCATTGGGAATGTTTACGACAGTTTAGGAAAATACGAAAAAGCCTTAGACTATTATCAACAATCTTTGAGTATGGATAAAGAAATCGGCAATCGGTCTGGCCTAAGTAAGTCCCTCAATAACATTGGGTTAGTTTATCAACAGTTGGGACAGTACCAAAAAGCATTGGAATATTATCAGCAATCTTTGACTATTAATCAAGAAATAGGCGATCACTTGGATGAAAGTATAAGTCTTAGTAACATTGGAATAATTTACGCCCTATTAAAAAACTATGTAGAATCGGAAAAATATCTCTTCCAATCAATTGACATTTTAGATTCTCTACGAGGGGGATTAAAAGATCAAGATAAAATCTCCATATTTGAAACTCAAACATGGAGTTACCTTTCCCTACAAGAGGTTTTAGTTGCCCAAAATAAAACCGAGGCCGCTTTAGAAGTATCAGAAAGAAGTCGCGGGAGAGCCTTAATGGAATTACTCTCCTCTCGTCTGGGTAATACTTCCATTAAACCCCCAACACTTCCCCAAATCAAAGATATTGCCAAAAAGGAAAATGCCACTCTAGTCGAATATTCAATTGTTGAGGATAAACTGTTAATTTGGGTAATTCAACCTACCGGAAAAATAACCTTACGTCAAGTCGATTTAAAATCTAAAAATTTAGCGAAAATTGTCGAAAAAGGACAAATAGCCGCGGCTCAGGGAAGAGCGAGAGCATCAGAAGCCGAAAACACGAAAATTTCGGAATTAGTACGGGGGACTCGTGAGGATTTAACGACATCATCGAATCCTTCTCAACCGACTATTCGTAATTTACAACAATTGTATCAACTGCTGATTCAACCCATAGATGATTTATTACCAACTAACCCCGATGCTCATGTCATTTTTATTCCGCACCAATCATTATTTCTCATTCCCTTTCCAGCTTTACAAGATGCCCAAGGGACATATTTAATCCAAAAACATACCATTCTGACAGCAACTTCGATACAACAATTAGATTTAAGTCATCAACAATTGATGAAAAATCAACAAAATAATCCCCAAAACACCCTAGTGGTAGGAGTTCCCAGAAAGTCGGTAATTTTAGGGAATCCCTCCCCCATGCCTACAGTTACTTATCGTGATGGCACATCGGAACAATTAAACTCCTTAAAAGGTGCTGAAGAAGAAGCCAAAGCGATCGCGCAAATCTTAAAAACCGAGCCAATTTTGGGGAATAAAGCTACGAAAAAAACGATTATACCCCAACTATCGGACGCGAAAATTATTCATTTAGCTACTCATGGATTACTGGCAGATTTAGGAACAGGGATACCCGGAGTTTTAGCCTTAGCCCCTTCAGGTAATGATCAGGGTTTATTAACATCATCAGAGATATTTGACTTAAAATTAAACGCGTCATTAGTAGTATTAAGTGCTTGTAATACGGGGAGGGGAAAATTATCAGGAGATGGAGTAATCGGATTATCAAGAGCTTTTTTCAGTGCCGGAGTTCCCAGTATTATTGTTTCATTATGGGCAGTTAACGATAATGCAACAGCATTTTTGATGAAGGAATTTTATCAGCATTGGCAAGAGGGAAAAATGGATAAAGCTCAGGCATTGAGACAAGCCATGTTAAGCACAATGAAACAATATCCCCAACCGGGGAATTGGGCTGCGTTTACTCTGATTGGTGAAACGGAATAAGCAGAAACCGGGTTAGGGAGAAACCCGGTTTGTGAAAATATGACATAAATCTTTACGTTATTTAACAAAAATAGAGATTTGGATTGATATCTCAAAAAAAAAGACCAAGTGTTAAAAAAAGACAAAGAAAATCCTCTATTCTACCCACAGATTAGATAATAGGAATAGGTGATTAGGGAGACCATGTACCGACGATAAAGAGTCCCAAAACATTACACCATCTCAACATCCCTGATACTGGACTGGCTCATAGATTGTTCAAAAACCGTCCAGAAAAACAACAGTGAAGTTGTTTAAATACGCGGAGGAATCACCACAAAATCAACTTGTTTAAATCTGGCCATCCTCAAAAGAATTAAAGGCTTGAAAGAAAGTATGACTACAAGAACTTATGCCACCCTTGACGGTAACGAAGCTGTCGCCTATGTTGCCTATCGTCTTAATGAAGTAATTGCCATTTATCCCATTACGCCCTCTTCCCCAATGGCAGAATGGTCCGATGCTTGGACTTCGGAGGGAAAACCCAATCTTTGGGGTACGATCCCTTCTGTAGTGGAAATGCAAAGTGAAGGGGGAGTCGCGGGCGCGGTTCATGGAGCCTTACAAACAGGTTCCTTAACTACTACTTTTACCGCGTCCCAAGGCTTGTTATTGATGCTCCCCAATATGTATAAAATCGCGGGGGAATTAACGCCTACTGTCTTTCATATCGCGGCGCGATCGCTGGCTGCCCAAGGTTTATCCATTTTTGGGGATCATAGTGATGTCATGTCGGCGCGATCGACGGGATTCGCGATGTTATGTTCCGCGTCAGTCCAAGAAGCCCATGATTTTGCCTTAATTTCCACCGCGGCTACTTTAGAGTCTCGCATTCCATTCCTTCATTTCTTTGATGGCTTCCGCACTTCCCATGAAGTTCAAAAAGTAGAAATGTTGACGGATGACGATATGCGATCGCTCATTTCCGAAGAGCAGATATTTGCCCATCGGGCACGCGCATTAACACCCGATAAACCTGTTTTACGAGGAACCGCGCAAAACCCCGATGTTTATTTCCAAGCACGGGAAACCGTCAATCCTTATTATAACAATTGTGTCGAAGTCACCCAAAGAATTATGGATGATTTCGCCAAGTTAACTGGACGTCAATATCAATTATTTGAATATCACGGCGATCCCCAGGCAGAACGAGTCATTGTTATCATGGGTTCAGGCGCGGAATCTGTCCATGAAACCGTTGATTATCTCAATAAAAATGGGGAAAAAGTTGGGGTATTAAAAGTAAGATTATATCGGCCCTTTGATGCCAAACGCTTTGTTGATGCTTTACCCGCCAGTACCAAAACGATCGCGATATTAGATCGTTGTAAAGAGCCCGGAGGTCCTGGGGAACCCCTTTACTTAGATGTGATTACGGCGTTAGTAGAAGAAGACAAAACCCATATTAAACCCATTGGCGGACGCTATGGTTTATCATCGAAAGAATTTACCCCCGCGATGATAAAAGCGATCTTTGAAAATCTGGGATCAGCCAAACCCAAAAATCACTTTACTATCGGTATTAACGATGACGTTAGCCATAGTAGTCTCGATTATGATCCCTTCTTTTCCATCGAATCCGACAACGTTGTGCGGGCAATTTTCTACGGTTTAGGTTCCGATGGAACCGTAGGAGCCAACAAAAACTCGATCAAAATTATTGGTGAAGAAACCGATAACTATGCCCAAGGTTATTTCGTTTATGACTCCAAAAAATCCGGTTCTGTTACCGTTTCCCATCTCCGTTTCGGTTCCGAACCCATCCGCTCTATTTACTTAATTAACCAAGCAAATTTTGTCGCGTGTCATCAATGGGTATTTCTCGAACAATTCGAGATGTTAGATCCCATTATCCCCGGAGGCCTTTTCCTCTTAAATAGTCCCTACAGTGCCGATGAAGTTTGGGATAAACTGCCGCGTTCCGTCCAAGAAACCATTATTAACAAAAAAGTAAAACTTTACGTTAGTGATGCCAATACAGTTGCCCGTGCCGCGGGAATGCCAGGACGTATTAACACCATTATGCAAGTGTGTTTCTTCGCGTTATCGGGAGTATTACCCAGAGAAGACGCGATCGCGCAGATCAAAAAATCCATTCAAAAAAGCTACGGCAAAAAAGGTCCAGAAGTCGTCAAAATGAACCTAGAAGCCGTTGATAAATCCCTTGCCTCTCTTTATGAGGTAAAAGTTCCAGAAACCGCGTCTAGCACAATTAAATTACGGTCTCCCGTACCCGATGCCGCACCAGAATTTGTCCGAGACGTATTAGGGGCAATGATAGCCAAATGTGGCGATAATTTACCCGTAAGTGCCCTACCCGTTGACGGAACCTATCCCACCGCGACCTCTCAATGGGAAAAACGCGATATCGGTCAAGAAATTCCAGTTTGGGACCCCGATGTTTGTGTGCAGTGTGGCAAATGTGTCATGGTATGTCCTCACGCGGTGATTCGGAGTAAAGTTTACGAACCCGCCCTATTAGAAAATGCACCTTCTACCTTCAAGAGTAAAGATGCTAAGGATCATGATTGGAAGGGCTTAAAATTAACCATTCAAGTCTCACCCGAAGACTGTACCGGATGTGGGCTTTGTGTCGATATTTGTCCCGCGAAGAATAAGTCTCAACCCAAACTTAAAGCCATTAATATGGCACCAGAATCACCCTTACTGGAAGGGGAACGCGAAAACTGGAATTTCTTCTTTGATTTGCCTAACCCCGATCGCCTGCATCTGAAATTAAATAAGATTAGTCATCAACAGATGCAACAACCCTTATTTGAGTTCTCAGGAGCCTGTGCCGGATGTGGTGAAACACCTTACTTAAAACTGGTTAGTCAATTATTTGGCGATCGCATGATTGTCGCAAACGCGACGGGATGTTCCTCGATTTATGGCGGTAATTTACCCACAACCCCTTGGGCCAAAAACCCCGAAGGACGTGGCCCAGCTTGGGCTAATTCCCTCTTTGAAGATAACGCGGAGTTTGGTTTAGGCTACCGAGTTTCCATCGACAAACAAGCCGAATTTGCCGCAGAATTAGTCCAGCAATTAGGAGGGGAAATCGGCGATAATTTAGTCGGGGAAATTATCAACTCGACTCAAAAAACAGAAGCCGATATTTGGGAACAACGGGAACGAGTTACCCAACTCAAACAAAAATTAGAATCCCTTAACTCCCCCATTGCCAAACGCTTATTAAATGTCGCAGACTATTTGGTGAAAAAGAGTGTTTGGATTATTGGCGGAGACGGTTGGGCCTATGATATTGGTTACGGTGGTTTAGATCATGTGATCGCGAGTGGTCGTAATGTCAATATTTTGGTATTAGATACTGAAGTTTATTCTAATACTGGCGGTCAAATGTCGAAATCAACTCCTCGTGGAGCCGTAGCTAAATTTGCCGCCGCAGGTAAACCAGCTTGTAAGAAAGATTTAGGTTTAATCGCGATGACTTACGGCAGTGTTTATGTCGCGAGTGTGGCAATGGGAGCCCGCGATGAACATACTTTACGCGCCTTTATGGAAGCAGAAGCTTATGATGGGCCATCCTTAATTATTGCCTATAGCCATTGTATTGCTCATGGTATTGATATGACCAAGGGAATGCAACAGCAAAAAGCCGCGGTTGAGTCAGGGGCAAAATTGTTATATCGGTATAATCCCGATCGCGTTTCAGCAGGCGAAAATCCCCTCCAATTAGATATGCACTCGCCCAAACTACCAATGGAGCAATATATGTACGCGGAAAACCGCTTTAAGATGCTCAAAGGTAGTAAACCGGAAGAAGCACGACGCTTATTAAAAGAAGCACAACATGATGTTGATTCCCGTTGGGCAATGTATCAATATTTAGCCGCACGTTCCCTCTCTCACGATGGTAATGGACAGGGACATCATCCCGCACCCAAACCAGAGGAAAAAGGGACGGAAAAACCCAGTAAAGTGTGATTAGGTAATTGGTAATTGGTAATTGGTAATAGATCATTGGTAATGAGAAATCGGGGAGCGCGATCGACCTTTTTCTTAATCTCTCATCTCCGATTATCCATAATATCAAGTCCGCTTAAATAGGCCGAATCACTGTAGGGGCGGGTTCGCCAATATCTTAACTAGAAACCAGAGATCCCGTAAACCCGCCCCGACTCAATATTATTACTAATCAACCGGACTTGATATCACCCATTACCCATTACCCATTACCCATTACCCCAAAGTTAATATTGTGTCAAAGGAGAAAAAAGAATGGACTTAACAACGACTTACATGGGATTGACATTAAAATCGCCCTTAATTCCCTCTGCGGCAGCCCCCCTTACCGAAGAAATAGATAATATTAAACGACTAGAAGACGCGGGTGCGGGAGCCGTAGTATTACATTCCTTATTCGAGGAACAAATCAGCCAAGAAAGATTAGAATTACATCATCATAGTGTCTTTGGCACAGAAAGTTTTGCCGAAGCCTTAACCTACTTTCCTGAACCCAGTCTTTTCCATGTAGGAACCGAAGAATATCTCAACCATATTCGCAAAGCAAAAAAAATGGTTGATATACCCATAATTGCCAGTTTAAATGGTTCTAGTGTCGGGGGATGGGTTGACTATGCCCAACAAATAGAACAAGCCGGAGCCGACGCGTTAGAATTAAACGTCTATTATGTGCCCACAGATATAGAAATGACAGGAGCACAAGTAGAACAGAATTATATTGATATTCTACGCGCCGTTAAATCAGAAGTCAAAATTCCTGTTGCCATTAAATTAAGTCCATTTTTTAGCAACATGGCAAATATGGCAAAACGATTAGGAGACGCGGGTGCGGATGCCCTAGTTTTATTTAATCGTTTTTATCAACCAGACATTGATTTAGAGAGCTTAGAAGTCAGACCAAATGTTCTTTTAAGTACCCCCCAAGCTATGCGTTTACCCATGCGATGGATTGCGATTTTACATGGTCGGATACCCGTTGATTTTGCCGCGACAGGCGGTATTCAACACGGTAAAGATGCCATTAAAATGCTCATGGTAGGCGCAAATGTGACAATGGTTTGTTCATCATTAATGAGACATGGCATTGATCATTTACGGGTGATAGAAGAAGAAATTCTACATTGGATGGAAGAAAACGAATATGAATCGGTGAAACAAATGCAAGGTTCGATGTCTCAAATTAATTGTCCTGATGAATCGGCCTTTGAACGGGCGCAATATATGAAGGGAATTCAATCCTACAAACCGCCCCGTGTTTTAGTATAATTTACTGTGGCTATAGTTCTTTTTGGGGAGAAATATAGCCACTAATTTTTGGTATTAAATCCCCCTCAATACCCCTAGTAGGGCGGCTTCACCTGTATTCTGGCTATATTTTGAAGATACTGCGAAAAGAGTCCTTATCCAGTTCTGAAGATATGGGTAAACCATCCCCGACCAATCAGTCACCTACACCTTTTCCCTTGTGATTTTCTCTCTCTTCTCTCTGTGTCCTCTGTGCCTTTGTGGTTCATAAAAAAACTACAATAGTACCATGATATGATAAAATAGAGCCTAGATTTGACAAGAAGCATGACTTTTTCAAAGGGGTATAACTATGATCATTTTTGTGAATAGTATAACTACATCAATTTCCCCTTACTAAGGGGTATTAGGGGGGAGCAAATACCACTTATTTATACCCCTCAAAGTTGTGATAACGAATAGCAAGATAAAAAAATGACAATTTTTTATTTTGTCTCAAAAATGACAATAATATGCTAAAATACTTGATTGAAAATGGCATTTATTTCAATAAAAAAGGAGAAAAATATGTCAGAATTTCTTGATTTTCTTAGACATCAATACGCGTATGTTGCCATTGGAGAATTCAAACCCGGAAAATTTGAAGAAGCCAAGCAACTCTACGAAAAAGCCGTTAGTACCTATACCCAAGGATTCAAAGGATCTTATTTATTGCAAGCACCTGGTACGGATAGGGGAATCGCGGTGATTTTGTGGGAAAATGCCGAAGATATGAGTGCGAATAAGAGCGAAGATTATGATAATATTTTGAAAGAAATGGCTCCTTTATTCGTGCAATTGCCTAACACTGATATTTATGAAATTGTCAGTGAAATTCATCCCTCCGATGCCGCTTAATTGTCAATAAAAATCAACCGGCTGTCTGATCTGACATCCGGTTGAAATGTAATTTTTCTGATTTCCCCTCAGTTTTATCATGGCATCTGTGGAGCATAAAAAATTAATCACTCAGAATCAAAGGCCCATCATTAGATAAAGATTCCACCGTCGAATATTCCCCAAAACTATTAAGTGTAGGGACAACAACAAAGGGTAAACAAGCACCTTGTAGCCCCCGTTGCAAACGTCCGGGTGTTTCTTCAAATAAGACAAAAAGAGGATAAATGACTTCACTACGATCGCCATAAATATGTTGATGATGGTGAGGCATAATCCACTCATAACCCTTATCCAACCATACTTGAGACTGCCTCCAACGCCCTAAAAGGGTGGAGAAATCTTCTTGGGGACGATGAATAAAAACTAATATTTCTACCCCAGTTTTCACTTTCCATTCAGGATCACACATTAAAATTGCCAAATCACAGGGGAGAGACACCGCGTCACCAGGTTTAATACTAACTCCGTGATAACCCGAATAAGAAACCCCATCTCGCAAACGTACAATTGGTAAAGGTAGAGTAATTACACACTCATTAGCACGGCGCATACTTGGGAGCATTTCCATATATTGCCGATACTGTTTGAGGAGCGCGATCGCGGCTATTGCGTCACTATACTCAGCCAAAAGTGCCTCATAATCACATTGTTTAACAGCCATAAGTTAGGTATTAGGTGTTAGGTATTAGGTATTAGGTATTAGGTATTAGCCGTTAGGTGGTAAGCACTAGGAAAAAAACTCAACCCTTTTCCCCTAAAACCTCAAACCTAAAACCCCAAATCTTTGTTTCTTACATTTTTTGGAACACCGCGAACATCGGTAAATACATAGACAACAAAATCGAAGCCACAATACCACCGATAACCACAATCATCAAAGGTTCCATCATACTTGTCAAACCCTTAACCGCTTCTTCCACTTCTGATTCATAGAAAACCCCCACCTTCATCAACATTTTATCTAATTCCCCCGTTTCCTCACCAATCGCGATCATTTGAATAGCTAGAGCCGGAAACACCTCTTTTTCTTGTAACGCAATACTCAACATTCCTCCACCTTGAATTGAATTACGACCATATTCAATGGCTTCAGCAATAATTTCATTACCCGCGACATCTCGCACAATTTCTAAAGAGTTTAAAATCGGTACACCCGAACGAGTTAAGGTCCCAAAAATAATACAAAAACGCGCAACCGCGGTAGTTTTAAGTAAATCCCCAAAGATGGGAAGTTTCAGAAAAATACCATCCATTTGATAATGACCCATGGGTGTTTTATAATAGGCTTGATAACCGATTGACGCGCCAATAATCGCACCAATCACCATCGCTTGGGGAATAGGAGGCCAGGTAGTGCAGAAGGAACTAATCCCTAACATCATTACCGTAAACGCGGGTAAATCAGCACCAATTTGTTTAAAAATACCCGCAAATGTGGGCAAAAGAAAAATCGTCATCGCAAAGAAAATGATAATCGCGATCATTAACACCGTCTTGGGGTAAGACATCGCGGAATTAATTTCACTTTGCGTCTTCGCGTTCTTTTCCAATAACACCGCGAGACGTTCTAAAACTTCATCTAAAACACCACCAACCTCCCCCGCGGCAACCATACTCAGGAATAATTGATCAAACACATCAGGATATCGACTCATCGCGACAGAAAGTTCAGTACCCTGCTGCACTTCCAGATTAATACCCTTAAGCGCGTTTTTCATTTTAGGATTCGAGCACTGTTCCCCTAACACAGAAAGACAGCGAATCATCGCGACCCCCGCGTTAAACATCGCGGCAAATTGACGGGCAAAAACAGCCAGATCCTTAACCGTGATCGTGGCCATCGCGATACTAATTTTTTCTTCGATTTGACTAAAATCAAATCCACCCTTTTTTTTAACTGCTGCATCAGCCATAGCTCACCTCTAAAAATGTGGGATTTTATCTCTTCGATGGGGTAATTACAGATGATTTTTTTCATCTGTAATTACCGATTATTGATCAGAATTAATGACCCCCTTTGACTGGCGTTCCCGCGGGAGCCGGACCGATCAGACGTTCTAATTCATCAGCTTTTACCGCCTTACTCATAGCCCCTTCCCATGTCACTTTATCCGCTCTATATAAAGCGGCTAAACACATTTCCATCGTTTGCATTCCCAGTTTAGCCCCCATCTGAATTTGGGAGTAAATTTGAGCCGTTTTGCCTTCTCGGATCAGGTTAGCAAGGGCCGGACTATTAATCATAATTTCATGAGCACAACAACGGCCTCCCCCTTTTTTGGGAACCAAGTTTTGACTGCAAACCGCGACCAAAGAGTTTGACATTTGGGCACGGACTTGGGGTTGTTGAATGGGAGGGAAAACGTCCAACATCCGGTCAATCGTTGCCGATGCTGAGTTAGTGTGCAGAGTTCCGAACACCATGTGACCCGTTTCCGCGGCCGAGATAGCCAAACCAATGGTTTCGAGATCACGCATTTCTCCCACCAGAATAATATCTGGGTCTTCCCGTAGAGCCGCTCTGAGGGCATTAGAAAAACTCTTAGTATCTTCCCCCCTTTGACGTTGATGAAACAAACTTTTGATATTAGGGAAAACATATTCAATGGGATCTTCCACAGTCAAAATATGTTCAGATCTGGTTCGGTTGATTAGATCCAATAACGCGGCCATCGTCGTCGTCTTGCCAGAACCGGTTTGACCTGTTACTAACATCATGCCCCGCGGTCTTTCCGTCAATTCCCGCAAAATTTGGGGTACTCCCAAAGCATCCGCGTTCGGAATTTTAGAAGCCAAGGCGCGCAGACAAGCAGCCCAGGAACCTCGTTCTCGATAAACATTGACCCGAAATCGTGCTAAACCTTTGACACCATAGGCGCAGTCTAGATCCCATTCCATTTCCAACTGCTTGCGCTGCATATTATTCAGCATTTGGAAGATCAGCGTCTGTACTTCTTCGGCTGCCAGAGTTTCGCCAAATTGTGGTTGAGGCGTGAGTTTCCCACTAATGCGGAAGAAGACAGGCGCACTGGCTTGGATATGCAAATCAGATCCTCCTTGTTCGACAAGGGATTCTAATACATCCTCAATCATCAAACCCATAGCTTTGGTTCCCCAATTACATTTGTCTTATTTTAATAAAATAATGTGAAGTACCCTTCACTCGATGCCGAAGCAATAAGTGAGAGTTTCTCGTCTCATCCGCGATCGCTCTGTTGGATACTCCTGTAGTCCCTGACTGACACCGCGTCTCTTTTCTCACCAATTTTATCATATCTTTGGCTGAAGCCAGGTCTGAGTCCCATAACCCCTAGGGCAACCCCCTGAAAATTTGGGAGGCCATCGCCCTTAAGATTTTCTCAAAATCTTAAGTCTAAATACTCAGGCCTGAAAGCATTGCTGGCTAAGAGATTCAGTGTTTACCGGTTTACCCTCCCCCAACCCCTTGGGCGGTTTTTTTTCACTTGCGCTTGAGAGGGACTCGATTTGAGATTTGAGATTTGGGAATTGTTAACCTTTTTCCTTTCATCCATTACACCAGTTAAAAACGCGTTGCCACTTTCTCCCCTCATCCCTCATCCCTCATCCCTCATCCCTCATCCCCCAGTCCCCAATCCCCAGTCCCTAATCTCCAGTCCCCAATCCCCAGTCCCCAATCCCCATTAATCTTGGAAACGAGGAGTCAGACAATAGGGACAATCTCGCCACTCCGGTTTTAATTCCGCGTCACAGGTTTTACAGAGTAAATCTTCTTTTGCCCGTCGTTTCAATTCTGCTTCCAAACCAGAGTCCGTAAACGTCACGCGATCGACTTCCTCAAAAGTCGTCTGCCCCTCCCTTACCAATTGGAGACTATAGGATAACAACGTTTTCATCCCTTCTTCCACCGCGGCCTCTTTGAGCACTTCCGTCGGAGCCCGTTGGGTGATGAGATTTTGCAGACGTTCCGTCATCTTCATAAATTCATAGACACCCACCCGTCCCTTGTAACCAACACCACCACACTTAGGACAACTTTCACCTTTTTCCGCGAGTTCCTTGCGTACTTCCATAGGGACAGTATTTGCTTTGTAGAACGTGACATCCTGTTCCTTAGAGGCTGATAAACCATAACGTTCTAACTCCGAAGCTGTCGGTTGGTAAGGAATGCGACATTCACTACAGACTCGTCGCATCAGACGTTGGGCTAATACCCCTAACAACGCGGCACTCACCATGAAGGGTTCTACCTCCATTTCATCAAGACGGGCGATCGCGCCGGCTGCATCATTAGTATGGAGAGTGGTTAATACCATGTGTCCGGTTAACGCGGCTTCCAGAGCCGTTTTTGCCGTTTCTTTATCCCGCGTTTCCCCTACCAACAACACATCCGGGTCCTGTCGCAAAAACGCCCGCAGAATATTAGCAAATGTCAGACCTTTTTCCCGAATCACCTGACACTGAGTAATCCCAGGTAGGGCATATTCAATGGGGTCCTCCGCGGTACTAATATTAATACCAGGATCATTGAGTTCCGCCAAAATCGAATAAAGAGAAGTGGACTTACCAGAACCCGTCGGCCCCGTCACCAAAATCAAACCAAAGGGACGAGAAGCCGTTTCTCGAACCATCTCCAAGGTAGTTGGGTCACTAATTAACTTATCTAAACCCAATTGCGTACTGGAACTATCCAAAATCCGCAGACAGATTTTTTCACCATAACGCGAAGGTAAACTATTAACCCGGAAGTCAACCGTGCGTCCCTCAAACACCCGCCGAATCCGTCCATCTTGAGCTTGACGGCGTTCTGCAATATCAAGGTTAGCAATAATTTTAAAGCGAGAGGTAATCGCGGGAATGATCTGTTTGGGAAACCGGAAATACTCCTGTAACACCCCGTCCTTACGCAAACGTATCCGAATAAATTCCTCTTGGGGTTCAACGTGAATGTCTGAAACCTTTTCTGATAAAGCCTTTGCCAAGATCACATTCACAGCGCGCACGACGGGAGCTTCATTAGCAGCATCAAGACCACTCGATAGATCTACAGAATCATCGGCATTCGCTTCCTCTAGTTCACCAACCTCAGCAAATTCATCCCCTCCCATTTCTAACTTTTTCTTCTTCTCTCGCTCCGCCTGAGCTAAAGACTTCTTCGCTTCTTCATCTTGATATGCGGAGAAAATGGCTTGATAGTCATCTGGAGTAATGACACGTCGATGAAAGGTTAAATTATGAGGTTGGAGGATACGGCGCAAATTATCTTGAGCTGTCAGATCATCAGGATCGACCATCGCGATTAGAACCGAAGGAGGATCATCTATCTGTGACACAGGTAAAAACCGACTCTGACGACACATATCAATAGATATTTTCAGTCGCTCCAATAGTTGTCCCAAATGTTCCGTTGACACTGGATTGAGTTCTGGATCAAAAGCTTCTACACCATAGATCACCTTCAGTTCAAACATCTGTTGGTTTTTGTAATGGCGTAGCAATTCTGGAGACAGGGGTTGCCCTGTCGTCGCCTGCAAAACTTCCGTTAAAGGTCTCCCTGACTTGCGACTTTCAATTTGGGCTTGCAGAAGCTGATCGGGGTTGACATAACCAGACTGAATCAGTTTATTGCCAAAGGGTGAGAAATTACCACTTTGGACAATGGCAGTGCTGAGGGGACGGGGGGGGCGAGTGTTTGTCATAATGCTCTAGTCGTACTCCTGATATAATATTAAGTCCCAAGTAGTTTGCTATCATTGCTGGAGCCTCCAATCCGATGATAGCCTTTTACAAATCTCTTCCGCAGGAATTTTTCTATAATAATTGGTCTCGGTGTCTCGTTGGTTGGCCACAGAGCATGGGGATCTCAGTCAATATGAAAAGACCAACTACAGGGAATAATTAATTCCTTTTTTATTCTATCAAGCAGTGGTTTTAATTGCCTCAAACTATAGTGATTTATTCCTGGAGAAGTTCCTTCACTAGAGTATATATTCTCTGCTAAACCGGTTGATGACGAGTCCCTGCTAGAATAATGGGGGTTATTTCGCGCAGATATCTATGATCGACGAAGAAAAACAACAACAGCATGAATCTTCCTCTGGAGACTCTTCCCCAGAAGTGGGTTCAGTCTCCGGTGAAACCTCGGCTCCTGAAGCTACCACCAGTCCAGAAGTTGACTGGGAGTTACAAGTGGCTCAAGCTTACCGTGATGCTGACGTTTCCCAAGCTCCTACTCCCTCTGCAAGTGCAGGAGACTCTTTGGCGGCCAGTCCGGGTTTGGCCGAAGCTATGGAGTTTTTGAAGGGGGAATTGACGAACACGACTCAGGAGAATCAGTCTTTAAAGGCTCAGTTAAAAGCCCTTGACGCTCAAATAGAAGATTTGAAAAGTCAAAATTTGAGACTGGCCGCGGATTTTGATAATTTCCGTAAACGAACTCAGAAAGAAAAAGAAGAGTTAGATTTACAGTCGAGATGTTCTACAATCATTGAATTGTTGCCCGTGATTGATAATTTTGAACGGGCAAGAGCTCATATAAAACCTCAAAATGATGGGGAAATGGATATTCACAAAAGCTACCAAAGTGTTTATAAGCAAATGGTAGATTGTTTGAAACGGATTGGCGTTTCTCCTATGCGCCCTGAAGGTCAACCTTTTGATCCTAATCTCCATGAAGCTGTTATGCGTGAAGCAACAGATCAATATGAGGAAGGTTCTGTTATTGAAGAATTCCAACGGGGTTATCTGTTGGGCGATCGCGTTCTGCGTCACTCCCTGGTAAAAGTTGCCACGGCACCAGAACCAGCTGAAGCTGATACAGAAACTCCCGCGGAAGTCAGTTAACTTATTCAAAATCAAAATTAATCCACCAATTAAAAATGAAAAAAGGTAACTTTTTTCATTTTTAATTCTTCATACCACAAAAATATCTATGGGAAAAGTCATTGGCATTGATTTGGGCACAACTAACAGTTGTGTCGCCGTTTTAGAAGGGGGAAAACCTGTCGTTATTTCCAATTCAGAAGGGGGACGCACGACTCCTTCTATTGTAGGATTTGGAAAGGGCGGTGATCGCTTGATTGGTCAATTAGCCAAACGTCAAGCTGTTACTAATGCGGCTAATACCATCTATAGTATTAAAAGATTTATCGGTCGTCGTTGGGATGATACAGAGGAAGAAAGATCCCGTGTTCCTTATACCTGTATCACTGGCAAAGATGAAACTGTCTATGTGCAAATTCGGGGAAAAACTTTTACTCCCCAACAAATCTCGGCAATGGTGTTACAAAAACTAAAGCAAGACGCGGAAGTTTATTTGGGAGAAGAAGTAACCCAAGCCGTAATTACAGTTCCAGCTTACTTTACTGATGCCCAACGTCAAGCCACTAAAGACGCGGGAACGATCGCGGGTTTGGAAGTATTACGGATTATTAATGAACCCACCGCGGCAGCACTTTCTTACGGTTTAGATAAGCAAGATCAAGCACAAAAAATATTAGTATTCGACTTAGGAGGGGGTACTTTTGATGTTTCCATTTTACAGTTAGGAGATGGTATTTTTGAAGTCAATGCTACCGCGGGAAACAATCACTTAGGGGGCGATGATTTTGATAATTGTTTAGTGCGTTGGATGGTGGAAAATTTTAAAGAACGGGAAGGAAGTGACCTATCTAAAGATAAAATGGCTTTACAACGATTACGAGAAGCCGCAGAAAAAGCAAAAATAGAATTGTCAAATAGAGACTCAACGAATATTAATTTACCCTTTATTACCGCGAATGAAAAAGGACCGAAACATTTGGAGATGGAATTAACTCGCACTCAATTTGAACAATTGGTGAGTCATCTGATCCAAATGACGATTGATCCTGTTACTCAAGCCCTCAAAGATGCCGCGTTGACTATTGAGGATATTGATCGGATCATTTTAGTCGGCGGTTCTACTCGCATTCCCGCGGTGCAAAAAGCCATTGGTAATTACTTTGGTGGTAAAGCTCCAGATCGCTCTGTTAACCCCGATGAAGCCGTCGCGGTTGGTGCTGCGATTCAAGCCGCCGTCCTCGGTGGGGAAATGAAGGATATCTTATTATTAGATGTGGCTCCCCTCTCCCTCGGATTAGAAACTTTAGGCGGTGTGTTTACTAAAGTAATCGAACGTAATACGACTGTGCCAACAAGTCGCGCTCAAATGTATTCAACAGCAACAGATGGACAAACATCAGTGGAAATTCATGTGTTACAAGGAGAACGAGCTTTAGCTAAAGATAATAAGAGTTTAGGGCGGTTTCTATTAACAGGAATACCCCCCTCACCACGAGGAGTTCCTCAAATAGAAGTGAGCTTTGACATTGACGCGAATGGAATTTTGAATGTTTCTGCCCAAGATCGGGGAACAGGTAAAGAACAAAGTATCCAAATTCGCAATACAGGAGGGTTAAACCAAGACGAAATTGAGCAAATGCGTTTAGACGCGGAAATCTTTGCCGAAGAAGATAATAAACGCAAAGAAGTGGCAGAACTCAAGAATCAAGCCGATACTCTGTTATATAATTATCACTCAACTCTCAAAGATCATGGACAATTAATTTCCGATACTTTGCAGGAAGAATCTGGTAAGGTGGCAGAACTCCTACGCGGGGCGATCCAAAACCCCAATATCTCCCCCGAAGAGATGAAAGAGGAGTTAGAAACCTTCCAGCGTGTTCTCTATGCTGTGGGAACCGCGGTTTATGAACAGGCTCTCCGTGGGGAACAACCAACCGTGATCGAGGACAAGTCCTCCGCAGAGCAACCCGAAGGCCTCCTGACTTCCCATAATCAGGAAGAGACTCAACCACAGTCATCAGAAGAAACGGAAAAAGACTCTCAAGAGAGTTAAAATAGAAAAATGAAAAATTATCTCCCAAAGGTTATAATTTTTCATTTTTCCCTGTGGGACTCCATTTGAAGTCCTTTTTTGTGTATTATTTTCTTATTATTGACCTCTAGGCAAGCAGCTATGGCCCGCGATTATTATGAAATACTCGGTGTTTCTCGTGATGCAGATAAAGAGGAAATTAAGCGCTCCTATCGACGCTTGGCTCGCAAATATCACCCAGACGTAAATAAGGAACCGGGTGCAGAAGATCGGTTTAAAGAAATCAATCGCGCCTATGAAGTTTTGTCTGAACCCGAAATCCGTGCGCGTTACGATCGCTTTGGAGAAGCGGGACTCGGTGGCTCCGGTGGTGCGGGTTATCAAGACATCTCCGATAGTTTCTCTGATATCTTTGAAAGTTTTTTCAGTGGTTTCGCGGGAGGAATGGGGGGGCAACAACGCCGTCGCTCAGGTCCAGTCCGGGGTGATGATTTGCGTTTAGATTTGCGTTTAGACTTCCGTGACGCGGTGTTTGGTGGCGAGAAGGAATTACGCATTAAGCATTTAGAAACTTGCGAAACTTGTAATAGTACCGGGGCAAAACCGGGTACTCGTCCCCAAACTTGTTCTACTTGTAGTGGTACAGGCCAAGTCCGTCGCGCAACCCGCACTCCTTTTGGTAGTTTTACTCAGGTGTCTGTCTGTCCTAATTGTAATGGTACGGGACAGATGATTGAAGATAAGTGTGATACTTGTGGGGGTCGCGGTCAAAAGGAAGTGACCAAAAAGTTGAAAATTACTATTCCCGCGGGTGTCGATAATGGTACTCGTTTGCGTGTCTCTAATGAAGGGGACGCGGGCAAAATGGGGGGGCCTCCTGGGGATTTATATGTGTTCTTGGCCGTGGATGATGACCCAGTATTTAAGCGGGATGGAATTAATATTCACTCGGAAGTGAAGATTAGTTATTTACAAGCGATTTTGGGTTGTCGCATTGAGGTTGATACGGTGGATGGACCGAGTGAATTATTGATTCCTACAGGGACTCAACCGAATACGGTGTTGACGTTGGAGAAAAAGGGGGTTCCTCGTTTGGGAAATCCTGTCAGTCGTGGAGATCATTTAATTACAATCACCATTGACATTCCGACTCGCGTAAGTCATGAGGAACGGGAGTTATTAGTGCAGTTGGCGAAAATTCGTGGCGATCGCACTGGAAAGGGGGGTTTTGAAACTTTCTTAGGGAGTTTATTTCAAAAATGAGTCAGCCATCCACTTTAACACGGGAGATTTTGGATTTACGAGGTACGCCTTGTCCTCTTAATTTTGTCCGAACGAAGTTACGTTTGGAGCAGAAGACTCCGGGTAGTTTATTGGAAGTCTGGTTAGATCCGGGGGAACCGATCGAACAAGTCCCTGATAGTCTGATTATGGCGGGTTACACGATCGCGTCTATTGAAGATCGTTGTGATTTTTTTGCTCTCCAAGTCAGACGTTAAATATTTATGAGAGGTGAAACGATCTCACAAACAGAGACAGAGCTATCCGCGTCACAGTTAATAGGGACTGTGATCGCGGTTCAAGCTAATTTTTATCAGGTTCGTTTAGAAGGGGGTTCCAAAGAAGGAAGAGGGAAGAAAGAAGAAGGAGATTTTATTGTTGATGCAGAGGAGAATGGGATATCTTTTGCCTCTGGGATTCTTCTTTGTACTCGACGCACTCGCTTGAAGAAAATTGGTCAACAGGTGATGGTGGGCGATCGCGTGATTATTGAAGAACCGGACTGGATGGGGGGACGGGGCGCGATTAGCCAAGTTTTACCGCGTGAAACAGTATTATCTCGTCCTCCCATTGCTAACGCGAATCAAATTCTTTTAGTCTTTGCTTTAGCTGAACCAGAGTTAGAACCTGTCGCGTTGAGTCGTTTTTTAGTCAAGGCTGAATCGACGGGTTTAAATGTCGCGTTATGTTTAAATAAGTGCGATCTTGTCTCTGAGCAAGAACAACAATTATGGCGCGATCGTCTTTCTCTTTGGGGTTATACACCAATTTTTATTAGTGTGGAAAAAAACATAGGATTAGAAAAAGAAAACTCAGAATTATATCAACAACTAAAGGATAAAATTACGGTTTTATCTGGCCCCTCTGGTGTGGGAAAATCGAGTTTAATTAATGCTCTTATTCCCTCGATTAATTTACGAGTGGGAGCGGTTTCAGGTAAACTCAGTCGTGGCCGTCATACCACTCGCCATGTGGAATTGTTTGAATTACCAATGGGGGGACTTTTGGCGGATACTCCGGGTTTTAATCAACCTTCCCTCGAATGTGCGCCCGAAGAATTAGTCCATTATTTCTGGGAAGCGCGATCGCGTTTAAACTTAGGCGAGTGTCAATTTAGTAATTGTCTGCATCGGGATGAACCTAATTGTATTGTGCGAGGGGACTGGGAACGCTATCAACATTATTTGGAATGGTTAGAAGACGCGATCGTTCGTGCTGAAGCGTTACAACAGTTAGGTAATGGGGAGTCTAGTTTGAAACTCAAAAGCAAGTCAGACGGACGACGAGAGTATGAACCCAAATTAGAGAGTAAAAAATATCGACGCTCTTCGCGTCGTCTTCAGCATCAAAATCTACAAGAACTTTGTCAAGATATGGATGTTGATTAGGGAGGGAAGAAGGAAGAAGTAATGAACCACAAAGGCACAGAGGGCACAGAGAAGAAGAAAGAGGGAAGATGGTGAGCAACGGATGTAACCGATTATATCAAGTCCGCTTAAATAGACCTAATCACCCTAGGAGTTCTTTTACCAACAATCTTTAATAAGGAAGAAGTAATGAACCACAAAGGCACAGAGGGCACAGAGAAGAAGAAAGAGGGAAGATGGTGAGCAACGGATGTAACCGATTATATCAAGTCCGCTTAAGTAGACCTAATAACCCTAGGAGTTCTTTTACCAACAATCTTTAAATTCAGACGGATAATCTACATAAACCCGACCCCACCCAAGGGTAAACATTCGATCGCGCCTCACCCCAAATTACACACCTAAACATTCCCCAAACTCCCTGACTGCAGACTTTGAAAAAAAAACAAGTAAAAATACTCAGAGCCGAAAGTCTTGCTCAGTAAGAGATTTAGTTTTTATGCCTGCTGGTTTACCGTTAATCATTCCCGTTATTCCCCATCTCCCCAATCTTCAGCCTTCTCTAACAGGTTCGACATATAATCAGGCATGGAAAGAAAGACCGAAAAACAGTGAATATTCAAGAAATCTTCCAAAAAGGGGGCCCGTCCATCTGGCCACTCTTAGTTTTATCTATTTTGTCTGTGAGTACCATTATTGAGCGTTTATGGTTCTGGTTTAACCTCTTGGCTGAAGAAAAGCAAATTGTCAATCGTATCCTTGACGCGGCGCGTCGAGATTGGGGGGTCGCGTTTGAATTAGCCCGACAAGCCGGCCGACAACCCATTGGGCGCTTTCTCTATGCACCTTTACGTCTCGATCGCCCAGAGCCAGAAGTGTTTCGACTCGCCCTTGAGTCCGCGGCCGATGAAGAGTTAGCCTCCATGCGTCGTGGTGATAAAATCCTCGAAGCCGTCATCGCCCTCGCGCCTCTATTAGGTTTGTTGGGAACGGTGTTAGGTTTGATTAACTCCCTCGGTTCAATTCGTCTGGGTGATATCGGAACCGCGGCAACAACTGGTGTCACATTAGGGATTAGTGAAGCCCTCATTAGTACCGCGACAGGTTTGATCGTCGCGATTTTTAGCTTGGCTTTCTATCGAGTTTTTCAAGCGTTTTTATTTAATCAGGTGAAAGTGTTTCGCAGGGCAGGAAATGAATTGGAGTTACTCTATCGCCAACATTGGTCCCAACTTCACCACGATCGCGATATTGACATAGAAAGAAATCCTCTTTCTCCATCAAGGAGTCTTTCCCTTGATGTGGGCGATCCAGAGATACCCTCGCGTAAGTCTCAGACGGAAAAACGGCAAAAGTCAAAATTTAAAGACGAATCTCCTCAACCCCCCCAAGCACCTCGGAGTGAGGCCCTTGGGGAGCAAGATGATTCTGCTTCTGATCATTAACGATATTTCCCATGAAAATTCACTTAGATAGTCCAGAGGAAGAGGCTCGCATTGAGCTAATTCCCCTGATTGATGTTATTTTCTGTATTTTGACGTTTTTCCTGTTAGCCGCGTTACAGTTAACTCGTCAACAGGCTATTAGTGTAGATTTACCAAAGGCGAGTACGGGACAACCCCAAATGCGGGAAATGATGGTGGTTAGTCTCGATACTTTTGGTCAAATTTATATTGATCAAATTCCGGTGACACCTCCACAGCTTGATCAACTATTACAGAAGTATCAAACTCGTAATCCAGGGGGCTTAATGGTTCTTTATGCTCCTAAAGATGCCAAATATAATGATGTTGTTCAGATTTTGGATCGGATGCGTCTCGTGGGGGGCGATCGCGTAGCTTTAGCAACACTTCCTTCCGGTGCAGCCTCACCCAGTCCAAGGGCGACACCTGGTAATCCGGGGTTCAATGCACCCCCTAACAGTAATCCAGGTTCAGGTAATCTATATCCCCCTGCTGTACCGCCTACAGCACCATCGACTCCTAATTTATATCAAATTCCATCACCTCAAGGGCAAAATCCTAATTTGCCTCCCCAAGCTCCAGGGGGGACTGGGACAATGGATAGTCTACCACCCCTCACACCGACTCCGGGTTTTACACCCGCGCCCTCTCAACTTACCCCGGCTCCGGGTTTTACACCCGCGCCCTCTCAACCTTAAAGCAAATAATTGCACATTCAAAATAAAGACTGTCTTTTGGGGGGCAGTCTTTTTTTTGTTCAAATTGAGCATTTTTACTCTTGACAAAAGGCTAGACTTACTGCCCATCAGAGTTCTAGGGAACTTTACCTAGAGATTTCGCGTCTTAGGATAGCATATTGGCAACTTTGTCAAATGTTTGTTAATATTCGTAACATATTGCCAGAAACGCGAAGATATCAGGGAAACCTGATCTTAACGGATACACCTCTGGGGGACTAGGGGAGTAAAACCAAGAATAATTACCCTCTTGGATACAACACCTCAAACTCTCAGACACAGCCCACAAGATAAATAAGTCTGGTTTATCCAGATAACTTGATGAAATTCGGGAGCAAAAAAGCCATGAACGAGTCTATTGAATTATCCTTGGAACAACAATTTAATTTAGCATCTTTTAAGACTCAAGTCACGCAAATGAGTCGGGAACAAGCCCAGGATTTTTTGGTTGAATTGTATGAGCAAATGATTGTTAGAGAAACAATGTATCGTCACTTTCTCAAGCACCAGTGGGGCTTAGAACCGGGGGCTTTTCTTGAATAATTTACCGGTGGAAAACCTTCTTCCTTTATTTTATTCCTTCGTGAATAAAGTTAGGGTTTATCGACAGTCTCATGTTTGTCTAACTGTTTTTTGCTCGATTTTTCCCGATTTATGGGGATTGTTTAATGTGGAAATAATTGATGAGAGATCGACTCCTTAGTGGTTGTTTATTTCTTTTGTTTTCTGATGAAGGTGAGTTTAGATTAAGAAACTGCCTATCATTTTGTGAAACTCTAAACAACCTACATTATGAGGAGTCATCCTCTCTCATTCATTGTACAGTCAAGAGATAGTTATTACCAATAAAAAAGAGACGATTGAAATCTGGAAAGCTCTTACTGTGACTGGTTTTTAGATTTCTTAATCTTAGTGGAAATCACTAGAGCTGTTCTGGGATTATGGAGTTTATAGATTTAAAGGGAAAAAGCTTGACAATACCATTTTTTTGCCTACTCCATCTTTGCGAGAATCGCGATAGACGAAACCCAAGATATTCGTTGGGTTTCCCAAGGCTCAACCCAACCTACAAAAAGGTATTGATTCAAGAAAAAACCGGTTTTTCAGTCACAACATTGAATAAGTTAACCCCCAAAATCTCTTTCTTTAACCTTGGCATGATTGAGCGTTTAGAAAGTAGGTTGGGTTGAGGTCTACGTCGCGTGCGCGTAGCACAAAACCCAACATATAGCACTATAGATTTAAAGTGAAAAAGCTTGACAACACAGTTTTTTTGCCTACTCCATCTTTGTCAAAACCGCTATATAATCGGAATTTACCTCTGTCAAGATCAAAATTTTTATTCAGATTAACTCGGATTTTTTCTCTATCTCAATTTAGGGGACTTGATCTCATCGACGGGTGCGATTGTAGCCGTTTTTTTAGTATCACCAGAAAGGCACAAACAACACTAAAGCATTAACTTTTAATAAAGTAGTGCAGGTATCTTGCCTGCTTTGGGGCATTTATGGGCGAAACTACCAACCCCATAGTCAAATTATTAAATTTCTATTCCTAAGAAATTAAGGGCGGGTTTACCACGATCTCGGAAAAGTAGTGCAGATATTGGTATCGCCGCCCCTAGAAATATCGAAATATAAAAACGAATCAATCGGAGATGAGATTACCTGATCGCAACTAACTCTTTTTGCGACTTATTTGGCATGGGCGCATTTAACGCGTCTTCCAAATCAGCCTTCCCTAATCTCTCCTCCAAAATATTCATCACTTCTCGACCAAAATTATTAGGATCGCGTCGCCATGCTTCTAAACAAATTTCCCCAAAAAATGAGCCGAAAGGTTCAGGATTCCATAATAATTTGCGGGCAGTCCAAGGCATTAAACTCATGGGATTATACCCCGGTTTAATGATATCCTGTTCAAAGGCATATTCCTCTAATAAAGTATGGGGTTGTAATCCGATAAAGAAAATCGCAGGCTCTACCTTCTCGACTCCGAAAATTTTTTCTAATTCCCGATGATAGGCAATAGTCTGGCGAATTGTCTCAACGGTTTCATCTATGACATTAAAGGAATAATTCACCGAAACTACATCATTAAAACCCGCGGCTTTTAAATCTCGACAATTTTCCAAGACAACTCGCAAGTTATAACCCATTCTCATTTTTCTGACAAGTTCCTGGGAACCACTGGTAATCCCGATTTCAAAATAATTCATTCCGGTTTTTACCATTAAATCACATAATTCTTTGCTGAGATTATCTGCGCGGATATAGGCTGCCCAGTGAATATCTGTCATCCCCGCGTCCACAATTTTCTTTAATAACTCAATGGCATCATCTATGAATTTCCGTGCGGGAATAAATTGGGCATCGGTAAACCAGAAATTCCGAATACCACGATTATATAATTGCTGCATTTCGGCAACCACTTCGTCGGAGGGATTAATTCTGACTTGTTTGCCTTCAATGACTGTATAAATGCAATAACAACAATTATGGGGACAACCACGTTTGGTTTGTACTCCTATATAGAAGTCTCCATCTTGGAGGTAATATTGTAATTCTGGCCAAATGGTTTCGATGTAATTGTAATTACACGCAGTTTTTTCGATGTTGCTGGGTTTTTCATGGATGAGTCGATCGCGGGGTGTGGTTTCTCCGACAACGTAACAGCGCTCATCGTGAAAGTTTTCACCGCGTAACAATTTCTCTAATAAAGTCTCGCCTTCACCCACAGAAACAATACTGCCCTTGGGTAAACTACTGCCTAACTGCTGATAAAACACACTCACAGCACCACCACCCACGACTAAACGGGCTTCTGGGTGATACTTACGAGCGCGTTTTAACCCCCGTGTGATTAAACGAGAATTACGCCAGAGCTCGGTATAATAGGAAACGGCTAAACGTAGTCCCCCTAAAGCACCTCGGAATTTAATGAGGGGATTTTTGGCATAGTAAAATTCAAAAGCATTTTGCAGGGGGTTTCCACCTCTCCCACCCACAGGCGCGTAGATTTGAATATCTCGCCAGGAAAAGACTAAGAGTGTCGGTTGAAATTGATCAATACACGCGTCTAGAGCTGAATAGTAATCTAAGGGGGGTACTGCACCTAGATCAAATATCCGCTGTTGTACTTGTGGAAATTGTTTATGAATGTGATCCGCCAGATAGACAACCCCAATGGGAAAGATGGGGTTACAGGGGAGGCGAATATAAAGCACTCGATTTTCAACCATTTGGGTATGGGGAGAGATCATGGCGATAATAATGCTTAAAGTCTTTTTAACATAACTTTACAATACAGTGGCTTTTTCTGATAGATGTGACAATACCTTCGCCAAACCTAAAAAATGATTTGGATGGTTGTTGGGTTGAGGCACGACACCCAAAATTTTGATGTAGATGTAGGTTGGATTGAGGCACGACACCCAACAAATGCCTTGGGTTTTGCTTCGCGCAACCCAACCGACAAAGAAATGGCAAAGATATTGTCTGAGAAACCGGCTTTCTGTCTTAGTCTGAGGGATTTGATCCCCTCAAAGCCCAGAAACGGGGTTTCTATCTGAAAATTCTTAAGAAATTATAAAGTTTTGTCAATATTGCCCAAGGGCAAAAGATAGACAGCAAGGGATTTTTCGGTAATGAGGAGAGATAAGTTATGGATAGGGGGCTCGGATGGTAGTCGGAGTTACACCAATGGGGATCGCGAGGTGTTAACTTGACTATAAGATAAATTTTTTTAGTACGAGGCTCTTCGGCAGTTATGGCACAAATTCTCGATCCCTTACCTTCTAACACCTCTGGCAAGATTCTTTGCTGTTATGTGAATGCGACGAGTCAAATTCAAGTGGCGCGGATTACGAATATTCCTAATTGGTATTTTGAGCGAGTGGTGTTTCCGGGGCAACGTCTTGTCTTTGAATCGGTATCGGAAGCTCTTTTAGAGATTCATACGGGCATGATGGCCTCTGCTATCTTATCTGATAAGATTCCTAGTGATCGTCTCCAGATTAGTGAGTCGACTCGCAAAGCTGCGGAAGCATCCCGACAAGAGGTGGCAAGTAATCCTGTGAAGACGAATACTAGAGAAAAGTTACTCTCTGCACCTGTACCTGCTTTAACCTCCATTGATTGAGATGGGGATCAGAGAAAGTAGATGTCATGGACGCGATCGCGGTTTCTGCATAACTTTGTTTCTTTTTGTGCAAGGAAACAAGAATGGATAACAAAGCCAAAATTGATTAAATTAATAAAGTTAGGGTTAACGCGGTTTTTCCTTCAGGGCAATAACCGCGTTAACCATTGATCCCGATCGCGCTTTCAATTCTATGTCTAATCTCAATCTGGAATCTTCTACGTTTCGTATTTCTGCACTGATTCGTATTCCTTTATTTATTTTATATATCGCGTTAACCCTCCCTTTACCTTTTTTATCGGAAGTTACTGACGCTCCGGTTTCCCCTGGCGTTTTATGGGGCGCGATCGGCATCGGATTCATCATCCTTTACAGTGCTTTAAGTGAACGGGTAATAGTAGATAATGAAGGGATAAAAGTGAATTATCCGGGGTGGATTCCCGCGTGGTTTCGGAAAGGTTGGGCCTTATCTTGGAGTGATATTAAAGCACTAAAACCTCGTACAACTGGACAAGGGGGATTAGTGTATTATTTTTTAAGTCATAGTGGCGAAGGTTATTTATTACCGATGCGGATCGCGGGTTTTGCTCGTTTAGTGAAAATAGTCGAAGGAAAAACGGGTATTGATACGACGGATATTCGTCCTTTATCTCAACCTTGGATGTATTTAGCATTGTTTGTTTGTACAATCTTACTATTATTCGCGGATATTTTGATTATTTGGACAGCAAAACAAAGCGGCTTTTAAGAAACCCGGTTTCTGATTTCGGCTTAAGAAACTCCTCTTTCTCACTAGCCCTCAGAAACCATCCTTCTGTATGATAGCAAACCCCTCTTTAAAACCTTCTTCCTTCTTCCTTCCTCCTTCTTCCCTCTCTCATGTCTAAATTACAATTTTTGGTACTCAGTGCCTTAGCCTCTGGTTTTGGGTTATGTTCGGTTGTTTTCGCGACTTTTACACTTTTTATCGGATTAAACTTTTGGAGTTTTTTTCGGTTATTTCTTGCCCTCGCGTTTTTTGGCATTAATTTTTTGTTTGTCGCCTATTATTATAACGCAGTTAAGCGAGATTTAAAAAATCGTCGTAATCGTGATAAAATCGAAAGATAAACAGTTATTAATACCACTAAAACAAGTAGTACAAAAGAAAAATTTCCTGTCCACAATTATATTATTATCTCATATTATCTCACGGTATTATTGCCCTCCCTAGGGGCGGGTTTATCTGTTTTCTGGTTATGTTTTGAAAATACGGATGTACCCGCCCTTACCGAGTTTATTCGTGAGGGATTGAAAGCCCCGTGTCATCCCATAAGTCTTTTATCGAAACCGCTGATAAACGCGGATAAATGCTGATGTCGGTTGGGTTGAGCGATGTTGGGATGGGGAGGCGGGTTAATGATTATTGGTGATACCAGAAACTAATTCAGTTAAGGCTTTCCCAGGATCGGGTTGTTTGACAAGTGACTCCCCAATCAGTACCCCGATCGCGCCTGCATTTGTCACGAAAATAAGATCCTCCTTGGTATGGATTCCCGACTCACTTACCACCAAAATACCTTTGTCTTGTATTTGTTGACTCCGTTGCTCTAATAGTTGACGGCTAGTGTCCAGATCAACACTAAAATCCGCTAAGTTACGATTATTAATGCCGATCAATTTCACCCCTTCCAGGGCTAACACGCGATCAAGTTCCCCAAGGGTATGCACTTCGATCAGTGCTGTCATCCCCAGAGTATTGATAATTTTGAGAAAGTATTGTAAATCTTTATCTGACAGAATCGCCGCGATTAAAAGGATAGCATCTGCACCGATAATACGCGCTTTATAAATTTGATAGGGATAGATGATAAACTCTTTACACAATAGGGGTAAATCCACCACAGACCGCACTTTCGCTAAGTTTTCAAAACTCCCTTGAAAGAATTTTTCATCGGTGAGTACGGATAAACAACTAGCACCTCCTTGTTGATATTGTATCGCGATCTTCTCAGGATCAAAGTCTTCACGAATAATACCTTTACTGGGAGAAGCTTTTTTCACTTCAGCAATCACCGCGGGTTTCCTTTTCCCTTGTCGTAACGCGGCTAAGAAATCACGAATTGGAGGTGCTCCATCGTGGAGTTTTTTCTGTAGTTGAACTAAGGGAAGACGTTCCCGCATTTGCGCGACTTCCGTTTCTTTCTGCCAAACTATTTCTTCTAGGATATGACGGGGTTTTGCCTCTGGATGGGTAATTTTATAGCTGAGGTTTTGGACGGATACCGCGGGGTTGGGTGGACGACGACGAATTTCAATCATAGTTGATTTAGTATAAAGGGGCAATCAAGCGCGATCGGCTTTTTATCATACCATTTCACGACAGTTATTATACTTAAGAAGTATGCCCGTCCTCGCGCGCGTGTAGCAGTAGCGAGTGGCTCTGGGTACTACCAACCTCATCAGCCTATATATTTGTATCAATCTGAAATGATTAATAATATTTATTGAACCACAAAGGCACAGAGGACACAGAGGAAGAGAAACAAAGAGAAATCCAGAGCGGGGAAAGAGTCCGATCGCGTTTTTTGATAAAGAGTATAGAGGTGAGACAATTAATTGATTGAACCACAAAGGCACAGAGAACACAGAGGAAGAGAAACGGGAGCATCCCTTTTTTGTAAATAGATAGTGGGAGCGTCTCGCTCCCTAGGATTTTCATAGGGAGCGAGACGCTCCCACTACAGTTTTTTTTGGCAAATGTCAGATGCTCCCGATTAGGACGACTAGATCACTACATTTTATTAAGTTCTCGACGTAACTCTTCGAGTTCAGCATCAGCAGGGGTTTTCGGTTGAGTACCAGAAGTTTGACCAGTCGCAGGAAGCGATCCCCCAGTCGCCGCGGGACCAAGACTCATACTTGCCTTTAGTGCCGCCAATTCATCATCCACATCGCTACCACCTTCTAGGAGTTTAAATTGTTCTTCCAAACTACTACTCGTACCAGCTAACTCCGCGGCAGCACCCGCCCGGGCTTCTATTTGTAATACCTTTTCTTCCATGCGGTCAAAGGAAGACATGGCACTGCTAGTATTGAGGGAGCCAATCGTATTATTTAACTGTTCCTGAGCCTTCGCCGCGGTGATCCGGGCTTTGAGCATATCTTTCTTGGTTCTCGCTTCGGAAATCTTACTTTCCAAAGCCATCAAGTTACGCTTAAGGGTATCCACCTGGGCGGTTTGTTGATCCAGACTGGTTTTCAGGGTAGTCGCGGTTTCGGAGTGAGTCTTTTTGCGAGTCAAAGCCTCACGCGCTAAATTTTCATCCCCCTTCTGAAGGGCTAATTGAGCGCGTTGTTGCCATTGGTTGGCCTGGGATTCTGCTTGGTTGTATTGTTGTTCTGTACGTTTTTGCGCCGCGATCGAACTGGCTACCGCTTGACGTAACTGCACCAAGTCCTCTTGCATATCCATAATGGACTGCTCTAAAATCTTTTCTGGATCTTCTGCTTTATTCACCAGATCGTTGAGATTGGCCTTGACCACTCGGGTGATGCGATCGAATAATCCCATAATGCTCTTTTTCCTTATAGGGGTGTACGGGAATGGCTCTAGCAGGTTGGTCAGAGTCTCAACTGATGTAGCCCGCGTGCCACTGCAATGAACTTATATTCTCTAGTTTAAAACTATCCTGCGGTTAGTGCAGGATTCTTTGGGGAAATACTTATAGTTAAGTTTACCCTGTTTCGGTATTTATTCTATCTGGGGAGCTGATGGTAACTTAGTTGTATTATTTCCTGATATCATTTTTGCTTTCAATTCTGCTAATTCTACATCTAAATCACTCCCGGTTTCTAAGGCTCTAAATTTTTTCTCTATATCACTGGTTCCTAAATCCGCGATCGCGTTAGATTGAGCTTCTAATTGTATCACTTTTTCTTCCATCCGTTCAAAGACATTTAAAGAACTACCGCTTTTCATATTACCTATCACTTCATTAAGACGTTCCGAAGCCTTGGCGGAACGAACCCGCGCAATAAACATATCTTTTTTTGCTTTCGCTTCGGAAATTTTACTCTCTAAACTACGCATATTATCTTTCATTTGATTGACAATTGTGCCATGTTGCTCAATTTGTGTTTTGAGAGTAATTGCCATTTCTTGATAAGATTTACGCCGAGCTAGGGCTTCGCGGGCTAACCTTTCATCCCCTTTTTGTAAGGCTAATTGCGCCCGTTGATACCATTCTTGTGATGTTGTTTCTGCTTGATGATATTGTCTTTCTGTGCGTTTTTGAGACGCGATCGCGCCCGCGACTGCCTGTCGCAGTTGTACTAGATCCTCTTGCATATCCATTACTGTTTGTTCCAGAATTTTCTCTGGATCTTCCGCCCCATTAATTAAACTATTCAAATTAGCCCGAATCACACGCCAAATACGCTCAAAAAATCCCATAATTACTCCTGAAAATTTATCCCATTTATTTATAGGGGATAATAATTGTTGAATAAAACTGATGTAGAAAGCAGATTTCTGAACCTCAAATCGGGATTTGAGAGCAAAGACGACTGGGAAAAAACAGGTTTCTTAATATAGAACTACCCTAAGACTTTAGGAGGTTTTTAATTACTTAAACCATTGATTTTATTGCATCTTCCTTCTTCCTTCTTCCTTCTTCCTTGTGGTATTTCAGGGTTGATAATGTTTTGCCGGAATACCCTTATCCTGAAGTTCTTTAACCAGACGCTCCGCGTCCCCAGGACGATCTAAAGCACCTACTTGAATTTTGACACCATTCGGAAAATCTCGCACATAAGCATCGGGAACCGCTTTACGAGTTTGCTCTAAGGAAGAAATCCCATTAAAATCAATTACCACATAATAATAACCATCCTGAGCCTTTATCGGTTTACCCGCAGCGGGTATCGTCGGTTTTGCACTCACCGCGATGGAGGAGGCTTTTGGACTAGGGGAAACAGACACCCGAGAGGGAGAGGATAAAAGCGCTTTTCCTAAGTTATTTAATCCTTGAGATTGACTGGCGGCGTTACTTCCGGGGTTGGCAAAATTTCCAGGCGCGATCGGCGCAACAGAAGGAGGGGCTGACGCGTTTACCAAAGGTGTCGCGGCGGGAGTCCCATATCTCCCCACATTACTGAGGGTACTTAAGTCTAATTGCACAAATTCCTTATTCACTAAATTGGGTGTCGATAAAGGCGTGGGGCTATTTATTACCGGGGAATTAACAGGAGTCGGTGTATTAGAGGGGGGTTGACTCGGTTTAGAAGTACGGTTAAACGCGAAATTAGGAAGCGCGGAGGGATAAAAAATCACATAGCCCAGTGTTATGCACGAAAGCAGAAACAGTGATAAGGAGCCAATACCCAAGGGAGTAAAGAGACTATCATTACTCGCGGTTTCCCTGGGAGTGGTGGTGTTAGATTCATCCAGACTTTTTAGTAATTCTGCACTCGACTCCAGATACTTTTCTGGCGCGGGACTACTCTCTGGAGTTACGGGTTTGGGCGCGGAACTTGTTTCGATCGCGCCTTCAGAGTGGGCAGGTGTAATGACTAAGAGGGAAGACAAGTCATTCCTAGACACAGTAGAAGATTTTTCTTCCCCTCCCACAGATACGTTGGTGTTTTCTTCAGTAGTTGGAGTAATTAATTCTACCGTTTGACTCGGCGGTTGTAGAGTTAAGCGACGCGAAGGGGGCACCCATTGTTCCGCCCGTCTGCGATGGCGGCGATACTGGGTTAATTCTTTTTCGAGGTTAATATCTAAAGTCCCCATCACCGCGCTAATGCTCGGATGTAAGGGTGTGGCAGATAATTCTGGAGAAGATGTTACCGAAGAACGTCGATTCATAAAACAAAGGACTGTATAAAATTTTTCTTTAACTTTCAATATATCTTTAGTTTTGTCGTCTTGTCGGTTGGGTTTAGACAATTACTCATTGATCAGAGTCGCCGACAGAGCTAAAGATTCAATCAAGCCTACATTTTAGATAAAAAAGACGCCAATGCCAAAGAAGTAAGTCCTTAATTCTCGTCTGTGATCTGTGTTACATAAACTTGTCTAAAAAATCACATTGTTCCCTTTTCCTCTAGTTTCGCTGGTTTATCCTCATCCACTTGTCATCTTATCCTCCCCAAATCTTAAATTAAAGTTAATCCATATTTCCGGTTTTACTTGATCCCCGCAAGTTTTTTCCCTATTCTTTTCTGCCTAGGACTGGGATCACTCCCATCTTATGTGTCCATATATAACGCAAGTCTAAAGAAAAGATAAAATTTGTTTTTGACTTGGGGATCACTCAAACCCATATACAATAAAGCCTCAGACATCATATCGTGTAAAAAGTCATGCTTCATAATTAAAAGTGAAGATGCTGGAGGCCTGAAACAATTATGAAAACTGCTAAATGTTTAACCGCGTGTCGTCACTGTCGCTTCTATACCCCAGAGGGGAGACGTGGCGGCCAATGTGAGCAGCTTAACGTCCCGGTACAAGGTGGATGGGGCGCTTGTTCTTTGGGTGTTCTTCCTTTTGCTCCTTCTTGGGAGTCCTTTGATGAACTTCTCGTTTTGCATCAACCTTCTGTTGTTATGGAAGAAACTCTGACTCATCCTCATTTTGAGGTTTATTCGGAATCCTCCTCCAACCCCATCAGTGCCTAAGTATCTCGCCAAACCAGATTTTTATCCTGATTTGACGACATATCTTATAACACAATATTTTGTAATTGTCAATAGTTAAACTATTAAGAATTGTAATTTTTTTAGGGTAGCCAAGGGTATTGGCTAAAGTCAGGGGATCGCTTTTCTAAGAAAGCTTGTTTGCCTTCGGAACCTTCTTGAGTCATGTAATACAGAAGGGTGGCATTTCCCGCGAGTTCTTGTAATCCAGCTTGGCCATCACAGTCTGCATTAAACGCGGATTTCAGACAACGGATCGCGATCGGGCTTTTTTCCAAAATTTCCTCAGCCCAGTTAACACCTTCTTGTTCTAAATTTTCCACAGGGACAACGCAATTTACTAAACCCATATCCAAGGCCTCTTGGGCGTTATATTGGCGACAGAGAAACCAAATTTCTCTAGCTTTTTTTTGACCTACAATTCTTGCCATATAACTAGCACCAAAACCACCATCAAAACTGCCGACTTTCGGGCCAGTTTGTCCAAAAATAGCATTATCCGCGGCAATTGTCAGATCACAGAGGAGGTGCAGGACATGACCTCCTCCAATCGCATAACCCGCAACCAAAGCAATAATAACTTTGGGCATAGAACGAATTAAGCGCTGTAAATCAAGAACATTAAGGCGAGGAATACCAATATCATCTATATAACCCGCATTACCTCGAACGCTTTGATCCCCACCCGCGCAAAAGGCATATTTACCATCAGTGTGAGGACCTGCACCCGTAAATAAGACGACTCCTATTTTGATATCTTCACGAGCATCAGCAAAAGCATCATAGAGTTCAAAGACGGTTTTCGGGCGAAATGCGTTCCGCTTATCGGGACGGTTGATAGTAATTTTGGCAATTCCACCACTTTTCTGATAAAGGATATCTTCATAAGTTTTCGCGGTTTGCCATTCAATTTGTGTCATGGGAATTTGCGATTTGGGATGTGAGATTTGGGATTTACGATTAAGCTCGTGGATTTCGCTCAGAGAAATGAAAAATTATTTTAGGTTTGAGATTTTCTATGCTAAATTTGGGGATATCTAAGCTTAATCCGTTGTTAGCCCTTGAGATTTTATCGTGAAATGGGAAATGGACGATCGCGATTACTTAAGACACAGTGCATGGATGCGTCACGCGTTAAAGTTAGCCCAGAGCGCGGGGGACGCGGGAGAGATCCCTGTTGGGGCAGTTATTGTCAACTCTGAGGGTGAATTGCTTGGAGAAGGAGAAAATCGTCGGGAGAGGGATCACGATCCCACAGCCCACGCGGAAATGCTCGCGTTAAGGCGCGCGGGGCATAGCTTAGGAAATTGGCATCTTAATGGTTGCACTCTGTATGTCACATTGGAACCTTGTGCCATGTGTACGGGCGCGATTATCTTGGCACGGATTGGGTTATTAGTCTATGGAGTAGACGATCCCAAAACTGGCACAATTCGCACGGTGGCTAATCTTCCCGACAGTGCTTGCTCTAATCATCGTTTATCTGTATTAGCTGGTATTCTCGAATCTCCCTGTCGTCAACTCTTACAGTCTTGGTTTGAAGGAAGAAGGAAGAAGGTTGACAGTTGACAGTTGACAGTTGACAGTTGACAGT
>JBBITB010000002.1:0-120219 GCA_037440985.1 Microcoleaceae cyanobacterium bin_387
TCTTCCTTCTTCCTTCTTCCTTCTTCCTTCTTCCTTCTTCCTTCTTCCTTCTTCACTTCTCACCTAACATCTTTTCAACCCAATCTAAAATAATGGGATTAACCTTTTCGGGACATTCATCTTGGGGACAATGGCCAACCCCCTCCAGTAGGATCAATTCTAGGCGAGGATGATATGGAAGCAAATCCTGGGGACGAGCCAAACGTGGGGGAATCATGCCATCTTCCTTACCCCAAAGTAATAAAATGGGAAGGTTGACATCGACAGTCCCTAAGAGTTTTTTCACCGATTGGCCAAATTTTGGATCACTAGAGCCTTTACATAATAGACAAAAAGCGCGGGCGGAGCCGCGATCAGTTGTGGGTTGAGTAATCATCTCGACTAAATCCTCAGTCACCGTTTCCGCATTACCATAGGCCAAGCGAAGCCAAGCGCGAATAATGCCCCGACGTCGCAAAATGGAAAAAAGAGGCCTCAATAACAAAGGGGACATAAAAAAACCTTCGATCGCGCCCACGATGGGTTGTAGGGTTGGGGGCATCATCTCAGTACGCAACCCCGGATCAGGAATACTCATCATGATTAATCCCTTCACCATCTCAGGATGGGCCGCCGCGGCAGCTAAAGCAATTAAAGAACCAATAGAATTACCCACTAAAATGACAGGTTGACCAATAAAAGTGCGCCAAAAATGATAAACCTGATCCACCCATAGGCTCACATTGTAAAAAACAGGAGCCTTTTGAGAAGCCCCAAAACCTAATAAATCCAAAGCATAAACCGATCGCGATTCCCCAAAGACATCTAAATTATGTCGCCAATGGCCCAGAGAAGCCCCAAAGCCATGCAATAAAATCATAGGAGTCGAAGAAACGCGATCGACACCAAGAGCAGAATCGGAAGTAGGAGGACCGAGGGGACGCGCATAAGAATAACGGATATGCCAACCGCGCCAGAACCAAGTCCGTTGAGTCCCCACTTTTTCATACCAAGGCACAGAAATCATCACAAGGGTCAATCCTCACAACATAACTTTACAATTGTCACTCAAACCATGATAAATCAAAGTTTCAGGAGTAAAAGACACGGAAAACCGTAGGATTGAGAGAGTAAAGAAATCCCCCAAGAAGTAAAATAAGTATCAAACTGTTAAGGAATTTCCAAAAAAATAGACAGAAACCTAATCATACTGAGTAGAATGACAAGTACAAGGAAGCCACATTATTAACCAACTGCTTGCATACTGAATGCCTGTGATCGAAAAAAGACAAAATCGCAATCTCCCCCAGATTAACGAAAACATCCGATATTCCAAAATACGGGTGATCGATACTGACGGAGGCCAATTAGGGATTCTCACTCCAAGTGACGCGTTGCGCCTCGCGGAGGAAAAAGAACTGGATTTGGTACTCGTCAGTGATAAAGCTGATCCACCAGTTTGCCGGATTATGGACTACGGCAAATTTAAGTTCGAGCAAGAAAAGAAAGCACGAGAAGCCAAACGGAAGCAACATACCGCGGATGTTAAGGAAGTGAAGATGCGCTACAAAATTGAGGAACACGATTATCAAGTGCGCCTCTCTCAAGCCGATCGCTTTCTCAAAGCGGGAGATAAAGTTAAAGCCACTATCATGTTCCGAGGCCGGGAAATCCAACATAGTAACTTAGCTGAAGATTTGCTCAAACGTATGGCTACCGACTTGCAAGAAATTGCAGAAGTCCAACAATCTCCTAAAAAAGAGGGGCGTAGCATGATGATGTTACTCTCTCCCAAAAAATAGGACAATGGTGATTGGGGATTAGGGACTAGGGATTAGGGACTAGGGATTAGGGACTAGGGATTAGGGACTAGGGATTAGGGACTAGGGGGAAAAAGGGGAGTGGGGAAAGTCTCCAATACCTAATACCCATTACCTAATACCCAATGCCCAATCCCTAATCCCCAATACCCAATGCCCAATCCCTAATTCACCCAATAATCAGGGGTAACGCGACTATAGAGGGGTTTTAAGACGGCATGGAATTAACAAATCAGTGGTTTAGTAAAAACCGATGGATTCAAGGATTATTAAGATCGATCAATATCCGCCCCGAAGAAGTTGAGCGGACTTTTTTGATGTTCGCGGTCTATACGGTTACGTCCGTGGGACTGATCTGGTTAGAATTGAGTACCGTCAGTCTCTTTCTGGATGAATATGGCGCGGACAAACTGCCTTGGATTTACATCGCGTCCGCGGCATCGGGATCGGGTTTAGGATTTATTTATTCTTGGTTGCAAAAAGTGTTACCCCTGCGTCGGGTAATTGTGGTCATCATGTGGTTTATGGCGACCCCCCTTTTCCTATTTTGGTTCGGCATTGGTCGAGAACAGGGTATATATATTTTTAACTATAAATTGACCATTGGTTTTATCACAATTTTTCTCTCCTGGCTGTGGGTAGAAGCTTGCTATAACCTCGATGATCTGAATACTTCCATTACATCTAATCAACTTTTTAATATTCGAGAAATTAAACGAACCTATCCCCTCGTTAGTAGTGGTTATTTGGTGGGGGGTGTAGTTAGTGGTTTTTCTCTGCCGCTGCTGCAAAAGGTTGTCACATTACACAATATGGTTTTAGTTTCGGGCTCGATGGTACTGATTGGCTCGGCAATCCTGTTATTTCTCTCAGAGCGTTATCAACAGGCCTTTCCTGATCATGCCCGATGGACCGATGATGAAGATGAGCAACCGGAATTTACGACTCGCCGTGTTCAAGGCCCTCTGCAAGGTTATATTTGGGCCTTAATTGCTTTTTTCGCGATCGCGGAAGTGTTGTTAGTTTTAGTAGATTTTCAATTTTTCACCCAAATCGAATTAAAGTACCCCGATGAGGCAGAAATCGCGAAATTTCTGGGTTTATTTGAAGGGACAATGAGTCTTTGTCAAGTCGCGACTCAGTGGTTTGGTTCCAGTCGCCTGGTAGATCGAGCGGGGGTTTTTGTCACCGCGATGGTGTTGCCCGGTTTTACCACATTTGTAGGGAGTTTCTCTTTAGTAGGAGGCTTGTTTTTCCGGTTTCCTGTGTTTCAGGGCATGGTGGGTTTGCGCTTTGTGGATGAGTTATTTCACTACACACTGCAAGAAACGACGGGTCCGGTTCTGTTTCAACCCATTCCCGATAGTATTCGTAGTTCCATTCAAACGATGGTAAATGGGGTCGCGGAGCCTTTATCAACGGGATTGACTGGGGTCGCGATCTTAATCATTCTCTGGATTTCGGAACACCTGCTCAATATTGAGGAGGAAAAAGAACTGATGAATGCCCAAAGTTTGGTGTTCATTGGTTGTATTATTATCGTCGCGCTATTTTGGTTAGGGGTGATCTGGTATATCCGTACCCAATACGTCAATATTTTGGTCAAAAGTGCGGAACGGGGGCGTTTAGGGGTATCAGATGTCGATTTTCGTGCCTTTAAACGTGCTGTGGTGGAAACCTTGGAAAAACCGGGTTTGGAAGCGGATAAGCGTTCTTGTATTGAACTTTTGACTCAAATTGATCCGAAAAATGTGGGAGAGGTACTGGCTCCTCTGTTGGACGTGTTGACTCCGGCTTTACAGCGGCAGAGTTTAGAAGTGATGCTTAATCACCCTAATCCCGCGTATTTGGAACCGGTGAGAAAGTTGACTCATCAAGCTTTAGCTCCAGAGGTTTTGGCTTTGGCTTTGCGTTATGTCTGGTTAACGGAAGCGGAACCCGATATTGAACAATTACGCCCCTATTTACAATGGACCGTAGACGCGGTGGTTCGCTCTACCGCGGCCGCGTTGATTATGCGGAGGGGCGATCGCGAACAAAAGGCAGAAGCGACGAATGCTTTACGTCGTATGTTGAATAACAAACAGGAAAAGGAACGGGTAATGGGAACCCGGGCCCTGGGTGAAGCGGACTATTTACAGGGATTACGTCTTTATATTCCGAATTTGTTACAGGATGAGTCCCTGCGGGTGCGTTGTGCTCTGTTAGATGTGATTGCTTCAACTCACTTGGAGGAGTATTATCCCTCTTTATTACGGGCTTTAGCTTATAAATCGACCCGCGAAGCCGCGGTACAGGCTTTGGTTCGTTTGGAAAATGACGCGATTCCTTTTTTAGTGGATTTAGCGGAAGATCATCATAAATCTGATTTAGTGCGCTTACAAGCTTGGACGGCTTTGGGTGAAATTGGGACTTTGGAAGCTTTGAATGCTCTGGGGAATAATTTGATGACTTCTTGGGGCCAGACTCGTCGTAATATCCTTCGTATTCTGCTGAAAATGCCGGGGGAAAGTGGGATTGAGTGGGTTTCCGATCACATTGGCCGTCTGGGTTTAGAAATGCTCATTGAGCAAGAATTGATGTTTATGGGGCAGATTTACGCGGCCATCTTAGATTTGTCATCGGTTGTGGGTTTGTCCGTTGATGGTTATAGTCATCCTTCTGTGGGGGAAAATATTTCTTTGAGTATGAGTGACTACGCGGAATTATTACGACGGGCTCTGCGGGGATTGGAAGCTGACGCGGTGGAACGGTGTTTCCTTTTGATGAAGTTTCTTTACCCTTTGGATGCTGTTCAAGCTGCCGCGTTTAATATTCAATCAGATTCCCGCTCTAGTGTCGCACGGGGGTTGGAAATCTTGGATAATACAGTGGATATTGCTAGTAAGCGGGCTTTGATTAATGTTTTGGATCAACATTCGGAAATTGAAAAGCTCAAACATCTTTCAGATTTGATGGTTTATCAACCCTTGTCTGCGAGTGATCGTTTACGCCGAATGTTAGAGTTACGCCATTTCTTATCGGATTGGTCCTTAGCTTGTTGTTTCCATCTGGCGCGATCGGCTCGTTGGAGTTTAACCGCGGAGCAGACTTTGGTTTGTTTGCGTCACCCCACGGGTTTTGTCCGCGAGGCGGTACTCGCGTATTTGCGTATTGCTTCCCCCCGGGCTTTGGTGGAATTACTACCAATGTTACAAAATGATTCTGATAACTTGGTTTGTTCCCAAGTACAGCAAATGATGACTGAGTTGGGGGTGTCTCCAACGGTGTCTCCATCGAGAGCTTGACATATTATTTCATTTCTATAAATCGCGTATGTTAACGAGCGTTGAACGCCTATTGTTTGTCAGGGGAGTTCCCATTTTTAAGGAACTACGGGATGATTTTCTCGTGCGTCTCGCGTCGGTGATGGATGAGTTATCTTTCCCGGCGAAACATGGCATTTTTACGGAAGGGCAAGAGGGGCGATCGCTCTATATTGTTGTTTCTGGACGGGTGCGGGTTCATTTGGGCGATCGCGATTTGGCCCAGTTGGAACAGGGGGCTTGTTTTGGTGAAATGTCTTTGTTTGATGCTGAACCGCGATCGGCTTCTATCACCACACTTGAACCTTGTGAATGTTTGATGTTGACTCAAATGCAATTGTATGACGCGATTGATGAAACACCGGGCATTGCTGTTAATATTATTCGTCTTTTGTCTCGACGCATTCGTGAATTGAATCAAAAGTTGAATGTAACTAAACAAAGTCTTGAACAAGCTACTTTAGAAAGTAATTCTGATTTAAGGGTTAAGAATTAAGGAAAAATTAAGCTAAAGTTTAAGATGATCAATCAGGGGCGATCGTGTTCTCTCTACGCGATCGTTTATACTTTTTAATTGACGGATGTTCAGATTCTTAATGGTGTGCAATACAGTGGCGAGTTATCCTGGGTAAATTTTCGAAAATTTTTATCAATTTGGTGTTATATTGATGTAATCGGTTCTATCCCAAACAGAAAATAACGATTGATATGTGGTTTTTTCTATTGAAAAAAGTCTAATGAGTACAATTTTACTTATCTTAAAACACAAAGAAAACAGTCGTTTAGTATCGGAGTGGTTGGGAAAATCATATCAAATATTGCTACCAATATCTCTGGAGTCTGGAGATGACAATTTTTGGGAAGAACCTTTTGATCTCTGTATTATTGATGGGTATTTTCTTCATCTCTATTGGGAACGTTTACAAGTGAGACGAAAAAGTGAACAACCTGTTTTTTTACCGATACTTTTAGTGACTTCTTGCTCTAATGTTACCCTAGAAACTCGCAATTTGTGGCAATTTATAGATAAGTTGGTTATTACTCCTATTGCGAAAAAATCATTACAAACAGATGTCGAAGTATTATTACGATCGCGTCGTCTTTCTTTACAATTAAAATTAAATCAATCCGGGGAAGAATTTGATAATAATCAACAATCGAAAGCTCTGGCTCTTTTGCAATTAGAAGCGGATTTACGCAAGGCGATCGAGGACGGAAATCAATTTCAAGTCTATTATCAACCGATTGTTTCATTCCAACAGGGAACGATCGCGGGTTTTGAAGCCTTGGTACGTTGGAATCATCCCAAAGAAGGATTAATTGCACCGGATAAATTTATCCCCGTCGCGGAAGAAACAGGTTTAATTTTGTATATAGATTTATGGGTATTACAAGAAGCCTGTCGGCAAATGCGAATTTGGCAATTATCTTTACCTGGTGCGGCTCGTTTGAAAATTAGTGTTAATTTTTCTAGTAAGCAGTTTTCGCAAGTTAATTTACAGGAAAAAATCGCGAAAATTTTAAAAGAAACTGATTTAGAACCAGAAAGTTTAAAATTAGAATTAACAGAAACGAAACTTTTAGATATTGCCCAATCAACTATGACGACATTACTGGAAACTAAATCTCTAGGAATTGAGTTAGTTTTAGATGATTTTGGAACCGGTTATTCTTCTTTTAGTTATTTACATAATGTCCCGATCGACGCGTTAAAAATTGATCGTTCTTTTATCTGGAAAATGGGAGTAGATGACAATAGTAACAAAATTGTTTTGTCTATTATTCACTTATCTCATAAGTTAGGAATGTACGCGATCGCGGAGGGTGTAGAAACGATAGAACAATTCGCACAATTAAAAAAATGGGGTTGTGAATATGGTCAAGGTTATTTATTTGCTAAACCTTTAAATAGTGCCGCGGCTTGGGAATTAATCGCGAGTAAACCTATTTGGTCATAAATTTTTGAGGTTGGATCGAACTGAAGATTATCTTGTTAATAGAAAAGAGTAAATAATGCACCTAATCTACTTTATAATATCATCAATCGGGGCGGGTTTATCTGTATTCTGGTTATCAAAAAAAGTCCCGGTGAACGAGCCCCTACTCTCCCTCATGTTTTCCACCCAAAATCACCAATTAGGAATTTTTTCTGATTATATAACCACAAAGGCACAGAGAACACAGAGGAAATAGCAACTTCGACGGTGGTTGAGGTTGTTAATTGCCAAAACCATTGATTTTCCTTCTTCTTCTTTCTTCCCTCTTTGTTAATTGGCTTGATGTGATGCACAATCACGCAAAAACCATTAAAATAAATTTATTGTCCTTTATTATTTATTCCTGACGACCGTTGATTCAAGCAGAAACTCTCGAACTACTAGAATGGCCTCGTCTTTGTCAGCACTTGGCCACGTTTACCGCGACCAAATTGGGTGCGATCGCGGCTCAACATTTGCCGATCCCTACGACTCAAGGGGAGACAATCCAACTTTTAGCCCAAACTCAAGAGGTTTATCTTTTAGAAAGTTGTATGGCTTCGACTCTCAGTTTTGATGGGATTGAAGATATTGGTGTCTCTTTAGAAAGGGCTGAACTTAAGGGTATTTTATCCGGTGAGGAGTTATTGGCGATCGCGACTACTTTGGCCGGGGCTCGTCAATTACGCCGCATTATTGATAATCAAACGGATGCTCCTGTTTTAACGGAATTAGTATCACAATTACGGACTTATCCTGAAATTGAGCAAGATATTCATCGCTGTATTGATGAGCGTGGAAAAGTTAGTGATCGCTCTTCGGTGAAACTCGCGAATATTCGAGAACAAATGCGTCATGTACGCGATCGAATTTATCAATCTTTGAATAATATCTTACAACGACAAGCACAAGCCATCCAAGAACAAGTTATTACTCAAAGAAGCGATCGCTTTGTCATTCCCGTCAAATCTCCCCAAAAAGATGCCATTCCGGGTATTGTTCACGACACCTCTATGAGTGGAATGACACTCTATATAGAACCCCATAGTATTGTCAATTTGAATAATCAAATGAGACAATATATACGTCAAGAACAAGCGGAAGAAGAAGCCATCCGTCAAATATTAACCGAAAAAATCGCCGAAGTCAAACCCGACTTAGAACGATTATTAATTATTGTCACCACCCTGGATTTAGCCACAGCAAAAGCCCGTTATAGTCTCTGGTTAGAGGCGAATCCTCCTAAATTTCTTACCACAAAAACCGAAGAAAAAATTCCTATTCCCCAAGATCCGATAACTTTACGTCAATTACGACATCCCTTATTAATTTGGCAAGAAAAATATGAAGAAAGTCCCGCCGTTGTTCCCATTGATTTAATCATTCAACCCTCTATCCGTGTTGTTGCCATTACGGGACCGAATACAGGGGGAAAAACCGTAACACTAAAAACACTTGGATTAGCGACATTAATGGCAAAAGCGGGGTTATTTGTACCCGCGAGGGAACCCGTAGAGTTACCCTGGTTTAATCATGTTTTAGCAGATATTGGGGATGAACAATCTCTCGAACAAAGTTTATCAACTTTTTCAGGACATATTCGCCGGATCTCGCGTATTTTAGCCGCCCTGAATCAGCCGGAAAGTGAGCCGGAAAATCCCGCGCAATCTTTGGTGTTATTAGATGAAGTTGGTGCGGGGACTGATCCCTCCGAAGGAAGTGCCCTCGCGATCGCGCTCTTACAATATTTAGCCAATCATACTTTATTAACGATCGCGACTACCCACTTTGGGGAACTAAAAGCATTAAAATATGAAGATGAACGCTTTGAAAATGCCTCCGTGGAATTTGACGATCGTTCCCTCCGCCCCACCTATCGCTTATTATGGGGAATCCCCGGAAGATCAAACGCGTTAACCATTGCAAAAAGACTGGGTTTATTACCAGAAATAGTAGAAGACGCGCAAAATTATGTCGGAGGAGGATCAGAAGAAGTTAACCAAGTGATCGCGGGATTAGAAGCGCAACGGAAACGTCAAGAAAGGAAAGCGAAAGAAGCATCGGATTTACTCAAACAAACGGAAAAACTACATCAAGAAGTCGCCCAAAAAGCCGCGTCCTTACAACAACGGGAAAGAGACTTAAAAACCGCGCAAGAAATCGCGGTGCAAGAAGAAATTATCGCGGCTAAAGGCGAAATTGCCAAAGTGATTCGTCGTTTACAAAAGGGTAATATTACTGCCCAAGACGCGCAAAAAGCGACGGAGAACTTAAATCAAATTACCGAAAAATACTTACCTTCGCGTAAAGAACCCCCTAAACCTAAACCCGGATATAAACCGCAAATAGGGGAAAGAATTCGGTTAATTTCCTTGGGGCAAACTGCGGAAGTTTTAAGTATTGCTGAAGATTCAGAAGAATTAACCGTGCGTTTTGGTTTAATGAAAATGACGGTGAAATTAGGGGAAATTGAATCTCTGGATGGGAAAAAACCTGATACGGGAAAAACTAAAACCCAGAAAACTGAGGTAAAAAGCCATAAGTCAGATCCTCCTGTTTCTACTGTTTCTCCATCCCCTGTGATGATTCGTACTTCTCAAAATACGATAGATTTACGAGGCATGAGAGTCTCTGATGCCGAAATAGAATTAGATCGCGCTCTCGCTCACGCGATCGAGTCTGGTGTTTTATGGATTATTCATGGAAAGGGAACGGGACAACTGAAAAAGGGAGTCCATGAATTTTTAAATACTCATCCCCAAGTATCTCGTTATGAGCAGGCTCCTCAAGCTGATGGTGGTGGTGGAGTAACTATCGTTTATCTTAATTGATAAGGAAGAAGGAAGACAGTTGACAGTTGACAGTTGACAGTTGACAGTTGACAGTTAAAAATTATCCATTATCCATTATCAATTGTCCAATCCCCAATCCCCAATCCCCATTCCCCATTACCTATATTAAGTCGGGTTAAATACACCGAATGACTGTAGGGGCGGGTTCACCCAGATATTTGAGAGCCACGCAAAAATGATATAAACCCGTCCCTATTCCAAACGATCGCGCTTTTTTTTTAACCGCTCCTAAACGCAGATAAACACAGATGAATTAGAGGGAACAGGGGGCTAATTCTATCGTTTTTTCTGATTTATGAGGAAAGAATTTATTTTTTGATGAATCACAAAGGGCGATTAGATCACAGAGGAATGGAAAGTGAAGAGAAAAATGCTTGGCGATGGTTCAGATGGTACTGCACCGCGGTACAATGGAATGACTCAAGATCGGTAATCGCCCAGAGATAGCTACGCGCAGGAAATTTTATCTCTATTAGCTCGTTTTTAAGTAAGTCCTAATTGATTTATTTTACCCCACTCGCGTAGGATTATTAATCAAAATGCCCGGAATACCTTCCACCCTCTATGGAGTGTTTGGGGAAACCGTGTCATACTTTATTAGATTAAGGGCGAGCTTGTCGCATTTTTTGTAACGGTTATGCCAACAGCAGTCTCAATCCCTAAGCTGATGCTATGCGCTCAATAGTGAAGTCTTCCACTCCTACTAACGATCAACACCCCCTTCCGGCCAACTGGGAGGAATTAGCCCACAATGCACCGGAACCGGTTCAGTTAGATAATATTAAAGCTCAACTGGACTTGGTAATTTTGGCTTTAGAAGCCCTCGCGGGTATCGGATCTGAGGCGATTCTCCGAGTCGCGTCTGAATTGAATTTGGATTCTCTAGTGGCCGATCGCGTGGCTTTATGGCGTTTGCGTCAGTCTAACCCTAAACGGAAAGGCCAAGGGGGACGTAAAAAATTGGATGTGGAAGAGGCGCGATCGTTGGTTTTAATTAGTTGTCAGTTGGCTAAACAGCATCAAGCTTTGATTCGGCGTGCTGTCGCGCTTTTAGAACAAATGACGGAACAAAACCGCCCTCCTTATACTGTCGGGTTATTGGGAGATTATATTGATAAATTTAGCAATACTTACCGAGAGCGCATGGATGATGGGGAGGAATTATCTAGTGATGAATTGACTCAGTTAGCGATGAAACTTTTGATTGATTTATTATTTTATAGTAGTCCCAGTGGGCATCGCCGTCTCTGGTTGGCTCTTCTCGATCGCGCTCGATAATTATTAACACTTTATCAAAATTAACATGGTTCAGCGACGATATACGCCTCCTACTTGTACTTTGGAAATTACTGCCACGCGATCGCTCTTGGCACGTTGGAGTCGTGAAAATTTGTTTAAATCTTTGCAATTTTCTCTCGCGTTTGACGATCCACGTTTACCAGAAGAAGAATATGTCACGATACGGGGCAATGAGCAACAACTGGAAGCCCTCTATCATGTGGTGACTAATTATGTAGAAGATTTTTTAAGTTATTCTCCTAGTGATAAAATTGCCACGATCAAGGATGAAGTTGAAGATTTATCTCCCTCGGAACCGGTTTTACGTTCCCCAACAGATATTTATCTTAAACCTAGGGGTTTATTAACCCATGATTTATTTTTAGGACAATTAGCGGATGAGGGTTCAAAACCTGTTGTTCATCTTACCCCTACTCAGTTATTTGATTTAATTAGTGCCTTGGAGGAATATACCTCTGAGTTGACAACTTTACCTAATCAGAAAAAGTCTCGTCGTAAAAGTCCCACCTGGTTAAAAACTGCCGCGATCACGGTTTTAACATTAGGTTTAACAGCTAGTGTCGCCCAAGTGATCGAAAATTCCGCGAATCAAGAAAAAACCAATAGCGCGATCGCGACTTCTTCACCCCTCCCCATACCTGGGATGCCACCAATGGGAGGGAAAATTTCTACTCTTCCCACTCCCCCCAAACCAGGTGTTTCTCCCACTCCCCTGATCCCACCACCGCCCATCGGTGCGAAGGGGGTTGTTTCTCCTACTCCGTTAATCGTCAATGTGACACCGAGTCCCTTTGTCAAACCCAGTCCGATTAAGCCACCACCTTTATTATTTCCTCCTCCTAATCAGTCTAACCAGGTGTCGGGACAAAAGGAACAGGTAATGACTATCCCTGTTAATGGCGAAATGGGGAATAATGTCGCACCACCACAGCCTCCCGTGGAGCGTTTTGAGAATAGAAGCCCACAGCAAGTCACGGTAGTACCAAGGGATAATCCTCCGGCTGTACTTCCTCCCCCTCCTCCCCCTTTGGGCAATCCCGCGCCTCTTCCTCAAATTAATATTCCTAATACTCCCCTGGGAGCGAATGTTGGCACGGTGACGGAGTTACCCCCTTTGCAAGATGAGCCTTCTCCACAGGAGTTAAAGGAAACTAAGGATAATTCTGAAACGTCTAAAGATAAAGGATCTCTAAGGGGGGACCCCGATCTGATCGCGGCGAAACCTAGTCAAAAACCGACATTGTTTGATAGTATTCCCCAAGTGGTGGAAGCGAGACAATATTTCCAAGATCACTGGCAACCGCCAAAAGGGTTAAAGGAGACTTTAGAATATAGTTTACAACTTGATAGTAATGGTTCTATTCAACAAATTTTTCCTATGGGTGTTGCCGCGGGGGAATTTGTTGATCGCACCAATATGCCTTTAGTTGGGGAACCTTTTGTTTCTACGGTTGCTGATGGTAAACGTCCTAAAATTCGCGTCCTTTTACGTCCTAATGGTAAAGTCCAAACTTTTTTGGAAGCTCTTTATTGATTGAAGGAAGAAGGAAGAAGGAAGAAGGAAGAAGGAAGAAGGAAGAAGGAAGAAGGAAGAAAACCTAAAACTTAAAGCCTAACACCTGCCACCTAAAACCGAACGACTAAGAATTAATAACGGTTTCATGTACTAAATTACTCGTTTTTTTTAATGAAAAAAATCATCAAGTTTAATGTGATCGCGCTTTCTACGGCACTCCTGAGTGTATTAAATTCATCGGTAGTTTTTGCCGCCAATTCATCAACTCCACCTCACAATAGTTATTCCAGTGAGCATCATTTAAGTCAAACTCCCCAAGGGACTCCAAAACCAGAGACACCTCAAGGGACTCCAAAACCAGACGCGATACGGGCTTTTAAACAAGGCGTTGAGTATGTGCAGAAAAAAGATTTTGCTAATGCGGAAAAATCCTTTCGCACAGCCATTCAAATAGATGATACCTTTGCCGAAGCTCATGCTAATTTAGGCAGTGTATTAGCTATGCAAAAAAACTTTAATGAAGCCCTAAAACAGTTTGAAATTGCCGCTCAACTTAAGCCAAATGTTCCTATATTTCAATATTTTTTAGGTCGCGTTTTGTTTGAATTAAAGCGTCCCCAAGAGGCTGGAGTTGCTTTGAAAAAAGCCAGAGATTTATTTAAAGATCAGGGTAAGACTCAAGAAGTTGATACACTTAATCGCATTTTAAAAGAAAATGGATTAGAGTAATATCTCGCATTTTTTTGTCACGCGATCAAGGGAATATTCATCTATAAAAGAATATCGCGTTTCTCTCTCTGGTGAGGTACATGAATGATCCCCCTAAATCCCCCTTGAAAAGGGGGACTTTGAGCGTTCCCCCCTTATGAAGGGGGGCTAGGGGGGATCTAACGTACCTCATAATATCGAAAAGTGCTGTATCTCGCATTTTTTTGTCACGCGATCAAGGGAATATTCATCTATAAAAGAATATCGCGTTTCTCTCTCTGGTGAGGTACATGAATGATCCCCCTAAATCCCCCTTGAAAAGGGGGACTTTGAGCGTTCCCCCCTTATGAAGGGGGGCTAGGGGGGATCTAACGTACCTCATAATATCGAAAAGTGCTGTATCTCGCATTTTTTTGTCACGCGATCAAGGGAATATTCATCTATAAAAGAATATCGCGTTTCTCTCTCTGGTGAGGTACATGAATGATCCCCCTAAATCCCCCTTGAAAAGGGGGACTTTGAGCGTTCCCCCCTTATGAAGGGGGGCTAGGGGGGATCTAACTGCTGTACTTCATTAAAGTGAAAATTTCTATATTCCCTTGATCTAGTCTTACCCTAAATCTCGATGGGTAAACTCTTTGGCATTCTTACCAGAATAACTGGCAACAATATGGCCATTTCCCACTATTTGATATTTATAAGTAACGACTCCTTCTAAACCAACGGGGCCTCGTGGCGGCATTTGTTGGGTGCTAATTCCTACTTCTGCCCCAAAACCATAACGGAATCCATCGGCAAATCTTGTCGAACAATTATGATAGACTCCCGCGGCATCTACTTGGGATAAAAATATCTTCGCGGTTTCTTCATTTTCGGTGACTATCGCCTCTGTATGTCGGGAACCATAATGATTAATATGGTTAATGGCTTCTTCCACTGAATCTACTAATTTTATCGCTAAAATTAAATCACTGTATTCGGTTTCCCAATCTTCTTCCGTTGCTGGTTTAATATTATTGAGAATTTGACAAGTCTCGCGATCGCCTCTTAATTCTACTTTATTTTCTTCTAAGGCTTTCCCTACTAAGGGTAAAATTTCCGAAGCAATTTCCCGATGAATTAATAGGGTTTCTATCGCGTTACAAGCCGCGGGATATTGGGTTTTGGAATCAACGGTAATCGCGATCGCGTCCTCAATGTTAGCATTTTTATCAATATATAAGTGACAAATCCCATCGGCATGGCCTAAAACAGGAATGCGGGTATTTTCTTGGACAAAACGCACAAAAGAATTAGAACCTCTGGGGATAATTAAATCAACATAATCATCTAATTTTAATAGTTCTAAAATTTCTTCACGGGTTGTTAATAGTTGTACGATATCAGGATTTACCGATGTTTCTGCTAAAGCTTGATGAATGATTTTTACTAAGGTTTCGCAGGAACGAATTGACTCTTTTCCACCTTTTAATATCACACCATTTCCTGATTTAATTGCCAGGGATACTATTTGAATTAAGGCTTCGGGACGAGCTTCAAAAATTACTCCTAAAACCCCTAGAGGACAAGTTACTCGTTTTAAGATTAATCCTGAATCTAATTCTCGATGAATTTGGACTACTCCCACGGGATCGGTTAATTTTGCCACATCTCGCACACCCGCGATCGCGCTTTTTAATTTACTTTCATCTAATTTCAGACGATAATATAAAGCTTTGGCAATTCCTTCGGCTTCCGCGGCTTCACAATCCGCTTGATTTGCCGCGATAATTTCGGAAGATGATGCTTCTAGGAAAGACGCGATCAAGTCTAAAGCTTGATTTTTCGCATCACTGGATAAAATCGCTAATTTTTGGGCAGCTTTGCGAGTCTTTTGGGCAATTTCAAGGAGAGAATCTGTTGTACCTAACGTCATAAGAAAATTAAATCACTATCAGCCATCAATGTTTTTTGATTATACACTGAAACCAAAGAAACCGGGTTTCTCGCCATCATCTGTTACCTATGACAAAAATCGCTTAAGAAACCGGGTTTCTCACAATCATCTGTTACCTAGGACAAAAATCGTGTAAGAAACCGGGTTTCTCACAGTCATCTCTGTAAATAAGGTAAAGGATCATTTAATCCTAATTCCTGAAAAGCCGCGAGACGTAAACGACAGGAATCACAAACACCACAAGCCTCTTCACCACCTGCATAACAGGACCAAGTTTTCTGCCAAGGAACTCCTAATTTATTACCTAATTCGATAATTTCAGTCTTTTTGAGATGCAACAAAGGCGCGATAATCTCAATAGGTTTTCCTTCTCGACCTTGTTTTGTACCTAAGCGAAAAACCTCCTGCATCGCGTCAAGATAATCCCCCCTACAATCAGGATAACCGGAATAATCTAAGGCATTGACTCCCAGATAAATACGACTAGCATTCAAGGCTTCTGCATAGGCTAGGGCAAAACTGAGAAAAATCGTATTTCTCGCGGGTACATAGGTGATAGGAATGTCTTGAGACATATCTGCTAAATCGCGATCGTGGGGCAATTCCAAACTATTATCCGTTAAAGCAGAACCCCCCCAAAGAGTGAGGTCAAATTTCACAACTTGATGGGCAATAACACCCACCTCACGACTGATTTGTAACGCGGATTCTAACTCCCGTCGATGACGTTGTTGATAATCAAAAGAAATCGCATAACATTCAAATTTATCAGCTTTGGCTTGATATAAAACTGTAGAAGAATCAAGGCCACCAGACAATAAGATAACAGCTTTCATTTTCACTCTAAACGGGTAGGAATATTAGCAGAAACAAACCCCTCTTGTTTTTGCATAATGGATTATATCATATCAACTAAGAGATTGACAAGGGGGTGGTGATTTTAGTGTTTCACTTTCCTGATTTTAATAAAGGAAATCACAGCATTTTGGGAAGATTTTCGTAAGTGATATTTATCTTAATTGAAGAGTCATCATTTTTGATCAAGAGGGAAAAAGCAGTAAAGAGAGGCTTCACGAATGGATTTTCGGTATAATAGACTAATCCCAAGCAAAAGTAAAATATGACAACAACAATACATCTGAGTCAGTGGGGAAATTCATTAGCCTTAGCAATTCCCAATGACATCGTGGAATTACTAAAATTGAAAGCTGATGATACAGTTATCTGTAGGATAGAAAATGGTAAACTGGTTTTAGAACCAGTAAATAAAACTTTAGAATATACCTTAGATCAATTATTAGCAGGCGATATCGAACCCAGTGAAGAAGTATTTTGGGGCAAGTCTGAAGGAGATGAAATTTGGTAAATTATATTCCACAAAGGGGTCATTTTATTCGGAGCATCCATGATATAGAGAAACGCGATCGCGCTCAATTACTTGGCAACCCATCCCTAATGTTAAATATAATCGACATAATGTTACAGATAAACTGTAGATTGATAATCTGCAAAATGTTAAATTTTATATGAAAAGGGTTATTAGTAGTTTTTGTGAATAAATCCTTGAGCCAAGAGAGTGAATTAGACATCAAAAAACGCTTTGGAAAAGCCATCAGGCGACGGAGAAGGGAACTAGATATATCCCAAGAAGTTCTAGCCGAAAGGACGGAACTTCATCGAACGTATATCTCAAATATTGAGAGGGGAAGACAAAATCCTTCCCTAGAAAATATTGAGAAACTCGCCAATGCGCTGAATATTTCTATTTCGGCTCTCTTTGCTAAGTATGGCATTGAAGAGGAAGATTTATTATGAATAGAAAAAGAAAAGTTAAACTTTATAATCTTCATGGAGAGCCAGAGCAAAATTTTAACCAACTTGTGTGTGATTGGTTAGAGGGAAACATCGAAGTCAAAGAGCATCAACCCCCTAAACAGTTAAGTTCTCTTCTTAAATCTTACAAGGATGCACTTAATAATATAGTGAGTGCATCTTCTTCACAAGTCGAACGAGGGAAATGTGATCAAGTTCTGATGTCTAACCTCACAAAAATCATGTTTGGTGATGATATTACTTCTCAAATACGCGATCGATTAAAAGATGAAAACATTAACCCAGGAGGTTTTCGTAGTACAATTTCTCAGAGTGTTGCCAAGAATACAGGAGAAAACTTTGTCAATATAATTGTTTGGGCAATAGCCAATTATTTATCACATCAAGATGAAATTCTTGTAGATAAAGGCGTTCCTCCTGCCCTTAAAAATGTGATTAAGCTACGTCGTTCATTTATTGACATTACTGGCAAAGAAAGAGTTTTAGAAATCCCTGTGGAGTGTGATTTTTGTATTTTTTCAAGAAGGAACCCTCAAAATGCTATTATTTGTAGTGCAAAAACACGGTTAAAAGAAATATTTCATATTGGGACTATGTGGAAAATAATTTTTGACATGATAGATGATGATTACTGTCTTTCTAAATGGAATTTGAGCAAAGTAGTACCAGAAGCTTCAACTAAAAATATGCTTTATGTTTTTATATGTACGGCTGATATGATTCATAAAGAAGGTAAAAACACTCAAGGGGCTGATGTAGAGAGGGATGAACCCCGTAATCTCATCGCGGTAGATGCCTCATTTTTTGACTATGTTTTTGTGTCAAAAACAGGCATTTCTCATGTTTCTAACACTTTAAATTTATTAGGAAAGCGTGAAGCACTTTTCCATGAACTAGGATGTTTACTTGATTTGATAGAACAGAAATTTAATAGAGAGATTTTCTCCCCTGATTAGTTTTTGTCGATTTAACTAGAAGCATAATTTAATAGTGATTCTCCGATCGCTTTAGCAAAAAGAGGAGGAACGGCATTCCCAACTTGCTGTGTTTGGGAACAGTAACCCAAACGGCGCATTTTGTTCCCTGTAGTACGCTGACCTAGAAATACATAACTATCAGGAAATGTCTGTAATCTCGCCAATTCACGAACCGTTGGTATGCGGTTTAAAGTAGGATGTAAAAAATCAGTGGGTTCCGTTGTAATTGCTCTGGAAAGACCGTTAATTGGCCATCTTTGTATGCCTTCTTTGCGCTTCCTTAAATGAGGTGGAATATCTAACCAAGTTCCACCTGGGGGAACGAGGGCATAATATTCTATCGTTTCTGGTTTATGCTTACTGGCTTGATGATTCCATAATTTTGTCGAATTTTCTCGCATTAAATTTTGAAAATTTGTTATGGGTTCTTTGTCATATTTTGTCGCTTCTTCACCTTGATTAATGAGAGGGATATCTCCAATAGCTTCACCACAATAAATATAAGGTTTCATAAACAATAAACCGCCACTTTTCGCGTGTGTCGGTGTGGGAAACGGTGGCGGATTACTATCTCGACTCCCAACAATTACCAGTTGCTTTCGCATTTGAGGAACACCAAAATCAGCAACACAAAAGACACCATAATTAAATTGATAACCTGTTTGATGAAATTGCTCTAAAATACGCGAAAATAAGCGACCTTGATGGAGAGTTTTTAGTCCGACTACATTTTCCATGAGAAAAAAACGGGGGCGTAAGTCTTGCACAATACGGATAAAGTCTCCGATGAGTGTATTGCGTGGATCATCATAGTTTTTTAGGCCTGCTGTGGAAAATCCTTGACAGGGTGGCCCTCCTGCGATTAAATCAATCTCTTTAATTTGAGATAAATTAATATTGGCTTTATCAAGTAAATCTAAGCCTGACAGATTTTTAATATTTTCTTGAATAATAGGGACATTCGGAAAGTTATATTGTAAGGTTTTGCAGGGATCTGGATGAATTTCATTAGCTAGAAGCGTTTGAAAACCCGCCCATTCTAGTCCTTTCATTAGTCCACCCGCACCCGCAAATAATTCAATACAATTCATAAAGGTTTACCACGAAAAATAACCCCAATAAGAATGAGTGTCTGCTATTAAGATTCATCGAATATTATCTCGCGTCAAAACCCGGTTTCTTCAAGAAACCGGGTTTTTCTCCTACCCTACGCGCTAAAGTATTTAGCTACAGGATGATACGCGATAATTGCCGTTGTGGATTGCTCAGGATATAATTGTTCGCTTTCATCCATATATAGAGAAACGCGATCGCATCCTAATAACTCTAATTGCTTATATTGATCCGCAATATTCGGACAAGCTGGATAACCAAAACTATAACGCGATCCGCGATAGCGTTGCGCTAAAATATCCCGAATATTATCCGGCTCCTCACTACCAAATCCTAATTCATGGCGAACGCGGGCATGAGTCCATTCTGCTAAGGCTTCCGCGGTTTGTACTGCTAACCCATGAAAATACAAATAATCGGTATATTGATTATTGGCAAATAACTTTTGCGCGTACTCCGTGGCAATATTTCCTACTGTTACTGCTTGCATCGGAAAAACATCAATTTTTCCTGACTCTTTTGAGGCAAAAAAGTCCGCGATACATAACCGTCGCATCGACTTTTGACGCGGGAAGGTAAATGTGGTAATAACTTCTGCTTCACCCCCCTTTGTCAAGGTATCCGCGTTATAGATGTGCAGTGAATTTCCTTCTGATTGACAGGGAAAATAACCGTAGATCACTTGAGGATGTAAGAGATTTTCTGCCAGAATTTTCTCTTTCCATTCTGCTAAAATAGGATAAACTTTCTCGGCTAAGAAAGCATCATATTCTTCGCGTGATTGTTCTTTCGGTTTGCGGAATTGCCATTGTCCGGCTATTAAGGCTTGTAAATCTAAATAACCGAAAATTTCCTCTAGGGATATATCCTCTGGTTGCAGTAATTTTGTCCCCCAGAAGGGCGCGATCGGTCGTTGAATGTCAATATCAACGGCATCTGAACGTCGTGTATCAATCTCTACAGGTTCTTCTGGTTTTGCCTTTTTCTTCGCGGCTTTTTCCTCCATTTCTGGCGTGATCTCAATTTCTTTAAATAACTTATTATTGTCGCTAAATTCTCCTGAAAATCCCTCTAAATCATCCCAGTTAGACGCGTGTTTTGCCGGCATTAATTTTTCCATGAAATGCAAGTCAGAAAAGGCATCTTTCCCATAGACGACTTTACCTTTATAAGTATTCTGACAATCTTCATAGACAAATTTCGGCGTTAACGCGGCTCCTCCTAAAATCACAGGTGTTGTAATTCCTTTTTCATTGAAAACCGCGAGATTTTCTTTCATAAAGGCCGTAGATTTTACCAATAATCCACTCATCGCGATACAATCAACTTTATGCTCTTCATAGGCATCAATAATGTTATCAACGGGTTGTTTAATTCCTAAATTAATCACCCGATAACCATTATTAGATAGGATGATATCTACCAGGTTTTTACCAATATCGTGAACATCCCCTTTTACCGTGGCAATTAAAAAGGTTCCTTTGGCATTATCACCCGATTCAGACTTTTCCATAAAGGGTTCTAAATACGCGACCGCGGCTTTCATTGTTTCGGCGGATTGTAACACAAAAGGTAATTGCATTTGTCCCGATCCAAACAATTCACCCACGACTTTCATCCCATCAAGTAAGAAAGTATTGATGATGTCTAGGGGCGGATATTTCTCTAACGCGTTCTTGAGTGTTTCATCTAAACCAATTCTTTCGCCGTCGATGATATGACGAGTTAGTTTTTCTTCTAATGTCAAATTTTCATCGCGCATATTTTGGCGTTTTGTGGAAACTCCTTCAAAGAGTTTTGTTAGCTCGGTAAGGGGATCATAAACGCAGACATCGCCTTCAAATTTCCGTTCATCATAAATTAGTTGACGACAGACTTCTTGATGTTTTGGATCTATTTTTGCTAAGGGTAAAATCTTATTCGGACTGACAATGGCTGCATCCATACCTACTTGCATTGCTTCATGTAAAAACATGGAATTGAGCACTTGTCGTGTCGCGGGAGTTAACCCGAAGGAAATATTAGAAACCCCTAGCAAAATATGAGCACCGGGTAATTCTTCACGGATACGACGAATGGCCTCAATCGTGGCTTTGCCATTATTTCTATCTTCTTCGATACCCGTTGAAATTGGTAATGCTAGGGTATCAAAAAATATTTCTTGGGGCGCGATTCCATAGGCAATCACAGCATCGTAGGCTCGTTTCGCGATCGCGTACTTTTTGTCAGCAGTACGCGCCATGCCATCTTCATCAATAGTACCAATAACAATACCCGCGCCATATTTTTTAGCTAACTCTAACACCTTATAAAAACGAGGTTCCCCATCTTCATAATTAGTCGAGTTTAAAATACATTTACCCCCCGCGACTTTTAAGCCAGATTCCATTTTTTCCCATTCAGTAGAATCTAACATTAAAGGGAGAGTAACATTGGTGACTAAACGGGAGACTAATTCTTTCATATCTCGGACACCATCGCGTCCGACATAATCTACGTTAACATCAAGAATATGAGCTCCTTCGCGGACTTGTTCCCTTCCCATTGAGACTAAACCATCCCAATCTTCCGCGTTTAATAAATCACGACATTTTTTCGAGCCACTCGCGTTAAGACGTTCCCCTACAATTAAGAAAGAATTATCTTGCTCGTAGGGTTGAGCACTATAAATTGACGCGGCAGAATATTGCCAAAGGGGATGACGTTGTTTCGGGGTTAAAGTATTAGAAATTTCTGCCAATGCACGGATATGCTCATAACGAGTTCCGCAACATCCACCTATTACTTGAACGCCTAAATCTTCCACAAAACGCATTAATGCCATGCGTAATTCCATTGGGGTTAATTTATAATGGGCGTGTCCCCCAATATTTTCGGGTAAACCGGCATTAGGAATACAAGAAACGACAAAGGGAGAATGTTCACTTAAATATTTAATATGTTCGGCCATGCGATCGGGACCCGTGGCACAATTTAAGCCTAAAATATCAATGGGATAAGGCTCTAAAATAGCAAGAACCGCGCTAATATCAGAACCAACTAACATGGTTCCTGTTGTTTCCATTGTCACGGATACCATGATAGGAAGACGCGCCTTTTTTTTCTGGAAAACTTCTTCGATCGCGTTTAATGCGGCCTTAATTTGTAAGACATCTTGACAAGTTTCAACAATGAATAAATCAACCCCACCATCATAAAGGCCTTCTCCTTGAACAACAAAAGCATTTTTGAGAGTATCAAAGTCAATATGGCCTAAGGTAGGAAGTTTTGTCCCCGGCCCAATAGAACCCGCGACAAAACGTGGTTTTTCAGGAGTAGAATATTCCTTAGTAAGACTTTTCGCTAATTCCGCGGCTTTTTTATTAAGAGAATAAGCCTGATCAGCTAAATCATATTCAGCTAAAACAAAGGTACTTCCACCGAAAGTATCGGTTTCAATGACATCGGCTCCTGCTTCCAAAAAACCACGATGAACATTTGCCACCGCTTCCGGTTTAGTGTGGACAAGATATTCATTACACCCTTCATATTCTTTACCGCCAAAGTCATCCGCGGTGAGATTTTGGGTTTGTAAATTTGTGCCCATACCGCCATCGAAGACGAGCACGGGGCGGGAAGGATGATGGAGTCGTTGCAGAAAGGGACTATTCATTGTCATGTCAAAAATGGCAAGATGTTGTAGTTTATAATTTCAGAGATGCTATTGTGATTATACTGTCACGAGATACTTTTTGGTAGGGCTACCTATTTTCTTGTGTAAGCTGTTAAGCCTTTAAAATACCTCTAAAAATAGGCATCCTGCCTGTGACAAGCTGGATTCTTGTCCTACTTTATGTGGTTTAAATGTGTCTTAGCTTATCCGGTTCATTTTTATTATTATAGTGTTTCCATTTCAGAAGTAAAACTTGTGGCACAGGCAGAGAGCCTGTGACGGGATCAGAGCCCATACCACATTTACATCTCATTTAAAAATGCTATAGTTCTCAATTCATTAGTGGAGATTCAATCAATTTATGCCCAAGGGAGACTATAACCGCCAAATTCCTTATAACACTAATCCTAATATTAATAAACCAATCGAGGAAATTTATGGGGACTTAGATGCTTATACGGGAGAGTTATTTGAAGATGAACCCGATCTAAATACCATGTTAACTTTCACTGTTATTTTACCACCCTGTCTTTATGAAGGAAAGTTTATTAAAGGGATTTATTTTAGTGAAGGAGTGGATATTTTAAATAAACTCCTGCCTCAATTATCCGACGCGTTTTTCTCGATCGCGAATTCCCGTTGGTGTAATTATCCTTGGTCCCAAACCGCGGATGCTTATTTTGGTGTTTATCCCAATTCGCAAAGGGAAGCTTTGTTTAGAAAAAATCATCCCGAACACTTTAAAAAAGTAATTATTCCGATACAGGATGCCGAATTTACTAATGATTATTATATGCAGCCTAATCGGTTTATTCAGAAAGATATTGATGTGCTTTGTGTTTCGCGTATGGATTTAGATAAAAATATACCAATGCTGGCGAAGGGATTAAAAATTTATCGCCAAAAATATCCGAATAATCCCATCAAAATGACATGGATTGTTTGTCATAGTTTTGATTTCAGAAAACCCGAAACAATGGACCAATATCATCAAGAGAGATGGCAAGAAATTCTCGCTGTTGTACCTAATATAGAAGATTATATTATCCCACGAAGGATGATGTCTTACGATCAAGTCCGTAATCATTATAATCGAGCAAAGGTTGATATTTTGGGTTCTTTATTAGAAGGAACAAATCGCAGTATCCATGAGGCAATGAGTTGTAATGTTCCGGTGATTTGTTTTGACGCGTTTAATAAATATGCACGCGGGGATGAGGGTGTGGTTATTCCCGATAAAGCGGGACTTTATGCTGATTTTGATCCTGAATCTGTAGCAGATCGGATTTATCAGGTTTTGCAAAATCAAGATTATTTCAAACCAAGATTGGGTTATCTCAAGCATTTTGGGCGGCGTAATTTCTTTAATTTATGTCTGGATTCTTTTGATTATTATCGGGAAAATGTGCCTGATTATCAGTCTGGTAATGCTTTTAATAATCTCTGGTTAGATTTGGCTGTTCAACATCATTATGGGGTGAGTTTATTTGATTTTATTTATTATCGTCGCCCTGAATATGCGGTGATTCACGGCATGGATAATATTGTTAATACTATCAATCGCTGGATTCGTTTTGTTTAAGATTTTATGCTATAATAGCAGAGGTTAAAGATCAGGATTAAGTCTAGGGGTTATGCTCCCTTGATCGGAGGATATCTGATTACATTATTGCGGAAAAATTGGGAGATAAGTTATAGAGTTAGAAGATTATTTGGAGTTTCTAGCTCTGAATGATATACGAATTAAGGGGAGGTGGGTTGGGATTAATGAGAAACCGGGTTTCTTTAGGAAAACTTTTCGTAACACCAAGAGTATCAAGGGAAAACCGGGTTTCTTTGATTCCACCCGATAGCCTTCGGCTCAAGCGCACTGATCGCGCTATTTGAGAAGCCAGGTTTCTGTAGTAAACTTGGACTAACACAAAGAGCCTCAAAGGAGAAAACCGGTTTCTTTGAGAAGGTAACAAGAGAGGCCGTATCGCGTTTCCGTCGCTCCTAAATTGCTATAATAACAGTTGGTCTAAAAATATTAATGAAAAATCTATGTATACTTACAGTAATAAAGTTGCTATAATTTACGGATAATCCCACAGACTAGGAGATTAAGATGCAAGTTAAAGACATGACAGTTGGGCAACTGCGGGACTTGATTCGGCATACGGTTGAACAGTGCTTAGAAGAATATTTCGGCGATCCTGATGCGGGTTTAGAAGTTAAGGAAGAAGTCAAAGAAAAATTGTTAGAGTCAATGAAGCGCAAACAAGCAGGAAAAAGCAGGATCGAACCTGGGGAAGTTTATCAAAAACTAGGCTAAAATCCTCATGAGCTATGAGGTTGAGTTTACAGCAGAAGCTCTGGTTAACCAAGAAAGATTGACTCAGGCTGTGCGAGAGCGTATAGGTAATAAAATCAATTGGTTGGCAGAAAATTTTGAACAAATTACTCCTATGCCGTTGTCGGCAAATCTGGCTGGTTTCTTTAAGTTAAGAGTTGGTGATTATCGGGTAATTTATTCTTTTAATGAGGATTTGGGGGTTATTACTATTCACCAGATGGGACACCGGAGAGAAATTTATGATTAACTAAAGCGCGATAGCCTTCGGCTCAAGCGCAGCTATCGCGCTGTTTTAGAAACCGGGTTTCTGTAGTCAACTTGGAGTAACACAAAGAGCCTCAAAGGAGAAACCCGGTTTCTTTGAGAAGGTAAGAAGAGAGGCCGTATCGCGTCAGCAGGATGAAAGGCGCAATTTCAGGAGGAATAGTTTGGTTTCACGCACTTTGGGAAGAAAAGCGAGCCCCAGTCATCAAAGGGTTATAATAGTAAAAAAATAGAGAAGAGTTGATATTTATGGGACGAATATTTGAGGCTATATTGAAGGGCAACCTTTTAGAATGGACAAATGAGGTTCCCAAACAGGGGGATCTCCCTGTCAGAGTTTACGTTACTTTAGAAGAAGCGCGATCGAGTTTAAGTGCTGAGTTTCGCCGTCAGAGAATAGTTGAGATATTGGAAAAAATTGCCACAAGTAATGTATTTGCTAATATTCAGGATCCGGTAGAATGGCAGCGAGAATTGCGTCAAGATCGTCCTCTTCCTGGTAGGGATGAATAATGCTGCTTGATAGTAATATTATTATTTACGCGTCCCAACCAGAAAACGCGCTTCTTCGGCAGTTTATTGGCGAACATGACATAGTTGTATCGGCTGTAAGTTATGTGGAAGTGCTGGGTTATCATCGGTTAACTGAAGAGTATAGATTGTACTTTGAGGAATTTTTTAGTGTTGTGGAGGTTTTACCCATCTCTAATGCGGTATTAGATCGGGCAGTGACGTTGCGACAGATGAGGAGAATGACACTTGGGGATGCTATTATTGCGGCAACAGCTTTGGTGTATGGCAGAACTTTAGTGACTAGAAATATAGAGGATTTTCGATGGATTGTTGAACTCGCACTGATTAACCCATTTGATACTTAAGAAAGAGGCCGTATCGCGCCCCTTAGAAACCGGGTTTCTGTAGTAAACTTGGACTAACACAAAGAGCCTCAAGGGAGAAACCCGGTTTCTTTGAGAAGGTAAGAAGAGAGCCGTATCGCGCTATTTGAGAAGCCGGGTTTCTGTAGTAAACTTGGACTAACACAAAGAGCCTCAATAAACCCGGTTTCTTTGATTTAACCGTATCGTGTTTCTCTCTCTCTCCATTTGATAAGAGAAGTACAGTTGTGCTATTATACAATGAGATTAATTACAATTTGAGACAGCCTATGTTGACTGTTGAACAGATAGAAAATGCGATCCTGCAACTTCCCGCCGATGAGTATGGAGAGTTGCTCCAGTGGCTTTTAGATTTGGATTACCAACGATGGGATGAGCAGCTAGAAAAAGATATTCTTAAGGGTTCACTGGATTTCTTAGCAGAAGACGCGATCTCCGATTTTGAGAGAGGGAATTATCGAGTTATCTAATGCACTATACTACTCGAAGATTTTGGGATTTTTACAATGCTTTACCCTCAAACGTACAGGCTACAGCCGATCAGTGTTATGATTTGCTGAAGGTCGATCCGTCTCATCCTTCTCTGCATTTTAAGAAGGTCGGTAAATATTGGTCAGTAAGGGCTGGACAAGCTTATCGGGCCTTGGGTGTAGAAGTAGAAACAGGTATTTTATGGTTTTGGATTGGTACACATACCGACTACGATAAGCTGATAGGTAAATAATAATAAAATAGCGCGATAGCCTTCGGCTCAAGCGCAGCTATCGCGTCTATGAGAAACCTGGTTTCTTGAGTCAACTTTTTGTAACACCAAGAGGCTAAAGCAAGAAACCCGGTTTCTTTGATTTAACTATATCGTGCTTGGGAGAAGAGAAGCGCGATCGCGTTTTGGGGAAGAGAGGAGGGATTCAAATCAAAAAAATACAATGCTTTTGCACAATTCATTTTATACTCGCTGTATTACCCCAATGTGAGAACTCCCGCACAAAAATTCACCGCTAACGGCAAGATTGTTAACCATCTCGAACCTAGTAAAACTTCGGGAATCTCATCACCTGCAAAAACTGGGATATCGAATTCTTGTTCACCTAATAGTATTTTGCCAGCATAAACATCGAAAGTGCTTTCTCCTTGTGCTGTTATCATTTCATTTTGCCGGATGAATTGCCAATCTAGCCCATCTAAATCTTGTTTATTAATTGCTAGAAATTCTGTAAACCCCGTATCTAGCATTGCCTCCACAGTGAGATTTAAGCCATCAGCACCAATCAAATCAATTTCAAAAAAGAGTTCCCCCCTGCTTCCAAATGTACCCTGAATCATATTTTGCCAGTAGCTCCACGTTCATTTAAGCAAAACATACAGTGTACGGCATCAGGGTGTTTATGACGTGCTTTTTGACTAGCGACTTCTTGATCTTTGTCAATGAAATAATCGCCACTGTCAGGCTCAATGGCAATATACCAGCCATAGTGTTCTGCGATTAGAGCGGGGCGAACTTCCTCAAAGATTGCTCGACAACGCTTATGAAATATTTCGCGTTCAGTTTTGCGTCGAGCTAGTGCTTCGGGTGATAAGGTGCGTTCTGGGAATATTCTGCCGCGAGGTGGGCTTTTTTTTGGTAGTGATTGAGTCATGGAGTTAAATCTTGTGATTTATACTTCCTCGATCTTAACATACTTTTGTATTTCCTTTTAAAGCGCGATCGTGTCAGCAGGGTAAAAGGCTCTATCGCGCTTGCCAAAATTTTCAAATGTCTGTATAATAGGGCGAACCCCCAAAGAACTCTGTAGAGAGTCTATGCCTACATATAACGAGGTACTTACTCAAGTTCAAAATCTCACAATCATCGATCAACTTCGATTATTAAAAGACCTAAATAAGATCGTTAAAGTTGGAGGAGAAGTTGAAGGTGATGATGAGATTATTCCCTTCGATGAAATTGAAGCAAGCGAAGCCGCGTGGCAAGATTATTTAGCCGGAAAAGATCGTGGTATATCTTCCCAAGAACTAAAATTAAAACGGTTGGGAGAAAAACTTGACTGATTATATTCTTTTCAAAGGTCGTCCTGAGTTTCGCTTGCGAGGGGGTAAATATCGAATCCTATTCTGAGAAGATCCGGTCAATCAAGTTTATATTGTTCCTCAAATTCGCCCCCGTGGTGATGTTTATAAATAAGCGCGATCGCGCCCCTGAGAAACCGGGTTTCTTTAGTCAACTTGGACTAACACAAAGAGCCTCAATAAACCCGGTTTCTTTGAGAAGGTAAGAAAAGAGCCGTATCGCGCCTCTGAGAAACCGGGTTTAGGAGCGTAAACTTGGAGTAACACAAAGAGCCTCCTCTGAGAAACCCGGTTTCTTTGAGAAGGTAAGAAGAGAGCGCGATCGCGTCTATGAGAAACCGGGTTTCTTTAGTCAACTTTTGGTAACACCAAGAGGCTAAAGTGAGAAACCCGGTTTCTTTGAGAAGGTAAGAATAGAGGCCGTATCGTGTTTCCGTCGCTCCTAAATTGCTATAATAACAGTCAGCTCAAAAATCTTAATCAAGAATCTATGTCTACTTACAGCGCGGTACTGACTGAGGTTCTAAGACTGGAACCCGATGAGCAACTGAGACTCATCTCTGAATTATTAGTATATGTTCGTCACCGTTTTCAACCTAAACCTAAGCGGAGCCTTTTAGAATTAGAAGGATTGGGTGAGGAAATTTGGCATGGGATTGATGCTCAAGAATATGTGAATCAGGAACGAAATTCATGGGATGGATAGCTCAGTTACAAGGAAAAGTCGTGGGATTAGACACCGCGCCTTTGATTTACTTTATCGAGCAAAATCCAAACTATTTGGAGATGATGCGGCTTTTCTTTAGAGCGTTTGATCGCGGTGATTTTAGGATGGTGACATCAACAGTAACGCTCGTAGAAGTGCTAGTTCATCCCCTGCGACAGAGAAACACTATCTTAGCTCAAGAATATCGTGAAATATTGCTCAATCAAGAATGTTTAACTGTGGTTGAATTAACTCCAGATATTGCTGAAAAAGCGGCACAACTGAGAGCCACTTACAATTTGCGTTCGCCCGATGCTATTCAAATGGCTACAGCTATCCGTGAGGGTGCTTCGTTTTTCTTAACAAATGATGCGCGGTTGCCATCGTTGCCAGGGTTAACGGTTTTAGTGTTGGAGAATTTGAGGAATTGAGGGATGGTTGTTGGATGGGAAGATAGGCCGCGCTGTTTGAGAAACCAGGTGTCTTTCGTAAACTTGGAGTAACACAAAGAGCCTCAAGGGAGAAACCCGGTTTCTTTGATTTCTCGATCCTAACAAAACCAGAGCGCGTTTGGGGGAAGAGAAACGCGATCGTGCCCGAACCCCTCTCCCATCCTTGGCACTACCGCACAAGAGATTCGAGAGAGCGATCGCATCCTGTTAGATATCTACTAGCTATTTACCTAGCTCTTTTCTCTGCATCTGTGAGAGCTCTCTCAGTCCAACTACCATTTCGTTTGTTGAGAACATAAGCTACGATATTTTGATTGTTTTGATCACGAATCAGAAGGTTCCAATTTCCTTCTCTATCCTCAAAAGAATGGTGATGTACAGAGTTAGCATTATCGGAAACTGGTTCTATAGTAACACCACCATCTCGGCGATCTAAGTCTCTATCGAAATCGATCAACTTTACAGTAATTAGATTACCATTAGGTAATCTAATTCTTACTATTTCAGACATAACACACTCCCAATTAATTGAACTGGCTTGATAGAGAAAGAAACTATAAATAATGCACCTTTAGAGGACTCCTTCACTTTTCAAGTATGCTATTGCTATCTGCACATTTTCCCTCGTTCCACTCCTTAGTCTTTTACTGAAAGAAATATGGTTATAAGTCAGGTCACCAGTTGTTGGATTATAGTCAAAGGTCGCATGGGGATATCTAGTTGATTGACCTATTGGACGTATTACAACTGTGTAAGTCCCATCTGATTTTGGATTATCTGCTTGCTGGTATTCATGTACACCATCTTCCGCCGGTTCCCACGTTTGACTCATATTTTTTGATTTGTTTTTACTCATCTGATACATCAGTGTACTATAGTTAGAAATTTTGTAAAATCGGAAATGTCGGGACTTTTTCCAGACGATCAGATCGGAAATGTCGGCAAAAATGTCGGAAATGTCGGAAAGATCGGATACAATACGACAAACAATATCTAGTCCCTAACATGATGGACATTCAAGAAATCTTAAAATTTGCAGACGACCTAGTTTTAGCCCATACGGGAGAACACTTAGATTATCTACAAGAATCTATACTGCGGGGTACACTAAAAGGTCACAAATACTCGAAAATAGCCGAAGAAACTCACTCCAGTGAAGGTCATGTTAGGGATATGGGTTCGCAATTATGGAAAATACTCTCAGAGGGATTCGGAGAAGAGATTACTAAAAGAAATTTTCTAGCCATATTAGATAGTGGTAAAATTTATAATGTTTCATCACCTATAGGCAAGAATTTTGTAGAAATTAATAATGTGAATATTTGCCAAGAAAAGAAGCGAAGTCCAAGAGAACCTCAAAACCCCCAACAAATTTCTAAACAACCCCACCTCGACTTAGGCGACGCACCCGAAATTTTCAGCTTTTACGATCGCGCCCACGAACTCGCTACCCTGGAAAACTGGATCATAAAAGAACACTGTTACCTTGTGCAAATTTTAGGAATTAGTGGAATAGGTAAAACATCCCTTGCTATACGTCTAATAGACAAAATTCAAACCCATTTTGATAGGATCATTTATCGCAGTCTTCGCTTTTCTCCAACCTTAGAAACGACTCTCAAAAACTTACTAGAAATCTTCTCCCCATCAACAGAAATTCCCCAGGAAGTGAGGATCAACCACGGGGGGATTACCCCTACCGAACTTCTCAACCACCTACGGCAGAATCGTTGCCTAATAATCCTCGATGACGTGCAGACACTTTTCAGCAGTAATCAACTTGCCGGACAATACAAATCAGACTATGAAGATTATCACCGATTTTTCAAATTAATCTCCGAAGTTTCTCACAATAGCTGTTTCCTCTTAATTAGTTCCGAAAAACCGAGAGAAATTGCCTCATTAGAAAAAGAAAATTATCCCTGTCGCTCCTTGATATTGGGAAGTTTAGGGATGGCAGCGAAAGAGATTTTGCGAGAATATCAGTTATCAGATGAAGAAGACTGGGAAACTTTAATTAATACTTATCAAAGTCATCCCTTTTGGTTAGAAATGACAGCATCTCTGATTCGAGACTTATTTGGGGGTAGAGTTTCTGATTTCTTGCAATACGATCTCATTTTAGATGACTCTTTGCAATCGCACTTATCACAAATATTTTCGCGGTTAACCGAGTCAGAAGTCGCGGTGATCACTGAGCTTGCCCAGGAAACTGAACCCGTTACTTTGTCAAAAATTTTAAACCGATTAAAATTATCTCCCTCAGACTCCATCAATATCACGCGATCGATCGGAAGGCGATTTTTATTGGAGACACAAGAGCAAGGAAAAACCACTTTGTTTACTCTCAATCCGGTGGTAGCGCAATATGTGAAAACAAAGTTGTAGTAGGTTGGGTTGAGCGAAGCAAAACCCAACGCATTTGTTGTTGTTGGGTTTTGCACTGCGCGCACGCGACGCAGGCCTCAACCCAACCTACATAAAAATCTTAATTCCATTTAATCCTTGGATTGGGGCCGGTTTATTGAGCTTATTTGTTCGTAGGATAAATTCCGGTGAAAGAGCCCCGACAAGATTATTGATCGCGATAAGCCATCACAACATAAAAAGGATCACCCCCCATGCCAAACATTTGCATCCAATTAGGCACATTCCCTTGACGTGATATCACTTCCGGTTTACTAAATCCAGGGATATTTTTACCCTTCCAGACTCCATGAAAATAACCTTTCACTAATTCCACGCGATCGCGCTCTGCACTATCACGCCAAATAGTAATCGCTTTCTGATAAAACATCCGATTAGAAAAACTAAAAATAGCAATTCCACCCGGTTTTAAAATGCGATAAACTTCCGAAAAAATCGCTTCAGGATATTGTAAATACTGCACCGAAACACAATTTAACACCGCGTCAAAACTCTGATCATCTAAGGGAAATTTCGGATTAAGATTAAAATCTTGCAAAAAATAATGATTCAATCGACGATTTTTGGCTAATTCTTCCTCATTCATTCCATGTCCCTCCACATGGGCAAATTCCATCTCATCAGGTAAATGAGAAACCCAACTACTCATCATATCAAAGACACGAGTATTCGGTTTCAGACGTTGCCGATATAAATCAGTTAATTGTTGAATAAATCCCTCATCCACATGAGTGACAAATCGAGGATAAGAATAAAATAGAGTATCCTCCGTTTGATCTAATTTTGTCCGTTGCTCCGATGCCAATAACATAAATTTATCCGCTCTTAAACATCTACTTTCCTCTATTTTATAACATTTGTTAAGAATTGTAAATAAAAATTTAAGAGATGACAATAAACCTGGTTTTTCGGCAGAAACCGGGTTTTTTCAGCAAAATACTTGGTTCAAACTCTCAATCTCAGTTAACAAACCTGGTTTCCTTGGTTGCAGGACAAAGTTAAAGAAATATGCAATAATAAAAAAACGATCGCGTTTCCGAAAAATCATCATGTTAGCAAGAGTTTGGAGTGCATCCCTGGTAGGAATCGACGCGGTAAAAGTCGGAGTCGAAGTAGATGTATCGGGAGGACTCCCGAAATTCATCGTTGTCGGCCTCCCCGATACCGCGGTACAAGAAGCCAAAGAAAGGGTAAAATCCACCCTGAAAAACGCGGGTTTTGCCTTTCCCATGCGAAATATTGTGATTAATTTAACTCCCGCAGATTTACGCAAAGAAGGTCCTAGTTTTGACTTACCGATTAGTATGGGTATTCTCGCGGCATCGGAACAAGTGAGTCCCGCCTTATTGGGAGATTATTTATTCTTAGGAGAAGTATCTTTAGATGGTAGTTTGCGGCCGGTATCGGGAGTTCTTCCCATCGCGGCCGCGGCTCAACAAATGGGTATTTCTGGGTTAGTTGTTCCCCTCGCCAATGCTAAAGAAGCAGCCCTAGTTCAGGGTATTTCTGTTTATGGTTTTGAAACCGTTTTTGAAGTCACAGATTTTCTCAATAATTCCGATCGTTATACTCCCCTGAAAATAGATGGAATACAAGAGTTAAGAAAAAAACAATTTTCTGGGTTAGATTTAAAAGATGTGAAAGGACAAGCTCATGCTCGTCGTGCTTTGGAAATCGCCGCTGCAGGGGGTCATAATTTAATTTTTGTCGGACCTCCGGGCAGTGGTAAAACCATGTTAGCGAGACGCTTACCCGGTATTTTACCTCCCCTTAGTTTTGAAGACGCGTTAGATGTTACACAAATTCATTCTGTGGCAGGTTTATTAAAGGATAGGGGTTCTTTAATCCGCGATCGTCCCTTTCGTTCACCCCATCATTCTGCGTCGGGACCTTCGTTAGTAGGAGGGGGGAGTTTCCCGCGTCCGGGTGAAATTTCTTTAGCCCATCGAGGGGTATTATTTCTGGATGAATTAACGGAATTTAAACGGGATGTTTTGGAATTTTTACGACAACCTTTAGAGGATGGTTATGTTACAATTTCTCGGACTAAACAGTCGGTAAAATTTCCGGCTCAATTTACTTTAGTTGCCAGCACAAATCCTTGCCCCTGTGGTTATTTTGGTGATGGGATTCAAGCTTGTACTTGTTCACCTAATAAACGGGAACAATATTGGTCAAAATTATCAGGTCCTTTAATGGATCGCATTGATTTACAAGTTATGGTTAATCGTTTAAAACCGGAAGAAATTACCGGAAAACCCACCGGAGAATCCTCGGAAACAGTCCGCAAAAGGGTAGAAGCGGCGCGCGCGATCGCGTCTCAAAGATTTGAAGCTGAGTCAATTCGATCTAATGCGGAAATGCAAAGTCGTCATCTGCAACAATGGTGTCAATTAGATGACGCGTGTCGTCATTTATTAGAAAGCGCGATTCGGAAATTAGGATTATCAGCAAGGGCGAGCGATCGCGTTTTAAAAGTAGCAAGGACGATCGCGGATTTATCGGGGCAAGAAAAATTAACCAGTGCCTCTGTTGCCGAAGCCATTCAATATCGAACCATTGATCGGATGCAATAATGAGAAAAAACAGAGATTAAAATAACTCTTTTTTGTTAGATTTAACACGGTGATAAAATTCCGTCATGACTTCAATAAATGAGCTATCTTTCTGCCAAAAACTAGGGAAATCTCCAGCTTTCTTAATCAATACCGCCGGAATAGCAGACGGTGAAACCAATGTCACATTATTAGGTAAACGTTTTTTTCCTTGCCAAAAATCTTTCCAGTTGACATTTTCCACCTCCACCTTTTCTGGTTTAGTATGATAAGAGCTAACTGGCTCAATTTCTATTTCTTCTCCAACAAGTAGACTACCCAAAGTCTTACCTAATGGTGTTTTTTCTAACTCCTCTTTTAATTTCTCCCTCGTAATTCCTCGTAATTCAAACAATAAAAAAGGATCTTGATCTAATTGACTGGCAACTACATAATAAACTCCGGCAATATGTTTACAAGGATTGGACCAATCAGGACAAGAACAATTCGTTTCAAAATCGGAACTAGAATTAGGTAATAAATGTAAATTGTATTCTCGAAAAACATCCTCAATATTATCAGGTATTTCTCCTATCAATAATTGAGAAACAAAAGTTGCTTTTGAGCCTAAATAGTTAATGATTTTTAACCAATCCTTCTCATCAATTGCCTTGATTTTAATTTCTGTATTGTACAAAGGTTCCTTATAAACGCCAAAATAAGGATTAACCGAACCTCTCACTTTTGCCCTAATTAAGTTATTGTCAATTCGATAACTTTTGATTTTATTATTATTAGCATAGGAGCGTCCCCTCGCTAATCTCGCTGAATCTGAGAACTCTTCTAAGGCTTCAATAAAGAGCTTTCCCCACCAAGTCCGACTAAATTCTTTTTTCATATCAATTCTCCTAAATAATGGTTTGTTTATTGAGTGCAATTAACTTTTTAAAACTGTCATTATCCAATTCAGTTAACCATGACTCATCGGCATTAACAATCATATTAGCTAATTTTTTCTTATCTTCAATCATTTGATCGATGCGCTCCTCTAAAGTGCCTAAAGTGACAAATTTATGGACAAACACATTTTTTTGCTGTCCAATCCGAAAAGCGCGATCGGTTGCCTGATCTTCAACAGAAGGATTCCACCATCTATCAAAATGAAACACATGATTAGCTTTGGTTAAAGTGATACCAACCCCCCCCGCTTTTAAGGATAAAATAAAGGCAGAGGGTTCAGTTTCCGGGTTTTGAAATTCCGTAATCATTTGTTCCCTTTTCACCCGAGATGTGCCTCCATGAAGATAATAACTATTATAATGACATTGTTGTTTTAAATACTTTTGTAAAGATTCTCCTATGTCCGTAAATTGTGTAAATATTAATAAGCTTTCCCCCTCATTAATCACCTCTTCAATCATTTCACCTAATCTTTCTAATTTGTGCGAACGCTCCGAGGTGAAATTACTATTATCCTGTAAAAATTGGCTCGGATGATTACAAATTTGTTTCAGTTTCATTAAAGTGGATAAGATTAAACCTTTTCGTTGTATTCCTTCAGAGTCATCTAATTGTGCCTCCACATCCTTAACCACAGCTTCATATAAAGAGGCTTGCTCTTTAGTGAGGTAACAATATTGTTTATGTTCAATTTTATCAGGTAAATCCTTAATGATATTTTTATCAGTTTTTACCCGTCTTAAAATAAAAGGTTCCACTAATTTTTTTAACACTGTAGCTTGTTGAGTATTATTCTCTTTTTGGATGGGAAGTTCAAAATTTTTACGGAATTGCGTTTCTTTACCTAAATAACCAGGATTGAGGAAATTAAAAATTGACCACAAATCTAATAAGCGATTTTCTACAGGAGTTCCTGTTAAAGCTAAACGATATTTTGCCTTTAATTTTAAAATAGCTTTAGTTTGCTCTGCTTTGGGATTCTTAATATTTTGAGCTTCATCAATCACCACTCTTTGCCAAGTCAAACTATTAAATAGTTTTGCATCTTTACGCACTAAAGTAAAAGAAGTAACAACTAAATCATAATGACAAATATCTTCTTTAAATTTCGTTTCATCTTGATGTCGATTTGTGCCATGATGAACAGTTACCCGCAGATGAGGTGCAAATTTTTCTACTTCTTTTTGCCAATTTCCCACGACGGAAGTGGGCGCGATTAACAGAGTCGGAGATAATTCGGGATTTTGGGATTTATCTATAACTAATTTCGCAATGACTTGGAGAGTTTTACCTAAACCCATATCATCAGCTAAACAGCCATTTAAACCTAATGTTTCCATATATTGTAACCAAGAAACTCCCCGTTTTTGATATTCTCTTAAATTACCCTGTAATTCTGGGGGATTCTCGATTACTTCCAAACGACTCGGATCATTTAATTTGCTTAACATTTCTCCTAAAATTTCATCGGTTTCTACCTCTAAACTGTGATCTAAACCGGAGTTATTTTTCAGTAAATCAATCAAACTGATTTCGGGATGCTCATCACGATGATTTTGCCAAAATTCTAACATTTTCTGCATTTTAGCAGGATCTAATTCTACCCATTGTCCCCGAAAATGCACGAGAGGAGTTTTTGTATTTACTAATTCTTCCCATTCTTTTTCACTAATATTTTCATTGCCAATAGATAACTCATATTGATATTCAATGATCGTATCTAAACTAAAATAACCTCCCTTCGCGGAAGCGGAAGCACCTGATTTTTTCGGAGAGGCTTTTAGTCGTACTTTCGCACGTTGACGGCCCGCGGGTGTCCACCACGCGGGAATCATTACTTTATACCCCGCGTCTTCTAATACCCAGGCATTTTCTTTCAGGAAATTAAAGGCTTCATTGAGAGTTAAATGAAAACCAACGGGCTTATCTGTTTCTAATCCTGACCAAATTTGCGGATAAATTCTCGCGGCATAACCTAAGTTTAAAAGTATATCTTTTTCTAATTCTGCTCCGAAATGCTTTTGTAATGTCTTTTTTGTTTGTTTGTTGACACACCAATAATCATTTAGGTTTAATTTTAAGGAGGGATCGGATTTAGAAATAATCAAAAATTCTAAATACCAGTCATCGGGCGCACCTTCAGGGGGTTCTAACAATTTAAAGCCCAAGTGAAAATTTATTGTTTGATTGTTATTAACTAACTGATTGCGCCATTTTTGCCATTGTTGATATTCTTTTAAGGAAAGAGACGTATGGGGGGTAACATCTAAGTTGTGATAACCTTGATAACGTTTAATACAGTTAAAAATTACGGGTGAATCGACGATTTTTTTCTCAAGGGTAGCAGGGACAGAGGTATTGGTAATTACTGTTTGTAAGAGACATTCTGAAAAATGTCTTAATAATGTTTCTGCTTGATAAAATTCTTTTTGCTCTGAGTGCGTCTCCCTGCCAGCAAGACAGATGGGAGAGATATAGTTAACAAATTCCTGAAGATTGGCTTCATATAATTCAGAAATTATTTCCCATGTTGGGTAAATTTCATAATTATTAGATTGATTTTTTTTAGTTTTTTTATCTTGATTTGTGGCAAGTTTGCGACATTTCCACGCGGGTATATACTGATCTTTAATGATTACTTGTTTTAAGGTTTGGGTGTAGTGATACCAAAACAGTAAATCTGAGCCAAATTGCCATTCATTACTTTCATATAGTGCGAGAAAATGTAAATTTTGAAGCGTTTTAATGATGGCATCTATTCGATAACAGTTGATTTGCCAAAATTGTAATTCTATCTCTGTTTCTGGTATCTCTTTTTCTAAATAACGAATTAATTCTAGGGATGGTAAAGGTTGTTGATTATGACTAGGTAAAAGAAAATATTTATGGGTAATTTGTTGGGGGGAAATTCGTTCTAAACCTAATTTAGGACAAATAAAAGTAGCTAACTCTTCTGGGGTTAGTTGTTGGGGATGATGGGATGGAGTTGTTTTCTTCTTTGATGTTGAGGCAGTTTCTACCCAGAGATAAAAACCGCCTTTCTGGATAAAGTCTTCATTTTCCTGGGGAATCCATGTTCCATGTAAAATTTTCATAATATTTTCTTACTCCGAAGCCATCTGCTCATTATATTGCCAAGGGGATTGTTTGACAAGTAGATAATTATGAACGGGGAATGGGGATTGGTGATTGGGGATTGGTGATTGGGGATTGGTGATTGGTGATTGGTGATTGGGGATTGGGGATTGGTGATTGGGGATTGGTGATTGGGGGATAGTAGGAATTTTGGATGCTTTCTTAATAAGAGGGGAACGGGGAACGGGTAAAATTTATCGGGATGAGTCAAGGGTTTAAACCCTTGACTAATGATTGATTAATGAGCCCCTACAGCGCGTTTATAAGCCTCATCTAACACTTCCGAAAGGGTGGGATGAGTATGCACTCGAAACACTAATTCGTTCACGGAATCTCGTTGCGCGATCGCGTTGGCGGCTTCTTGAATCAAATCAGCCGCGTGTAAACCAAAAATATGAACGCCTAATAATTCACCCGTATCTTTACGATAAATTACTTTAGCCATTCCCTCGGTTTCCATCTCTGCTAATGCCTTAGAATTACCCTTAAAATAAGTACGGGCTGTCGCGACTTCAAATCCTTCATTTTTGCCTAATTCTTGTGCTGCGGGTTCACTTAATCCCACATAACTAATTTCAGGATGGGTAAACGCGGCTGCGGGAATACTACGATAGTCAATTAAACGAGGTCGACCGCAAATATTCTCTACCGCGACAACACCTTGAGCCGATGCGGCATGAGCTAACATCATTTTACCTGTCGCGTCGCCAATTGCCCATAAATGGGGTACAACTTCCCCATTTACTAATACTTCCATTTTGTCATTAACAGGAATAAAACCGCGGATTGTTTCTACTCCAATGTCTTCTAAACCGATATCCTTTGTATAAGGAATACGTCCCGTCGCCACTAAACAGGCATCTACTTCTAAGACTTCTTCTATTTCTTTAGTCTTCGCGTCTGCTAATTCAATAACAACAGGAGAACCCGGAATAATGCGTTTAGCTAATTTACCGATTCTGGTTTCAATATCACGAGGTGTAATTAATACCCTTTCCGCTAATTTAGCAATATCAGGATCGAAGGTAGGCATTAATTGAGGTAAGGCTTCAATCATGGTTACTTCACAACCTAACGCGGTATAAATATCGGAAAATTCTAATCCGATATAACCACTACCAATAATCGCGATCCAAGAGGGTAATGTCTCCAGTCTCACCGCGTCATCACTGGTGAAAACGGTTTTTCCATCAATTTCAATACCTGGGGGCACAAAGGGAATGGAGCCTGTGGAAATAATAATATCTTTTGCGGTAATTATTTGTTCTTTTCCGTTGGCTTTTACGGTAACTTTTTGAGATCGGGTTACTTTACCCCATCCTTGAATAATGTCGACTCCAAGACGTTTTAAACTATTGGTTAAGTCGCTTTTTAATTTACCGACTAAGTTATTTGCGTGAGACGCGATCGCGCCCTGATCGAAATTCACGCCTCCGACTTGAATACCCATTGATTGTAAATGATGGGTATTGCGTAAATCTCGCACTCGCCCGGAAGCGGCTAATAAAGCTTTGGAAGGGATACAACCGCGATTAACACAAGTCCCCCCCATATCACCCGCTTCGATAATAGCAGTTTTGAGACCACAACTAACCGCGTGTAATGCAGCACCATGTCCACCGACACCCGCGCCGAGTATCACTAAATCGTAATCGAATCCTTTACTCATTTTTCGTTTTTGCCTGAATTTCCTTCTTTATTCTCTACCAAATTGGGGATTGGGTAATTGGTAATCGGTAATCAATAATTCATTTTTTACTTTTTGATTTTTATTGAGTTTTTTTCCCACCTTTCTTCATTCTTCCCTATTCCCTATTCTTTTTATGTGCGATACAATCAAGTAATGTAGGGGGCAACGCAATCTATTAAATTCACAACGTTTACCAGAAATTGCTTCTCATGGAAAATGACTTACTGAAACCCTAGACAATTCTGGACAATCCATGAAGTCTAAGTAAGTCCAGGCTCGGGCTCAGACCACCGTTATCGGGAAGCGTTAAAGTTCCTACCTTGGGATGCTTGCCAGTCCCAAGCACTAGAACCGAACAGTTAAACAAGCAAGGGTTTATTCAAAGCTAGTGCTGTTTGGATAGTACCGACTGATAACTTAGCCGAGGCACACATTACTGAAGAGGTCAGACACAACCATGTCTAACTATGTTTTTGTTCTTGATACCCTCAAAAAACCTTTAACTCCCTGTAAGCCATCAATAGCACGAAAGTTGTTAAATGCTGGCAAGGCGGCTGTGTTTCAATGGTATCCATTTACCATCATTTTAAAAAAGGAGGTTGATGCCAATCCTGAACCACTGGAACTGAAACTAGATCCCGGTTCTAAAGTGACAGGAATTGCACTAAAAAAAGGCAACAAAATTATTTTTGCTGCCGAGTTGATTCATCGAGGATACGCGATTAAATCTCGTCTTGATTCCCGTCGCGCTATTCGACGTTCTCGACGAAACCGAAAAACTCGGTATCGTCAAGCTAGATTTCTTAATCGCACTCGTTCAAAGGGCTGGTTAACTCCCTCCCTACAACATCGAGTAGAAACGACTATGACTTGGGTGAATCGCGTTCGTAAACTTGCACCAATTGGATCTGTGTCTCAAGAATTGGTGAGATTTGATCTGCAAAAGATGGAAAACCCAGAAATCTCAGGGATTGAATATCAACAAGGGGAATTACAAGGTTACGAGATTCGAGAATATCTACTTAATAAATGGGAGCGAAAATGTGCTTATTGTCGGGCAGAAAATGTGCCGTTACAAGTGGAACATATTAAACCCAAAGCTAAAGGTGGAACTAATCGAATTTCCAATCTTTGCCTTTCTTGTGAGAAGTGTAACCAGAAAAAGGGGACTCAATATATTAAGCAATTCCTAGCTGAAAAGCCAGAAGTTCTTCAGCGAATTTTGTCTCAAGCTAAAAGACCTCTTAAGGATGCGGCGGCGGTTAATTCAACTCGGTGGGCGCTGTTTAATCGACTCCAAGAAACAGGTTTACCTGTCTCAACGGGTTCAGGTGGATTAACTAAATTTAATCGAGTGCGATTAGGTTTACCCAAATCACATTGGTTAGATGCCGCGTGCGTGGGAAAAGTTGATTCACTAGAGATTCTGACAACTCAAGCATTACGTATCACCGCGAAAGGATGGGGTTGTCGGCAAATGGTTCAAAATGACAAATACGGTTTTCCTCGAAAGAATTATCGGGCTAAACAAAAAGTGAAAGAATGGAAAACGGGTGATATCGTTTCTGTAATCAGAGGAAAATGGGCACCGATAACAGGAAAACGTATCAAAACGGTTCGCTTCAAGGGCCATTTTGATGTCCGATTAGATAGCTCAACTGTCATCCGCGTATCTCGAAATCACCTTAAGGCTATTCATCGCCTTGATGGATACGATTATACCTTTGTCTAATTTTGTCGATATTTGTCTAGGAAAAATGATGGAGCACGAAAACGAGACAAAAGAAGAGTTAGAAGGGCGTAGAGCTGCTACCCAAGCGTTTTTCGAGTCTTTGGATAAACTCTGTGACTCGTTGAATGTCCCCGTTGATGAACCCGTCAAACCCAAACTGATCGCGCCTCCACCCCCACCACGCGCGAAAAAAGTAAAGCCTTCTCAGTTTAGTTTTGCTGACTTGGAAGACGCGATAGCCGATATTGAAAATTATCTCGCGGAGAAGAAAACTCCCCCAACCTGAGTCGACTTAAGGAGTTATCTGTCTTTGTCGTTGGGCTTCATATAAGATTAAAGAAGCCGCGATCGCGACATTTAAAGATTCAATACCGCGACTCAAGGGAATTGTCACTTGGTGAGTAGCTAAACTCATTAATTCTGGGGATAACCCCGCGCCCTCATTACCTAATAAAATCAAACTTGGGTTGGCTAAATTCACATCCCAATAACTTAAACTGGCATCGGGGACTGTGGCTAAAATCTGCATTCCTTGACGTTTACACTCAAGGATATCCTCTTTTAAATCATCCTTAACCGCCATTGGTAAGCGAAACCACGCCCCCGCGGATGCCCGTAATACCTTGGGATGATCTAAATCGACACTATCACGACTTAACCAAAGCCCTTGGGCATCACTCGCGGCTGTCGTGCGAATAATTGTGCCTAAGTTACCGGGATCTTGTATTGTTTCTAAGACAAGGCCTAAACTGGTTAACGGTGTGGTTTGGGTAATCACACGAGACGCGATCGCGACAATGCCATCAGGTTGTACCGTTGTCGCCATAGACTCTAAAACTTTATCACTGACTAATTGAGTGCGAGTTGCCAGTGCAGAAAGCTGATCCCACAGAGAAAGGTGTTTTTCTTGCCACCCTGGGGTACAACATACCACCGATAAAGGTAAGTTTACCGCGGAAGCTTCTTCAAGGAGATGAGTACCCTCTAATAAAAATAACCCTTCTTCTCGGCGTGCCTTAGCTGAATGCAGCTTTCGGAATTGCTTAACTAAAGGGTTTTGAAGACTTGTTAACATTGATGATTCCTGAAAAAAAGAGAAGTTTTACAGAGCTATCAGAATCAAAAGAGAAGCTTTCCGCTTTTTTCTTGAGTCTCTGTTTTCTTGTGTCTTCTTTGTTTTTCTTTCCCAATGCGGAACCCGGGACTTGAACCCGGAAGGCTTGCACCACATGAACCTGAATCATGCGCGTCTACCAATTCCGCCAGTTCCGCTTAATCACAATGTTTCATTGTTACCGATGTCTGTCCGTTTGTCAAGGGGGTAGCTCAGTTTTTTTTTCCTGAAGAAGAGGTAGGTTGGGTTGAGCCACGAAACCCAACCTACAAAGCTACTCCTCTTGATAAGCGCGGATCATGCCTTGAGTGCCTAATTCCCCACCCATGCCATTATCTAATTCCTGCACTAATTTAAAGAGGCGATCGCTCAATTCCACCCCAGGTAAATTTTGATCAGAGGCCGTTTCTTGAACTAAACGCAAATCTTTAATAATATGTTTTATCATAAATCCGGGTGCTAAATCCGACGCGACAATTTTGGGAGCTAAATTAGAAAGGGCCCAAGAACCCGCGGCTCCGGTACTACAAACTTCGATCATTAAATTAGGATCAATTCCCTGTTTTTGGGCTAATTGGATCGCTTCACAAAGTCCCACCATATTCAGGGCACAAAGAATTTGATTACATAATTTTACCGCTTGACCGCTTCCTGTTGTACCGCAATAAAATATTTTTTTTCCCATGACTTCTAATAAGGGTTGACAAACCTCAAAATCAGCGCGATCACCTCCTACCATAATCGTCAAAGTCCCATTTTTCGCACCGATATCGCCCCCGGAGACTGGTGCATCTAAAAAACGTAATTGATGTTTGTTTAATTCAGTGGCTAAATGAATCGCGGCTTGAGAGCCAATGGTACTAAAATCAACGATAAGAGCTCCGGGTTTCGCCCATTGAGAAACCCCATTTTTCCCCAGCAAAACTTCCTCGACATCAGGGACATCTCCCAAACAAGAAAAAATGAAATCAGCAGAATTAACCGCCTCTGAGAGAGAAGAAACAATTTTCGCACCTGCGATCGCGGCAAATTCGACCCCAGGGCGGTTGGGGGTGCGATTCCACGCGGTAACATTTAAACCACTACGGGCGAGATTTGCTGTCATATATGCGCCCATTACACCTAAACCGAGAAACGTGATATTTTGAGTCATTTTTGGGGAGTTGAGAGGTTTTTTTTATATTATATGGGATAACAAGCGCGATCGAATCTAGGGAAAAGGAAATTTGACTCGTGCGAGGGAGATTAAGCAAGATATTTATGATAAAAATTTGCTTCATCCCATTGGTACTCATAGGGTGAGTTTGGGGACAATTTTTGGGTAAAATTAGATTGTTAACTTAAAAATGAGATGCACCAGGCATTTTCTCTATTAAATAAGTGAAATTTGTGCTACAAACTACAGTGGCTCCTCCAAAAATGTATTGTCGTCTCAAAAGGGAAATAATATCATGTCAGAATCTTCATCGGATTTTTGGATTAGTGACTACATTACACCTTGGGATATCTATATCCACGGTGTCTCCAAAGTCTTAATCTACAAAAAAACTGCCTATCAAGAAATGTTCATTATCGAAACAGGAACCTATGGAAAAGCATTAGTCCTCGATGGTAAATGGCAATCGGCTACAGGAGATGAATTTCTCTACCATGAACCCCTCGTACATCCGGGGATGGTGTCTCATGGTTCCCCCCGTAAAGTGCTGGTTTTAGGAGGTGGTGAAGGTGCTACTACACGGGAAATTCTGCGTTGGAAAACTGTGGAAAAAGTGGTAATGATTGATATTGACGGCGAGGTGGTAGAAGCCTGTAAAGAATATTTACCGGAAATGCACCAAGGCTCTTTTAATGATCCTCGTTGCGAAGTTGTTATCGGCGATGCTTTGGATTATTTAGATAAGACAGGTAATGACTGGGATATCGTTATTTCCGATTTATCTGATCCCATTGAAGATGGGCCGTCTTTCCAATTATTTACCAAGGAATATTTTGAGAAAGTTCGTGCTATTATGTCTCAAAATGGATTTTTCGTAGTACAAGCGGGCCCCGTTTCTCCGGGGGAATTACAACTTCATGTTCGTATTATCAACACTTTAAAAGCTGTTTTCCCTCATGTATACTCCTATACCAGTTATATTCCTACCTATGGTACTCCTTGGGGGTTCGCGATCGCGTCCACGCAAGCCATTAATACTCGACGGGAACCCTCCGAAGTTGATATAATTCTCACAGAGAAGACAACTGGGGGTTTTCAGATGTTTGATGGTATAACATTGTTAGGCCTTTGGCAATTACCCCGTCACTTACGTCACGCGATCGCGTCAGAAACCGAAATTTACACAATGGCAAAGCCTCCCAAATTTTTCAGGAAAGGCTCTGTCAGCTAGTGAAGTTATAATTAACCAGAGAAGAGTTCAAGGAAAACTACAAATGAGTATTATTCGTATCATCGCGGCTATTTTTTTACCCCCCTTGGGAGTGTTTTTGACTGTGGGGATTGGTTGGCCTTTTTGGATTAACATCCTCCTGACATTGTTTGGTTTCATTCCTGGGATCGTTCATGCTATTTGGGTAATTGCTAAACACGATCCTGATGATAATTAATAATTGAAAATAACCGGGTTTTTCAGCAAACCCGGTTAGCCTATTTTCGACTGAAAAAAAACGGTTTTGCGTAATATCATTTCCGGTTAAATGAAGGTAATTGATGTAGGGGCTGGTTCGCCAATAACTGCAAGAAAATCAACCGCAGCGATCTTAAGATTGATTGGGCGGGCGAATGCCATTCGCCCCTACACAAACAAAGTCTCCCTTCGGAGACTGAAGAAATTCAAAGAGCGCAGGCGGGTTTTGTCTGTGTAGACGCGGTTTTAACCGCCCGGTCAAATTAATTCGGCTTATAGTGTTGACATTTGAGAGGTGAAACTTGTGGTACAGGCATCTTGCCTGTAACGGGCAAGATGCCCGTTCCACAAAAATGCCCTTTCCACATTTACATCTCATTGAAAAATGCTATATTTACATTTCCCACTTTAGATCAATATGACATCTCAAGAAACATCAAAACCAACTCCTTCCTTGATTCATGCACCTTTCGGAATTATTGCAGGTGCTATGTATCCCTTTAAAGCATTTAAACTCCTTCAAGAAACACCTCAATTATGGGGATATATTCTTATTCCCATAGTCGTGAATATTCTGATCGCGATCGCGCTCTATATCATTTTACTATTTCCCAGTCTCCAAGGCATAGATAAATTAGTCCTAGATTGGTCAACTCGCTTTAATTCCCTCATTATCACTTTACCCAATCAGTTACATTTTATCTCAATTTTCGGAAATATCTTTAGTTGGTTAGTTCATGTCATATTAGTGAGCGTTTTACTCTTACTTGTCGGATTTTTATCCGTGCAATTTGGAGTAGTTTTAGGCGCACCTTGGTATGGGCAATTATCAGAACAATTGGAAAAAATGAAAATCGGTCAATTACCCGATTTAGATATGAGTCTAACCGGAATTTTGCGAGAAATTCAACGGGCTTTTGCTTTTGAATTGGGAAAAATGAAAATTATGGTAATAGTCGGTTTACCCCTATTTCTGCTTAATTTTATACCCGGACTCGGTTCCGCGATCGCGACATTAGGCGGTGTCATTTTAGGCACAACTTTAGTCGGTTTAGACTTTCTCAGTGCGCCCTTAGATCGACGTAAATTCGAGTTTAAAGATAAATTAAATATCTTTCGTCAAAGTTTACCCGCCAGTGGCAGTTTTGGCTTAGTTTGTTTTGGTTTAGTCAGTATTCCATTCCTAGGTTTATTAGCAATACCTCTTTGTGTAGTCGCGGGAACATTGTTTTTTTGCGATCGCGTTTGGCCTCATCATTTTGCGGAAACAGAATCAAATTCCCAAACCCCTCCAGAGTCGATCGCACCATAACTACTGCGTCCCTAAGTATTAATACTCATTTTGACCGTCAGGCAAAATAGCGCGATCGGGCTCTTGACAGTCTAAAATTCCTGTGTTAGGTTTGATTGACGAATAAATCAACATAGGTTTTAATATGGCACGGCAAAGCAAACCAGCATCACAAGCAAAGTCGGAAAAAACCAGTAGCAAAACCGCGTCTAAACCCCGCACAAAATTTACCCTATACAACTTTGCAGGAAGGGAAAAAGCCTACTACTTAGTTGATCGAATTAATCTGGAAAGAAAGCCCGGAGAAGTGCCCGAAAAATCCGTCGCGCACAGTATCATTATCATCGATCGCTCCGGCTCCATGTATTTAGATTTAGCACCATTAAAAGAAACCCTGATAAAGCTTTTAACCTTAGACGAATACAACAATTATCAACTTTTAATCACCCTAATTTCTTATGCAGATAAGGGAGATGTTATTTGTCACTTCCCGCGTATTCCCATTCAAAAAGTGATGGAATTTGACTCAGGCTACATCAAAGCAATTAAAAACATACAGACGGCTGGCTGCACCTGCATTTCCCAGTCAATGAAACTGGCACAATCTTTCATCGAAATGGGAGAGCTAACCGCGATTTCTTTGCACAGTGACGGCTATGCCAACGATCCAAGTCCCAATGCAGAAGCTAAATCCCTAGAGGCAATTTGCGAAGAGCTTAAAGGGATGGATGTATTCGTCAACACCATTTCTTATTCCCACGCGGACTTCAAATTACTGTCAAAAATTGCCAACACTTTATCAGGTAATTGTATCCGAGCAGGGGAAGTAAAACAAGTTTATAACGGCTTGTATGACACCACAAAATTATTAGGTGATTCGGTGGCTCCTCCCTTAGAAGAACCCTTAATTAAGGAATACGATTATCAAGTGTTTGTGTGCAAAAGTGCGAAGAAAATTAATGGCTCTGCCAGTACCTTGAAAATTTGCGGCCTCAAAGAGGATGATGAAGGATCGTTTTATAAATATCAGAAAATCACCAAATCCGAGTATGAGCAATTAGACGTTCCCACGGCACAAACCCATGAGTCAGTGTTTGCCTTTGCCAAGGCTAATTTAGCTGATGGAAATTTGAATACAGCCAAGTACGCACTCGCGAGCACTTTCGACGCGACTTTGACAGAAAAACACGCGAAAGCTCTGACAAATTCACAGATAGCAGACTTTACCGAAGATTTAGAAAAGGCTATCTTTGAATCAGAGATTTTGAAGACTCACGAAATCCGCGATCGCGTCAAAGTCAGTGACAAAATCCCGGTATTGGAATTGATAAAACTATTAGAAGAAAACAGTGAAAGCCTGATTATCAACCTCAAACACTTGCAGGAAAACTATCAGCGAAAAGGGTTAAAGCGAGTGGAAGGGAAACGAGATGAAAAGGGGAATCTGATCAAGCCGTGGCTGAAAACAGAATATTTAGATGGAGGTGAATATGTGCAGATGGGTTCATTTTCCATCAATCAAAATACCGCGACTATTAATATGCTGATTAGCCGAAAAGTCAGACTGGTGAAAGTTTCCGACGAAACACCAATTAATGAAGTCGCGGGAATTTTGGTAACGGATCTTAATACGTTTAACAATTATACCATTGTCAGCGACGGCGAGTTGAATGTCAAATCGCTGCGAGTAAAAATCAGCAACAAAAAGGTGTTTGATTTGCTCAAAGGAGTCGGGATAATTGAAAAAGATGGCTCACCCGTGGAGATATTTGATTTCCGTTGCGAGTATGATCTAATGTTAGATAGTTTGCCCTTAGTGCCTTTTGATGGCCGTTATGGTAGTCTTGATGGGGTGTTTGAGGAATTGGCAGAGATTAAGATTCTTTCTAGCATTATTTCGGCTCATTTGAAGGAAGCATCAGAGAGTTATACGGGGGAACAGTTAGAGGAGTTAAAACAGCATTATCTGTCGAAGAATCTTAATATCAATTTCCCCACAACAACGGAATACACCGATTTGAAGGACGCGATCGCGAAGGGGACGATCGACTCACGAGTGAGTTACAAAATTGATATTGGCAACAAGGATATCCTCAATTTTAGTAAGTTTCACTCCGCCAACAAATTCCTCGATCGCGTCTATGAGGTATATCGGAAGGAGACAGGGGAAAAAGTAGAAAAACCGACTTTTGATCAGATTTTAGATGAAGATGTTGTTTTCGGACATAAGACACTTTCATCACGGATGAAGATTACCAAAATAGATGACTTAATGAGGGGGATTTTTGATGATTTTTTAGGGTTAGAAAATAAGGGAAGTGTCGCGTCAATTTTGTCTAAGGTAAAGGGAGAGAGTTTGCTGCGACTTTTGCAGGCGAAAGGGAAGGGAGATGCTGTCACTCGTGAGGAATTAGTGGAGGCTTTCACGAGTGCAAATGAGCGGTTAGAAGCCTATGCAGAAAACCTGTATCGGGAGAAGGTTTCGCCCTTGGTTTTTTATATTGGTGCGACGGGGTTAATCCCCGATGAGATGGAGGGAAAAGCCGCGACTGCTGATGAAATTGGTGCTAAGTATGTGCATTTACAATTCTCCAAAGATGAGCAAGAGGGGATGTTTTTTGAGGTAGGTAACTGCATTATTAGTGTGTATGCGAAGAATGAGTATTTTAGTGTTACGAAGTAGTCAGTAAATTATTACTTTACTCCCCTTTTTCGGACGCGATCGCGCTGCACCCAGGCGCGATCGTGTTTTTTTCGATTGGGAAGTTTGAAGGAAGCACAACAGAGGAGATAGAGGTAACGCGATCGGGGTAATTGAAAATATTAAGAATTATTTCTTATCTTAACAAAGGTTTACATATTTTGCGGAGAAATAGGAGAAATATAAGATATCATCGAAAATCAGAAAATTCTCAATCAAAAAAAAAATGACCCTGACAATCGAAAATACTAAGAAAAACGAAAGCTATCAAGCACCCAGTATATCTGAATTAAGCGATGAGGAACTAAATGCTGTGGTACGAGGAGCAGGAGAGTTGACACCCCAAACTACCGCGAAAACTATTATGACACCCCAAACTACCGCGAAAACTATTATGACACCCCAAACTACCGCGAAAACTATTGTGAAACCCTAAACTACCTCAAAAAATATTTATAGTAACTACTTTAGTTACTATAAATTGATTCATGGGCAAGAATGGGATATAACCTCATTTTCTTATCTTTTGTTAGTTAATGAGGAGAATAGGAAAAAAACAGCGAGTAATTTACTCTCTCCCTTACACTGATTATTTGCTGTTTTTTTTTAGTAAAAAAAACTAATACTTCTTCTAGTAAGATAAATTCCAGGTTATGCCTACTAGCTACAAAAAGTGTGAATAAATGCTAAGATTTAGTAAGATTGTTACCTACTATTTATTATTTTAGTGATCGCACTTTTATGAGAGAGACATGGGGAAACTTAGAAAAATTAGACAAGTAAAAACTGTCAATCTATACCCAACCAATAAAAACGTAAAATCAAACTTTAAACTTTCTAATATGGTATGGAATCATTTGATCTAATTTTACGAAAAAAAATTGCCTTATTAGATGATGTTTTAACCCATCCAATAGGCAAGAAATCCATGCTTTTTAAGATAGAAACACAACGAGAATTTAATCTCAACGAGACAGCGACTCGGATGCTAAACATCTTACTAGAATCTACCTCTATTGAAGCAGCATATAACCAATTGCTGCAAGAATATAAAATAGCACCTGAATTCTTGCAAAAAGACCTACTAGCACTCATAGAAAAACTCGTATACTGCCAATTAATTGCCATTAACAACCCAGTTTCAGAGGAGGAAGTATGACGATGCGGATCTTGATGTCTGGCCTGGGAGCACTGGCACTGAAGCGACCTCTGGATTGGGCTTTAGCAGAAGGACACGAAGTTTGGCTAGTGGGAGAATACAATCCCTATCAAGGCAAACAACCTAATAATTATCGCTTTATTGAATTCGTCACTCCCTTTCGGACCTATGACTGGACGACAAATTCCTGGAGATATATTCCAGTAGATCAATTGTCAGCCAATGTTGCCCAGCTAAAAGAGATTGCAGCAACCTTTAAACCAGATATTACTCACGTTCATTATGTACATGATGATGTTCACTGCTGTGTACTAGCTGGGCTGCACCCATTAATTGTTTCAGCTTGGGGTTTCTTAAATTCTTTAGTTGACGAACCAAGAGAAGAGCCAATTATAGAATCTCAAATACCTGACAGCAACATTTCCACAGAAAAACAAAGATTAAAAAATGTATATGGTTGGTTACTATCCAATCTTGATGCAATAATTGTCGAAAACCCAACCTTAGTTAAAGTTTGCCAGAGCTTACTGAGTCCAACTCAACGAGTAGAGCATATTCCTTTAGGAACTGACACTCAACATTTTCACCCTAACTATAGCAGTAACGCAGCCAAATGGCGGCAGATTTTCAAAATTCCTGATAATGCAACAGTTTTCTTTTCGCCTCGCGCTTGGTACTGGTGTTATGAGCAGGAAAAGATTTTTCAAGCCTTTGCTAAAGTTTATGCTGATTTACCCCAGCCTGCGATTTTGTTATTTATAAAATTCAATCCCGTACATGATGACTACGGTATTGAGAAACTGGAAAAAGAGATTTTGACTCAAGCAAAAACCTTGGGAATTGCTGATAGCTTGCGCTGGATTCCGGCACTTCCCTATGAAATGATGCCGACAGCCTATAATCTAGCAGATGTGGTGATTAATTATCCCTTTACTGATGCTTTTCCCTCTACTCTGGTGGAAGCAGCCGCTTGCCAGCGTCCTGTGATTACCTCTGATTTGCAGGCTTACCGAGGTACGTTTGTAGAGGAATATTACACTTTGGTGGAACCTAGCAATGTGGAAGCATTGGCTAAGGCGATGTTAGAAGTAGTTAAGGAATCACCTGTAGAACGTATTAGCAGCCTGGAAAAGTTGCGACAGCATATTGTGGAAAATTACGATGAAAAAGTTATGTGTCAAAAGCTAATGAATCTTTATCAAGAGTTAGCATCGCCAGGATAAAACTATCAGAAAATCAGCTAATTTTGGTTTTGTCTAAGCAGCGATAATATGAAATTATAAAAATCACAGAAAAGCTATGTTGAATAATCTAAAAATTTGTTTTCTGCAAGTGACCAGTCCGGAAATTTATGAATACTCAATCTATTCTACGAGATTGAATAAAAAGTATTGTGAACTTCATAACTATGATTATCTAGAAGTTTCTCAGGTTCCCAGAGAAGGTTATGATCCGGTATGGGGTAAAATTTTTGAAACCATAAATATTCTTAAATTCAACAAAAAAAATAATAAATACACCCATATTTTTTATTTAGATGCCGATGCGGTTGTTTTAAACAGAAGCATTAAATTAGAAAGTATTATTGCTAAAATGAAAACATCAATCGCCTTTTCTGCAAATGGCAAGAATGGAGGAAAGTTAATTAATACTGGTGCATTTATAGCTACTACAGAAGCTATTCCTATTTTAGAAAAGTGCGTTGAATTATCAGAAGAAGAGATGACAGATAAAAAGTTTTATGTGTGGCATGAACAAGATGTTATTAACAAAATCTATAACGATGGAGTGGAGATGGATGTTTTCCCGATGAATGAAATGAATTCTTATTGGATGTATGATATTCATGCCAATGATGGGCAATTTATATACCATTTTATGGGAAGACCACTGATCGAAAAAGTTCAGATCGCTAAATATGTATTTGAAAACTATAATTTTTCGGATAGCTAATCCAACGAAAAAAAACTATTGCGCTAAAATGTCCAGCTAACTATATGCTTTTGTAAACGTAAAATGATTAATCGTGAATCTCTTGGCGGCTTACCATTCCATATAATGACGGTATATATTCCTCGGGAGAATATTTTTATTCTGGAAGAATGGTTGGCATGGCATACAATGATGGGTGTTGATAAGTTCTTCCTGTACGATAACACTGGGTCTAATCATCTATTTAATGGACATAGCATTGTTACGGATGGGAAAAATATGCGCGGAGAGAACGTCTCCGAATTAACTGCTCATTTATCGGATGCTTATATAGAGCGCCTTGAGGCGGAAATATTCTCGAAATATAATGTAGAGAAAGTCCGATGGGCGCCTATCGAAGATGGGAAGATTATGTACCAGCAACATATCGCATTCGCTCACTATGTAGAAAACCTACAGGAGAATACATGGACGGCGTTTACTGATGTTGATGAGTTCATTATGGGGGATATAAAGCTAGATGTTAATATATCGTCCTATTGGATGTATGGGAGAGCATTTCGTAGATGGTTGCCCTACACAAAAGTGTCTAATCTAGTGGATGTGGTTGATTTAACTACCATGTTTTCGGGTAAAATTCCCCATTTATCTTGGATATATACCTGTCCTAAATCGATCGTGCAAACGAAAGATTTTATTCCTGGAACAGAAATTCATTATATAGATGTTAAAGGTAAAACTCAAGAAGAGGTAGAATTTTACTTTAATCACTACTCGTATGGTGAATCTAAGCATATAGAATTTATCTATCGATGTGAGCAGGATATCCCCTTGTTCCGCCCATTTTCCTTTGAACAGGCTTTCAACGAGAAAGATGATAGGCTACAAAAAATAGCCCATGAAAGAATAAACTATGAAAACTTCACTCCCATTCCCCAAGGGCGATCGCATGATAGTTTAGAAGGAAATAATGCGATGCGAATATTAATGGTTGGCCCTACTTTGCTGGCGCTGAAGCGACCTTTAGATTGGGCTTTAGCACAGGGACACGAAGTTTGGCTAATTGGTGATACGAATCCCTATCTAATTAAACAACCCCCTAATTACCACTTTATTGAATTCGTCACCGCCAGGTGTAAGTATGACTCAATCAGCAATTCCTCGATAGATACCCCAATAGATGAATTGTCAGCCAATGTTGACCAGCTAAAACAGATTGCAGCAACCTTTCAACCAGATATTATTCACGTCCATGCTATCAATAATATTACTCATTGTTGTGTACTAGCTAAACTGCATCCATTAGTTGTTTCAGCTTGGGGTTTTTTAAATCAATTAATTCAAGAACCAATAGAAAATCCAAGTACAGAATCTCAAATACCTGATAGCAACAATTCCACAGAAGCCCCAAGTTTACAGGAGTTCTGCGATCAAGTATTATCTAATTTCGATGTATTAATTGTCGATAACCCAGCCTTAGCTGACGCTTGCCAGGGCTTGCTGAGTTCAACTCAACGAATAGAGAATATTGGTTTAGGAACCGATACTCAACATTTTCATCCTAACTATGCCAGCAATGTAGCTAAGTGGCGGCAGGTTTTGAAAATTCCTGATAATGCAACGGTTTTCTTTTCGCCTCGCGGTTGGGGTTGGTGTTATGGTCAGGAAGATATTTTTCAAGCCTTTGCTAAAGTTTATGCTGATTTACCCCAGCCTGCAATTTTGTTATTTGTAAAACTCCCTCGTGATACTAGAGAGTTTATCGAAAAACTAGAGGAAGAGATATTAACTCAAGCAAAAACCTTGGGAATTATTGATAGTCTGCGCTGGCTGCCGGCACTTCCCTATGAAATGCTGCCAACAGCTTATAATCTAGCAGATGTGGTGATTAATTATCCCTTTACTGATGCTTTTCCCTCTACTCTGGTGGAAGCAGCCGCTTGCCAGCGTCCTGTGATTACTTCTGATTTGCAGGCTTACCGAGGTACGTTTGTAGAGGAATACTACACTTTGGTGGAACCTAACAATGCGGAAGCCTTGGCTAAGGCGATGCTAGAAGTGGTTAAGGAATCTCCTGTAGAACGTATTAGCCGCCTGGAAAAGTTACGACAGCATATTGTGGAAAATTACGATGAAAAAGTTATGAGACAAAAGCTAATGATTCTTTATCAAGAGTTAGCATCTCCTTAGCTCTTGGTTGCTGATGTAGCAAGGGACTCTACAAGAGGCATTATAAGTGGAAGAAATACCGGTTAACAAAAATATTGTCGGTGAGATTAAGACGCGATCTCCTTCACGATAAAATTAGGATAAAATCGGATATTTTTTATTTTTTCTCAGAAGAAATCCCAAGCAAAAGGAAGGGAAAAGAGGCTTTGTACCAGTCAAAGCCAGATGGGTGATCGAAAGAAGCAACTCGTGGATGCAACGGTGTAAAAGTTGGGTCAAGAATTTTGAGCGCACTCTTGCTCATGCCACCACCAAGGTTAATCTCTGTTTTGTGCGCCTCATGCTTAAAAGACTAGCAACTGGTTAGATAGATCCCAAATGGGTTCTATAACCCCAAATCCACCGCGATACGATGAGCACAAGCAAAGCCAGAAAAAGCCACCGCGTTCAAACCTTGCCCCGGAAAAGTGCTATCTCCCACACAATATAACCCCCCAATCGCAGTACGATTAAAAGGCATTGCTAATAACCCTAATAACTTCTTACGAGGAATTGGTCCATAAGTACCATCCTCACGGCCTAAAAAGCGACGATGCGATCGCGCACTTCCCACTTCCATAAAATCTAAAGAGGCATCTAACCCCGGAAAAATCTTCTCTAAACGATCAATCAGTCGCCATGCTCCCTCCTCTTTTTTCTTCTCATATTCTTTGGACGATAACCCCTCCCATTCTGTCATCCAAGAAGGGGTAAAAGTATGGATAATATGATAACCCTTCGGAGCTAAATCAGGATCAAGTAAAGTCGGAATCGAGACAAAAATAGTCCCCTGTGAGTCTTCCATCTTCTGCCAATCTTCTAAAATAATATGATGACAAGCCATATCCGCACCAATAACTTCCGCGTTCACTCCTAAATGTAAACTCAAAAAACTCGGAGATTTTTTATAATTTCCTTGCCATTTTTTCTCTTTCTTTGGCATCACGTCCGCGGGTAATAATTTCTCAAAAGTATCCCAACGAGTCGCGTTAGAAACAACCCGTTTGGCATGATAAATTTCCCCATTTGCTAATTCTACACCAATGGCACGACCATCTTTTAAAATAATTTGCTTAACACGGGTAGCATATTTAATTTCTCCCCCGAATTTTTCTAATCCTTCTACTAACTTTAAAGCAATTTGACCCACACCACCTTTAGGATAATTAATCCCCCCATAATGACGATCGGAAAATACCATACCCGCGTTAATCATAGGTGTTAAATCAGCCGGCACTACGGACCAACAATAACATTCAATATCAATAAATTTCAACAAAATGGGATCGTGAATATAACGACGGGCAATATCTCCCACATTTTGAGGTAAATACTGCACTAATCCTAAACACGCGAAAGGATGTTGAAAAAATACCCGTGTTAAATATCCGATTTCCTCTAAGGATAATAACTCCATTGAGTTTAGACAATTAAACACTTTCCAACATTCATCATAAAATTGGCGAATCCCTTGTCGCTCATGGGGAAAACGATCACCTAGTTCTTGCAAAAAATTCTCATAAACCCGATGGACTTGTATCTCTAAGCCATCAGGGAGATGATAATGAATTTGTACCGGATCGGGGATCGTTTCCACAGAGACATTTACCGCGTCAAGGGCACGTGTGAGAAGGTTAGTGGTTCCCTGCTGGCCAAACCCAAAAATCATAGACGCGCCAACGTCAAACCGATAACCATCCCTTTCAAAATATCCCGAACTGCCACCCGGAATAAGATAACTTTCCAAGACTATTACCTTGGCACCTTTTTTGGCTAACTGAGTCGCGGTGACTAAACCGCCAATCCCAGAACCAATAACAATCACATCAAACATTGAGGAGGGTACAGACATAACTGATAGGGGGCGATCGCGATTACCTGAACGTATTTGAGTGTATCGCGTTCCGGGTAAAGAGAAAAAATAACGGAACCAGTTTCTTTACCACCAACCAGTTCCGCCAGCCAATCCTTTGAGAGGAGAACACTAATCTTTACTCTACCCTTCTTGCTAAATTTTGTCAATAGTCTTGAGAATTTTTATCATTAAGCAGGTTTGAGGCAAACCACAGGGGGATTGCCCCACTGACGCGCTGCTTCTGGAACGGCGAAACTACAGGGAATATAGCAGTTGAAGTATAGCTTGACAAGAATAAAACAGCTAATTTAACTCTCAGCCAGAAAGTCGAACATTCTTTTTCCCTTTTTTAGAGAGAGTGCGGGAGTCTTTTTTCTGGTGATCAGAGAATGTTATTTAACCGCAGATAAACGCAGATAAACACAGATGTTTTCCACTTGATGTATTTGAGTAAAAGGTTCATTCAGGATGTTAAGTGTAGCACTTACGCGCTCACCGGGTTTCTCAACCAAAAATCCTCATTTTAGACAAGAAATTACTGCCAGAAACTCGGTTTCTTTGAGATTAAACTTTTACAGCATTAGGGTTGGCGGTATCGGCAATAATTTTCTCAATTTGAGAGGGAGTTAAGTTCGGATTTGCTTGTTCGACTAATGCGACGACACCCGCGACGCTGGGAGCGGCCATTGAAGTCCCTGATAAATAACGATAGGGACTCGGAAAAGACAAAGGCGCGGTGGAATAAATTTCTCCATTTCCTGTTAATCCGGCATCGCCTCCAGGGGCTACGACATAATTAATCGGGGTTGAGCCTGCACGATTAGAAAAACTAGATATTTTTTGATCCTGTTGAATAGCTCCCACCGCGAGACCATATTGATCGGCAAGACGGGAAGGATAATCGGGTTGACTTAGACTTTTATTTCCTGACGCGGAGACAACTACTACACCATTATTTTCTGCATATTTAATCGCGTCTGCTTCTTGCTGATTAAAATAGGCTCCACCGACACTGAGGTTAATTACTTTTGCACCATTATCAACGGCATAGCGAATCGCTTTCACCTCGTTACCCGTGTCACCAACACCGTTTTGATCAAGAATACGGATAGGCATAATCGTCGCGTCTGGGGCTACTCCTTTAAAGGTTTTTCCATTGGCCGCGATCGTTCCCGCGTTATGGGTTCCATGACCATTAGTATCGATCGGATCGTTATCATTGCCAATAAAATCCCAGCCATGATAATCATCCACATAGCCATTTCCATCATCATCAATGCCGTTAGTCGCTTTATTTTGACCTGTACTATCTAACCCATTTTCACCCATATTATTCCACATATTATTTTTTAAGTCTGGGTGATTATAGTCCACACCACTATCAATGAGTGCGACAATAACACCTTTTCCAGTAATCCCTTTTTGCCAAGCTTCAGGCGCGTTAATTAAATCTCTGGGCCAAAGATTTCCTCCTAAGTCTGGAACTTTTGGCAAGGAGGGAACCCCTAAAGCACGCGCTACGGCTGCGGCTGCATCAACTAAACCATATCCAAAACGAGGATCGAAACTATGAGTAGATTGGTTATCGGGTGGTGTAACACTCGTGGCTGTTGTAGTGGTCGAAAGGGTAAGATTATAGTTAGTATTTCCTTCGATTTGTGCAACTTGAAGATAATAATTTCCGGGTGATAATCCTTTGACATTAATAGTTTCTGGTGAAGTTCCGGGGGAATGGGGGACTATCATAATGTCCGCGGCATCAATAAAATTATTGTTATTGGCATCTTTAATAAGAGCTAAATCTGCATCGGCGGTTAAACCATTGAGGGTAAATTGCACATCACTGGTATTTGTGGTGGTAAAACGGTAGATATCCTGGGGATTTTCATTGTTAATAGAACCGTTAATTGTTTTGGTTGTGTTGATAGTTCCTAGGTTTTGTGCTTGACTCAGATCGCCACCGATGGGGTTATTAATTGTGATAAAATGTCCTGTAAGTTCATCGGGTGAGGTGGAAAGGACGCGACCTAATACCGCGCCTGTGTTCGCAATACGAATCAGAGTATCAATTTGATTATTAGTTGAGTATTCTTCGAGACTGAGATCCGCTTCTGTTAAGCCTCCAGTGAGACCAATATTATCAACTGTGCTGTTAAAATCGGTAATAATATCGGCAGCCCCGATCGCGGTACTGGAGCTATCAGTACGCAGTACAAAAAGATCGGCCCCGAAACCTCCTGTGAGGGTATCTTGTCCTCCATCTCCAACCAGGGTATCATCTCCTTTACCCGCGGAAAGGAGATCATTACCAATACCCCCTTCGAGGAAATCGTTATTTTGTCCCCCATAGATGATATCGTTACCCACGTTTCCACTGAGGTAATCATTTCCTTTACCACCGTAGAGGGTATCATTACCTGCACCTGCATAAACGCGATCGTTTCCACTATCACCACTAATCAGTTCGGAGTCGGCTGCACCGATAATTAAATCATTACCCCCCTGTGCAAATAGTCCTTTGGGGTAAGGGGTTAAGAAACCCGGAGTCAGGATGAATGTATTGGGTTGATCATCCAATAAATAAGAAAAACCATCTGCGCTGGGGCCGTACATAATACTTTTCTCCTAAGTTTTCATCCCTGGTGTTAATTATTACAGGGCTTTACCCCCCCAACCCGTCAATTTTTGAGAGGGATTTTGGGGCAGATCGCAGATTACTTGTCTGATTGTCTTCTCTTGTTAGAAAGTTATCATTTTTTCTACGCGATCGTCCTTATTTGGGGACGTTTTGACTATCTCAAGGTTCCTGTTTATCATTATTAATTAATGATCTCTTAATTCAATACCAATGGCTACTTAGGGGAAGAAACCCGGTGAAGCGCGATCTCGTTACCTGATAACTATGTATTTTTACTGAGAAACGCGGTTTCCCTCAATGGTTTTTTTTTTCTAACTACTATCCCAACCCGCAAGATGCTGGCACTTATGTTTGACAATTTCGGAATAGGTTGTAACAGTAGAGATAATATGATAATTAACAATTTTTGTTATATAGCATTTTTAAATGAGATGTAAATGCAGGGCTCTGAGCCCGTCACAGGCAAGATGCCTGTGCCACAAGTTTTACTTCTGAAATGGAAACACTATATTCATTTACCGATTCCCAATTCCCAATTCCCAATTCCCAATTACCCACTACCCATTACCCATTACCATGATCAATCGTCTTAAACCTTATCTACGTTATGTTATTGTGACGGCAACTCTCTTGTTTGTGGGTAAATCTTTTTGGACTCATTGGCAAGATGTCGTAAAAATTCAGATTAATGCTAGTGGATGGGGATTTTTCACGATCGCGTTTGTGGTGACGTGTATTTCATTTGTTTGGGCGGGTTGGGTTTGGCTATTAATTTTAAAAGAATTTCAGCAAAAGGCGAATATCTTTTGGGCTCTTCGCATTTTTTTAATTACGAATTTAGGAAAATATTTACCCGGTAATATTTGGCAATTTTATGGTAGAATTATATCATCAATTGATGTCGGAATTTCGCCTACTGCCGCGATTATCAGTGTATTATTAGAACCATTATTGATGGCCGCAGATGGATTATTATTAGCCGTTTTAGGCAGTTCCTTAGAAAATCGTTGGTTAGTAGGGTTAGGGTTAGTTTGTATTTTAATCGCGATTCATCCCCGAATTTTAAATAAGGTTTTGCAACGGCTCGCGAAAACTAAGTTATCAAAAAAAACCTTGAGGAAGACACATGAATTAGTTACGGATAATTCACCATTAGAAGGGGGGGATAATTTAAGTGAGAAGCTGTCGGGAATCGGTGATACGGAATGGCAGAAAACGACAATAGAGATTACGCGTTATCCCCTTTTACCCTTATTGGGAGAAATGGGGTTTATTATTTTAAGGGGAAGTGGTTTTTTGTTAACTGTATACGCGTTAACCCCTGTGAGTTGGGTTGATATTCCTCAATTATTGAGTGCTTTTAGTTTTGCCTATGTTTTGGGGTTAGTTGTACCCGGAGCACCCGGAGGTTTAGGGGTTTTTGAAGCTACCGCGATCGCGCTTCTGTCTCATCGTTTTGCCCCCGCAGTATTAATTAGTGCCGTTGCCTTTTATCGGGTAATTAGTATTTTAGCAGAAGTGAGTGGTGCAGGAGTCGCGTGGATGACTAAACCACAAAAAGTATAACCTGAAAAAACTTGACTAATTCATAATAGTATGATATAGAAAGAAAATGAACCACAAAGGGACAGAGGACACAAAGAGGTAATTTTCTATTTTTAGGGTTATACTATAGGGAATACCATAAACTAGATTTTGGCTGGTTTATTTTTCATTAATAATAAAATTTCTTCCCATTCTTCATTCGTTAATTCTTCCTTAACTAATTTTATCCCAAAACACCCGATCGCGGCTAAACATAACTCTGCGATAATTCTGTCTATAGAGAAAACCGATAAATTAATCGGTGTTATTTTCTCATGAAAAACCTGTTCAAATAAACCGACATCAGGATTTAAACGCATCGCACCATGTTGCAAAATAGCGCGATCGCGTCGTAATTGAGCACTACCAATTAATTTATATCCCTCTTCTGTCACTAAATCGGCATCTGTCGCGGTGCCAAAACAATTAGGATTATGTATATACCCTCTTCCCGCGTTGCCATAATATAAATTCATCCCTAAATTACGCCATCCTTCGATTAAAAACTGACAGATTTTTTCATAACTTTCTCGACGTTTTCCTCCCAATTCCGAGGTAATAACGGCATAAGTTAAATCCCCTTGATGTAAAACTGCCCTGCCTCCACTTGGACGTTTAACTAATTCTATTAATTCCCCTTGCCAAGTTAAATTTTGCCAATATTCAGGATAGTTTTTTTGATGATAACCTAAGGAAATTGTCGCGGGTTTCCAGGTGTAAAATCGTAAGGTGGGAGGGTGGTTTCCTTGACGATATTTTTCTAATAACCATTCATCGATCGCCATTTGCATGACTCCCGATGTTTCTATTAATGGAAGGAAACGCCAAGTAATAAGATTAGACATCTTTAAAAGCTTTTCAATTGATACAAATTATGCCCTAAGGTGAGTCTTTTGCCAAAATCACAGGATGTTCTTTTCTTTCCTCTGTGCCTTTGTGCCTTTGTGGTTATCATAAAAAAATAACTTAAGGGATAGCGCTAGAAACCCGGTTTCTTGGTAGATGCTTCACCGCCAAATCTGCATATTTCTCCGAGAAAACCGGTTTCTTGGCGTAACTTTTATATCAACTAGGGCTGGGTAGATTTCGCGATCGCGCCTAATTGAAATCCTGCGGGATAAACCCCTTCTTCTTTAATACGTTTGATTTCGGCATCGGGAAAATCAACTTTAAGAAACTTACCGACAGCTTTGACAATATCTCCTCGATCAATAACTCCCGAAACTGAACCCGTTGGAGAAACAACAATAATCCGAGGTAATTGATTTGTTTCCATTAAATTAATCACTTCTAAAAGTAACATCTTTTCCGATACTGTCATTATTTCACTTAAGGGATGTACAATATCATGAACCGTTTTTTCTTCCCACAAACTTCTCTCGATATAACGGATATCATCAATGTTTACTAAACCTCGATCGCGTCCTTGAGAAGCCGCCACATAAACCGGAAAATGAGTCATCTCGATCACATATTGATCGGCAAATTGTCGTAAAGTTAAATCCGCATTAATAACTCTAAACTCCCGTGTCATTGTCTCAAACGCGGTAGTTTTAATTAAGGCTTCCTGTAAGTCAGTTAAACGACTATAGGCGGCCGCGTTGCGTAAGGCAAACAAACCAATTAATCCGATCCAAATACCATCATATCCCCCCACTAAAACCTTTGATATGCCATAGGCGATCGCGAGCCATCCTAAAAGTTGTCCCACTTTCGATGCCCAACGAACTCCCGAAAAACGCGAGCCGGTTAACTTCCAAACCGCGGCTTTTAAAACTTGTCCTCCATCTAAAGGTAAACCCGGAATTAAATTAAATCCTGCTAGTATCCCATTAATTAACGCGAGTTGTTCCCCGGATTTATTCAAGAGACTATCCGGGGGGAACATCTGAGCTATTAACCCTAAAAGAAAAAATAATCCTAAACTCACTAAAGGCCCCGCGATCGCAACCTGAAAAGCTTGTCCGGGGGTTTTGGATTCCTGTTCAATAGATGCCACTCCACCAAATAAAAATAATGTGATAGAATTAACCTTGATTCCTTGAGAAATCGCGACTAAACTATGACCTAATTCATGGAGAAGTACCGAAGAAAATAATAATAATGCCATGATAAAACCAGCGATCCAAGATTGCCAATTTCCCAAGGCTTGATAATCTTGTGCATAGCTTAATGTCGCTAAAGCTAAAATTATAAACCAGGATGTATCTAAAAATAATGGTATCCCAAATAAAGAGCCAATTCGCCAACCCGCTTGCATAAATTTTCCCTTGAATAATCTTTTGACTTTTCACTATATTTCTTTATTTTAGCAACAAATATACGGATTAGGGGAGAATAATTATAAATCAAAAATAAACTTTCGTTCCGTCGTGAACATTTGCATTTTTGATTTTCAATTATTCTCCCTAGGAGTGAAGAATTAGAGGATGCCGGAGTTACCTAAGGCGAGGATAACGCCCGCGCCCAGGATATGACCAAAACTGGCCGTCGCGAGCAATTCAGAGACTCCAAACCCGGTAAATAATGCAGGTAAACCGGGGATCTGGGGTCCCTTACCACGAGTTTCCTTGGAGATGGCATAATAGCCAATAAAGATCGCCAATAAGTTACACAAAATCATAATGATAGCAACACTGGGCGACCATTCAGAGGTAGTCGGGGCTCCTTTGACTGCCAAAAGTAAAGCTGAGTTAATCAAGTTCTTTTCTCCTATCGGGATTTCCAAAGATTTAGAAAAAATGATAAAAAAGGATTGTCACAAAACTCGAATTTGTTTCAATAGTTAACATTTTGCTTTATATTTTGATACAATTTGTGGTACTAAAATATGCTAAGAGTAAAAATTTGTGGCATTACGAAACCGGAGCAAGGACACGCGATCGCGCAATTAGGGGCCACCGCGTTAGGATTTATTTGTGTCCCTTCCTCTCCTCGTTATGTGAGCCCGCAACAAATTAGGGAAGTGCTGGCGGGTTTGTCGGTAAATATTGACAAAATAGGGGTTTTCGCCCATACTTCCCTTGAGATTATTCGTGAAGTGGTAGAGGAAACGGGGATTAATGGGGTGCAATTACATGGGGATGAGTCCCCCGAATTTTGCGATCGCGTGCGTCTGTTATTTCCTGATATTGAACTAATTAAGGCTTTTCGGGTAAAAAATCCAGAAGTGTTAAATGAAACTTTTAGTTATGCCAATTCAGTCAATACTTTTTTGTTAGACGCGTATCATCCCACTCAATTAGGAGGAACGGGACATACTTTAAATTGGAGAAGTTTAACAAATTTTCAGTTTCCTTGTCCTTGGTTATTAGCGGGAGGATTGACTCCTGATAATATTTTAGACGCGTTATCGGAAATTGCTCCTCATGGAATTGATTTATCCAGTGGTGTTGAGCGATCACCTGGTGATAAAGATTTAACTAAAGTGTCTCATTTATTGGAGAAATTAAAGAAGAAGCAAGAGGGTTAACAATTGACAATTAATAATTACAGCATTTCCCGCTGTTATCAAACACGGTAGGGACACGGCAATGCCGTGTCCCTACGGGGATTCAACGATAAGTAGTGCAGGGAGCGTGCCTGATTTCGATCTGAATGGCTCCCCAATAAAACCAATTCTGATTTTCGGAAATTGGTAGTGGGAGTGTCTCGCGATTAAATCCCTAGGGAGTAAGATGTTTATGCTCCGCACAGGCTACGCCAACCCACTACAGTTTTTTTGGCTTTTTTGAGATGCGCCCTCTTGTTTTTCCTAATTAATTTTCTTGATTTAACTCATCAAATTTATCTTTTACCCTCTGAATATCTTGCCACATTAACCATTTAGGACTGCCTTCTTCCTTAGAAGGATTACGCAATAAATAAGAGGGATGAAAAATCGGCATACATAAACGATCTTGCCATTCTAACCATTGTCCTCTAATTTTACTAATCGGTCGTTTATCCGCTAAAATACCTTTAACCGCGGTAGCACCCGTCAATAAAATAATCTTAGGATTAACCAGGCGCACTTGTTCCAATAAATAAGGTTTACAAGCCGTCACTTCATCAGGAATTGGAGTGCGATTGTCGGGGGGACGACATTTATTAACATTGCAAATATAGACATCTTTTTCACTACTGAAACCCACGGATTCTAAAATTTTTTCTAATAATTTACCTGATTTTCCCACAAAAGGAAGTCCCGTTTCATCTTCCTGTTGGCCGGGGGCTTCTCCAATAATCATAATGGAAGCCTTAAGATTTCCCCTTCCAATAACAACTTGGGTGCGACTATGACATAATTGACAACGCTGACATTGATCGCAATCTTGTCTTATTTCCTCCATTGTTTGATAAAGCCCCATAGGAATAGGAATTTTCGGATCTGTAAGATGGAGAGAAGAGCGAGAAGAGGGTTCTAGGGAGGGTTGATCAAATAAACTCAATTGTATATTTTCGGACATAGATTCAATAAAGTGAGCAGGTTTAATAATTAGTGTAAGATTTTTGGTCTAAATTTAACCATCAATTGCGAAAAAATCAGTCATCATAGAAATAGGTGATGCGTTTGGTGGTTGTCTTATGTTATTAAATCCATTATTTCACGATCGCGCCTCTGCGGGAGAAAAACTGGGACAAGTCATTATCTCGGAAATGGCCAAATGTTTTTCTTCTTGGGAAAAAAAACCTCAACCCATTGTTTACGCGTTACCACGGGGGGGTTTACCCATCGGGCTACCCATCGCGAGATTATTAAAATGTCCCTTAGATGTGATTATTTCCAAAAAAATTACTCATCCAAACAATAACGAATTAGCATTAGGCGCGGTGACAGCGAGTGGTGAAGTAATTTGGTCCAAATATAAACCGCGTACTTTGGGCGAACAATTTCATCTCTTAGAAGTCGCGCAAGCCAAAGCAGAAAAACAATTAAGGGATTTTGCGCTTTCACAGCCTTCTGTGAGTCCCCAAGGGGCTTTAGTCATTTTAGTGGATGATGGTATTGCGACGGGAATGACTATGCTGGCTGCCGCCCAAGCTTTAAAAGCGCAGTCTCCAGAGGAGCTTTGGATTTGTGCTCCCGTTGCTCCTTTGGAAATCATATCCTTGTTACAACAAGAATGCGATCGCGTAATTATCTTAGAAACTCCGAACCCTTTTTATAGTGTTAGTCGCTTTTATGGGGAATTTTCCCAAGTGGAAACAGAAGACGCGATCGAGTGTTTAAAACAACAAAGTCAATGGTTATAACAGATATTTTTACACTGATTAGATCATAATGTGTCATAAAATGACTTTAATCCTGGTTGACACCCGGAACTTTTCGATAGATTTCATTAATGGCACAACGAAAATCGACACTAACTAAGTGTAACTCATCACCTTCTCCATAGGATTGAGAAACCCAATTTCCCGACTCAGAAAGACGGAAACACTCAATATTTATCTGAGTTTGATTGACTAGCACATATTCCTGTAAACTGGATAAATTTTGATAGTCAGCAAACTTTTCGCTTCTGTCAAAAGTCGCCGTTGATGGAGATAACACCTCAATAATTAAAGAAGGATAAAGAATGAAGTCCTCTGTCGAACTTGTATCGCGATCGTCGCAAGTCACAACTACATCAGGATAATAATAGCAGTTAGCTTCCTCAATTCTGACTTTGGTATCTGCCATAAAAACGAGACAGTTAGTACCATCAAGATGATTTTCTAATAGACTTGCTAATTTGACAGAAATGCGTACATGGGGGTTTTTTGCTCCTGTCATTGCATAAACATGACCCCCCCTGTACTCATGTTTGATGGGACTTTGCCGCTCCCCTTCTAAGTAATCTTCGGGAGAGATGTAGAAATTGTTTTTACTAACAAACATGGTAATTTACTCCGGTATTTTACCTTGATTATAACAGCAAATTTTCCCATCAAGTTTATGAACTAAATTCAAGGAATCTCGCGTGCCAAAGGAGTCCGCTTTCTGTCAAACCCTGCGATCGCGCTTTAATTTTAACACCATGAGGATTAGCGGCGACGCGTCGGGCAATTTCCTCCATTTCTTCGAGACTAAACCCGGTTCCGATGCTTCCCCTGGGCACTAATTTACCATCAATTTCTTGTGCCACTTCGATCGCGCTAAACAATCGTCCAGCCACTTTAGTTTTAGTCAGTGCGACAATTACTAAATCAAGTTCAAGACAATATTTAGTCCTGACAATTGGGAAGGTACGGACATTTTTACCTCCCACATAGAGACAGTCGTGCTGAATCCAAACTTCACCTTCTCTCTCCTCAGTTTCCTGCTTATTCGCGAGTAAAAGTTTCTCTTCGGTGGTGCGAGCCGTTGGTACAAGTTCAATTTCTTGGGAATGAGCAGAAAGGTATTTAAAAATGGGAATTGCCGCGTCAATTCGTTCGGATTCTGCCACAGAAGTTAAGTCATTTCCCCCAAAAAAAAGACTCTTAAAAATGGCATATACCACTTGGGGCTGAACCCTAGGAAAACCGCGATCGATATTAACAGTAGCCGCCTGGGAACCTGTCCGGTGTTCGCTCCCAATACAACTTTTGTAATATAATTCCCCATCCAAAACAAATGTCCCCAGTTGAGTTACCGCGTCAAGTAATACTCGTTCAATTTCAATTGATGGTTGTTGGCGCAAGTTGGTCGATCGCGACTGATAATAAATCTTATCTTTAGTCGCGATGATAATAACTCGATTACCGTCACGTTTGGGCTGTCCCCAATAGTGAGGATTTTCGATGTAATAAGAACGCGCACTAGGGGCATCTACGGGCTGCATTGTGACAATTTTTCCGGGTTGCAAATGAGGAGGTAATTCGGGTATAATAATATCAGTATTATTAACTGTCTTTTTTTTGTTAGTGCTAGATTTAGGAGTTGGAGAAATTGTCGAGACACTATTTTCTGCATCCGGCGCGATCGGTTTATTTCCCGTCTCTAACTCAAAGGCTTTCTGCCAAAATTCCGCGGCAAAATCGGGATATCCTTCCGACTCCGCGCACAGAGCAAAACTGATAAGTTTAGCAACACCAATGCCCCGGCCATAATCGGATAAATACTGCACCGCGCCTTGTTTTCCTAACAAATGTAATCCTCTAGTGACGATACGGTTATTCCAGCGTTCCCGAATGTCGGCACTGATTTTTTTAGCCGCGTTTCGCTTGGATTCGATGTATTCAGTGTAGTCCATATTATCTCCTATTTTCCGATACTATCGCGAGTCTTATTTTTCAGTATCAATACTCATTTTTGTAAATTAGTAGTGGGTTGGCAAATTTGAGAGGCTCCCCGGAGCACATCCCGTTTTTCTCAATCTCCCATTCAGGAAAAATCCTTGACAAACAAATCACTTCTTATTAACAAATTATCTAAAAAACTTACTTTTAATAGTTAAGAAATGCCTCTTTTCTAACTTTCGCAAAAAGTCTATTATCCCTATAGGATCGCGAATATCTGTACCAGCAAAGATATCTGGTGAAAACCCGCCCTATTCCCAACGAAAAATGAGCAAAACATCTGTGTTCATCTGCGTTCATCTGCGGTTAAAATTTCCCTATAGTTGGGATAGAGCGGGTTTTTGGAGGTTATTTGTGGACGATAAAACAAGGGCAATAACACTAAAGTCATTTACCCTTTGTCTACCGCGATCTTAAACCATTTCCGAGACATTATAACGGCCTGTTAATTTATCCAATTGATTGATTAACAAACTCAGGAATAATCCCACATCTGTCACAACACCAATGGATTCAACCGAACCGCGATCGCTCAATTTCGTTACCACCGCGGGATTAATATCCACGCATACCATTTTCACACCAGAAGGTGTCATATTCCCCACACCAATTGAGTGCAACATAGACGATAACATTAAAATCATGTCTGCACCTTTTAACAACCTCGCGTAATCTTCCTGAGCCTTAATTAAATCCATTTGCGTATCAGGAAGAGGGCCATCATCGCGAATCGAACCCGCTAAAGAAAAAGGTACATTATTCTTGACACATTCATACATAATGCCCTTCGTAATTACCCCTTCTTTTACCGCGTTCGCAATACTCCCATAACGACGCACAGTGTTAATTATTTTCAAGTGATGACGATGGCCGCCATGTACCGCGACTCCTCGTTTCATATCCACACCAAGAGAAGTTCCCATGATCGATTGCTCCATATCATGAACCGCGATCGCGTTTCCTCCTAATAAAGCTTGAACATATCCTTCACGAATTAAATGGGATAAATGTTCACCACCACCCGTATGAATCACAACCGGGCCTGCAGTAACAACAACTTTACCACCTTGATCGCGAATTTGACGCAATTCCCACGCGACTTGTTCAACCACTAATTCCACGCGACGTTCACTTGAAACACCCGCAGACATAAAACTAAATTCTTGCGTATTGCGAGTTTCCCGTGATTCAGTTTTGCGGATAGTACGCAAACCAACCACATCCACAACGACTTTTTCCCCTACCTTTAAATCGCGTAAAATCTTACAATTCGCGACAATCCCTTCGGAGGTTTCCGTAATCGCGATCGCGCCATCCATGCGTTGATTACCCACCGTAATCCATTCACCATTAACACGGACTTCAGTCGGATAAATGGTACTGACATAGAAATCATCAGGAGCAACACCATCAAGCAAAACCGGTTCTAACTTCGCGTCGGAAACTTCTTCAGGACGAGGTAATGCGCCCAGATCAATCAATCGGCCCATAATATCTTCCATAATAATATGGGAAGGAGCCGAAACTTTTACCTCCGCAGAAGATGTACTTTGCCGTTGTTCCCCTAAACTAAAATTAAGGACTTGGAAACTACCGCCATTTTCCACAACCAAATCTAAAGCACGACTAATTAAACCCGAATCAAGTAAGTGCCCTTCCAGACGAATTGTGCGACTTTCTACTAATACATTCGCGTGACGATCAGGTATGACAGGTTCAGTAACACGGAGAGTTAAACACTTAGCCGCACCACCCGCTTTAATAAATTCAGAAAGATTAGCTTCAATGACTTGGAAACCAACTTTAGCAATTTTTTCTTTAAGTTCTTCACTGCAATGATTCATTATGACGACATCATCAACACTGACAGCATTACAGGAGAAAGTCACCGCGTCTGGTTCTTCACAAATAATACGCTTTTCTGGGGGAACCCGCATTTCAATAAGGCGGTTAGAATAGGAATCAAAGGCGGGAGGATAATAGAGTAAATAACCCCCAGGTAAGGGACAAAAACAAGTATCTAAGTGATAAAAACGCTCATCAACTAAGCGTAAAGAAAGCACTTCAATATCTAACCATTTCGCGATATAGGGATGAGAATCGAGTTCAGAGCGGAAACCATATCCCGCCCATAACCAACGACCTTCACGGTCAAATAACGCGTCTCCAGCGCCTTCAAAAGGTAAATCTTTAGGAAGTTCGTGAACGGTGAAACCTTGACTTTCAAACCATTCTTTGAAATAGGGTTCTTCCCCTTGACGTTCTTTATGGTAGAAACGACTTAAGACAACAGTATCGCCTAAGACTAAACCCGCGTTCGCGGTAAATACCATATCCGGCCACCCTTTCGCGGGTGTTACCAAATCAACGATCGCGTGTTCTTTAATGATGTGATAAAGTTTCTGCCATTGAATAGTAGCGCGTTCTTGGGAAGACTTGTGAACATTACCCTCCATCCAGGGATTAATTACATAATCCACATCGTAGTGGTCAGGAGAGCACATGAGAATGCGAATTTGATCTGCCATAATCTAGTTAGTAAATGAGGTAAAGGATACAGACGTAAAGATTACACATTTGTCAGTTTTTCTAAGCACTGCAAGGATCACTCCCAGGATTTGCCGTCAAACGTCTGATCACAAATAAGCTAATTAATTTTATCAGGCTTGGGACTTTTCCGGGCTGATTTTTTACCATTTTTTCTCTCTTTTGTCAAGGTTTGTTGATATTTTTCCCGAATTGAAGAGGGGGCGCGAGAACGGGTTTTCGGGAAAGGGGTGCGATCAAGTAAAGACAGGAGTTACGCAGAAACCGGGTTTTTGACCAAAATATTTCGTTTCCACTCTCAATCTCGCTGAAAAAACCCGGTTTCTTTGGTCTCATCAAAGAGTTAAAATATTAGATCAATTCTGCTATGATCGACCAGAAACGCGATCGTTAGATTTCATCTTAATTCCGTCAATTATTAATATATATAGCAATCCTAAATGAGTGTCTAGGTATAAGTATACTGATGAATTTTAGGAAAATCAAATTTTTGTTCTTTCGTAAAGAACTCAAACAAAAATTTTATAATGCGAAACGACCGGCATAAATACCAATACTTCCTCAAAAAGTTTTTCCCTTGTAACCAAATATCTTCAACCGGATTTTGTTGCGGAGCATTAGGAGCCAATAAAATACAAGTAATTAAAAAATCCTCCGGGGCTTTCTCCCCATTTATTTCTAATAAAAATTCTCTAAATTCTCCAAATCTATGATAGCTGGCTCCATCCCAGATTAAGATAATCTTCTTGTTTTTATATTGATTTTGTCAGTATTTTATAAATTCCACTGTTGATTTTCCATCCCCAGATGGATAACTTTGAACATGGAATCTTTTACTTTGATAATTCAATGCACCCAAATAAGTTTGTCGCTCTTTTTCATTGGTAATTGGCACTTCAATTCTTAGTTCTGAGCGACCCCAAACGTAGCCATTAACATCTCCATAAAGGAGATGACATTCATCTAAAAAAAATACTATTACTTCCCCTGATTCTATGCCCTCCCGTTGTTTCGATAACATCTCATTAATTTCTTCTCTCTTTTTTTTTACCTGCTCTTCATCAAATTTTGGATTCACTTTCTGAGACTTCTTCCAAGTAATATTGGCTTGCTCAAAAAGTTTATAGTAGCTTTGTTTTGATTTATATATCACCCCAAATTCTGCCTCCACATAAGTAACTAACTCATCTAAATTCCAGTATTTTTTCTCCTTTAACCACTGAATTACCTCGTTTTTTTGTCCAATACTTAAATAACCTTTTGAGCCTTTATATCCTAATTTTAATCCTGCTACTCCTTTCATTTTAAAAACTCTTTTCCAATGCCCAATAAAAAATTCGCTTACACCTAAAATTTGGCTGATTTCACGGTAAATTTTACCGGTGAGTGCCATTCGGACCGCGATGACTCGTTTTAGTTCTCTTGCCGAAAGATTACTTTCAATTAGAATTTCTAAGAAGGCGATTTCTTGGTTCCGCTCTTTTTCTTCTGTCTGTTGTAAGTCATTCATAATTTTTCTTGTCATTAAGTCGTGTATCTCATTATATCATACTCTTGACAATGATTTAGGATTGCTATAGCAATCCTATTTCAATCGTAATATTTTTGTAGGGGCAATCCCCCGTGGCATTGGTGTCAACTTCAGCCTAAAACTATTGAGAAATCTCGCTTTTAGCTGAGTCTCGATCCCCCTAAATCCCCCTTAAGAAGGGGGACTTTGAGAAGATTCTTGTCCCCCCCTTAAAAAGGGGGGTGAGGGGGGATCGGAGCCTAATCACCAAACAGTCGTCTGTGACTACGTTTGAGGTTAAGTTGACACCAGTGTCCCCCGTGGTTGCCCCGATTAATGAGGGGTAGGCACGAGATCACTACCCCTACAAATCTTTATGAATGATTTAGACTTGCTATAGTATTTAAGTAAGGTATCAGTGCATAACCGATACATTCGGCTAAACGAGGAGGCACTGCATTCCCGATTTGCCACATTGCTTTTTTCATCGAACCCTCAAAAATAAATGAATCAGGAAATGTCTGTAATCTTGCCATTTCTCTCGCAGAAATAACACGATTAAGATAAGGATGAATATGAGTGCCTCCGTGATTTTCTTTCACCGTCATACTTGGTTTCCCTGGATATTGACGTTTGAAAGCATCCAGATATGTTTCATATAAAGAACCCCCCGGAGGCACTTTCGCGATTCGTTCCATATATTCAGGAGAATGACGAGTCCACTCATGGTTTATTTCTGGGATAGGTTCCCATTGTGCTAAATCAGAAATCGCTGATTCAATGGGTTTATATTCCGCGATTGATAATTGTGGTTTGGGATAAGGGTTAGACATTCCAAATCGATTGGCAATAAAAATCGCGCGGGGTCGAATTTGGGGAACTCCATAGCTCGCGGATTCAAGTATTGCTACCGAAACATAAGGATAACCAATGGATACGAACGCGTCAGTAATTTCTTGTTTAATCATACCCTTTTTCATTGTCAAAATACCGGGTACATTTTCCATCACAACATACCAGGGCTTAATCTCTGATACGACTCTAATAAATTCTCGAAAAAGATGATTTCTTGGATCATTAGGGTCTCGTTTTCCTGCCACTGAAAAACCTTGACAGGGTGGACCTCCTACTATTAAATGAACTTCTGGGGAACCCATCTTTTCTAAAGCTTTTTGGGAATCAAAGGTGGCAATATCACCGCAAAAGTGCTGACAGTTCGGAAAATTTTTTCGATGAGTCGCAGAAGCAATGGGAGTCATTTCAACACTCGCTAAAGGTTGAAAACCTGCTTGCACAAATCCTTGTGTCATTCCCCCGGCACCACAGAATAAATCAACGAATGTATAATGAGATAATGCTTGGGGGGCTGGTGCTACTTCAATAAAAATTTTATAGGGATCAGAATCATTCTTTTCTAATTCTCGTTGCAGACGATCATAACGTCCTAGTTTTGGTGTCTTTGTTTTTTTGACTTTTGGCTGATTCTCCTGGTTAGTATTGTCAGAGAATAATGATAGTTGTATCGGGTTCATTTTACTCTTAATTCCGATTTAATAGCATTTTTAAATGAGATGTAAATGCAGGGATCTGATCCCGTCACAGGCAAGATGCCTGTGCCACAAGTTTTACTTCTGAAAGGTCAACACTATAGCTTAATTGTGATAGATGTTCTCTTTTCTGTCAAGGCACGATCGCGTTTTGTCATCATTTCTCAAAAAAATCGCATCAAATCAGGCTAATACAGGATTAACCCCTCATCTGATGATAAAAAAGAAACGCGATCGCGCATCCTAACACCTAACGCAGGGATTTAATCCACCCTTTCTTAATTGCCCAATCTAAACTTACCGCGGCCACCGCAAAAAGTAAGAGACTTTCTCCTAATAAAATAATCAATTCTACCCAGGATTGAGATAAACTAAAACTGACATCTATTTGTCCTAATCCTCTCACTAAGCCAAAGGCAACGATCGCGCCCGATTGTAAATGAACATTTTGATCCTCACGGATAATATAACGGTATGTCACCCCAAATAAAAATCCCGAAAAACCCGCGATCGCGCCCCTAATCAAATCCTGAAAATTTAGGGATAATTCGGGTAATATCATCACATCTTGGTGAATTTTATCAAAAATAAAAGAATGCAAAATAAGGGTAATACTAAAAGTAATTCCCACAGCAATAGACCCCAAAACACCTGATTTTAAAGAGTCAATCCGTTCTGTAATGCTAGTTTGATTCATCATTAAACAACGTGCTTTTAACAATTTTAAAGTGATTGAATTTTATCATAATTCAACACTCATTCAACAGGGACTCAAGTAAGAGTCTCAAAGCTTAAGTCCTCTGAAGAGGACTATCCATCACTTTTTCCTGACTTACGCACGTTAAGGGAAAACCAAGGGTTTGAGAGGTTTTACTAGGGTTGAGAATGACATAATCCCATAGAATTTGCCTAAGCTCTCTCTTTGAGTTGTCTTCAGAGGACTTTTGCTATTAGGCTCTGACTGGAGTCCCTGACTTCCCCAAAGTCTCCAAAGAAACCGAGTTTCTCAACCCAAGAAACCCCGTTTCTTCTGATCGTAAGAGAATGCCAAATATACCATTTAACTTAAATGTTGCCAAGCTTTAGCCACCACATCACTCAGCCAACGCCTTTGCACCAAATCCAAGACGTTATCATCCTGCAAGACTTCCGCGGTAAGATCCTCAAGGGACTGTTCCCGATCGCGAGCCATTTTGACAACACCCGCGATCGCGGTAGCCACTAACTCATCCGTAACAGGTTGTTGACGGAGCGCGATCATTTCCTGAGTGCTAGTAGGAATCCTATAATTAAGAGACATGAGCTGTGTTTTTTCCATCAGAGCAAAAAAATTAGGTATTAAGGAGCGGAAAATAAAGAGAAAACTGTAAACTCTTTTTAGTTAATCAGTAAATTTGCGGAGTCTCGTTACCCCAAGTAACCATTGAGTCGCCATTTATCAGAAATTAATCCAAAATTGAGAGTCACCTATGGAAGAAATACTCTACCTAGAAGTCCCAACACCAGATACCGCGGGGGTTTGCACTTGGTTGCACAAAGAATTTGATCCCGCCCATTACACCAAAGTGATCACCCCCAACGGTTGTCGCCTTCTCTTAGAGGAGAGGGTAACACATTTTGGCGCAAATGAATTATCTACCCCCTCGGAAATTTCCCCCCAAGAGATACCAGAATTATCAATTTTTATTTGGTCCTTACAACGGACAACTTATCTTAAGGTATTTCGCATGAGTCATTCCCCTATGCCAGGGGAAAAACTTTTACTTCAACGTCTTACCTCCGAATTACGATCGCGTTTCCCCTATCGGGAGCCGGAACCCCCTGTCATTGATCTCTCCAAACAGTCCATTTTTGACGCGTTAGCCCCCTATTATCCCCTCACCGTCAAATTTTTCCAAAAAATGCCCAGAGGCGAATATGACTTAAAACGACTGTATTGGTGGGAAACGCGTTGGCGAGAAGGAGTGCGAACCCCCCAAAAACCGAAACAAGTCATCTTTAAAAAGGAAAAAGGCAAAGATGCTCCCAGCTATGATCTGATTTATGTCGGAGGTGCATTAGGTGTTATTCATGCCGCGGTTATGGCACGATTAGGCTATCGAGTCTTATTATTAGAAAGATTGTCCTTTGGCCGCATGAATCGAGAATGGAATATTTCTCGCCAAGAATTACAAAGTTTAATTAATTTAGGTTTATTCACCTCCGCGGAAGTAGAAAGCATCATCGCCAAAGAATATAAAGATGGCTTTCACAAATTTTTTGATGCCTATAATCCCCCCGTTGCTAAAGCGGCAATTTTACACACTCCTACCGTGTTAAATATTGCCTTAGATTCCGATAAATTCTTAACATTATGCGGTCAAAAACTGCGAGAATCTGGGGGTGAAATCTGGGATGAAACCGAATTTATTAAAGCCGATATTTCCTCAGACTCCGTAGAAGTTTTCGCCGTCGATTTACCCACAAAAACCGATAAAACCGCCACCGGACGATTATTATTAGATGCAATGGGAACCGCGTCCCCCATCGCGTGGCAATTAAATGGCGATCGCGCTTTTGATAGTGTGTGCCCCACTGTCGGTGCAGTATTAGAAGGATTTGAGCCTGGGGTTTGGGATGCTAATTATGGAGATGTTCTTAATAGTCATGGGGATATTTCACGCGGCCGTCAATTGATTTGGGAGTTGTTTCCGGGTGCGGGTAAAGAATTAACAATTTATCTGTTTCATTATCATCAAGTTCACCCGGATAACCCTGGTTCTCTATTAGAATTATATGAGGACTTTTTTACCATTTTACCCGAATATCGTCGTTGTAATATGGATAAATTAGTCTGGAAAAAACCCACTTTTGGTTATATTCCGGGGCATTTTAGTAGCAAAAGTCGCGATCGTACCGTCGGCTTCGATCGTTTAGTCAGTATTGGCGATGCCGCGTCTTTACAGTCACCCTTAGTCTTTACCGGATTTGGTTCATTAGTACGAAATTTACCCAGATTAACCCATCTTTTAGATACAGCATTAAAACATGATTTGTTAGATGCTGAACACTTAAACCAAATACGCGCTTATCAAAGTAATACTTCCGTTACCTGGTTATTTTCTAAGGGGATGATGGTCCCTCATGGCAAATATTTACCCCCGGCAAAAATTAATTCTGTCCTTAATACATTTTTTGGGGTTTTAGCACAGGAGAAACCAGAAGTGTCTGATACTTTTATTAAGGATCGTTTTGACTGGTGGACTTTTCATCGTTTAGCCTTAACTGCCGCGTGGCAAAATCCCAAATTATTAATCTGGATTTTGGATTTTATCACCTTCCAAGATATCGGACGATGGTTATTAAGTTATTTAAGTTTTACTTGGTTAAGTTTCTTGGGTTTCTTCTTGGGAGGCTTCCCGAAATTTATCCGCGATCATCAATCATTTTTCGAGTCTAAATTTCCGGGGCTTTGGTTATGGCTATTAGCGAATTCTTACACTCTTACCGAGGGAATTGGTAAACGCTCGCCCTGGCAATTTTCCCTCAAGAATGGGTGAGTGGAAATAGGGGAGTTATGATGAGGGAGTGACTGGGGAGATAGGGGGAGTCTTTCCACTTCCCTCCCCATGAAAGGGGCTAGGGAAAGAGGGAATTGAGCATCTTACCACCAGAGGCAAAATCAACACGATCGCGCTTTGTCTATGAGAAAACCAGACGCGATCACCCCTCATCAGAGTCATCATTGATCAGATTTGATTTTTGTATGAGTCGATGACACATATCATGGAGACGGAGTTGGCTGCTAATGGGACCTCGTGGTTGAGGTTTTTCAGTATTTGGCCAATGTCTTAAATCAAAACAGGGACAACTTTCAGGTGGCAACCCATATTTATGAATAGGGACTGGCATCTCACACCGAGCACAGGGATCTATATCCCATTCATCTGTGAGAAGTTCCGCAATGGTGAGCTCGCTTCCTTCCAGATAGCAGTCTCCTGACTCTGGAGAGAGAAGTTTTTGCCAACATTCTTCAAATTCTTGGCTATAGCGATCACCGATGAAAACAGGTTTAGGCAAAAGAGCCTCATCGCCATTGTGAAGGAGGACTTTTTTGCCTAATAAAAACCAATAGGCTAAATATTCTCGCACTTTTCGCTCAGAAGTAGATATAACTATAAGTTTATCTGCTGCGCGGGCATTAGAATAACCCTCACTCCGATCACTGTACAATTCTTTTGTTACCTTTTCTGTTATTTGTACTGCGTGATCGTGATTCTCAGATACTTGATGTAAGGTATCCATTTTTCTTTTCTCTAACCCTCGGTTATCTTCATGTTAACTTTCTTTGACCAAATCTAACCAGGTTCAAATCTTGATTTAATCTAAAGTTTTGGCGTTTCTCGATGGAGCCGGTTTTTTTGGGTAACTCAGGGAAGCACGATCGCGGCTCCCGCTCTATTGTGTTTTTTTTGTTTTTAACCGCAGATGCACGCAGATAAACACAGATGAAAAACCACGGTTTAGCCAGCCCCATTGTGCTTTGTTTTTCACGACTTAATCCCTCATCGCGATCGTCAAAGGGACACCCAGTGTGGTTAAATTTAAAACATGACCCCCTGTAATCAGATAGACAGATGTCGTGAATTGACTGACTTGACGCACTAATCCACCAACGCGATCGCGAAATAATCTCCCACTCGGATACCCAGGCACTACACCCCACCCCGTCTCCTCTCCGACTAAAATAATATCCGCGTCAGTTGTCTGTAAACTTAATAAGAAACTTTGCACTGTTTTCTCCCAAATATCCTCCTCTTGTGTTAATAAATTCGCAATCCACGTTCCCAGAGAATCAACTAATAAACACTCAGATTTATCAGCCAAGGAGATTCTCTGAGATAACTTAATCGTAACTTCCTCTGTTTGCCAATCCGAAGGACGACGCACCCGATGTTTTTCTATACGTTGTTGCCATTCAATATCACTAGAATCTACTTGAGAAGTCGCCAGATAAATCACTTTTTTTTGTGATAAATTTGCCAAATGTTCTGCCCATTCACTTTTACCAGAACGCGCGGGACCTGTTACTAAAATTAATTGTTTTTCTTGCATAAATTTCGGTGTTATAGAAGAAGGAAGAAGGGTTTCACGCGTTAAGAATGTCCTAACTGTCGATGTTCCTATCTATCACTTTTTCCAAGTAATTGTCCTAGGGTAAAATTTTTTTTATTATATAACCACAAAGGCACAGAGGACACAGAGGAAAGAAAAAAACAGAAAGTTCAAAATACGAATAAACCGGGTTTCTTGTCAAAAAACACATTTAGTGCAGAAGTACCTAAAGAAACCCGGTTTCAGAAAACCGCCCCGACTTTGCTATCGCGTCCCTCTTCCTTCTTCCTTCTTCCTTCTTCCTTCTTCCTTTTTCCTTCTTCCCTCTTCCTTCTTTAATTATTCATTCATATTGCGATAAGTCGCCACCGCGGAAGGAGAACTACGGTTAAGATAACGGAAAATCCAATACTTAAATACCGTATCTAAAATTACCGGAAATGTCGCAATGAAAAGAAAAATAAAACCGCGATTTTCCGGTATTCCTAAATGATGAGAAAGTCCTTCTAACACGATTTCCCATCCGTGAGACGAGTGAAACCCCACAAACACATCTGTCAACAGGATAATGATAAAGGCTTTCGCACTATCACTTAACCCATAAATTAGATCATCCATGAAAGATTTTATCACATCTATATGTTTTTTATTCCTCTTAATCACAACAGCAAAGGCTAGTACCGAAAAGAGATCCGCAAAAATATTCGCGATCGCGTTAGAACTTTCCTCCTGATAGGATTCTGCCAAATTTAAGGCTTTCTCTTTAACTTTTTTTTCCAATTCTTCTGAGGAAAGTTCAGGTGCTTTGCCGATTATTGCCTGAAATTTTATTTTTTTCTCGAATCTCTCTAACTCAATAAACGCCTTTTCTTCTAAATCTTCATTAATAAATAATGGCAGAGATTCCTTTTCCTGAAAATAATGGACAATGGGGAGAACAATAAAAGACTTTGATAATTGTTGTGTGAGTAAAGGAATCAGAATTAGTAATAGTATAAAACGAATTGAGATGATCGTTCTCACTTTCGATTTGCGAAAATTACTAATCATTTCCTGTTCCGACTCAGGATCTAATTCTTTGGTAATACGGTTAATAGTTCCTAAGATCGATCGCGGCAAAACCGTGACTTCACCCGGGCTAGGGGGATTATTATTTTCCTCTGTCGTATTGCTAAAAGCATTAAATAGACTATTTGCCGATAAAGGAGCGACGTTTTGGGGAGACTTAGACGATAAGGATGATTGATTATTCGCAGAAACTTTACCCACAGAGTTTGATGACTCTTGAGCCGAATTTATCTTTTCTTTATACTTGGAAACTACCCCATCAATAAAAGCCAGTTTATCTAAAATTATTACCGTATTTTCGGGATGTTCTCTCAAATCAGTAACATGAGAAAGTAATCCTTTTTCTGGCTCTGGTTTTGCCTTTTGGTTAAAATTTACCGTCAAGTCCAACAGAAAACGACTTGTGTTAAATATTGCTAATTTTGAGTCAATAATTTTTAAGTGTTTTTTTAATTCGCCTTCAAAATAAGACTTGACAAAATCGCCCTGATTTGCTAATTCCAAATTAAGAGTTTGACCATGAAAATTTTGCTCCTCGAGAGCCTTAATTTGCCAAGCCGCGTTATAAGCTTCATCAAGGGCTTTTTCGGGAGTAGAAAGCCACCACTGATGAGCATTCCGCCAGAATTTTGTGAAGGGTATCCCGTCAGAACTCCTCATAGGCTGAAAAAATATGATCAGATCAGAAATATGTGAACTAATATTAATATAATCTATATTATCCTAACAGGTTTAGTTTATTAAAGAAACAGTGCTTTCTGATTCAATTTGGATTACAGGAGCCACTCGTAGTGGTAAAACGACTCGCTTGGTCCAAAAATTCTGTCAATGGACTCAAGGACTCTCCGGCTCTAGTGCCACTATAGCAAAGAGTCAGACTCAAAATGAACTCTCGCGCCATAGCTCCCCCAGACATCTCCCAAAAGTTCCGGGTTTATTAGTGCTCGGAGCCAATAGCCAAAACTCGATGGTACTCTCGGAAAAGCTCGCGACACAGACAGAAGGGCGATATAGTTTTGAATCAACAAGCATTTTGGGTTTTTTTGAGCGTGAAGTTATCCTATTTTGGCCTTTGCTGATAGAGTCTTTAGACTTAAAGGCTCAATTTCCCCTGCGACTGCGTTCGGAAACCGAACAGGAACTTGCAATGAAGTTATGGAGTCCTGATCTGGAAGGGGTACTGAAGTTGTGGCCTGGAGTCACTTTAGATCGTATGGTGCGTCGCATTCTGGATTTATTTCAACTTGCTGCTTGGGCAGGAGTACCCACAGAGACGATTCCGGGTATTCTCGAAGCTGCTTGGCTACAGGAAACAGAAGTCGTACCCCCTTGGTTAGAAATTGGTAAGTTATTGGGGCAGTGGCGGGAGTGGTGTTTGAGGAGTGGGTTTCTCAGCTTAGGCTTAATCGGGGAACTTTATTGGCGCTATTTATTACATGATCGCGTTTATCAGAAACATCTGGGGCAACGGTATCAAGCTATTTTTGTCGATGATGTGGATGAGTATGGCGCGATCGCTCGTCATTTATTTGACTTTCTCTTAGATCAAGGAGTCGTCGGGACTTTTACCTATAATCCCGAAGGAGGCATCCGAGTTGGTTTAGGGGCCGATCCTCATTATCTGGAGAAATTGCAAGATCGTTGTCAAGTCGAAACCCTCCATCGTGCTAGTGGTTTAAGAGAAACTTTGGCAAAACCTTTTTTAGAGTTAGTCCAAACATCCTTTATTTCTTCCTCCCCAACGTCGGAAAATTTACCCGACAATAATTCCTTATCCCTCCTCGGTTGGGGATATCGTTTACCCCCTTGCGTGAATAACATTCAAACTGTCTCACGCGCACAGATGTTAGAAGAAACCGTCAAAACGATCGCGCTGGCGATCAAATCAGAAGAAGTCGAACCCCAAGATATCGCGATAATTGCTCCAGGATTAGACGAAATCAGTCGTTATACACTGATGGAATTGTTAAACGATCAGCAGATACCCGTTGAAGCCCTCAACGAAAAACAACCCCTAGTGAGTTATCCCATCGTGCGATCGCTATTAACCCTATTAGCTCTAGTATATCCGGGGTTAGGACGACTCATTGATCGAGATACCATTGCCGAATTATTAATCATCTTAAGTCGTCAACGCAGCAGTGTCAAACCTACTCAAAATAGTCAAACTCAGAAAGAGGGAGACTATTATGAAATAGACGCGGTAAGAGCCGGGTTATTAGCAGATTATTGTTATTATCCCGATCCTGAAACTCCCCATTTATTGCCAGTCACCACCTTTAGACGATGGGATCGACTCGGTTATCGAGCAACGAACGCGTACAATGAAATAGTTCGATGGATAGAAGAAACGCGATCGCGATACCAACAAAATCCAATACTCAGTCCCCTAACCGTTTTAGAACAAGCAATACAACACTTTATCCTAGTCGGAAACCCCCTACCCTATCATCAACTTTCCGCCTTAAGGGAGTTAATGGAAACCGCGATGCACTATTGGGAAATAGACGCACGACTACAACAAATAGAACCGGGAAATAATTGTAGCACAATTACAGTGAGTCAATTTATCCAAATGTTACGAAGAGGCATCGTTTCCGCGAACCCCTATCCGCTCAAACGCGAGCATTATCCCAGAGAAGCCGTCACCCTCGCCAGCATATTTCAATATCGTTCCAGTCGCTCAGATCATAAATGGCATTTTTGGATAGATGTCGGTTCTCATGTATGGATGAATAGCGGTAGCGCGGTTCTTTATGGAGCCCCCTTATTCCTCCAAGAACGTCTTAGACAACCTTGGACAGAGCAAGATACTATAGAAGCAGATGAACAACGACTGAAACGAATCTTAAATGATCTATTAAGTCGAGTCCGCGATCGTCTATATCTATGCCATAGTCAACTATGGGTCAATGGACAAGAACAACGTGGACCTCTATTACCCCTAATTGTGGCCACAGAAATCCCCAAAACACCTTAGCCCAAAAAGGTAAAACACCCTACCCATCGTCAATTCTATGACAAAAACATCTTGTTTATAGCCAGAAAAATTGGCTATTTATCTATCAAAATTAATAGAATTTATATTTTGGATGAGCCTAAAAATCGTGACAAGGATTGCTATCACGATATTTTCCATCCAAAAGCCCCCATTCGTATAACGCGTAATTTATCGCCAAAAAAATAGAAATTATCTTACAGGAGTCAATGTTATGGCAGTCTCAGATTCAACATCCAACAATATTAATTCTCCTAATAGCGGTTTACCTTTCGCTCCCCCCGCCACCTCAACACCAAGCCCCACACCCAGCCCCACACCCAGCCCCACACCAAGTCCCACACCCAGCCCCACACCCAGCCCCACACCTACCGTAGATGACACCAATACAGGGGGCAGTAGCACTGTTACGGGTGGTAGTAGCACTGTTACGGGTGGTACGAATAACTCTGGTTTAGCAGACGATACTCTGGGTTTGACAAACAATGGCACAGGAGTCATTCTCATAGGCACAGACGCAAATGACTCCTTGGTAGGAACCCCCGCGATCGATGTAATTTCAGGACTGGGGGGGAATGATACCCTCGTAGGGCAAGGGGGAGATGATCAACTTCTGGGGGGAGATGGGGAGGACTGGCTTTACGGAGGTGAAGGAAACGATACCCTCTTCGGTGGAGTCGGCAATGATATGCTCTTCGGTGGTAAAGGCAATGATCAGGTGATCGGAGAGAGCGGAGATGATACTGTCTATGGCAACGCGGGTAATGACAACCTCCAGGGTGGAGATGGAAACGATTTCATCTATGGTGGCAAAGGAGCCGATTGTATCCAAGGCGGCACGGGCGATGATAGTATCCAAGGCGATAAAGGCAATGATATTCTCTATGGAGACTCAGGTAATGATACCGCTCTAGGCGGTGAGGGCGATGATCTCATCTTTGGCGGCGATGGAGGAGACTGGCTCTATGGCAACGCGGGTAATGATACCATTTATGCCGGTCCGGGTGACGATATTATTTTTGGTGGCGAAGGCGATGACCAAATTTCAGGAGATGCGGGCAGTGATGTCCTCTATGGAGATGGGGGACGAGATACCCTTACAGGTGGCGAAGGTAGAGATGTCTTTGTTATCGGAAGTTTTACCTCTCCCAGTAATACCAATTCTACTATCCCCACCGTTATTACCACAGGGGGCCGCGATATCGGAGACGCGGATATTTTTACCGATTTTCGCCCCTCAGAAGATTTTATCGGACTCGATGGGAGTCTGACATTTCAAGACCTTGTAATTTTTCAAAATGGCGCAAACACCGTCATTCGTAACGGTGCCAGTGGGGACTATTTAGCCATTTTGGTGGGAGTTGATAGTCGTAGTGTCACATCGGCGAACTTCGCGATCGCTCCTCAAGTACCCGGACGTCCGACACCTATTCCCACACCGACATCGACACCAACATCAACACCAACATCAACACCAACATCAACACCAACATCAACACCAACATCAACACCGACATCAACACCGACATCAACACCGACATCAACACCGATTCCTATTATTCCGGGTTTACCCTCACCCTCACCCTCGCCCAGTGGCACTCCCAGCTCAGGAGGAGTAGGAATACCAACGATTAACCTCCCACCCACAGCCAATAACGGTAAGGTAACAACCCAGAAAAACCAACCGGTTACTTTCAATATTCTTAATAATGCCTTCGATCCCAACCAAGATCCCTTAACCGTCGTCGGCGTTGGTAGTGCTCCTCATGGAACCTTAACACCCGTTAGTAATGCTCTGTATACCTACACTCCGAACCCCGGATTTACTGGAAGCGATAGTTTTAGTTACAGTGTCACAGACGGTAAGAGTGCTCCTGTTTCCGGTAATATCTCCGTAACGGTCAATAGTCTGCCAGAGGTGGTGATTAATAAAGGTCTAATTGTTGCCAAAACAACCCCAACAAAAGCGATTTCTCCCAATGAGTTGCTCGCGGTAGATACTGATACCCCCCCAGAACAAGTTGTTTACACTGTTACCAAAGCACCTAATGCTACTAATGGTTATATCCAACGCGGTAGCAGTGTTCTGATTCCTGGCAGTAAATTCACTCAGGATGATATTAATAATAACTTAGTCAAATACAACTTAACGGGAACTGGACGCAGTGATAGTTTTACTTTCACCGTCACAGATGGCATCGGAACCACACCGTCGAATTCCTTTAGTATCGCGATCTCCGATAATTTCTTTAATGATCCTTCTCCGGGTGCTCCCTTCACAGGTTCAGCCTTAAATGATTACATAGTCGGCAGTTCCGGTGAGGACACCTTATCTGGTGCAGAGGGCAATGACACCATTGATGGTCTCGCAGGTAATGATCAGCTTTTTGGAGAAGCCGGAAATGACTCCCTCTTTGGCGGACAGGGGAATGATATCTTAGATGGTGGTACAGGTAATGATACCCTTGATGGTAGTGATGGGAATGATACTTTATCAGGTGGTATTGGTAATGATCTCTTAAAAGGTGGTACTGGTGAAGACTCCGTGAGTGGAGGAGACGGTAACGACTCCGTTTACGGCGGAGATGGTAATGATTCTCTCTTTGGCAATGCAGGAGATGACAGCCTCTTTGGAGAAGCCGGAAATGATTATCTTGATGGCGGTATAGGTGATGATACCCTTGATGGTGGCGCGGGTCAAGATACTCTCATTGGTAATGATGGTCAAGACTTCTTGGATGGGGGTCTGGGTAGTGATTCCATCTTCGGTGGCAGTGGTGATGATACCATCTTAGGCGGTGATGGCAATGATACGGAACTCGGTGGCACGGGTAATGATTATTTGGTGGGAGAAAATGGCAATGACTCCCTCCTCGGCGATGCCGGAGATGATACCCTCAGAGGTGGTCTTGGTGACGATCAATTGATTGGAGGTGATGGTAATGACTTTTTCTTGGGTGGCGACGGTAGTGACACCCTAGATGGTGGTCAAGGAAATGATATTCTTAGTGGTGGTATGGGGTCTGATATCTTGACCGGAGGATCGGGCGATGATGTCTTCTTCTATGACAAACCCACGGAAGGTGTTGATCGTCTTACTGATTTTAATGTTTCCGGTAGTGACACTTTCTTATTCAATTCTGCTAACTTTGGCAACTTTACCAACTCTGGAACTACGAGTAATTTTGCCAGCCTTATAGTCAGAAATATCGGCTCGTCCGGGGATGATATCAGCAAGTATGGTTTGGTGATTTTTGAGAACAAATTTGATAATGTACAAGCGGTTAATGCGGTACTGAAAAACCAAAACGGTTCGGGCAAAGGCGGAATGTTCTTTGTTTATGTCAATAGTGTTTTCAATAAGTATGTATTGGGCTACGATCCTACTACTTCTGACGATAGTCTCCCGGCCTATGACCTTGCCGTTTTGGATTCTATTCCCACTCTTCCGGGTGCTATTAGTACCGCGATTACGGCTTCTCAGTTCAAGTTCATTTAATTAATATTTTCATCCGTGATATAGGTGAGAGAATCTTGCCTTATCACGGATAAAATTTTATGGTATGAAAAATGCTGGTCGGTGAGATTTAATTGTTTTTTTCTGAATTTTTCAGAACCAAAGAGAGGGAGAGAACGAGGTTATTCGGCGGTTTTTTTAGTCTTTAATTCGCCTAGATAAATCTGAAGTTATCCCAAAATATTCATTGAAAATTCCCAAAGGAGTTGTAATTATGTCAACCAGATTCGCACAAAATACTTCAGATATTTTTTCTCCTTCTCTCGGTTTACCTTTCGCTTCTTTTGCAACACCAAGCCCCACACCAAGCCCCACACCAAGCCCCACACCAGCACCAACCCCAAGCCCAACACCAAGCCCAACACCAAGCCCAACACCAAGCTCAACACCAACGCCAAGTCCGAGTGCTTCTCCTTCTGTGATTCCTCTCCCGTTACCCACACCGATAACATCAACAGCCTCCACCGCTCCAGCGCCAATTTCACTTCCTTTTGTTCCACAACCTCGGTTTGTCCAAGGACTGGCTCAAGGCACTGATCAAAATGATTATTTAATAGGTAGTAATTTAAGTGATACGATTTGGGCACGCGGTGGCGATGATACTCTCAATGGTTCCGGTGGTAATGATCTCTTGAAGGGGGAGGATGGTTCCGATCTCTTATTTGGTGGCAGTGGTAATGATTCCCTCGATGGTGGAAATGGGGATGATACCTTACGAGGAGGAAAGGGTGATGACTTCCTTTTTGGCGATAAGGGTGGAGATATCCTCTATGGCGATTTGGGTAATGATACGGTTTTAGGTAATGAAGGAAATGATATTCTCTTTGGAGGCAAAGGTCAGGATTATTTGGTCGGTGGTGGTGAAGATGACCTAATTTTTGGCGATAAGGGTGATGATTCTCTCTTCGGCTCATCAGGTAATGATAGCTTAATCGGTGGGGATGGCAAGGATTTACTCGATGGAGGTAAGGGTGGAGATTTTCTTAGTGGTGGGACGGGAAATGATACCCTTTTTGGGGGTCAAGGGGATGATACTCTCTTAGGGGGTAATGGGGATGATAGTCTTCAGGGTGATCAAGGTAATGATCTTCTCGCGGGTGGTGTGGGTGCTGATACTCTTACCGGTGGCGCAGGACAAGATATTTTCGCGATCGGTCGTCTCTCAACCCAACCGAATACAACAACCTCTGTGAGTGCAGGCCTGACAACAGGGGGCCCGAACCTCGCGAACGCGGATATCATTACAGACTTTAATGTTAATGACGATAAAATAGCTTTGACAGAGGGATTGACGTTCCAAGATTTGGTAATTTATCAAGGTAGTGGTCGTTATTCGAGCGATACTATTATTCAAGATAAGAAAACAGGGGAATTTTTCGCAATTTTGCAGGAAGTAAAAACTACTTCCGTCAAAGAATCTTTATTTATCCCGAAGTTTGTTCTTCCTTCTGAACCAAGTCCCAATATTAAACCTTCCACAACACCAACATCAACATCAACACCAACATCAACACCAACATCAACACCGACATCAACACCAACATCAACACCAATATCAACAAGTCCTAGCCCGATCGCGCCCTTGGTATTCAATTTTGATACGGCATCTCAAGGGGTGACACGAGATTTTGGAACTTATCCCACAGCCGTGATCGTAACGGGGGGTTCGGGGCCTGATAATTTTACGGGAACCGCGTTGGCCGATTCTCTCTTTGGTGGTGCTGGTGACAACATTCTCAAGGGTGGGGGTGGCGATGATTCTTTAATTAGTGGCCCAGGAAATGACTTACTCTACGGTGAAACGGGTAAGGATCTCTTCATTTACAATTCTGTGCCTAACTTAAGTCAGGGTAATGATACTATTGCTGATTTCGCCATAGGAATAGATAAGTTAGTTTTGTCTAGTGGCTATGGGTTTACCAGTCCCGGTGAGGTGATCGGGAAGTTGGAACCTAGTGCTAATGGGTTTATCCTCAACTTAGGAGGCACGAATGGACAAATTTTGTTCTCTGGTTTAAATACTCGTTTGGGGATATCAGATATCCAAATTCTCTCCTCTTCTACACCAACACCAAGCCCCACACCCAGTCCCACACCGAGTCCCACACCCAGTACCACACCGAGTCCCACACCCAGTACCACACCGAGTCCCACTCCTGTGCCTACGGGGTCAATAATTGACCGTATAATTGCCTCTGGCTCATCCAATCAGGGGTCTACCCCACCAGTATCTATTACGACGAATAGTCCCCCTGTGGTGGAGGGGAATAAGACTGTTTCTACCTCTTCTGATCAGTCAGTTTCTCTGAGTATTTCGACTCCGAGTGACCCCAATGGTGATCCCTTAACGGTTACAGTGACTTCTGTTCCCAATGGGGCTGGTGGTAAGGTGGTGAAATCTAATAATAGTCCGATCGCGGCTCAAAGTTCTTTAACCCCGGATGAATTGACTCAATTGATTTTCCAACCGAATACGAGCGCGGAGGGTTCCGTCGGCTCATTTAGTTATAGTGTCAGTGATGGGCGCGGAGGTGTCGCGACGGCTAGTGTGAATTTGGTGGTAAATCAGTTAAATCCTTCTCCAAAACCTCTTCTTTTGACTGGGGATGATAGTCCCAATAACCTCATTGGTGGAGTATTGAATGATACTTTGAGTGGTTTGGGGGGTAATGATACCCTTGATGGTGGAGCCGGCGATGATATTCTTGATGGTGGAGCGGGAAATGATTTACTAATCGGTGGAGCGGGCGCTGATACCATGACGGGTGGCCTTGGTAATGATGTCTTCAGTTATCTGAGTCCGAGCGATGGAGGTTCTACCTTTGATGCTAAGTCGATTTCGGCTATTAATACCGCGATCGCGACGGGTGGCTATGATGTGATTACAGATTTTGTCGGTTTGGGCCCCGATGATAACGATAAGATTAATTTTGCCTCCGCGTTCCCTAATGTTAAGAGTTTTGCCCAGATTTTACCCTCAGTGCAATCGACTGTGGATGTTAATAATATTCTCGGTGGAACGAGTTTCTTGTTTGCCTATGAATCGGGTGGTAGCACTTATTTGATTTATGATGGCAATGGGGATAATACACTGGGTAATGATTCTCGTATCTTGGCAAAATTACAAGGTGTGACACTGGTTCAGTCTCTTGATGCCAATGATTTTACCTTTATTTAATCTCATCCCCAAACCCTCGACTATCAGGAGAGGGGAGAAGATTATGATAATATAAAGGGCGCGTGATTTAAGGTAGTTTTACTCTCACGCGATCCTTTACTCTTTTTGCAGAATATTCCATTTACCAATGACTAAAACTCCTGAAGAACTCTATAAGGAAGGTTTTGAACGCTATCAAGCGGGTGAGGAACTCGCGTCTTTGATTCCTTTGTTTAAAGAAATTTGCGATCGCGCTCCTAAAAATAGTAATGCTTGGACGAGTCTGGCATGGCTTTATCTGTTAGATGATAAGGCAACTCTGGCTTATAAATCGGCAAAAACCGCGGTCAAACTCAATGCCCAAGATCCCCAAGCCCGGATTAATTTGGCGATCGCGATGTTAGAAACTAAACAAAAGGGAGTTCGCGATCATGTGGAAATTGCACAACAAATGATTATGGCTTCTTCGGAATGGTTAGAGGAAGTGAAGAAAAATTTTGATGATGGTTTAACCCGAAAACCGGAGTGGAAAAGTCTCACTCGTGTTAAACAATGGTTATTTGAATAGGTAAAAATACTTGTTTTCCCTTTGGGCAAAATAAGTAAATATACTCTATAATAAAGGGAGAGGATTGATCAAGGTCCTCTCTCTTTTTGTTAAGAGAATGTAATAAAATATCACGAAAATTAATACACATTCTCATAAAAGAGTGTTATACTTCAGAAAATTAAGACTTAAGCAAAGGGTACGAAGGAAAGGCGCGTAGGCGATTAGTTGGTCGCGATCGTGGTGACAGAAGACGCGTATCAAAGTGTAGTTAATGTGTAAGTCTTAACAATTAGTTACGCAACTGAGTCTGCGATGAGCAGGCTTATTTGATCATATAAGGAGAATTTTACCATGAGCCATGAAAATAGTGTTAACGTCAAACCCGCGACTCGGAATCATAAGGGTTTCTTTGTACAGCCGGCGGCTTACAAATTAATGAGTATTGATAAGTCGGGGTGGGCGTTGATTTGCGTAGATGATTCTGTTTGTCACTATGTAGATCCTGATAATTTACAAATTCCTCATCATCATAATGCTGAATCAGCATCTTAAGTTATGAATGAACAGAATTTCATATTCTCTTGACGGTAGCTGTCCACATGGGCAGCAATTTTTTTGTGTGGGTAATGGGGAATCGGTAATAGAGAATCGGGATTAATAGTTGATTTCCTTCTTTCTTGTAATTGTAGGTTATTTCAATCGTGATCAGTGCTCCTCAACGTTATATTTTCGGGATTTTTGAACAGTTTCTTTAGTTCAAACGTATTGCTATAAAGGCAAGGTAGGGGCGGCTTCACCCGAATTTCTCCCCAGAATAAATAACCTCAATAAACCCGCCCCACCCAATGATTCCATGCAATTAATTGGCAAAAGGACTTTAGCAGATGTTTTACGGGAAATTGAGGAATGTGGCTTGAATTCAAATTAGGCGGAGAACTGAGATCGCGGCGGCTTCAGAAATCAGTTCTTCTAAGGTTTCTTGAACGTTTTTATCTTGCCAAAATAATTCGTCTTCAGCCACATTATGGAGGGGAGAGAAAAATTTTATGACGTAGGCGATCGCGCTGGTTTTATTAATAGAGTTAACTACCATGCCGGGTAAAGTTTCGAGATGCTCATCTATGGCTTTCGACGCGAGACATTGTATTACCGTACCCTTGAGCGAAACTTCCTGATTTTGATATGTATTCATAGGAATGATTTCTCTAAATAGGTGAATTTTCGTTAAGCGCGATCGCGCCTCTAGTTACCTTTATGAAAAACACCAAACTTTTTATGCAAAACTGAGAAATTTTTTTTCAGAGCAACCCCAAAGTAAAGTTTTGTCAGAAATTCGGCGCGATAGCTGCACTTGAGCCGGAGGTGATCGCGCTTTTTCGGGTAGCAAAGGAAGGCGCGATGGCCACTGCGTGGCCGGCCGCGGCCATCGTGCTTTTAGGGAGATGATACAGTTGCCATTAAATCACGAGGGTGAGAGATAACCTTTCGTAATTTCTGACTGAAGTAACGCACTTCATAATCGGGTGATAATTCCTGACGTAGCTGATGCCAGATAGTAATCCCTTCTTGCTCAAAAGCTTCTCTAGCTTCCTCACTAGGGAATCCCGATGAAGCGGGATCATTCCAATTGAGAGTGCTCTGATAAATTGTGATCCAAGCAAGCAAACGCGTGAGAGTTTTTTGACTTAAAGGTAATGCCGTTGGCTCGATATTGCCAACTTTCCCAGGAGAGTCCCACCACAAGGGATGACTGCCATAGTCGGCATTTAGCTTGATGATTTCTTTCATGTTTATTCACTTTGATTTATTAAAGGGAAGCTGGGTTAGCGCAAACTAGATAACCGTTGCTACCGACTGTCACTGCGATAAGCTGAGTTTTACCATTAAAAATGACCTGATACAGCATTTCCCGCTGTTATGAAACACGGTAGGGACACGGCATTGCCGTGTCCCTACGGGGATTGAACGATAAGTTGGTGTACCTCATAACCGTGGTTTCCGCTGTAAATTGGTTGAGTGGGAGATTGATAACCTACAATTTTACGCGATATCACAGCCTTCATCACTGCATCTGGGATTTCTGCCTCAGAGATGTCTCTTTCGGCAAAATCGCGCCTGTGATTGTCCACAATGTGTTGGAGTCCAGAGGCCGAGTTTCCTCTTTCCAAGAAGATTATTTTACCATCAATTAGCTTGGCTATCCGAACTATTTCTGTTTGAGTATGCTTAATTCTGGCTTGCCGGAGTTCGGCAATTAGGGTGGCTTTTTCGTCCTCTTTTGGTTTTGAAGGTTCTGAGATTTCATCTGATGGGTTTGTCAATGGCGATTACCTCAGTGTTAGATAATTTATGACAATTTTAGCATGGTAGTAATTATAGCATTTTTAAATGAGATGTAAATGCAGGGATCAGATCCCGTCACAGGCAAGATGCCTGTGCCACAAGTTTTACTTCTGAAAGGTCAACACTATATAGTGGGTGCTGGTTTATAAAAATTATTGGTGAGTGACAAAATTGATCACGATCGCGCCCCTACAGATTTTACTCAATAAAAAGATCGCGCTTTTTCGGGTCGCGAAGGAAGGCACGATCGCGCTCATAGGTAAACTTTTGTCGCCAAATTAGAGGACGCGATCGCGCCGAGAAAAGGACACGCGCCCTCTATTATTTCTGGTCAAATAACGGTTGAATTAAGCGATTTCTCTTGCTGTTTACGCTTGATCCGCCAACGTGCCGCAAAAGTTCCAAAGGCTAAAGAACCCAAAATAGTAGCAGGTTCAGGGACAGATTCTGGGTTGGGGTTGTTAATATCGGTTGTGTCGCTTCCTGTTGTGAAACTGGCACCAATAAGAGTTACCTTACCAGGACTATAGGAAAACAGGTTCTCAAATATTTCAATTGTTCGATTACCACCATTCTTATTAAGAATATGTGTCCCTATGGGAACTCTTGATGTGCTAAGTCCTTGTAAATCATTGACAAAGAAATCGGAACCAACAGATCCCGAAGAGAGAAGTAAACTACCGACAAAAGAGCCATTAGGGGTAATTTTGTAACTACCAGTAAAAAGACGATCAAAGCCGAAATTTCTCAAGATTTGATTAGCAGTGTAGGCAAAATTATTATGATCTGTGCCGATGAAAATGCCACCACCTTTGCTTTTCAGAGCTAAGGCTTCGCTGATTGTTACTGCTGCCGCAGAAGCAGTAAGGGTATTAGTATTTTTGTTGCGCGAAAAGAAGGAGCTATCTAGAATGAACTCTGGTTGTTTATTAGCAGCCCAGGTATTTAGGGCGGCTAAGTCTGCCTTGTTGAGAAGTGATGTTTGGAAAATGGTTGTATCAAACCAAATCTGATTGTAGGTTTTAGAACTGGAATTAAGCCAAGATGCCAAAGTGCCCTTTACTTGAGTTTGAACGTAGTCAACATCGAAGACTGTTCCGTTTTGATAATTCTCTAAGGTATTGGCGATCGCGCTACGAAAGTTACCTAAATTACCAGTACCTGAACCTCTAGTTCAATTGAGATAGAGAATATTTTCTGTCGCATTTGCCCCTATGGTGGCAGCACGGGTATTTCCAGGGTTGAGAATAAAGAGGGCGGTTCCCAGGGCAACTATTGATAAGTGTTTGATGAGGTTCATTTGATTACGCCCAAAAAATGGTTGATGTAGATGCGTTGAATCGCGGTAGCTTGACGAGCTTCCTACTCACCTTTATCAAAAAAACCAAACTTTTTATGCAAAACGCAGAAAATTTTTTTCAGATCGACCCAAACGTAAAGTTTTGTAACAATTTCCCAGGAAATGCGTAAAAATTTTACCGAGCCTCAGATATATAGGTAGAGGCTTTTCCATAGGTAGTTTTCTGGGAGCTGGCCCCGCCAAAGGTGACAATCTCTTCTATGCTTTTTGTATGAAATTTCCTGCTTTGATCGCGATCAACCCTGAAAACCCCGTTGCTTTAGTCAAGGAGAGTGGCATGAATAACAGGCCCAGTGAGGATATCCATCATAAGCTTCAACAACTCGCACTAGAAGCTCAACGATACCCCCCTCGCGATCGCGATCGTCGGAAGGCCTTAGAGAACTTGGTTAAGGAAATCAGGAAATCTCGTCTTTTAGGCCACCCCCAACAAGGGCAATGGCCACCTGACTTGTACGAGGAGCTTTATCGGGAAGCACTACAGAAAACTTACCTAGAAATTTGCCTAAATATTAATAACTACAGGCCAGAACATCCCGTAATGGCCTGGGTAAATTTCATTCTAAACTGTCGTTTTATGGAAGTTATAAAGGAATATAACCACAAACAAATCCAGATTTTCTCCTTAGATCAACTAGACAAAGCTGAATTCGAGGAGCAATTATCGTCAAGAGAAGAAATTGTTTCCGAGGCTAAACTATTAAGGGAGCTTTTAGAAGAAGACCCCGAAAATCTTTTCCAATTTGAACATATTCAAGGTCATCCTGAAGCCACTTTTCAAGCCTTAGCAATAGCTAAATTTGTCGAAGATAAGACTTGGGAGAAAATTTCTCAAGAGTTTGGGATTCCCATCCCGACACTTTCTTCTTTTGTTACCCGGAGATTGCATAAATTTAAGTCTTATTTCCACAAATACTTACAGGAATAGTTAACCAAGTAACAAGAGAGATTCATTATGCTGTCAAACACGGAACAATTGACCTTTAAAGTTCAGCTATCTTTTGAAGCACATTCCCTGGCTCAAAAATATAGCAAGCTACAATCTAGCCTTGAAAAAGCTAAACAGGTTTATCTCAATATTTTATCAGTTTACGCGGTAGATTTTTACCTACAGTGCATGGGATTTGAGACCGATTGGCCAGGGAGTGATAGTCGCAACCCCCTAATGATTAAGTTGTTGGATTTAGCTGATTTAGAGGTAAAACAGTTTGGGAAATTAGAGTGTCGTCCTGTCTTGCCCGATCAAAAATGTTGCTCCATTCCCCCGGATGTTTGGCAAGATAGAATTGGCTATGTTGCTGTGCAGCTAAACCCATCTCTCAAAGAAGCAACTATCTTAGGTTTTACTAAGAATCCTCGCCCTGAAGTTCCTTTAATGCAATTGCAATCCCTAGAGGATTTTCTGGCTTATCTGAGCAGGTTTCGGCAACCTAAGCTTGTCAATTTACGGAACTGGTTTGAGGGTTCTTTTGAGGAGGGCTGGCAGACGCTCAAAGAGCTTTTTACCCCTGATCAATTTGAGTTAGCACAAAGTTTTAGAAGTGCTGTATCCATCGCCCGCGGTCAGGAAATTGACTTAGGAATGCAATTGGGCGAACAGCATCTAGCATTAGTTGTCCGCCTACCACAAGAAGTTGATTCTGAAATAGATATTACAGTACAAGTGCATCCCCTGGGAAATCAAAATTATTTGCCCAAAGGCTTAATATTGAGCGTTTTGGATGAATCGGAAGCGGTCATTTTAGAGGCAGAGTCTAGGGATGAAGATAATTTCATTCAGTTGGGTTTAATTGCGGAAAAAGGAGACGAATTTAGCATTAAAATTACTCTGGGAGAAGCTACAATAATTCAAAATTTTTTGTTTTGAGGCTAGAAACCTGGTTTCTACATAAATATCTAGTTTTCCCAGGGACGATTTTTTAGAGAAACCCGGTTTCTTTGCAAGAATACCCATTACTCAATTAAGGATATACCCGATCATGGTGTCATCTCGATTTGAACATTTTCGTAACCAAAATCTCCGAGGTCGCTCCTTTAAAAATCAAGACCTTAGTGATACGGATTTCTCTCACTCAGATATTCAAGATGCAGACTTTACAGGGGCGAATCTCACGGGTGCTAATTTCAGCTATGTCAAAGCTGGATGCGACTATCGTTGGATCATAAAAATGTTGATTTTTGCAGCCATTTTAGCTGCAATTGCTGGAATAGCAGCCGAGATCGCGGCTGAGTGTTCCACCAACCATTTCAACCGCGTTCCTGGCTTTGATACTATACTACCTGAACAACGATATTTCGCTAAAAAAAGTATCGGATTAATACCTGCTTTGCTGGTATTTTTGCTGATCCTTTCCGCTAATACCTCCTTTTTAATTCTCAATTGGCGACAAGGCATTCAAAAAGCTTTGGGAACTGTATTTGTTATCCTTGCTGTTGCGATTCCTTTCCTGGGAATTTTAGCCAGCCTTGGCAGCCGCTTTAATCCGATATTATATCCATTGGCTCAGTTTAGACTAGATACATTTATACAGGTTTTTAATAACAAAGATGATAGTGAATTTCCGGCAATTATTATCTCTTTAGTTGCCAGCCTAATCGCAACTATTGCTGTCGCGATCGCGTTGCCTTTAGCTGTGACTTTAGCCGAGGTAGCTTTCGGAAAAATCTTCAGAAATTTGGTCATCTTTGAATCTTTCGCGATCGCTACAATTGCTAGCGGAATAATCTCATATAATGGTGCAAAAGAAAAGATTCATCAAGGAACAAAAGAAATCCATTTTCTGACATCTCCCGATTATATCGTCATTGCTACTACCATAAGTCTCGCCGCGGCTTTAGTGCTATTTGGCGCTTATTTTGGTAAGAGAATCTTAGCAGAAGACGAGAAATACACTGTCTTAAGACAAATTGCCATCTTTATTTTATGCTTCGGCGGTCCCAGCTTTCGTGGTGCAGATTTAACTAATACCAACTTCAGTTACGCGACCCTCAAAAGTGCTGATTTTCGATTTTCCAAAATCCAGCGTTCTTTATGGTATAATTCTCGCCAATTAAATTGGGCACAAGTGGGAGAAACCATATTAGAAAATCCCGAAGTTCGTGATTTACTTGTCACCGGAAATGGTTACAGCAAATCCTATCAAGATGCAAATCTCCGAGGTGCAAACTTAATGGATGCCGACCTCAGCTATGCCAATTTGAAAAATGCCGACCTCACCAACGCGACTTTAGAAGCTGCTAATTTAGAATATGCAAACTTAACTCAAGTGCAGGCAATTCAAGCTGATTTTACCAATACACAAATGACGGGTGCTTACGGTTTAGGAACTTGGAATATTGATAATACGACACAACTGGATTGGGTAGATTGCCGATTTGTTTATCTGCTCGAAGAGCCTAAACCAGAAACGGACGATCGAGAACGTCGTCCCAGCAGTGGTGAATTTGCCGCGGGTGAATTTACCAGCTTATTTCAAGAAGCATTAAATACCGTTGATTTAATTTTCCGTAATGGTATAGATTGGAAAGCATTTTCCCAATCTTACAAACAAGTACAAGTAGAAAATAAAGGCATTCAATTAGACATTCAAAGCATAGAAAATAAAGGGAACGGAGTCGTAGTTGTCAGAGTTAGTGTTCCACCGGAAGCTAACAAGGAAAAAATTCATCTTGAATTTACGCAATATTATCAAGAAATGTTGGATTTAGCCGCTCGCCAACAGCAACAAATTGAAGGCTATGGACAGCAAATTCAATGGATGACATCTGTTATTAATAAAATTGTGTATCAGCCAAAATCTGATAAATTAGTTGTCCTCAGATTGAACAATGGTGATTTAGAAAAAGGGTTAGCAATCACCGCTCAAATTTGGTCAGATGGACACCGCTTACCCAGAGAATTTAACGGTGCGTTGCCACCCAATTTAGAAATCTTAAAGCTTTCTGGAGAGTGGCAAAAAAATTATAATGCTCAAAACCCAGGATTAGGGCGCCCTATTAAAGTTCCCAAAGAGCAAATTACCAATGTTTCTAAAAAAGAACTAAAAACCATATCGCAACAATTAGAAAAAAGCCTTAATGCTTGGCTCGATTCAGAAGAGTTTCGTCCTATAGAGAAGAAATTGCGTCAATATCTAAATTCAACGGATGAAATTCGAGTAATCTTACAAACAGAAGATATCTTAGTGAGGAGGCTACCCTGGCATTTGTGGAGTTTTTTTGCTGACTATCGCAAAGCCGAATTTGGTCTGAGTTTGCCTGCACAGAGCGACAGAGTAATTAAAAGTTCTATTGCCAGAACTCAGGTGAGAATTTTAGCTGTTTTGGGTGATAATGAAGGCATTAATCTTAATGAAGATCGGCAAATTATAGAGAGTATAACGGATGCAGAAATTACTTTTTTAGTCCAGCCTAGTCGCGAGCAATTTGACGAACATCTGTGGGATGATAAAGGTTGGGATATCCTCTGTTTTTCCGGTCACAGCAGTAGCGAAAGTGACGGTAAAACAGGTGTTATTAAGATTAACCCCAAAGATGACCTAACCCTCGCACAACTGAAAAATGCCTTAAAAACGGCGATTGAACGAGGTTTACAATTAGCGATTTTTAACTCTTGTGACGGTTTGGGATTAGTGGGAGATTTAGCCGATTTGCATATACCGCAAATCATTGTGATGCGGGAAATAATTCCAGATTCAGTCGCCCAAGATTTTTTAAAGAATTTTCTCCTTGCCTTTTCTCATGGTAAGTCTTTATACATTTCTGTACGGGAAGCCAGAGAGAAACTGCAAAGTCGAGAAGATAAGTTTCCCTGTGCGAGTTGGTTGCCTGCCCTGTGCCAAAATCAAGCGGAAGTTCCTCAAAGTTGGGAGGAAATTCGAGGCAATTTTGCTGCGTAACTGACTAGGGGAAAATAGTTTTTTTTTGTAAAATTAGGTGTGAAACAATGAACCCTTTTTATCGCAATTTTCGGCAAAAATTTTACGGCAATTCCCTCAATCAAGGATTCACGCTGATAGAATTGTTAGTCGTGATTATGATTATTGGCATCCTGAGCGCGATCGCGTTACCCAGTGCCCTCTCCCAAGTGAACAAAGCTATAGAATCAGGCGCGATCCTGAAAGTGAAATATTACCTTGATCGCCAGATCGAACACTTCCATCAAGAAAATTCTTTCGATAATCTGGGTGTTACCGCCCCTATTGAAGATGAAAATTACTCGTATCAAATAGTCGCGGATAATAATTTTTTGCATGGGGCGATTCATGCAGCTTTATCGAAAAAGTTGGGTTTGAAGTCTTATATGACTGTTATCTATTTACTAGACGGTGAGATCAAGACTTGTTCACCTGTAGAAATTCCTATAAACGCGCCGGTTTCTCTCTTTCAAGTGATGCCATTTATCGCACAGGTAAAATCCAATCCTGCTCAGTATTGTCGTTAGTCTGGGGCAACCACAGGGGGATTGCCCCTACAGGTTATGGCGCGTAAGGAATGGAAATTAAATAAGTTGTGCATTTTGTTGGTGGTTTCACTCTTGCGAAAGCAGGCCTTAAGCCCACACTACTTTACAATACCTTCGCCAATTTATCGGCTATTAATACTATAGATTTGTAGGTTGGGTTGAGGCACGAAACCCAGCATCTTCCTTGGGTTTCGCTACGCTCAACCCAACCTACTCACTAAATTGCTGAAATTGCTAGGGAACAGGGAACAAGTAAGGGATGGGAAGATTCGTAGGTTGGGTTGAGGCACGAAACCCAACATCTTCCTTGGGTTTCGCTACGCTCAACCCAACCTACTCACTAAATTGCTGAAATTGCTAGGGAACAAGTAAGGGATGGGAAGATGGGAAGCCTATTAGACAATTATTGTGGAACAGGCATCCTGCCTGTTAAAGACTTGCTTTTCTGGAGATATCTATTAGACATATCCTAAAAATCGGATAAAAGGCAGGGTTAGCCTACCCTACAGCCTTGATTCCTAGGTTGGGTTGAGGCAAGCGATCGCGATCGCTTGCCTCAACCCAACATCTTCCTTGGGTTTCGCTACGCTCAACCCAACCTACTACTACAGGCTTCCTTGGGTTTCGCTACGCTCAACCCAACCTACTACTACAGGCTTCCTTGGGTTTCGCTACGCTCAACCCAACTACAAAAAATGGCTACTTTGGAATATCGGTACACCGTGTTAGTTTACAGTACCCGTAAATTCCTCGCCGTAACCTTCTTCACCGTGCTCTGTGATATCCATCCCTTTAATTTCTGCCTCCGGCTCCGGCCGCAAACCAACGGTGGCATCAATGATTTTGAGCAGGATGAAAGTCCCTACAGCAGAAATCACATAGACAATAACAACCGCGGCAAGTTGAATCAGAAATTGCTTAACACCCCCCCCGTGCAGCAAGCCATCGGCTCCCCCTGGGTTAACTGCTTTGGTGGCAAAAATTCCGGTGAGGAGAGCGCCAATTGTCCCTGCCACCCCATGCACTGGAAACGTATCCAAACTATCATCAAACTCGAGTTTGACTTTCAAACTAATCGCATAAAAGCAACAAACTGCAATCAGACTGCCAATCAAAAGAGCCGCTTGGGGCTCAACAAACCCAGCCGCGGGAGTAATTCCTGCTAAACCCGCGATCGCGCCTGTCGCTGCGCCAATTGCCGTCGGTTTTTCTCTGAAAAATGTTTCTAGGAGCAGCCAGGTAACAGTGCCCGCGGCGGCTCCGGTATTAGTATTAATAAAAGCATAGGTAGCCACTCCATTCGCGGCTAAGGCACTCCCCGCGTTAAAGCCAAACCAGCCAAACCACAACAAACCAGCCCCTAAAATGATAAAGGGCACATTATGAGGTGCAGAAAGACTTTGAGGGTATTTGGTGCGTGGCCCAATCATCCACGCGGCTACTAACGCGGAAACCGCACAAGTAATGTGGACAACAATGCCCCCAGAAAAATCTAACGCGCCCATGCCACCATAAACACCTAGAAAACCCCCTTTCCCCCAAACCATGTGGGCAACGGGGCTGTAAATAAATGTGGACCAAAGTAACACAAACAAGGCATAGGCGCGGAAACTCACCCGCTCGACAATTGCCCCAGAGATTAACGCGGGGGTGATAATCGCAAACATCCCTTGGTACATCATGAATGCCAAATGGGGAATCGTGCCTGCATAGGTGCTAACCTCTGGCGGGGCTGTAGTTCCCAGATACCCCGTTGTGTCTAACCCGACACCGTTAAGTAATAGCCATTGCAAGCCCCCGATGAAGGGCAAACCAGGGGCAAAGGCGAGAGTATAACCCCAGAGAATCCAACTTACCCCCACAATTCCCATCAGCACGAAACTCATCATCAGGGTGTTGAGGATATTGCGTTTAGCCACAAATCCGCCGTAGAAAAAGGCTAACCCCGGAGTCATTAACAATACCAGCGCGGAACAAACTAGCATGAATGCTGTATCCGCGGAGGTTTGTGCCGTCGCGATCGCCTGGGCTATTTGCTCCTCCGCGGCAAGGGCTGGACTAAACCAGGGATTGCTAAAGCAAAACCATAAGATTGTCCCAATCACGAATATTTGTACGTTTTTCTTCAACTATTTTTACCTCTCTTTTTCCTGTACTTGAAGAGTCATCTTTGATTTTCAAGTGGAAGAGCAAAAAAAATGTATCTAATGTTACGTTTTTTTATTCTTTAATATGTATCATACCGGAAATTGGCTGTCTGCCTTCGGAAACACAAAAAAAGATCGGAAATTGCTGGAAAACACGATCCATCTAGTGCTATTTTATGCTGGGAAAATTCCGGTTAAATTTTTCTAATGATTGTTTCATTCCTAAGTGTTCAAAACTTTCTTTTGCCAGCTTTACCCATTCCTGAGAAGCTGTTAAATTACTTCGCGTTTTTTCCCCTAAAAGATTCCTAGGTTGGGTTGAGCACCGCGAAACCCAACATCTTCTGTCAATATGTCAAGATATTTGATCACGTCTGTGGACAATTAAAATTAAGGTTGATTTTTTCTAATTCTTGTTTCATTCCTAATCGTTCAAAACCTTCTCTTGCCAGCTTTACCCATTCCTGAGAAGCTGTTAAATTACCTCGTTTTTTTTCCCACTGGGCAAAAGAGGCTTGATAACAAGCAATTCGCCGTCGATCTTTATTCCTTTGGGCTACGGGTAAACCCATCTTTAATAACTTCTCTGCTTTCTCTAAATCTCCCAGCTCGATCGCGACATCGGCTAACCAATTTTGTCCATAATTCATTAATCGTATCCAACCGATTTCTTCAGTTTGTTTAATCACCTCTTCTAACTTTTCCTTAGCCTTCTCCCATTCTTGTTGATAATAGTAAATTTGAGCCTCGGTATAGATACAAGAAATACCATCTCGTTTTTGCCATTTTTCCTGATAATTGGGATCCTTAACTATTTGTTTACTAATTTCGATCCATTCTGGAGCTTCATCCACTCGATTTTGACAAAGACGAAGTTTGGTAATATGAGACGCGATCGCTCTTTGTGTCTTCAAATCAGAATGATTTCGTAACTCCCAAGCCCTTGTTAAAACTTGAGACGCGAGGGATAAATTTTCGGGCGTACCCTGACGAGTTAAGATAAAACCTTTATTTTTTAAAGTCTCTGTTAAACCCGCCCAATCACCCTGTCTTTCCCCAGCTTGAATTAACCAATCTAGCCAAAAATTACGCTCTTCCCAATAGCCATAAAAATAAGCGTAATCATTAAGAGATAGCCATAATGTTTTGACATGATCATATTGTTCAGCTTCCGCACACCAATAAAGTACCGCGACTAAATTTGCCCATTCTGCTTCGATGCGATCGCATTGGAGATGCCATTCTCCCCAATCTTTATGCCCATATTCTTTGCCAAAATCAATATACCATTGTACCCATCGTTTTCTCGCGTTCTTTTCAAACTCTAAATCCTTTCCTAATTCCGTTTTTGCATACTCACGCGTTAAGGATAACATTTCATAACGTCCGGCTTGGGGACGCACTAAAGACAGTTGATATAATTCTGCTAAACTATCATCTATAACGGATTGAGGAATTGTTCTTAATTGTGCCACTTCGATTAAAGCATCTTTGACGGGTGCATCGGTAAAAATTGCCAAAGATTTTAAGAGTTTATGGGCGGGTTTTTCTCGAATCGGAGCCACTAAATTCTCGAAACAAAAATAAGCAATATCATCAGGAATTGGTTGAGATTTATCGAGTATTCTTTCTAAAGAATAACCGCGGGCTAGTTGACCAATTGCATAAATTAACGCGACGGGAATCCCGCCAAAATGTTGATAAAGAGCTTGACATTCATCGGAATTTAATGTTATACTCTTATTGTCTGCTTGTTGTGCAATAAGTTGATAACTATCAATTTCTGATAAACTATCTAAGCGAATCGCGGCATAGGCTAATCGTCGTTGACGAGTGGTGATAACCGCTTTGCTGGTGGAGGGTAAATCACATAAAAAACCCAGGACTTCATCTTGTACTTCTAAGGGCATAGTTTCCATATTATCAATAATTAATAGAGTCCTTTGACGACTTAAACTTTCGTACACTAGGCTAATTTGTTCCTCCGTATCGGCTTGAGTGATTTTTGGCTCATCCAGGGTAAGCGCGATCGCTCGAAATATATGACTTAATGTATTATGAATTTCCTGTCGAGGGACGATTCCAGAAGGTAATAAATAATTGGGTTTGGCTGAAGTGAAAATAATGGCATCAAAACAGGGAATTTCTGAGGAATGAATTTTATGATTTTTCCTTTCCCAACATTGATACGCGGCTTCTAAAACTAAGGCGGTTTTGCCCACACCTCCAATACCATCTACTGTAATAATAGGTGTACGATAATTGAGTGAGATAAATTTTAATAGTTGTTGGAGTTCCGTTTTTCTGCCAATAAATTCTGGATAGGTGGGTGAGGGTAAATTGCAATAGGGATTTAAACGTAAACGATCGCGCTCATACTCCTTCTCTGGTGGTGATGGGGTAGACACAGAGGGTATGGAGTGATGGAATTGCCAAACGCGATCACATTCACAGAGATTAATATCAATTTTTTTTGACCATAATTTCAGAGTAAAATGCCAAATTTCTGAACCTTTAGGAGTCGTGCGATTATCTTGTAATATTCCCAAATTTTGTAAACGATTTAAGGCTTCTCTAATTTGTTCTTTCGTCAGTTTTTCACCTTGTTTGATCGTTAATTCTTCTAAATTTCTTAACTTAGTTCTCACCACAAGTTGAGTTTCGCTTTGCCAATAAACTCCTACCTGATCGTGCAACAGATCACTATTTTCTAATTCATCATTAGCATAACTGAGAATCGCGCTTAACAGATACTTAACACGCGATCAGACTTGATTTCCATAGGTAGCACGGGGCATAGATTTTCAGGATTTTGTCAAAAAACCCGCTCAGAGCGTAAAAGATCCGGGTTTGTGGGTAATGGCTAGGGAAAAGAAAGTTTAGGGTATCCCCAAGGGCGAAGACTTTAATCCTAAGCTATTTCTCAGGATTTGACAGCATTTGTGGGTATTGGATCAGTGGGTTGCTTTGGGGTAGTACCCCAAGTTTAAGATATAAATATCGACAACAACAACGCGATAAGCTCTACGGGCTGACGGCACGATCACGCTCCTCTGGGAAATCAGTTTTAGGGAAAAACAAGGAAGGTTAATTATGAAATCACAATTAAAAGTAAGAGAAATAGAGAAATTTGACGAACCCATGTTAGGAATAGTGGAAGAAACGATCGCGCCTTATCGCCCCGGAAGAGTCAAAGGAATGGGGAGTTATTGGCCGGCTAGATTTTATCAAGAAGAAGATAATGAAATGATTTTACAACCAGATGAAGCAGTTTTTATTATCGGAATTACAGGGATTACCCTATTAGTAGTTCCGGTAAAACCAGGGAGATTATTACAATTCTAAATTCTTTTTTGTAATAGTTTGCAGCCGGCTCCAGAGCATTCGGGGAAACAATCTTTGGGAGCATTTCAAATTGGCAAAAAAAACTGTAGTGGAAGCGTCTCGCTCCCTAGTTATCTAATGCGAGACGCTCTGATACTCCCCAGAGGCTACCCCAACCCACTACTAATTTACAACCTTGAGATGCTCCCCAATCTTTTGATCAAAACCGATAATTTATCATCCGAATGCTTTGCCCTCACTTCTGGTATTAGCAAAACCCGAATGCTCCTTTTTCGGGACACGTTAATCATTAGTAGTAGAAATTTAGCATCACATTTAGGGGTAAGAAATCAAAAATTCCTAAAGTAGTGCAGGCATCTTTCCTGCTTTCAGACATAGGCGAAACTTCTCACCAAATAGTCAAGTTATTTAATTTCCATTCCTGAATCGTTTACTGCTCCTTGACAAAACGAGAAGGAGATAATTTTTCGATCAAGTCATCTTTTTGCGCGATCGCGACATGGGCAAATCTTCTCGCGATCGCGGGAACTAAAACTAAGGGATTACTAAAGCCCGAAAAAATATGGATTCCTTCATAAGGTTCAATTTTTCCGATTAAAGGAAGACGATCGCGAGTAAACGCGACTAAACACTCATACCAATTTCCGGGTAACTGAGCTAAGGAAGGTAAAATCTTTCCGACTTCAAGACGCAATTGTGTTTCACTTTCCTTGGCATCAACTTTGGCATAAGGATCACTTAATACCCTTGATAATTGCCCAAAACGAATCCTGCCATCGGGTAATTGAATCGCACCCGGATCTAAAATGGAAGGAGCAATGAGATTACCCGGTTGATCCCATAAACTATCTCGCTCTATCTGAGAGGCTTCTCCTTCCATTTTTAAGCGTTTTACCACAGCTTGCATGATAATAGTTTTGAGTGAGACGCGATCGGGTTGAGTCGGTAAAATCTCCACTAATTCCGCATGAGTATAATATAAATCAATGGAAATTTCTGCTAATTTTAACAATTGACGACTTAAGCCACCCGCACAAACAACAATATTAGCCGAGTGATAATTTTCATGATTCGTCTTGACACCAACAAAACGGTGATTTTTTTGTAAAAAACCCGTCACTTGAGCGATTTTCATTTCCCCAGATAAACGGGTAAAAGCTTGATAATAAGCTTGGGTAGTAGATTCAGTAGAAATTTGACCTTGGGAGACAGTTAAAGCACCCGCGATCGAGTCTTTATTTAATAAAGGTTCCCTCTCACAAGCTTCAGCAACAGTAATTAAACGAGGAGGAATAGCACAATTAGCATAACTTTGAGCGACGTTTTGGGGATCATCCTCTGGCAAAATCGTTAAAATCACATCAAGTTCTCGAAATTGAGTAGCCGCGTCTAACTCTTGAGATAATTGACGATGAATACTAATACCTTCTTGACATAATTGGCGAGTCAAATCCGTCGAACCCAACCAATAAGAAAGTCCACCATAACTAAAACGAGTCGCGTTTTGTAAAGTCTTATCTTGTTCTAATAATAACACAGATAATCCTTTTTTGGCAAGTTCATAAGAGAGCGTCGCACCGGTAATACCGCCACCAATTACTATCCAATCGTAAGATTTCATCATTTTTTCAAGAAGAAGTGAATACAGAAGAAGAAATAGGGAAGAAGGAAGAGGGAAGAAGGTGGAAGGTGGAAGGTTATAGGTTTTCGATATCAGGTGAATAATTGACAGAAAAAACCTAATATCGTGTCTAAATTATTCATAGGGATTTTTAGGGCTAGTGCCTCCTGCATTGGTGTCAACTTAATGTTAAGCCCTTAGTCTGTGAGGGGTTAAAACGAGGGAGACGCGATGATGCTCCGCACAGACTACGCCAACTCACTACAGTTTTTTTGCAAATGTAGGAGGCTCCCGAAAAGTATTACCAGAGTGGTTGTGTTGGGTTTCACTTTGTTCAAGCCAACCTACTCACTACTTACTTAATTAGTCCTCTTCAGAGGACTTAAGCTATTAGACAGGGACTTAAGTCCCTGGCTGGCGGCTGGCTTTTGGGTTTCACTTTGTTCAAGCCAACCTACTCACTACTTACTTAATTAGTCCTCTTCAGAGGACTTAAGCTATTAGACAGGGACTTAAGTCCCTGGCTGGCGGCTGGCTTTTGGGTTTCACTTTGTTCAACCCAACCTACTCACTTTGTTCAACCCAACCTACTCACTGGCGGCTGGCTTTTGGGGCAACCACGGGGGGATTGCCCCTACCTTTGTGCTATACTAAAAACCTTGACAAAATTTAGCGATTTTGTGGTTTTTTCGCGATCGCGTTTTTGGGTTTCCGTATCGCGCTTACCGGATAAGACTTAAACTTAGTTAAAGCCTCATTAGCAGTTTTTACCACAGTCGCGTTAGTATCATACAAAGATTTTTGCAGAAAAGGAATAACCTTTGGGGACTTAATCATTCCTAATGCTTTGACAGCTTCAAAACGCACAGAAAAATCATGATCATTACTTAACTTACCCAGCAAAGGAATAGCCTGTTGAATTTCCGGGCGTAAACCATTTGCCGCGGCAATTCTGCCTAAACCCCACGCGGTTAATTGACGAATATGGGGATCGGGGTGATTAACAGTGATCTTCAATTGAGGAACCGCGGATAATTGTGGAGATGATCCCAAAAAGAGGAGGTGATTTTGCAAAGATTCATTGACGTGTTCAGGAAAATGACTAAAAGATAAACTCTCATCCGTATGATCAATGGATACTGGCTCTTCAACAACCGAGGATTCTTCCTCCTCTTCACCTAATCGCGCTTTCAATTGTTTTAACTGAATTTCATACTGAGCTTGTAAAGAATGTAAAGTTGCGTCTAATTCCGCTTCTCTTTGCTCAAATTCATCAGTCAGTCGTCTGATTTGCGCTTCATAAACTGATTTTAAACTCTCTCGAATTTCGCTTTCACGCCCCTGAAAATCTTGGTTTAATTGTCTGATCTCATTTTGTAACTGAGATTGTAAGGATTGTAACGCACCTTGTAACTGAGTTTCTCGCTCTTGCAATTTTTGTTGAAGTTGTTGCAGTTGTGTCTCATACTGAGATTGCATAAATTCACTGCTTTCGCGCATTTGCGAATTATAAGTTTGATGCAATTCCTCTGTAACTTTACTTACTTGTGTCTGATGTTCTTCTTGCAAAGATGCAATAATTTCCTGAATTTTCGCCTCCTTAGATTGCTCTAATTGCTGCGTAGTTTGTTGCAATTTTGCTTCCTGTTCTGTTTGTAACGATTTCACAGTTTGTTGCAAACGATCTTGATGTGTTTTTTCCATTTCTTCCGTAATTTTACGGGTTTGCTCTAACTGCTTTTTCTTTTGTTTTTTTAATTCCTGATCTAAGAAAAAGTAAGCTACCGCGAGTCCTAAAAAAAATCCCACTAACGCAGCTATCAGTTTCATAAGATAAATTCCTCCCAATAGAGTTTTCTGTGATTTTTCTATCTCATTTTGACATATATCCCACCCAAGGCAAGGGGGAGCATTGCCATTTATCATAGATTAGAATTGTTCTTGCAGATGTCTCGATCGCGTTTTTTTTTGAATGCCCCAACCCTCTTTACCCTCTGAAACCCCTGCCCATGTTATTATCACTGGAATTATCCAAGGGAGATATCGTGTTTCTGCGCGCCATCGAGCCTAAAGACCAAATATTCCTGCTTGGGTGAGAAATCTTCGAGATCTTCTCTCTGATCAGATCAGCGGGTGTATGCAGTCCGGCCTCTGAGTCATGGAATCTTTGGTCCAAGAAATTGCGTTACAGGTTAAGCTTGCTGGCGCACAATGGAAAAAATAAAATTTTCTTCATTTACTCAAGCGTTGTGTGTTCCATATCAGAGGAACTGGATACTTTCTGCCAACTGGAGACATAATTTGCTAAACTAGGAGGCAAGTAGTGAGTAATTCTCTATTAGACCTCTTGCGAAATTCATTCAAACCCTGATTCATAATTACGGAATAATGAGTGTTTCAGCTAGTTTCGCAAAAGATCTATTTATATTATTTTTTCCTTCGTTCAATTGATATGGCTCTAAAATCGACAGGTTCTCAAGGCGGTAAACCCTCTTTTTCGATGGATGACTTTGCCAAAGCCCTCGAAAAAGACTCTTTTGCGTATGAAAAAGGGCAGGTAGTACGTGGTAAGCCCTTTGAGTATGAATCTAATGGTGCCTATGTGGACATTGGCGGTAAGTCCCCTGGTTTTATCCCCATCGAAGAAGTCGCGTTGGGTGAAGTCTCGAACCTGTCTGAAGTTCTACCCCTTCAAGAGGAACGAGAATTCCTCATTATTACTGAACCCAATGCAGATGGTCAAGTCACTCTTTCTTTGCGAAAGTTGATGTTGAAGAAGGTTTGGGATGAATTAACCGAAAAATTTGATAATGGTGAAGTTTTGCAAGTCCGCGTCACGGGTGTGAATAAGGGTGGTGTTACCGTGGATGTCCAGGGAATGCGTGGCTTTATCCCGCGATCGCACCTTTTGGAGAGGGATAATTTAGAATCTCTCATAGGTCAAGCTGTAACAGCTAGTTTTATTGAGGTTAATCAGGAACGTGGAAAAATTATCCTCTCTCAACGGATGGCTTCTCAATCTTCCGTCTTTAGTCAATTAGAAATTGGTCAATTAGTGGAAGGAAAAGTGACCAATTTTAAACATTTTGGTGTCTTTGTTGACTTGGATGGTATTACGGGATTATTACATATTAAACAAGTCAGTCAAAATTATATTGAGGATCTTTCCAAGTTGTTTGTCCTAGGGCAAATGATTAAAGCGATCGTGATTAATTTGGAAGAAGGCCGCAGTCGTGTTTCTCTTTCTACTCGTGTCTTAGAAAATTATCCAGGGGAAATGGTAGAGAAAACAGTGGAAGTGATGGCTACGGCAGATGCGCGAGCCGAACGAGCCAAAAAAACGGTTTTACAAGATCAAGGTGCGGCCGTTTAAATTTAACGTAAATTTATTAGTTCAGGACTTAGGCAGAAACCGGGTTTCTTCACCAAATCTCGACTTAGGGAAGAGTCTGATCCAAGAAACCCGGTTTCTTTAGTTTGAGAGTTCAAAGAGGAATAAATTTAAGCGCGACACCATTCATACAATACCGCTTTCCCGTAGGTTTCGGACCATCATCAAAAACATGACCTAAATGCCCACCGCAACGATGACAATGTACTTCAACTCTCGTCATAAAAAATGACCGATCAGTCGTTGTCGCGATCGCGCCATCAATGGGGGCATAAAAACTAGGCCATCCCGTGCCACTATTAAATTTAGTATCGGACGTAAACAGTGGTAAATCGCAGCCAGCACAGAGATAATTACCCTTAGCATATTGCTTATCAAGGGGACTGGTTCCCGCGCGTTCCGTGCCATGTTTACGCAGTACCTTAAACTGTTCAGGTGTGAGAATTTCACGCCACTCTTGTTCAGTTTTCGTGATTTCAAAGTTGTTGTTTTCTGCGGCCATAGCTCCTGAGTTTCCCTCCAGATAATGTGATAACCATGCTGTGCCAACGATAGTCGCGCCAGCCTTTAAAAAATAACGTTTTTTCATGTTATCTTTCCATGCTAAGTCATGGTTGACACTCCAACCCCTATAATTTTCTCCAGTATAACTTAGAAACAGGGTTTCTGACGGAAAAATCGTCTTATGTGCCAGTCGATTACTACAATAAATCTGGTTTCTTAAGTTTTCCGAACCCCGATCGCGCTCTGAGAGGAGCAAAAACCAGAACAAAATCAACCAATTAATTGAGGATTCTTCTCATTAATCGTCAGATCAGATGGAAATGTTTTTTGTAATGCGATCGCGTCTTGAGGAGTCCCAAAATCACCAAGCTCTCTGGGAAAATCAACAGTTTCACCCAGATAAATTTGTCTCACAATTTTAATCAATTCAGCCACAATATGTTGATTAAACTTAAAAACTTTCCAGAAACGCGGTTCATAATTGATCATCGAGATGGTTTTACCTGCAAGTGTATCTAATGTCCTGGTAAACCGGAATTTATACTCATCAGTTCCTACGGACATAAACACATCCAGAGAATCGTCACCATTAGGCTTTACTGTCAACACTTTTACCTTCATATTTTTCTCCAAATAGCATTAGTCCAATGTTTGAGAAATTCACCCCCTAATTTCTCCTTTTTCTTGTTCACTAAAGTAAGTCGATTTTAACACAATCATAAGCTTTTCAAAATGGTTGTCTTCAAAACTTTATAATCAATCCACGATCGCTGCTCTCTTTGGGAGCATCTCCTAATTGTAAATTGGTAGTGGGAGCGTCTCGCTCCCTATTAGATCCCTAGGGAGCGAGACGCTCCCACTACACTTCTTTTTGCTTCTTTGAGATGCTCCCCTCTCTTTTCTCTTTTTTTGCCCCTTATTTGGTGAAATAGATTTCACCTAAGTTGGTAGTGAAAAAATGCCACCCAGAGAAACCCGGTTTAGGAGTAAAAATAGATAGTTATCAGGTAATGACATCGCGAGAAACCGGGTTTTTACAATAACGAGCAACTTGAGTTTAAATATATTAGACGGCAAAAATCAGAGCAAAGGCAGGCAGGATGCCTACCCTACTGTTGGAGATGTCTATTTATATTTTTGCCAATAAAGGCGCGGCTTGTAATAACTCCTGAGTATAAGGATGTTGAGGACTATTAAAAATTGTTTGAGTTTCTCCTAATTCCACAATTTGTCCCCCCTTCATTACCGCGATCCGATCGCACAAATATTTGGCTACCCATAAATCATGGGTAATAAACAGATAAGTGAGATTAAATTCTCGTTTTAATTCCAACATTAACTCTAATACTTGACTCTGTACCGTGGCATCTAACATACTCACGGGTTCATCACAAATAATTAATTGGGGACGAGTAATTAAAGCGCGCGCGATCGCGACTCTTTGTTGTTGTCCCCCGGATAATTCCTTGGGAGCGCGTTGATAATACTCCTGGGCGGGCGTTAAACCAACCCTTTCTAACATTTGTAAAACTTGAAGTTTCGCTTCTGTAACCGTCGCTAATTGATGAATTAATAAGGGATCAGCAATACTTTGTCCTACCGTCATCATCGGGTTAAGACAAGCATGGGGATCTTGAAAAACCATCTGCATTTGACGGCGTTTTTTTCTCATTTCTTCGCGGGATAAACGAGTTAAATCAATTCCCTCAAATTCCACTTTTCCACCCGTAGGACGAATTAATTGTAAAATTGTCCGAGATAAGGTACTTTTCCCACATCCAGACTCCCCTACAAGTCCTAAAATTTCCCCTTGATATAACTCTAAGGTAATACCATCCACCGCTTTAATCGAGGTAGCCTGTTTTCCCGAAAATAGTTGTTGTAAAAAACTCTTTTCTAAGGTATAATACTGTTTTAAATCCGTCAATTTCAATAACGGATTTTCTGATAAATTAATAGAAAAATTTTCCCTTCTTCCTTCTTCCTTCTTCCCTCTTCCTTCTTCCTTCTTCCCTCTTTCTTCTTCCTTCTTCCCTCTTTCTTCTTCCTTCACTTGTAAATGTAACGCGGAATTGAGGAGAGATTTCGTATAATCATGTTGAGGCGCGCGAAAAACATTGTCTGTGATACCCGTTTCGACAATTTTACCTTGATACATCACCGCGATGCGATCGCAATATTCTCCCACCATCGCCAAATCGTGAGAAATTAATAAAATACCCGTTCCCCTATCTCGACATAAACGAGTTAATTCCTGTAAAATTTGAGCCGATACTGTGACATCTAAACTCGTTGTCGGTTCATCAGCTACAATTAATTTAGGATTAAGAAGAAGAGCCAACGCGATCGCGACTCTTTGACGCATTCCCCCACTAAACTCATGGGGATATTGGGACCAACGAGACGCGGGAATATTCACAGCTTCTAAAATTTCCAAAGCCCGATTTTTTGCCTGTTTAGGAGTTAATTGTCCTTCATGGGATAACAAAGTTTCTAAACAATGATCCCCGATTGTCATCAAAGGATCAAGACGAGTCATGGGATCTTGAAAAACTAACGCGATCGCCTCTCCGCGAAAACGACGCATTCGATCGCGATCCATATCAAAAATCGACTCACCCTCAAATAAAACCCGGCCCTCAATAGTAGAAGAAAGCGGAAGTAAACGCATCGCGGCACGTCCGAGAGTCGATTTACCACAACCCGACTCTCCGACTAACCCTAACTTTTCACCCGGTTGTAACGTAAAAGAAACATCATCAACAGCCCAAACATCTGCCAGGGAACCCGGATAAGAAACCCGCAAATTTTCCACACGAAATAAAGAATCTGTCACCATTTTTTTAGTAAAAATTAACTCAACTAAATATATAAGAAGAAACCGGGTTTCTTCTCGATAAACTTGAGATATCAGAAACCGGGTTTCTCAGAGAAACCCGGTTTCTTGAGATCCGTGATATTTTTATTGATCTCTACCTTCTTGATGAGATTCAGGGACACCCTTTTTCACAGATTCAAAACGACGTAACATATAAGACGCGGCAAAATCCCCATAGGGATGATCCTTCAACACTTCCGCTAATTGAAAAACATAATCAGCAATATCAGGCCCTAACTTACTAACGAGGGCATCACGTTCCTTTTGTGCCAGATTTTGTTCACGCTGTTTCGCTTGCCACGCGCTAGAAAACATCTGCTCAATTTCACTCTGAAAACCCAAATATTCTAACATTTCCCATTCGCCATTATCGCACCAAATCCCCGCACAATTCATACAACGCTCAATATAAAAGGGATTCTTAAAAGGAACTTTGGCACGAGATAAATAATTACTACATTCTGGACACAAAGCCGCGCGACTATCATAAGGTGAGGGGATAAAATCAATATCTTGATCAACCGGTTCGGGGTTTTGCTGTCCCCAACGTCGTTGATACTCTTGCCAACCTTGATATTCCGAAGAGGGTATCCAGATCCCAGAACACTCAGCACACCACTTCACCGATAAATTATCGGATAACATACCATCCTGTAACTCCATTTTCTTACATTTGGGACATTGCACGGGTTTATATCTCCTATATTCTGACTTATTTATCCTCCCCTAAAAGGGCCTCGCAATAGCGCATCAGGGTTTGGACGCGATCGTGGATCATCTCTAAGCGTTTTTCTGTAGTAGTTGATTGACGAGAGACCTGTAAAAATGTAACATCCATTGCCAAAAGTCGAAACAGCCTGTGCATTTCCGTGAGATAAGACTGTTGGAGCTCCGGCAAAGACTCGGACTCCTGTAGGCTGAGGTTAATTACTTCGTCCCCAAACCACTGTGATATCCTCCTTAACTCCGTGACAAGTTCTGCCCTTACTAGATTACCCTGTGTTGCAGTCCTTTGAAGCTCTTGGAGCTGAAAGCTTAGTTTTTGGTACAACTGATGACGATTTTGTGACAACATCTGGGCAATGTTAAGAAATATATTGATCTAATGAGAGTAGAATAAAGCCTAAGCGTTTCCAAATATTAAGGGATCTGGTTTTTTTCCTTGCAACCCTTATTTTTTCGCCAATAATAGAAACATCAAGGTCTGCATTAATCGATTTGCCCTTTCGGTGTAACTGGTTTTCTCCCCAGTGAAGCGCAATACGGTATAGATGACCTTTTTGTTCATTCTTAACTTAGTATGTATAGGAAGATACAGAAAAAGGGTTGATTTTACTGAAATCAACCCACCTGTTGCCCATTCCCAATTAGTAACATCTACCCATAACAACAACTATGAACACCGAAATACTCGCGCCAACTCCCATACTTTGTGTCGTACCCGACTGGCTGCAAGAATGTCTTAATATTAGAGATGCAGAGGCTAGTAATGGTACTTATTCTGCTGAAAATAATTTAATTTGTAGTGCCTTTGAATTTGCTTATAAACTCCATGAAGGTCAATATCGGAAATCAGGAGAACCCTATATCTGTCATCCGATCGCGGTGGCAGGTTTATTACGATATCTAGGAGGGAGTAGTGAAATGGTGGCCGCGGGATTCCTCCATGATATTGTCGAAGATACCGATGTCACACCAGAAGAACTACAAAAGAAATTTGGTTCAGAAGTGCGTCAGCTTGTGGAAGGAGTAACCAAACTTTCTAAATTGAATTTTTCCAGTAAAACAGAAAGACAAGCCGAGAACTTTCGGCGAATGTTTCTCGCGATGGCAAAAGATATCCGTGTCATCATAGTGAAGTTAGCTGATCGACTTCATAATATGAGAACTTTAGAACATTTACCGCAAGAAAAACAGCGGATTATTGCCCAAGAAACACGGGAAATTTTTGCCCCTTTAGCGAATCGTTTAGGAATCGGTCGCTTTAAATGGGAATTAGAAGATTTAGCATTTAAGTATTTAGAACAAGAAGCCTACCGAGAAATACAAGAATTAGTCGCGCAAAAACGAGCCGATCGCGAAGCACAATTAGCGGAAGTCACCGATCGCTTACGGGAACGCTTAGAAAAAGCCAAAGTCAAATGTTATGAAGTAATAGGCCGCCCGAAACATTTATTTGGAATTTATCAAAAAATGCAGCGCCGTCAAAAAGGCTTTAATCAAGTATATGACATCGCAGCAGTACGAATTATCGTCGAAAGTAATCAAGATTGTTATCGAGCCTTAGCCATTGTTCACGACTCATTTCGTCCGATTCCGGGTCGTTTTAAAGACTATATTGGTTTACCCAAACCCAACCGTTATCAATCCTTACATACAGGAGTAGTCGGACCCAATGGAAAACCGATAGAAGTACAAATTCGTACCGTAGAAATGCACCATATTGCCGAATACGGGATCGCGGCTCATTGGAAATATAAAGAAACCGGAAATTCCCATGTAACAGTATCCGCGGATGATGAAAAATTCACTTGGTTACGACAGTTATTAGAATGGCAAACAGACTTAAATGCTAAGGAATATTTACAGAGTATTAAGGATAACTTATTTGATGAAGATATTTATGTATTTACCCCAACAGGGGATGTAATTTCCTTGAATAAGGGCGCGACTCCAGTGGATTTTGCCTATCGTATTCATACAGAAATCGGTAATCATTGTATCGGTTCTCGCATTAATGGGCGTATGGTGACATTAGATACACCATTACAGAATGGGGATATCGTGGAAATTATCAACCAAAAAAATGGTCATCCCAGTTTAGATTGGTTAAACTTTGTTGTGACAAGTAGCGCGAAACATCGTATTCGTCAATGGTTTAAGCGATCCCATCGAGATGAAAATATCGCACGCGGTAAAGAAATGCTAGAAAAAGAATTAGGAAAAAGTGGTTTTGATGCCCTATTAAAATCAGAACCGATGCACACAGTCGCCCTCAAATGTAATTATCATAGTGTCAATGATTTATTAGCGGGTTTAGGATATGGAGAACTAACAATTAATAATGTGGTTAACCGTTTGCGGGATCTGATCAAAACAGAACAAAAAATCGAAACTGCACCCACTTTACCAACGGTTCCACCACCGCGTTCTTTATCGACTCCAAATTCGAGTAAATCTCCCATTATCGGAGTAGAAGGATTACTGCATCATTTAGCCGGTTGTTGTAACGCGATTCCTGGGGAACCGATTATTGGCGTAGTGACTCGCACGCGAGGAATTTCGATACATCGTCAAGGGTGTCAAAACTTAGAAAATGTAGAAGGTGAGCGTATAGTGCCTGTCAGTTGGAATATCCCAGATAAGAAAGATGGCCGTCCCCAAACTTATCCTATTAGTATTCAAATTGAAGTTCTTGATCGGGTAGGAGTATTAAATGATATTTTGGGTCATTTGAAAGATCATAATGTCAATGTTCGCAGTGCGAATGTTAAGACATTTCCGGGGGAACCAGCCTTAATTGATTTATGTATTGAAGTGAAGGATAAAGAACAACTGGAAAAGACTTTTGTGCAGATTAAAAAGATGGGTGATGTGTTAAATTTACGGCGTTTAAGTCAAGCAAATTAAACCCATTAGGTGGTTGAATAAATGTGAAACTCAATATTAACCCCTTGATGTAGGTTGGGTTGAACGAATGTAAAACCCAACTTTAACATCAACCCATCTATATTTTTTTTGTCTTTTCTTTTTTAATAAAAAGGCTGATTCACGCAAAAATTTGGTCAAATTAATTACAACATTGAGATATAATCCTGATCGTTGAACCTCTTATTTCGAGTATATCTATGACCAACCTTATCGTCACCAATACCAATGATAGTGGTAGTGGCTCTTTAAGAGACACGATCGCGAAAGCACAAGCGGGGGATCTGATTACATTTGCCCACAATTTAGCCAATCAGACAATTACCCTCACCAGTGGGCAATTAGTAGTAAATAAAAACCTGATTATTGATGGGGCACAAACACCGGGTTTAACGATCAGTGGCAATAACGCGTCGCGTGTCATTGAGATGCAAAATGCCATTAATTTCAGCTTAAAAAATGTCACCATTGCCAATGGAAAAGTAACGGGTGCAGATGAAGCAACGGGAGCTGGTGGTGGACTTCGCGGGAGTGATGGCAGTACCTTAAACCTAGAATATTGTACCTTTAAAAACAATGTCGCTTCATGGGCTGGCGCAGTTTATACAGGTTTCAAAAGCACCAATATCGTTAATAATTGCACCTTTGATAGTAACAATGGAACTTCAGGTAAAAGCGAAAGAGGCGCCGGCGCGATCGCGACAAAAAGCGCAGGTTCCCTTACCGTTAAAGCTTCAACCTTTACTAATAACAAAGGGATTAATGGCGGTGCAATTAATAGCCTCTTAGGGATCTTAACAGTTGATGGCTGTATCTTTACCAAAAATGATACCACCGCGGGAGTCTTTGGTACTGGAACAATTGGTTATGGAGGCGCGATTTATACCGATGGAGCCAATGCTTCTGGTCCGAATCATGATCATGGTCCCGTAGGAGGTAAAGTCACAATTTCTAACAGTCGTTTTGATGGCAACAAAGGCGCGGGACAAGGGGGAGGCCTCTTCTTATTTGTTTATCCCCCCGATACCATTCTTGTCGAAGGATGTCAGATTAGTAATAATCAAGTCATCAAAGATAGTAAAGGTGATGCTTTAGGGGGTGGATTACGCATTGGAAATGGTGAATATACCATCAGTAAAACGAAATTTATTCAGAATATCGCCCTCAGTCAAGGTGGAGCATTTTGGGTAGGAGAAACCTCTCCGGGTACGATTCTTGATAGTACCTTTTCTGGTAATCAAGCCTATGAAACTACGGCTGATGGAAAAAGTAATGGTTTAGGAGGCGCGATCGCGTTCATTACTGGTAGTCCCGTGAAGATGAGTAACTGTGTAGTTATACAAAATCACGCGGGATTTCAAGGTGGTGCTTTCTGGGGGGGTGGAACTTATATCACCCTCACAAATAGTATTATCGCCTATAACAAAGCCGAAAATGGTGGGAACCCTTGGGATGTAAAACACCATACGGGAGCTCAATTTAATGATGGTGGTGGTAATACTCAATGGCCTGCGAAAAATGCCTACGATCCGAATGATGTCAATATCACCAAAAATGTCACGATCGCGGAGCCTAAATTATAGGAAAATTACCAGTAGTAGGGGCGGGTTTTCTGATCAATCGGGCTACCAACAGATAGCCTAAATCAACCAGTCCCCTGTTTCCCTAAAGGGAAAGGAGGAGTCATTAATACAGCACTTTTCGATATTATGAGGTACGTTAGATCCCCCCTAGCCCCCCTTAAGAAGGGGGGGACAAAGAAAGTCCCCCTTCGATCGGGGGATTTAGGGGGATCAAGATGTACTGCATAGCAGAGGAAACTGCTGTATTATTAATTACTCCTCCTTGACTTGCGATATAATCAGAGTAAATGTTGAGTTAAGACTGAATTAAATCAACCCTAAATAATTAATCTACAAATTTGAGACGACCGATTTGGAGATAATCAAAAATGCGATTAATTTGATGACGTTCTTCTTCATTAATTTTATTATCTGATAGAATGGCCGAAGTTAAGACTACATGATCGCGACGACTTAAACGCCCCGACGCGAGAATGCGATCGACCATTAAACTGATAGAAATAGTGGGTTTGTTTTGGCTCTTTGACAACATGGGTTTCGATTGTAAATAATATAGAAACCGGGTTTCTGGTAGGTTATGCTAGTTAATAGATGATCTTGTGAATTTTGAAATATGAAAATTGAGCGAATTCCTGTACTTTCTGATAATTATATTTTCTTGTTACAGGACTCCGAATCTAATATCTGCGCGGTTGTTGATCCCGCGATCTCCAAACCTGTGTTAGATCAGGTTAACCGATTAGGCTTAGAATTAGTCGCGATTTTCAATACCCATCATCACTCGGATCATGTGGGGGGCAATTCCGAACTTATTGCCCATTTTCCTCATCTTACCGTTTATGGGGGGGCACAAGATAAAGGTCGTATTCCCAGTCAAAAAGTTTTTCTCCAAGAGCGCGATCGGGTATTTTTTGCGAACCGTACCGCGGAAGTCTTCTTTGTGCCAGGCCATACCAAAGCCCATATCGCGTACTATTTCGCACCGGAAGAAGGAGAAGAGTGGGGAGAGTTATTCTGTGGCGATACCCTTTTTGGGGGTGGTTGTGGACGACTATTTGAAGGAAGCCCCGCGCAAATGGTCGCGTCTTTAAGTAAATTCAGAGAATTGCCCGATCAAACGCGAGTCTGGTGTGCCCATGAGTACACCTTGAAAAACCTGCAATTTGCCTTAACCGTGGATGGAGATAACCCCGACTTAATGCAACGCGTCGAAGAGGTAAAAGAGGCTCGTCGTCATTCCCAAGCGACAATCCCTTCTGATATTGGCACAGAAAAACGGACTAACCCCTTCCTACGGTGGGATAACCCCCAGATACAAGGCGCGATGAATAGTTCCGATCCCATCGAAACCTTTGCCCGTCTCCGCGCCAAAAGAGATATCTTTTGACAGTTGACAGTTGACAGTTGACAGTTGACAGTTGACAGTTGACAGTTGACA
>JBBITB010000003.1:0-33357 GCA_037440985.1 Microcoleaceae cyanobacterium bin_387
ATCGGGACATCCTATATATATCAATGATTTTCCTTTAAGTTGACACCAATGGGCACTGCCGTGTCCCTACTTTTGTCAACCCGATCGCGTCTTTGATTACTTTTTGTTGACAGGGTTCAAGATTACTTTTTCCAGCCCGATAAGCACTTCACGAGCAGGGCACGATCGCGTTCCTTGCCGCCCGTAGCGCTTTTTTTTAGGGAACCACAAAGGGCACAGAGAGCACAGAGGAAGAAGCGCTTTTTTTATGAAACCACAAAGGGCTCAGAGCAAGAGGAAGAAGCGCGATCGCGTTGCCAAGTACCACAAATTATTGATCCGCGTTAGTTTTGACAGACTAATTAAATTCAACTTACAGCCAGAAGCTCATTCATCGTTCTCTTATCAGAAAATTGGGTTTAAAACCCCGTCCTTTTAGGACGGCTTTTTGGGACTTAAAGACTTAAGATTTCAATACCTGAAGACTTCAGCTATTGAAATATTAAGAATTGCGGCATATTCTTTAAGTTTTTGGTATTCGTTTTGATTCACGTTAAATTGTATCTTTTTTCTCTTGACATATTCTAAAATTAACTCTATAATTAGAGTATATCCCCAAGGGAAAATTAAGTCAATGAAATTAAGGTATCGCTATCGAATCTACCCAATAACCCAACAAAAGAGGCTTTTGTCTCAATTGTTTGGTTGTTGTCGTGTAGTCTTTAACGATGCCTTAGCCTATTGCAAGCAGGAGTATCAGAACGGGAATAAAAAACCTTCTAGCCTTGAACTTTCTCAAAGGCTTACAGAACTCAAAAAAACAGAGGCGAAACAATGGTTGACAGAAGTTTCTTCTATCCCATTGCAACAGTCTTTGAGAGATCTAGAGCAGGCTTATTCCAACTTTTTCAAATCTGGTAAAGGTCAAAGAAAGGGCAAGAAAGTTAAACCTCCCAAATTCAAGAAACGTAAATCTAAGCAATCAGCTAGATTTACCGATAATGGTTTCAAACTCTATCCTGATTCTGATTACATTTACCTAGCCAAAATAGGTGATATCAAAGTAATTTGGAGTAGAGAATTACCAGCAGTTCCTTCATCTGTCACCGTCATTAAAGATAGCTCTGATAGATACTTTGTTAGTTTTGTAGTTGAGTTTACACCTCAACAATTACCTGAAAATGGACAAAGTGTAGGAATAGATTTAGGGATCACAGATTTTGCTACATTAAGTAATGGTGAAAAAGTGAAATCTCCCCAACCTTTAAAGAAACAATTAAAGCGTTTAAGGAAATTACAGCGCAATTTATCAAGAAAGCAGAAAGGTAGCAAAAAAAGGGAATTTGCTAGAAAGAAATTAGCTAAACTTCACGCTAAAATTTCTGATGCTCGAAATGATTTTCTTCACAAACTGTCAACTAAGATTATTCGTGAAAACCAAACAATAGTCTTGGAAGATTTGAATGTTTCAGGTATGATGAAAAATCGGAAATTGTCCCGCGCTATTTCTGATTTAGGATGGCGTAGTTTTAGAACTATGCTAGAGGCTAAGTCGGTCATGTACGGGCGTGATTTTCGAGTGATTGATAGATGGATTCCCACTTCTGCGACCTGCTCTTGCTGCGGTTTTCGCGGTGGTAAAAAAGAGTTAAATGTTAGAGAATGGGTTTGTCTTAATTGTGGCATTTCTCACGATAGAGATGTTAACGCGGCAATTAATATTAAGGTCGCCGGAGGGCTTTCGGAGACTTTAAACGGACGTGGAGGCAGACGTAAGACTACTTCTAAAGTAGCAGTAGCTATTGAAGCGTCAACCCAACCAGAATTTAAGCAGTTGTCAATTTTTGACCTGCTCAAATAGATGGAATCCCCGTCCGTTCACGGCGGGGCGGATGTCAACACTTTTTCTATCAAATGCAAAAATAGAATGCCTCCTATTTTTAATAACAATTTCATCTCACTAATGGTATTTGCCAAACCCGGATTCTCCCAGAAGGAAGAAGGTGGTAGGTTTAATACCTAACACCTTACATCTCATCTTTAATCCTTTGTGCGCCACTGACGGGCAAACTCCGCGATCGTTGCTGAGGGGATTTGCCCTTGTAACCACTCTAAAGCCGGATTTTGATTACCGATACCTTTATAATATTTGGCAACATCAATTAAGCGAATTACTGTCCCTGGGATCGCACTTGAAGCTCCACGCCATTGACGGGCAAATTCTATTAACACCACAGGTGTAATGTTCCCTTGTAACCAATCTAAAGCCCGATTTTGATGGGTCAAGTTTTGATAGGATTTACAAACATCTATTAACCGAATCGCGGGCGCAATAGGGGATATGGAACCTTGTTGACTGCGCCATTGACGGGCAAATTCTGTTAAAACAGAAGGGGGAATTTGCGATTGTAACCATTCCAAAGATCGTTCTTGATAACTAAACCCTCGATAAAATTTACATATATCAACCAAATTGGCATAGGTTTGTTGAGTGACATTTTGATTGCGCCACTGTCGCGAAAATTCTTTTAAGATATTTTGCGATAGTTGAGCTTGTAACCAATTTAAAGCTTGATCTTGGTGCGCTAATCCCCGATAGGATAAGGCTACATCTACTAACTTAATCAGATTTTGAGGAGTGGGGGGTACTTCAATGGGTGTGGGAATGGGTACGGGTATTGGCGCGGGTATTGGCGTGGGTGTGGGTGTGGGTGCGGGTGCGGGTGTGGGTGTGGGTGTGGGTATGACAATGGGTGTAGGTTTGGGCGCGGGTTGAGGGGCGATTTTTCCGAGAAGTGCTGTCCAAGTTTTTAATCCTGTGATACCATCGGCTTCTAGTCCCGCGGCTTTCTGAAGCGCGATGACGGCTTGTTTGGTACTGTTACCATAGCTGGAGTCAAGTGCTCCGTTATAAAATCCTTTTTTCTGTAACTGTTTTTGGAGATCGAGAACTTTTCCCCCTGTGTCTCCTGTGGTTATGCTTTCAAAAATGTTGATGTCTACATTCCCTGACACTCCTGCTACTCGTCCCTTATCTGTATATTGCCAGAATAGCCAACTATTCCAACCCCCAGGGACCCACGGTTGAGGGGCCGTTGTATAATGCGCGATCCATAGGGGATAATGACCGAGACGTTTCACTCCTAAACCATCCCAAAACCCCGGATAGGTATAAATAATCGGTTGTAATCCGGTTTCGGCTTCGATCGCGTCTAACCAAATTCCCATGCGATCACAAATCGTATTACCATCTAATCCCGCGGTTGTCTCTACATCTAAGACAGGGGGTAAATCTCCGGGTCCAATTTTAACTGTTTTGAGAAAATTATCAACTTGAGCTTGGACATTAGTCGCGGGGCGAAAAAAGTGATACGCGCCTCGCTGAATACCCACTGCTTTCATGGCGGCCCAATTATAATTAAAGGTATCCGCAAAATGGGTGGCTCCTTCTGTCGCTTTGACAAAAGCAAAAGTAATTCCTGAATTGGCCACAGTTTGCCAATTTACATTCGGTTGGTAGTCGGAAACATCTATCCCACGAATACTCATAATGAAATAATAATTAAAGAGGTTAACACCCTAAAAATAGGGTTTTTTCTGCACGAGGGAAAAAAGCCCCTTGTTGTACATTACTTAAAGAGGGTTCCTTTGAGATTAAAAGTTCCCTCGGATTTGACATTATTTATTTTAGGGAGAATTAACAAGGTGAATCGCGACGATCGTATTCAACCGGGCCCAGGCCAAGAGTCTGTCTGGGATTATCCACGTCCCCCACGTCTCGAAGAGTGTAGCAAACATATCCAAGTGATTTTTAATGGGGTGATCATTGCTGATACCCATTCCAGTCAGAGGGTTTTGGAAACCAGTCATCCCCCTATCTACTATATCCCTCCTGATGATATCCAGATGGAGTATTTACTCCCCTCACCTGGGCTTTCTTGGTGTGAATGGAAGGGGCAAGCGGGTTATTATACGGTGCGAGTGGCTGAGAAAGAAACCCAAAAAGCGGCTTGGTTTTATCACACCCCGACACCCGCGTTTGCATCTATTCAGGATTATGTCGCGTTTTACCCGGGTTTGATGGATGTTTGTTATGTGGATGGGGAAAAGGTAGAGCCTCAACCGGGTAGTTTTTATGGTGGTTGGATCACTAAGGATATTGTTGGTCCTTTTAAAGGATCTCCGGGTACTTGGGGTTGGTAGTTGTTGTCGATTGGGTTGAATACAAGGGTAAAAATTTGATTTTATCTCCCCTTCAACCCAACCTAAAAATTTGTTATTGCAATTTGATTAAGGCGGAAGCGCGACGGATTCCGTCTTTTTGATCAATACTGGTTAAAGAAATTGTTTGAAGATGATCAAAGAAGGGTTTCGCGGATAATTCTACCAGTCTTAATAAAGGAAATTGACTTTCCCAATTACTATGACTTTGTTCCCAGTCTAAATAAAAGTAACCGTGATTTTCTGGAGGTAATATTTCCCCACTTTTCATAAAGTTGGTATTACTGGCAAAAGATACGGTTTTTGCTGCTTTTAACGCGTCCGCGATTGATTCTACAGATGTTGTAAAAATTTCATAATTATCGACGGTGGCATGAAGGGCTTTGGCTTCGGCTTTAATCACATTAGTTTGATCGGGTTTCTCCGATTTATTAACGGGTGTTGTCGTTAATTTTGTCCACGCGGATAGGGTTTCCTCTTCGAGTTTAAATGAGCCGATACTATATCCTTTTTCTTGCGCGATCGCGTTTAATTTTTTCATCACGTCTGGGGAGTCCTCTGATTTTTCTGCCACAAAAATCACATCGGTTTGTTTTTGATCAACACGAGGTAATAAAGCCAAAGCATATTCACCTTTTACCCAGGAAAAAATATCTTCGGGTAAATCAATCCCTGAAGATATTTTTAAATCAGCTAAGGTTTGGGTAATGATTTTTTCCAGAATCTCATTATCTGATAAACCGGTGGAAATAGCTTGCCAAAGTTGATTAAGATTACTACTGGCTGCTACTAAGAAACTATTGGGGGGAATATATTGTAATGCTTTGACAGGTTTTGATAAAAGTGAAACTTTTGGTAATTCTGGGTTGGAGGGTGCTAATAAAGCGGTTTGTGCCAGTAATCCTTCTTTATCGGTAGCCAACGCGAGAGTCAATATAGAAGAAAGGGGAGACTCAATTTCTTCTTGATCACTGGGTTTCGCTTGGGTAATCCAATTGGTTAATTGATTAAAATTGAGATAAATTAAACCGACGCGTCCCCCTTCTAATTGTCCTAATGTTCTTTGATATTCTGGGGCATTATTTAAACTCCAATTGACGGCTTGGAGATTATTAATGGCATTGCGTAATACTTTGGGATTATTGGCAAATAAGACGAATTTATTAACGATCGCGGTGGCGATATCTGGTGAGAATTTACTAGAGGTGTCTAAAAAAGAGTCTGGTTGTTTGTAAATAATTTTAACACCTTTATAGGGTTCAAAAATAATATCTTCGCCCGCCAAAACTCGTTTTTGCCAATAAACTTCTAAGAAATCTTGACTTTTGACGGGATTTTTAGTAGCCATTGCTAATAATAATCCGGGTTTTTGACCATTTTGATTATCTCGATCAAAATCAGAGTTTGTCACAGCTAATGTAATTTCATTTCCTAACCAAGGTTGAATATCTCTCCCATAATTAAAATCAGTATTGGTGAGTAAACTTTGTTTGATTTGATTAAATTCCGAATGCGCGATCGCCCTTTGTGTAGGAGGAGTAAAGACTTGATTTAAAGCTTCCACGCGATCGGGGTTTACTAAAAGAGATATCATTAGGGGAGAATTTTTAGAGACAAACATCGCCCCTGTGGGAGTGGTGATAGGTCCCCCTTGGAGTAAATTGAGAGGAGTATGGGTAAATAACCAGTAAAAAGCACCCCCACTCAGACTTAACAGAGTGAAGACACCAGCAATTAGGATAGTAAAAAAAACGCGTAGTTTCATTTCATTAATGAGTTGAGATTTGAGATTTATCAGGGTGGGCAAACCCCTCGGTTATGTGTAGGATACGGGAGCATCTCAAAGAAGCAAAAAAAACTGTAGTGGGAGCGGAGAGATCCCTAGGGAGCTAATCGGGAGCGAGACGCTCTCACTACCAATTTATAACCTTGAGATGCTCCCTAGGATAGTATTGTAGCGCGATCGTGTCACTTTTTTTTGTTTATAATTAAATTATAAGTGGCGAGGAAGCAATAAATTTAACCCAGAGAAGCCCTTTGAGTCAATTTTTCCTTCCCGAAACTAAGTTAAGCATCCACTTATTTGATAATTAATCTCATTGTGACTTCGGAAAAATTTATGACAAATTCTACTTCGCTTCTATCGGCTTGGCAACAATTAAGAAATCGTACCATTACCTGTGAAGAAGCACTCAAAGTGTTAATTGATCAGGAGGGAATACTGAAGTTACACTTACTTGATCCTGAAGTGAGTCAACGCTTTTTTCGAGAATTTCCCGATCGCGATATTTTACCTCCTATTATTCCTTTGCTATTATGGCGTAATTGTTATTATTTAGCCAGTCCAGTTTCTATCTCTGAAGATATCATTAAAATGCTCAGTGATCGCAGTTTTAGCGATATAAAAATAGTACCAATTGATGAAAAAAGTTATAGCTCATGGTTTCATACTCAACATCTCGATCCGACTCGCATTAGTGCCATGCCTTTAGTTAATCCTTTAACGGGAGAATTGGAACGAGAAAATGTTAGTGAAACTACGGAACTTTATCTATCAAAAGCCGTAGATCAAATTGAAAGAATTAAAACATTAATTTCCGGTGCATTACGAAATCGAGCTAGTGATATTCACTTAGAACCCTTCAAAGATTGTTTGAAAATACGTTATCGAATTGATGGGATTTTACGCAAAATTACCACACTTTCCCCCGAAGTCGGACGTAAAGTTATTGTCGCGTTGAAAGTCATGTCAAATATGGATATTGCCGAAAGTCGTCGCCCTCAAGATGGTAGAATTGGCGAGAATTATGCCGGGGGTAAAGGTTCAAATATCGGGTTAGATATGCGAGTCAGTGTTTTGCCTTGTGTCTGGGGAGAAAAAGCTGTTATTCGTTTATTACCTGAAGAAAATCCCTTTACGGATTTGCATAGTTTAGGGTTTGCTTCCCAAGCCTTAGATATTTATAAAAAATTATTACATCAACCCCAGGGTATGATTATTTTTACTGGTCCCACGGGTTCAGGAAAAACCAGTACCCTTTATACCAGTTTAATGAATGTTGCGACGGAGGATATTAATGTTGTTACTGTCGAAGATCCCGTTGAATATGTATTACCAGGAATTACCCAAACTCAAGTCCATGAAAGGGCTGGCATGACTTTAGCCGCGGGTTTACGCGCTATTTTACGTCAAGATCCTGATGTGATTATGGTGGGAGAAATACGCGATCGTGAAACCGCAGATACCGCAGTGCGAGCCGCGTTAACAGGGCATTTAGTCTTAACAACATTACACACAAATGACGCGTTAGGCGCGATACCTCGTTTAAAGGATATTGGCCCCGATCCGGGGTTGATTAGTGATGCTTTATTAGGTATAGTCGGACAACGATTAGTGCGAAAAATTTGCTCCTATTGTGCCGCTCAATATACGCCAACGGAGCAAGAATTAAGCGTTTTAGGATTAGAAAAAGAACCAATAGATTTATCGACTTTCCGCAAAGGAAAAGGATGTTCTAATTGTTTTCAAACAGGTTATTCGGGAAGAGAGGCGATCGTGGAGTTATTAGATTTGGATGATATCAGTCGTCAAATTATTTATGACGGTACTATGACACAATTATATCGTTATTTACAAGAAAGGGGGTATATATCCTTTCGTTGGGCGGCAATTGATAAAGTGACAACGGGTGTGACAACAGTGGAAGAAGTGCAGCGAGTTGTACCTTATAGCGCGTTAATTCGCAAACAGTAAAAAATGGCAATAAATCAAGTATTAGATATTTGCTAGGGTGGATGAGGAGGTGATTATTTTGTGTCAGAAAAAAGTCCAGGTAAATATCCACCTCTCCCACCATATCAGTCAGATAAAATGGTGGGTAGTAGGGAGATGAAATTTATTTTTGATATGCAATATTGTTCGCCCCACTATCCACCCTACAAGATTTTCAGATATAATAGGGAAGATGACACTAGAGCAACATAAAAAACTGTGAGATTTGATATCATTACCATTTTTCCCGATTTTTTTACCTCTCCCCTAAATTCCGGTTTAATGGGGAAAGCTTTCGCGAAGAATATCGCGACAGTTAATCTGATTAACCCCCGTGATTTTACTACTGATAAACATCATAAAGTTGATGATGAACCCTATGGGGGTGGGGTGGGTATGGTAATGAAACCTGAACCGATTTTTCACGCGGTTGAATCTCTCCCTATTTTACCCCGTCGAGAAGTGATTTATCTGACTCCTCAAGGGGAAACTATGCAACAAAAACTTTTTCAAGAGTTGGCTACTAATTATGATCAATTAGTCTTAATTTGTGGCCATTATGAAGGAGTTGATGAGCGAGTGATGAATATTGTTACTAGGGAGATTTCTTTGGGAGATTTTGTCTTAACCAGTGGTGAAATTCCGGCACTTACTTTAATTAATGGTGTCTTAAGATTGCTTCCGGGTACTGTTGGTAAAGTTGAGTCTTTACTCAATGAGAGTTTTCAGCAGAATTTACTGGATTATCCTCATTATACTCGTCCTCCTGAATTTCGGGGCTGGAAAGTTCCTGATGTTTTATTATCGGGAAATCATCGCGAAATTGAGCGCTGGCGTTTCGAGCAACAATTACAACGTACACGCGATCGTCGTCCTGATCTTTTCGATAATCAAGAAATAAACTATACTAGAAAAAATGATGAAGGTTGATCATTATGCGGAAAAATACTCTGGTTTGGGTGACTAGCGCGATCGGCTTTTTGTTAATATCTGAAATTCGGATTAATCTCACTCCTGACAGTAATGATGACTGGTGGAAAATTAACGAAAAAGCTGACGCGAGAAGCAGTGGGGGGAGAAGTGGCGGGGGTTCATTTCGTGGCTCTTCTCGTAGCTCTAATTCGACTCCATCTCGCTCAAATTCTACCACGAAAACGAATACTCAAAAAACTACTCCATCCTATAATCAACCACAAAGATCCTCCTATCCTCCTCCAGTACCGAGGGGTAATTCTACAGTAATTTTGTACGATACGCCCTCTTATAATCGTCCCTATAATTCTACACCTACCACCACATCCACTGCGTCACCAACATCATTACCATTTTGTGTAACTCAGTCACCAACTCCTGTTTCTTCTCCGACTTCTTCCCCTAATGGAAATTCGCCCAAACCTTCACCTTCTATTAATTGTATTCCCTCTCCCCTTCCTTCCGCTCAAGCTGAGGGAAAAAAAGCCTCTTCTTCGATGACAAATACTTCGGATAAATCAAAAGAGTTAATGTATTGGGGGTTAGCGGGAGCGGGTGGTGCGGGTGTTTTAGGCTATTCGATGTATTACCATAAAAAGAATAAAGCCAAAAACGATAAAGGTGGAATTAATGTCACGAAATTACAAGTCGCGTTATTAGCAGAAGCCCGACAAATTCAACGTCAATTAACAGAATTAAGTTTAAGCGCGGATACATCAACCGATGAGGGTTTAACTGAATTATTAAAAGAGTCCGCGTTAGCTCTATTAAGAAGTCCTGAAAATTGGACTCATTGTTTAGGCAATTCCCAACAGTTTCAGGGTTTAGACTCAGCGGAAACCGCGTTTAATCATTGGTTAATGGAAGAGCGTAGTAAATTAAGTGTAGAAACCTTGACAAATTTACGAGGACAAGTTAAGAAACGAGAAATTATCACGAATCCTGATGAAGATCCTGCCGCGTATATTGTGGTGACATTTTTAATAGGAAGCGAGAATGAGCAACCTTTATTTGGAGAAATTCGGGATGAAGCTGGGTTAAAATCGGCTTTAACCAGGATTTCTCTTGTGACACCTGAATCGTTATTACGATTTGAATTAATTTGGAGTCCTCAAGATGAAAGTGATAGTTTAACTTATGATGAATTATTAACGGAATATACCGGATTAATTCAGATTAGTTAAACTTACTTTCTGTCTTAAATTTCGATCGCGAAAATTGCACCTTTGGAGGGAGAAGGGCGATTTTCGACAAAAATTCTACCATTATGAGCTTCGATCGCGGTTTTACAAAAGGCTAATCCTAAACCCGTTTGTTTGACTCCCGTGACGCGATCGCCGATTTCATATTTCTCAAAAATACGCTCCTTTAATTCTGGAGTTACCCCTGGGCCTTCATCAATCACTTGAATACGGAGTTTAGGGGTAATCTCAGAAAGCGATTCAGTCTCAGATAAAGTGTCTGGATATTCAATTTTTATGGTGATTTCACTATCAGTAGGAGAAAATTTGATCGCGTTAGCTAGTAAATTTTCCAAAATTCGCATAAAAATGGGGATGTCGATGGGAATACGATAACTTAATGGTGGTACATCTAAAGTGAACTTAATCTTTTTGGACTCGGCAATAGTCACAAAATTTTCTATAACTTTTTTCGCCAAAAGAGAGACATCTTCATCGACTAAATGTAACACCATTTTTGCGGATTCTAACTTAGCTAATAACAATAAAGTATCAATATGAGATTGTAAGCGATTCACGGAAAAAAGCATTTGTTCAATTACCTTTTTTTTCCGGGGTTCGTCGAATTTATTTCTTTGTAAAATGCTACAGGAAAAAAGAATGCTCGATAGGGGATTTCGTAAATCATGTACCATCATATTAACCATATCTTCTCGCATTTCTAACAATGATTGTACTCGATCATATTGTTGTTTCATTCTTAACATTGAGCGCACCCTAGCCCGTAATTCTATGCCATTAATTGGTTTACTGATAAAATCATCAGCCCCCGCGTCCATACAACGTGCTAAATCTTCTTTAGCATCCAAAATTGTTACCATAATAATCGGAATATGACACCAAGAAAAATTAGCTTTGATCCGGCGACAAACTTCCATGCCATCCATTTCTGGCATCATTACATCTAAGAGTATTACATCGGGTTTAATACTATCTAAACGCTCTAAAGCTTTGAAGCCACTGGACGCGTAATGAATGTCATAATCTTCATCTGATAAGAGTGATTCAATCACTTCGAGATTCGTGGGTTTATCATCAATAACCAGGAGAGATGCGGGCTTAATCATACTATTTTCCTATTCACTCAATAATTGGACAATCATATTTAACAGATGTTTGAATCTTACAGGTTTTGTTAAATATTCATTCACTCCCGCGGCGATACATTTTTCTCGATCTCCGGGCATCGCGAAGGCGGTGAGGGCAATAATAGGAATATTTCTCAATTCCTGATCGGCACGGATCAGGGTAGTTGCTTCTAAACCATCCATTCCAGGCATGGAAATATCCATGAGAATCAGATGGGGTTTGGAGGCTTTGGCGATCGCGATCGCATCTTCTCCATTACGAGCAATAATTAAGCGATAATCACGACTCATGAGATAATCAGAAATACTGTCAATATTAGCTTGATTGTCTTCAGCTAAAAGAATAAGGGGATTAGGAATGGGGCATGGAAGAGAGAGGAAAGACTCACCTTTGGGAGTACCCTCCAGAGTTGAAGGCGTGAGGGACTTATCTGTTGATAATATCACATAAGGAAGTCGGACGGTAAAACAACTACCTTGATTAATTTTACTTTCAACGGTAACATTGCCTCCATGCAGTTCCGTGAGACGACGCACTAAAGCTAAACCCAATCCCGTACCCTCATATTGGCGACTGAGACTACTATCTATTTGCACAAAAGACTGAAAAAGTCGATCTAAATTTTCCGGCGCGATCCCAATACCAGTATCTTTGACAGCAAAAATAATCTCTTGGGAGGGATAAGTTGATTCCCCCTCGCCCTGGTTATCGGGGGGGGTTAACTTTTTATCGCTCCCCTTATTAAGGGGGGTTGGGGGGATCGGCTTCTTCTCAAGGGGGCTGAGGGGGATGAAATCCTCTTTTTTCTTGTCTTCAATTCTGACTTCTAAGGTAACAACTCCCCCATTAGGAGTAAATTTAACCGCGTTACTGAGAAGATTAATTAAGATTTGACGGAGCCGTCTTTCATCGGCGACAAAATACCTGATATTCTCAGGTATAAATGTCTGCAATTTGATATTTTTATTAAGGGCTTGTTGTTTGAGAAAAGTTAGACTTGATTCGCAAAGATAGGGAATAATAATAGTCTTTTTCTCCAATTCTATTTTTCCCGATTCAATTTTCGCTAAATCGAGAATATCATTAATTAATTCTAGTAAATGTTGACCACTTTCTTGGATGCTAAGGACTGCTTTTTTTTGACGGGCATTAAGAATCCCTAAAAATTCATCCAGTAAACCTTCTGACATTCCTAAAATTGCATTAAGAGGGGTTCGTAATTCGTGACTCATGTTGGCCAAAAATTCCTCTTTCAGTCGGTTAGCTCGTGCCAATTCTCTATTGGCTAAAGTTAATTGATAATTGGCTGTTTGCAGTTCCTCTTCTGCTCGTTTAGCATCAGTAATATCACGGCGAATAGCTAAATATTGGATCGGTTTACATTTTTCATCTAAAAAAGGGATAATAGTCGCATCAACCCAATAAAAAGTTCCGTCTTTAGCTTGATTTTTTATCTCCCCTCGCCACACTTTTCCTTGGTTAATTGTTAACCAAAAATCATGAAAAAATTCTCGTGAGTGATAAGCTGAATTAATCAGGGAATGATTATTACCAATTAACTCTTCGGCGGAATAACCAGAAATTTTACAGAAATTGTCATTAACATAAGTAATCGCTCCCTGGGGGTTAGTAATTGCCACAATTGATGATTGATCTAAGGCATATTTAAAGTCCGATAATTCTTTGACTAATTGTTTCAATTTTTCTTCGGTTTTTTTGCGCTCGGTAATATCACGAGAAACACAAATAAAATCCCCCGTTTCAGTCATCGTCAGAGAGACTTCTTGGGCAAATTTACTCCCATCTTTACGAGTCGCGATCGTTTCTCCTTGCCACTTCTTCTCCCGAATTAACAAAGGGACAACATTTTGATCAAAATAATCTATTTCCTCTGGGGAATAAAAAGTTTTCCAAGTTTTGCCTATGACTTCTTCAGGACTTTGATAACCAAACATATTGAGATGGGCTTTATTTAAAAAAGTATACTGATAATCTTTTAAAATAGCAATTCCATCGATCGCGGCTTCTACCGCGGCGAATTGACGTTGTAATAATTCTTCGGAGTCTTTGCGATCACTAATATCTTCGGCAATACCAATATATTCGATCACTTTTCCGTCAGTATTGCGCTTAAAAACCGTATCTCGACTAATAAACCAACGAAAGGAGGCATCTTTCTGACGAATACGATATTCAATACTATAAACCTCATTATCTCTCCCTTGACTCATTTTTACTATTACATGGTGCATAAATCGCTCTAAATCATCGGCATGAATCATAGTTTTGAAGAAATCCGAACCCATTTCTAAAATATCTTGGGATGTATAACCGATCACTTCTATCTGACGATTAATGTAATTTACCCCTAAGGATTCTAAATTAATAATATAAATAATTCCGGGGTTGTTATCAACAATACTTTTGACTAATCTTTGACTTTCTAAAAGAACAAGTTTTATCTGTTTTTGGGCAGTAATATCACGTCCTTCGGCTAATAATTGATAAAAATTTCCGTTTTCATGCCATAAGGGTTTTAAAGAAACATCTAAATCAATAAGAGAGCCATCTTCTCCAACAAGTTTGATTTCCAATCGACAATTTTCGCCCTGAGATGCTTTATAGACGGCTTGTTTTATTTGGATTTGAGACATGACTAAACCGTCAAATAAAGGACTTTCCCAGATTAAATTACCCACCACTTGCTCGTAAGTCACTCCGGCTAAATTCAAAGCTGTCTCATTAATTTCCATAATTTCACCACCCAAGGAAAATAACGCGATAAATTCAAAGGAAGAATCAAAAATTGCGCGGAATTTTCTTTCACTTGCTTTCAGTGCTTCTTCGGCCTCTTTGCGACTCTGAATTTCTTCAATCATACCTAATGTATAAAAGGTATTATCAGAATAATTTGAGAGGATTGAACCGACAACATTTACCCAAATTACTTTACCAAATTTATTAATAAAACGTTTTTCTAGGGAAGCAAATTCTAGATTTTCTTCGAGGACTTTTTGAATATTCTCTAATTCTTTTTGTCTATCATCTGGATGAGTAATATCCATGAAATTTAAACCCAGTAATTCATCATTTGAATAACCAGTAATTTGACTGAGTCTACGATTAACACGAATCAGTTTACCGTTTAAATCCGCGATCGCGATACCGAGAGGACTTTGCTCAAATACTAAACGAAAACGATCTTCACTGGTTTGGAGTTCTGCGCTACGGGTTTCTACTCTTTCCTCTAATTCTTGATTGAGTTTTTCTAAGGCTTTTTCATTGGCTTTGCGATCACTAATATCCGTTGCCACTATCAGGGCTTGAGTCACTTTTTCATTTGACAAAATGGGAGAAATATAAATTTGAAAACAAATGACATTTTCCCTAGTTATTTGCTCGGAAGATTCATAGCAAATGCTTTCGCCATTAAATACTTTTGCCAGTTGTAATTGCCGCTCTTCTTTTAAATTTAAGTCAAACACATCATAGAAACTTGTACCAATTAGAGTTTGATTCCATAAATCGTCTAACTGAGGCCAATGAGCAAATAAAATTATTCCATCCTGATCCAAAGTCATGACAACATTTGGAGAATTTTCGATTAATGAACGCCATTTCGCTTCAGAAATGCGTAATTGAGCCTCTGTGCGTTGTCTTTCTTTTAATTCGTTTCGCGCTTTTTCTAAGGCGGTTGCTTGTTGGATCGCGATCGCGATTTGTGTCGCTAATCTTTCTAAAAGTTCCACATCAGAAATTTTCCAATGACGGTAATTTTCACAATGATGAGCGACTAATAAACCCCATAGTTTGATCTGAGGAACAAGGGAATGAGAAATAGTGTCTTCGGACTCTTGATTATTGACAAGAATGGGAACGACTAGATTAGCTTTGACTTGAAATTGGTGAAGAAGTTCTAAATGACAGTCGGTTAAGTGAATTGCTTCAATATTATCAATTACCCAACTTTTTCCTTGATAATAGCGATCTCCTCCCCCCCCTTGAAAATAAGTATCTTTAATTTGCCAATGCACAAGAGAAATCCACTCTTTCCCAACGGATTCCGCAACAATCTCCCCTGCCATATCTGGGGAAAATTGATAAATAATCACGCGATCAGTTTCTAAAAATTTCCGAACTTCCCGCACGGTTGTCTCTAAAATTTTTTCGAGATTAAGAGATTGACGAATTTGGGAAGCTACCTCTACTAATAAACGTTCTCTTTGTAAAGTTGTTCTTATTTCCTCGATATGAGAATTAACCTGTTTTTCTAATTCGGCATGACTACTTTTGAAAAGGGATATCTTTTCGGATTCTAGTTGTAAAACTTTTTGTTCTAATATTGGCAAAATTTTTGCGGCTGTCACAATACCCATCGGATTTTTGTGTTGATTAACAATAGGTAAATGGCTAATTTTATGTTGACGCAGCAAATTAATGACTTCCCCAATATCTTTGAAGTCTTTTTGTTTTAATGTGATGGGATTTTTTGTCATCACTTCGGAAACAGGAGTATCCTCTATATTTTTCTCCTGAGCGACTAAGTTGACTAAATCTCTTTTGGTAAAAATCCCTAAAAGTTGCTTTCCTTCCATGATTAAAACGCAACTGGATGTCGGGATACGCGATCGCGTCTTTTTCTGAGTTAATTTTTGAGATAACTTAGATTTTTGCTCCTGTGCTTGACTCATTAAGAAAACAACTTCACGAGTAGGAGTCTGGGGACTTACACGGAGAAAAAAGGGATTAATTGCTTTTTCTAAATCAGAAGAAATTGGCATATTTGCTGTTAACATTGTGGGTAATTCGCGACTGTAATTGGGGAGTAGGAATTAGGGAGTAGGGAATGGGGAATGGTGATTGGGGAAGTTTCCTTCTTCCTTCTTCCTTCTTCCTTCTTCCTTCATTCTTTATTCTTCATTCTTTATTCTTCTTCCTTATTTTCCTTTTCGGTTTCTGAGGAGGATTCCTTTACTCCTTCTTTTAAACCCCGCAGGGTTTGTCCGATCGCGCTACCGAGTTCGGGAAGTTTCTTTGGCCCAAAAATTAATAACGCGACGACAGCAATGATCCCTAATTCCGGCAAGCCGAGTCCAAACATACTTCACCTCTAAGTTAATCCTAATTACATTGTAAACAAATGTCTCATTTCTTGCATGATAAGCTAAATTGCGATAAAGTTGACCCCATGAACTACATTAAATAATTTTTCAGGAATGTTAGAAACATCAACGGGTTCTTTACGCGAACAACAACACCCTTTAATTCGTCAACTTGCCGATAGTATCGAAGGGGCATGGAATCATTATTTACAATTAGAACCCTATGAGTTACCAGAAGGTTTAGGTTATGTGGAAGGGCGTTTAGAGGGGGAAAAATTAGTTATTGAAAATAAATGTTATCAAACACCCCAGTTTCGTAAGTTACATTTGGAACTTGCTAAAGTGGGTAATGGTTTGGATATTTTGCATTGTGTTATGTTTCCTCGTCCTGATTTTGCTTTACCTATGTTTGGGGCGGATTTAGTGGGAGCTAAGGGGCAAATTAGTGCCGCGATCGCGGATCTTTCCCCTTTGAGTCGCGATCGGATTTTACCTGAATCTTACCAGAGCGGTTTGCAAAAATTACCCCGATTTCCTTTTGCCCAACCTCGTGCTATTCCCGAATGGGGTGATATTTTCTCGGAGTTTTGTTTATTTATTCGTCCTACTTCTGAAGAAGAAGAAGAACATTTTATCAATCATATTAAAGGTTTTTTAGATGTTCATTGCCAAAACGCAATCGCGTCTCAACCTGTCTCACCCGAAGAAAAAACGGAAATTTTAGCAGCCCAACGCTATTATGCTACACAACAACTACAAAATGATAAAACTCGTAGAGTATTAGAAAAAGCTTTCGGTAAAGATTGGGCAGATTTTTACATGACAAATGTCTTATTTGATTATCTTGAATAATTGAGAAAACTTCACCCCTAACCCCTCTCCTATCGAGGGAGAGGGGAATCATCATCTGATCGCGTATCAAATTGGTAAACCTGCCCTAGAGTCTTTTATTGATAGGCGAATAATAAACCCAAAGAAGATAAGAAAGAGTTACTTCTCGCAGTTTTTTTCGGATTTTCCTGTTTAATCTGATCAATAACAATCATGCGAATATCTCGCTTTTCCTCCATTAATTTAATACCTGGTGCTTGTAAATTCAAAAACTCTAAACCTTGCTCTTTACCACTGACTAAAAACTCAGTAATAGCTACCTGATAAACTTTTTGAGATTCTAAAGGTTTACCCTTAATCAACCAGGTTCCCGCGTTTAGTTTGACATTACTTGTTTGTAAATAACCCCCGGTTCCTTTATTTTTTATCCCTTGATTTAACACCTTTTCTAACAAATAACCTTTCATTTCAACAGCCACTATTTTCCCACCAAAAGGTAAAATCCGAATCACATCATATTGAGTAATATTCCCCGGTGGAATGGTATCATCAATGCGAATAGAACCCCCATTATAAATAGCTAAATCAGCATCTTTAACTTCATTTAACATCCCCCTCCCGATTAACTCTGTCAAAGTGGTACTCATATTACGGACACTGGATTCTAAACCATCTAAATCAACCGATGTTTTACCGATTACCTCTTCAGGATTAAAACCATTGACTCGAAAGGCATCAAACCCTTTTTTTACCCATTCTTGAACTACTTTTGCTGTATTCGGTTCATCAGCAATAGCATCAGTAACCGGTTGCAGACGGGAATCAATCTTTAATTTTTTTGTCTCCGTATCATAGGATAAATTATGAATATAAACTGTGCGAGCATTGGCATCCGCTTTGAAAATGGGTGTGAAATGTTCACCCCGCCACTGTTGGATATTTTCATGTTCATGGCCTCCCAAAATTAACTTGATTTCCGGTACTGACTCCGCGAGTTTTCGATCTGTTTCGATCGCGAGATGAGTCACCCCAATAATAATATCAACTTTTCCCTGTAAAGCTTTGACTTCTTCCTTGGCTGTGGCAATCGGATCTTTATATGTGACATAGTTAGCCGGATTACTTCCTAAAGTTACACCAATTAAACCGACACGAATATTCGCACCGCGATCGCCTTTAACATTGAAAATAAAAGAGCGAGGAACCTGGGGAAAAGATTTACCATTTTTATCAGAAACATTACCGGAAAACCAAGTAAACTTAGATTCTTTTAATCGCGCTAAAAAGAAATCCTCAGAAATATCAAATTCGTGATTACCAAAAGTCGCGTAATCTAAACCGAGACTATTCATTACCGCGACCATTTGTTGACCCGCGAAAGGCTTATCATTGATTTTCGCAGTACCTAAAGCGGAAGGACTAAAGACATCACCTGCTAAAATTGTATAAGTGCGAGGATTTTGTTGTAAAAGTTGTTGACGAATGGTAGCAACACGCGCTAAACCGCCCATTTTCCCCCCCTGCACTGGGGTTATTTCATAAATATCATTAAGTTGTAGAAGAGTAAAATTAACGGTTTCCGCAAAAACAGGAGTAGCTAAAGTAAGAATGGCGATCTGTAAGGCAAAATTCCTGATGGGGGGGATCAATTTCATAAGAAGTAAAAAATTGAGTGACATAGATAGACCAAAACTGGGTTTTCCCTTGAGGTAATTTATGTCAATGACAATTTCTCATAAAAAAACCGAGTTGATGCGTCAATCATCATGATTTTCAATTATTACCATATTTTAGTCAGATTGTCTAGTCCTTAGTCAAATAAAGAAACGTCAACTATTGAATCTTAAGAAATCTACATACAAAAAACTTCCCAGGGATCGAATCTATGAATAAATGTTAACTCAATGAAACGGAGTAAGCGTTTACTATTCTTTGATGTAAAGTTTGGTATCAAAATGTGAAAAACCATGTGGAAAAGTCAAAAAATATTACGTTTATCAAAGGATAGTTTCTTCCTCTGAATGTTATGAGATAATGAGTTAGAAAAGAAGTAAAAATTTATGAGAGACAGGTGGCAAGTTATGTTAAAGAACAAACTGCATCACTTAGTCGGTGTCATGGTAGGAACAGCTTTAACTTATGGGGCGATTTCGGCTCTGTGGGTTCAGCAAGCACAAGGTGCTGTTCTCACCTCCAATTTTGAAGTTAATGTTCGTTTGTGGGACGGCTTTCAAAGCACTTATGGGGGTGCATTTAATTTTGATGACTCATCTTTAACCGGGCAAGGGGAAGAATCGACAAAAGTTCTGTCAGGAGTGTTTAATTTTATCGAACCTGGTAGGATTGGAAAAGCCTATGATTTGACAAATTCCATAGTTAATTTATTCGATGGTAAGTTGCTGGGATTGTCCTCTAGTGGTCAAGCGGTGTCGAAGGAGGTAATGATGGACTATCAGATGATCACGCCTCAAGGACCAGTTATGATAGGATTACATGGTTTGATTCAATGGTCGATTGCGTCCTACCCAACGGGAAGCCGGTTGGGGGGAGTTAAAACCTTCTTAGAAACTCCAAGATTTCCCGAATTCTTCTCAGGAGATGTGGTTTATTCTGAACCTACTGCGGTCCCAGAACCTACTACTGTAGTAGGTACAGCCTTGGGTATTGTCAGTCTAGTGCAGTGGCAACGCAGAAGAAAGAAGTTGTCTTGAGGTTTATTATTACTCAAATAAAGAAACCAGGTAGAAAAAACCTGGTTTTTGAAATGTTGTGTTGATTTTAAGATTGAGGGGGGTCAATATCTGAGGAATCAGAATTTTCCGTTGCGAGGGGTTTACGTTTAGAAAAACCCCAGATAAAGAAGCAGGCTATGATCAAAATAAATAACCATTGAGGCGGTACTAAATCAGGGTTGATAACTCTTGTTAATAGTCGTAATCCTACTAACCCCACAGTTATATAGCCCGCGTCTTCTAAGTGTAAAAATTCTTCTAACCAACGAATAAATAATTCTGCGGTAAATCGCAGAGCAATAATACCAACGGTAGCCCCGGTTAGCACTAACCAGACTTCATCGGAAACCGCGATCGCGGTAGTAACGCTATCTAAGGAAAAGGCTAAATCCGTAAAAGCAATCATAGGAATAGCTTGCCAGACAGAAGTAAAGCGGGAACCTCGGCTCTCTCCCTCTTCATCATTACCGGACCAAAAGTGTTGATAAACTAACCAGAGGAGATATAAGGCTCCTAAGAGTTCAAATACCTTATATTTGATTACCCAAATGGCTGTTAAAATGAGAACCATTCGCAGTACAAAAGCAATGAGTAAGCCATAATTAAGTGCTTGCTGTTGGAGTTTAGGCTCTGGTAATCCAGAGGAGATGGAAGCCAGCGCGATCGCGTTATCCGCGGAAAGTACGGCTTCCAAGCCCACCAGAATGATCAAAACAAAAAAAGCATCAATGCCAAAACTCGGAGAATTGTGGAGAAACTGGTCTAACATTTAATAAATTTGTATTCCTCAAAATATAACCCTTACCCTTAACCAGCTTAACCGACAAAGGTCACTCGATGATCTTTGTTGAGGAAGGAAGGCTGCCCCAGGGCGCGTTCCCCTGGACGCGATCGCGCTCCCCAAAGTGCCACTCCCCAGTCTAATTGTTTCAAACTATTACAATCACTTCCCAAAAGGGACGAATTTCGCTGAAATGGGTTAAAGCTACCGCACTGAGAAGGAGTTTTTCACCATGACTGATACCCAAGTGTACATCGCGCTGGTAATCGCGTTAATTCCTGGCATTCTGGCTTTCCGCCTGTCCACGGAATTATACAAGTAAGAGCTCCTTTTCATTAAGGACAAGAAGAGCCTCTCTTGATAGTCAGATCAAGAGAGGCTCTTTTTTGGGCCTGGGGGATTAGTGATTCGGCTGATGGGGCAAAAAACAAATAAGACATCTCCAACAACGATTGTGGCGCAGGCTCATTCTGCGATTAAGATGATTTTTGCCAGATGTCTATAACTTATCCCTTATCGCACAAGGATGAAAGACTCCCCAATCCCCAATCCCCAATCCCCAATCCCCAATCCCCAATCCCCAATCCCGCCCAATCCCCATTACCGACATTTTTTGTAGCTTCTGACTAGGCAAAAGGAATAAAATTGAAGTATCCTCAGCTTCAGAGATCAGGGCCACTGTAGTTCGCCCCTGGCCTCTTCCAAGGGGGCTCTCTGCTATTGCTAACTTATTATTCCGAATTATATGCACGCGACTCAACCAGTTATTCATTCTCCCCGCCCTGTCGAGCCTTCCCGTCGTGTTTCCCGTCGTAGGCTTCCTCAAAAACGTAGTCACCCCCATAGCGCGATCGCGTTAGAAACCAGCGTTAAGTTAGTTATCAATATTATCCTGTCCACTTGTGCAACATCGGCCCTAGTACAACTGTACCCACTTCATCATCAGGTACAAGAAAAGTTACGCAATGTGGAAGCCGAAGTACAAATGACACAAGAAAGAGTTAATAAAGCAAAAACCGAATTTAATCGCAACTTTGATCCCTCTCAAAGTCGTAGTCTCATGCAAGAATACAGCAATCGGGTTGATCCTGAAAAACGTCAAGTTATTTGGAGAGAACCCCCAATGAAAAAACTAGACAAATCCAGTGATTAACATATTAAGTGGTAAAGTTGATTTAACGGTTTTATCCCCAAGATTTGCTGTGCAGTAAGTCATATATCACCTCTTATGGGTGTCATGGTTTCAACCCAATTAAACTCCTAAAGTATAATTGGGCAGGCTCGACATCTCAGAGATCCGCGCCTTTCCTCCCCTCGGCGATTGATTCGGGGATAGGAGGCGCAAGCCCCTCCGAGAATTATCCTCTAACTTGATCTGGTGTCAATACCTAAAGGCTTAAACACCTAAAACCTCACACCTTTACGGCGGATCACTTTATCTAAATTTCCCGTGGGAATAGACGCGATTAATTGTTTAGTATAATCGGTTTTGGGAGTATAATAAATTTGCGAAGCTTTGTCAATTTCCTCGATTTTTCCTTTATTCATTACCATGATGCGATCGCTCATAAATTTTACCACACTTAAATCGTGAGAAATGAAAATATAAGTTAACCCAAATTCATGTTGTAACTCCTTCAATAAATTTAACACCTGTGCCTGTACCGATACATCTAAGGCCGAAACCGACTCATCACAAATAATAAATTTGGGATTTAATGCCAAAGCGCGAGCAATACAAATTCGCTGTCTTTGTCCCCCAGAAAATTCGTGGGGATAACGACGCATTAAATCTGGGTTTAATCCCACTCTTTCTAATAAATAAGCTGCCCGATCGCGCTTTTCCTTGACACTCTTCTGAGGTTGATGAATCACTAAAGGCTCCATCACCGCGTCCCCAATGGAAATACGCGGATCAAGGGAACTAAAAGGATCTTGAAAAATAATTTGCATCTCGCGACGCAAAAAGCGTAATTTGCGTTGATACTCCTGTTGTGGATGATAATTTTCCCAGATCCATTTCGATAAATTTGCCGGAGGAGTAACTTCTTCCCCTAGAAAAAATACCTTTCCTGTGGTGGGTGGAATTAATTGCAATAATGCCCTCGCTAAAGTCGATTTCCCACAACCTGACTCACCCACTAAACCTAATGTTTCCCCCTCATAAACCTGAAAAGAAACATTATTCACCGCCATCAAAAAGCGCTTCATTTCCCCAAACATTCCCTTCAGGGGAAATCCTACTCGTAAGTTTTCCACTTCTAATAATTTTTTTGTCTGAGAAGGAGACTGATTATTCGTAACTGGGGACTCCTTAATCAATTCTGGAGTAGGATTATTTTTTTCTCTGATGCGAAATTCCCCAGGAGCCGTTTCGATCACATCCATAAAATCCGCGATCGTTGCTAAACGCTCTACTTGTCGATCTAAAGGTGGACGACACGCGAGTAACCCTTTGGTATAGGGATGTGTTGGTTGTGTAAAAATATCGAGAATATCGCCTTTTTCTACTATTTCCCCTTGATACATTACCGCGACAGAATCGGCAATTTCGGCAATAATACCTAAGTCATGGGTGATAAACATCATCGCCATTCCCCTTGAGTCTCTTAATTCCCTTAACAAGTCTAAAATAGTCGCTTGTACCGTCACATCTAAGGCCGTTGTGGGTTCATCAGCAATTAATAAAGTGGGATTACAAGAAATAGCTATCGCAATCATTACCCGTTGTAATTGTCCCCCTGATAACTCATGGGGATAACGGTTTAACATGGCTTGTTTTTGATGATTGATATATTGTGCAGGAGTCCGAGCACCAGTGGTTTCTGGATTTTCTCGATATTCTTCAAAATATCGTTCTTGTAGGAGTGCGTCACTGGGTAAAAGCTTGACTTCTTGTAATAATGATGCAGCTTGACGACGCGCTTCGGTTGGAGAGATTTTTTGATGTTGACAAATGGCTTCTGTTAACTGAAAACCAATGGTAAAAACTGGATTAAGAGAAGTCATCGGCTCTTGAAAAATCATCGCGATTTGGGAACCCCGATATTGTTGTTTATCCGTTTCTGATAAAGTCAATAAATTAACAGGTTTTCCCTCATTCCCCACCCCAGAAAACCAAAGTTCACCATTAATTTTACTAAAACTTGGTAATAACCCCATTGTCGCGAGGGCTGTTACCGACTTTCCTGAACCCGACTCCCCCACAATGCCTAGAGTTTGACCCCGTTTCACCGTAAAGTCAATCCCCTTCACCGCGTTAATTACCTTTTCATCCGTGGCAAATTCAACCCGCAGGTTGCGAACCTCTAGGACGGTGTTACTCATATCGGTTTTTGATTTCCTTTTTGATGCAAAAATTTAAGCTTTGGATTTAGGAACCTGGTTTCTGGGTGAGTGTTAATTATAGGACCTAGGAGGCTACGCGAGACTTTTTTGAGGGATCGGAGGACTATATCAAGATCCCGTAACGGGATAGACATTTTCCCGACAAAATCCGTGTCCATTTTATCAAAAAAAATTTTGATAATAAACCGTTTTTCGTCAAAACGTGATATTATAGAATTGATCCCTTAAAGAACAAGCCTGACCTGTATCAGAATAAGCTGATCTTCTGTGCCCCCGCGATCGTGGGAAAAATTAGCCCTCGGGAAAAACCATTTGGGTTTAAGATCAAAATAGAATTTGAGAAAAAATGAGGGCAAATCCAAAGTAAAATGGGTCAAAGCTTGTCCCATAAATCAAAGACACTCCGAAAAAAAAGAGGTAATATCCGAAGTTTCGGTCGTCGGGAACCCGATGGAAAAGCCACTCTCGGATCAAGTATGGAAGAGATATTTCCAGTTGATCAGGAACTTAAGCCCTGCAAAATGCTTCAAAACCAGTGAGCCTCAGTGCTCTAAGTGAAATTGTACCTACATACTTAAGTAGTTAACATTATGAATACCATAGCTAATTTTTCCCAATCGCGTCTGAGTCGTCTATTGTCTCAATCTCTCCTCCTTGGCGCGATCTCCCTCACAGGGGTAGTTACCGGAGTTATCCCCAGTTTGTCAGGAGAGTCTTTAGGATTGACTTTTAGTACCACCGCGATCGCGCAAGAAGTCAGTAACGAGGAAATTAGTAATTATGCCCGTGCCGTCCTAGCAATGGAACCCCGACGAAAAGAAGCCTATAATGAGATTAAGGGAATCGCGGGTAATGTTCCCGCAGTCGTCTGTAATGAAACGAAGAAAATTAATACTCTTCCGGGTGAGATTCGTGGTATCGCGGTAAATTACTGCTCCCAAGCGAAACAGATTATTGAAAATAATGGATTAACTGTTTCTAAATTTAATTCCATTACCCTACTTCAACAAGCTGATCCTACGCTGAAACAACGCATTCAAGCCGAGTTAATTCGTTTACAATCTGGTCAATAATAGAGAGAGAATAGGACAGAAGTGAGATTGATTAAAGCGATTCTTACCCATTTAAAAATCTCTCTATCTCTCTCCTATTAATCCTATTACTGTTAATTTCCCTATTAAAGTCTCCCAATGTTTAATTTTTGGGAGCAGGGATTGTTTTTTTCTAGTTTGGATGTGATGAATTTTGAGGTAGAAAAAGTCAGAATGATTGTGACTGTAACTCGACAATTACCCACGGATTCTAATGCTCTTGTTAATTTAATATTACCCTTAACCGCGTTTGAACGTACCCGCAGTCGTCATCGTTTTGAAACACCTACGGGAGAGATTATTAATATTTCTTTACCCAGGGGAACTCTTTTACACGATCGCGCTTTATTGCAATCCGATGAGGGTTCTTTTTTAGTTCAAATTATCGCGAAACCGGAACCCGTTTTTACCGCGATCGCGCCTTCTCCCCATTTATTATTAAAAGCCGCGTATCATTTAGGCAATCGTCACGTCTCTGTGGAAATAGCCCCCAATTATTTAAGATTATCACCGGACTCTGTTCTCAAGTCTATGTTAGAACATTTAGGTTTAGAAGTAATAGAAGAAATTGCACCTTTTCAACCTGAAACTGGTGCTTATTCACATCATCATTAAGGAAGAAGGAAGAAGGAAGAAGGAAGAAGGAAGAGGGTTAACAATTAATAATTGACAATTAACAATTAATGATTATAAATTATCAATTTTTAATTATTGATTACCCATTCCCCAATCCCCAGTCCCCAATCCCCAATCCCTATTACCCAATCCCTATTACCCATTCCCCAATCCCCAGTCCCCAGTCCCCAGTCCCCAGTCCCCAGTCCCCATAATGTCGATTTTATCATTACTACAATTAGCAAGTTCCACCTTACCAGTGGGAGCCTATTGTTATTCAGAAGGTTTAGAAATATTGGTAGAACAAGGTATTATTAATAACAATATCAGTTTAAGACAATGGTTAGAAGATGGCTTACGATGGGGATCTATCCGTATCGAAACCGCTCTTATGCTTCGTGCTTATAACGCGGCTCGATTAGGAGATTTTACCGCGTTAAATTATTGGAATGAATGGGCGAGTGCTACTAGAGAAAGTGACGAATTACGTCAACAAAGTTGGCAAATGGGGCGAATGTTAGTCAAATTATTACAGGATACCCGATCGCGCTTTTCTGAGAATATCTCCCTGAGTCTCTGTGATACCCTCAACGCTTGTGGAAGTCCCTGTAATTACGCGATCGCGTTTGGCATCGCCGCGACATACTGGCAAATAGACCAAGAAGGGGCTATTTTAGGATATTTATACAGTTGGGCAAGTAATCTTGTCAATGCTGGAGTTAAACTGGTCCCTTTGGGGCAAACCGCGGGCCAACAAATGTTACTAGATTTATCATTACCCCTTCACAATTGTGCTCAAGAAGTTTTAGGATTAGAAGATGATCAACTTAACAGTTGTAATTGGGGACTTAGCCTCGCAAGTATGGCTCACGAAACCCAATATAGCAGACTGTTTCGTAGTTAATCTCTATTATTAGGTAATACTTTTGTCAATCCGAAAAATTACCTATTTTTTCATCTCTAATCTATTGACTAAACTACAGCTAAAACAGATGAGTGCATTTCGGGTAGGAATAGCCGGCCCCGTCGGTTCGGGAAAAACAGCATTAGTCGATTCCTTATGTAAGGCTTTACGAGAGCAATATCAACTTGCCGTTGTTACTAATGATATTTATACTCAAGAAGATGCCCAATTTTTAGTGAGAAGTCAAGCCTTAGAGCGCGATCGGATTTTAGGTGTCGAAACCGGAGGCTGTCCCCATACCGCGATTCGAGAAGACGCGTCTATTAATTTAGTCGCGATCGAACAACTAGAAAACCAATTTAACCATCAACTAGAATTAGTCTTTGTCGAAAGTGGCGGAGATAATTTAGCTGCGACATTTAGCCCGGAATTAGTTGATTTAACTATTTATGTAATAGATGTCGCCGCCGGGGATAAAATCCCCCGAAAAGGGGGACCAGGCATCACTAAATCAGATTTATTAGTGATCAACAAAACCGATTTAGCACCCTATGTCGGTGCCGATTTAGGAGTAATGGAAAATGATACAAAAAAAATGCGAGGTACTAAACCCTTTGTTTTTAGCAATTTAAAAACAAAAGAAGGATTAGAACTAATCATTAACTTTATCAAAAAAAATATAGTTTAACCTTAAAATCTCAGAGGAAGGTAACTCAAATGTCAGGAATTTGTAAATTACAGATAACCGAAACTATTGAAGAATTAAAAAGCTTATTAAACGAGCAAACCACCGCGAGTAGCTTTCAGAAAATTCAAGCATTATATCTATTTAAACTCGCTAAAATCACCACAGTCAAGGATTTAGCCGTCACCATAGGAGTGAATCGAATTACTCTGCAAAGATGGTTAAAAAAATATCGCACTCAAGGGTTAAAAGGCCTATTAAAAATAAATCATAGTGGCGGGCGCAAACCGACAATAACCCCTCAAATTTGTGCCAGTTTAGAACAGCGTCTCAACGATCCCAATAAGGGGTTTAAAAGTTATAATGAAATTCAAGAATGGATCTATCAAGAGTATCATATTCAGGCTTCCTATAAATCTATTTATGCCACAGTGAGATATCGACTCAAAACCACACTATCTCCTCATTAATCAGACTTAGGGAGAAACTCGTTTTCTTGATCAAATTTTCTCATCCACAATACCCCATTCAGGTATGATATTAATTTGGGCAATATCAGGGGACTAGGGACTGGGGACTGGGGATTAGGGACTAGGGACTGGGGACTGGGGACAACAAAAATTTCATCATCACCAATCCCTTATCACCAATCCCCGCTCACCAATCCCCTATCACCAATCCCCTATCACCAATAGACTCTCATGTTAAATCCCAATCTGGAAGAAATCCAGTTAAAACCAGAGGAATATGAGCGCTACTCGCGCCATCTGATACTACCAGAAGTAGGATTAGAAGGGCAAAAGCGTCTCAAAGCCGCCAAAGTCCTATGTATTGGGACTGGTGGACTCGGTTCCCCTCTATTACTGTATCTCGCCGCGGCCGGAATTGGTCAAATTGGCATTGTTGATTTTGATATTGTCGATCATTCTAATCTGCAACGTCAGGTTATTCATGGTACATCTTGGGTAGGTAAACCTAAGATAGAATCTGCGAAAAATCGCATCTTAGAAATTAATCCCTATTGTCAAGTTGATCTCTATGAAACTCGTTTGACTTCGGCCAATGCACTTGATATTATTAAACCTTATGATTTAGTGGTGGATGGTACGGATAATTTCCCGACTCGTTATCTGGTAAATGATGCTTGTGTATTGTTAAATAAACCCAATGTTTACGGGGCTATTTTTCGCTTTGAAGGGCAAGCAAGTGTCTTTAATTATCAAGGGGGTCCCAATTACCGGGATTTATATCCAGAACCCCCGCCACCAGGGATGCTTCCCTCTTGTGCGGAAGGTGGTGTTTTAGGTATTTTACCGGGTGTAATTGGCTGTATTCAAGCCACGGAGACGATTAAAATTATTCTAGGGAAAGGACAAACCTTACGCGGTCGTTTGTTACTATATAATGCCTTAGATATGAAATTCCGTGAGTTGAAGTTAGGACTAAATCCCCTTCGTCCGGTGATTGAAAAATTAATTGATTACGAACAATTTTGCGGTATTAAACAAGCACAGGAGGCTAAGGAAAAAATGGATATTCAAGAGATGACAGTTCAGGATCTTAAGGCGTTAATTGATAGTGAATCGAAGGATTTTGTCCTGATTGATGTCCGTAACCCGAATGAGTATGAAATTGCTAAAATTCCGGGTTCTATTTTAGTTCCTTTACCTGAGATTGAACGGGGGGAAGGTATTACTAAAGTTAAGGAATTATTAAACGGTAATCGTTTAATTGCCCATTGTAAAATGGGGGGGCGTTCGGCGAAGGCTTTGGCAATTCTTAAGGAAGCAGGGATTGAGGGAATTAATGTCAAAGGTGGCATTAATGCTTGGAGTAAAGAAGTCGATGCTTCGGTGCCTCTTTATTAATTGATTGTTGGTGATTAAAGTTAGGACAAGTAGGGGCGGCTTCGCCAACAGATGAATATACCCAACCTAGATATTGATAAACCCGCTCCTAACCGCGATAATACCATAATTTTCTTGGTGTCATCAAATTATGCAAATTAACAAGAAACTGCAAATAATTCTGATGGAATTACGATCGCGCTTGGAAAATCTTTATGGCGATCGCCTAGTGAAAATCATGCTGTACGGTTCCCAGGCGCGCGGGGAAGCCGTTCCCGGTTCGGATATTGATATATTAGTAATTCTTAAAGGAGTTGTCAATCCGGGTGAGGAGATTGATAGAAGCTTAGAAATAGTCGCAGATTTATCATTACAAAATGATGAAGTAATTAGCTGTTTATATATTGATGAAGAGCGGTTTATTTCCCGTAATGGTCCTTTGTTAAGAAACATTCGTAAAGAGGGAATACCAATATGACACCGGAGCAATTAGACTTACTTTTAAAAGCACGTCAAAGTCTCTCCGTTGCCAAGTTAATTCTTGATAATTCTTATCCTGACTATGCAGTATCTCGTGCCTATTATACGATGTTTTACATTGCAGAAGCATTCCTAGAAGGTGAAGGTTTATCATTTTCCAAACATTCCGCAGTTATTAGTGCTTTTGGTCGAGAATTTGCCCGTACAGGTAGAGTTCCTGTTAAGTTTCACCAATTCCTTATCAGAGCACAGGAATTACGGAATACAGGAGATTATGGTGAGTTTAATAGTGTGACAATTGAACAAGCCAATAATGTGATTAGTCAAGCTGAGGATTTTTTAAATTTAGCAGAAAATATGATAGGAAATTTACCAACATAGTCTAACTAAAAATCTTTGAGATTAGGTGAAAAAAGTTCTAAACATTGATATAACTCCATACCCGGAGGTGTTTGTAATGGATAAAGGCGATCAAAATCAATATCCGCACCCACCAAAAAACGCCAGATTGTTTCTAATTTTGGCGGCTCTTGATTGGGGATAGGATACATGACTTGATAAGCAATAATCACTTGTGTAACTTTATTTCCTAACGCGACTCCTTTAAAGCAAAATCTTTGTTTTTTACTCCCATCAATATCACTCCCAATAATATACGCGCCCATTTTGCGAAATAACACTTCACGAAAGGGTTTATTCAGTTCAAATTGATCTCTATAGCGATAGTATCCATTCGCCAAATTTTCTATTTTGATCAAATTTTCACCCATCGTTAATAAAGGATAAGCACAGATAACAATAAACCCGATCGCGCCCCCAAGCATCTTCCCTTGAGTCCGCCCAAAATCACCTGTTTTAATTTTCATATTTTTCAAATATTATACTATTGGTAAAAAAATGTGCTAGAATATAACATAGGCATTTCTTTCTATGAACTTTCTCTTTCTTTTCTCTGTGAACTCCGATGCCCTTCTGGTTCATAAAAAAACAGAATAACCCTAGCACCATTATAACAAAAAAGTATGAATGACTCTGAAAACAGCCATTTAGTCCTATGGCGACAAGTGGGTGGAGTGGCAGTAATTCAAGGGGCAATTACCCTAAGTTGGATGCTTTATCGCATTTTTTTACCGAAGCTATTAGAGGGTTTTGGTTTTCCGGGGTGGGATAAAGGAATTACGATTTTAGAAGATGTTTTTGGCATTCTGCTCGAACCTATTATGGGGAGTCTTTCTGATAACCAAAGACGTTGGTTAGGGACTCGTTTTCCCTTAATTATGTTAGGTGTTATTCTCTCATCGGGGTTATTAATTCTGATTCCAGTTATCTTTATTTTTGGCCAACCGATGTTAGCCTTCCATTGGATATTACCAGTCGCGTTAGTTGCTTGGGCTTTAGCAATGGCGGTTTTTCGTGCCCCCGCGATCGCGCTTTTGGGACAATACGCGACAAAAACCGAATTACCTCAAGCCATGAGTGTCTTAATTTTAGTAGGAGGTTTCGCGGGTGCATTTCGTCCGATCGCGAGTGATTTTATTTTAAGTTTAGGTCCTGTAATCACATTTTCGATCGCGTCTTTTGTCTTATTAGGTGCAGTTTTAGTTTTACGAAAAATTAATCCTGATCGTACCCTCATCGAAATTACCTCAGAAACGCCCCCTGAAATTATATCAATTCCCCAATTAGGATTAATTGCCATAACAGGCATAGGAGTCGCGATCGGCACTCGTTTAATGATGGGGGAAATTTTACCAAATGTCTTAAAAATACAATTTCCTAATACAGATATGAAATGGTTAATGACAGCCATCGCGATCGGCGCAGCGATCATGGCATTACCCGCGGGTAAATTCGCAGTAAAAATTGGTAATATTCCCGCGATGTTAGGAGGTTTAGCCCTAACCAGTTTGATCCTAATTTTCATGGTATTAAGTCAAAATCCTGTGATTATTAGTGTGTTAATACTTCTCTTGATCACAGCTTATAGTCTCATTGCCAATGGCGCGATCCCTTTTGCCTTATCCCTTGTACCAGCCCAACGGGGAGGGTTAGGAGTTGGGATCTATTTTGGGGGATTTTCCCTCGCGATGAGTGTCTATGGCTTCATCTTTATGCAACCCCATGTTATCCCATTATTCACGAAAGGAATATTAGGCGCGATCGTGTTTATCTTTGTCGGAGTTTGTTTAATCCTTAGTGAGAAATTAACCAAACCGAGTTTCTTCGGCAAAAATCCTCACGGATAGGAAGATTCGGAAAAACCCGGTTTCTTTAATTTATTCCTGATAGGGAAAAGAAAACCATGAAAGAAGAAAGCAACAAACAAAAAGAAGAAGTGTCAAGTTTTGCACTTCACTTATACCCCTAGAGAATCAAGTGAGGTTTTCATGCGTTTTTCCCATCGCTCCATTGTAACGGGTGCATTATTATCCGCGATCGTCTCAGTTATCGCCGCGCCCGTATTTGCCAACCCCGTAGTCGAAAAAATCGGTGCAGAAGAAATCAGTCAACAAGTCTTTACCGCGTACAGTGGAAATATTAAAAGTATTGTCGGTGATGTCGTCACCATTCAATTAGATAATGGTCAAATTAAAACCCTCAGAATACCCCTCGAAACGATCAAAATTAAGGGTTTAGCCGCCGGAAAGCGGATTGTCGCGGTTGTCAAAGAGACTAATATCATTGTCGATAGTGTAAATGTCATCCCTCAAACAACAAATTCTACGACTTCGACAACTTCCACAACTTCCACAACTCCAGTAAATTCCACAACTTCGACAACTTCCACAACTCCGGTAAATTCCACAACTTCGACAACTTCCACAACTCCGATTAATTCCACAACTTCGACAACTTCCACAACTCCGATCAATTCCACAACTTCGACAACTTCGACAACTTCGACAACTTCCATAACCCGCCCTGTCACAACCAAACCTGTCATAACCCAACCCGTAACTAGCACAGAGACGACAACAACTGAAACTACAGTTGAGCCGACGAAACCTGTGCGAGGAATGTGGTAATAGGGATTTTTTATTTGAGATTAAATCTTGAAAAAAATCGGGTTTCTTGTTTTTATGGAAGAAACCCGATTTTTGTCGTATTTTTATTGAAATATTCCCTCAGACTATGGGATTTTTTAGTGATCCATTGGTGAGGTAATCAACCCTTTATTTGAGACTTTTAAACAAGCAGGAGTTTGAAGAAAATGTGATTTTAATATTCCAGTATTTTGTAGAAGCAGCACCCGATTAATTAGTCTTATCTGGGAGGAATTCAGCTTTGAGGTAGGGGGTTTTAACCCGCAACCGAATAAATTCACAAAAAAACCATCTGTCTCATAGGAACAACAGATGGTAAACTCACAAAATTGATCGACGCGGATTTTGGCATTAACTCACTTGGGACGCGAGAACAATTAGCCCCACCACTAACAGCAATCCCACTCCTGCTAAAATTAAATAATTACGTTTTTGAGCTGTACTGGCGGGTTCTGCTGAGTACATTTTGGGCTCGATCGCGAAATTATTTAACCGTCCATCATCATCGGTATAGGGCATAAAGTTATATCCTAATTTTTTTTTCTGTGCCCACTTTATCAGAAATCGGGGTGATTAGGGATTGGGGATTGGTGATTAGGGATTGGGGATTGGGTATTGGGGAT
>JBBITB010000003.1:33370-107500 GCA_037440985.1 Microcoleaceae cyanobacterium bin_387
GGGATTGGTGATTAGGGATTGGGGATTGGGGATTGGGGATTGGTGATTAGGGATTGGGGACTAGGAATTGGACTGTTGAGTCATACCCATCACCAATCACCCATTACCCATTACCCATTAACTAATAGTCCCTGTCAGGGGTGAAGATGCCACAGCATAGTCTTTGACGGGAATACGTCCCGCGAGATAGGCCAAACGCCCCGCGTCCGTTGCTTGTCCCATTGCTTTTGCCATGCCCACGGGATATTGCGCCAACGCGATCGCGGAATTGATTAATAAAGCATCAGCGCCCATTTCCATTGCTTGAGTCGCTTCACTGGGAGCACCAATACCAGCATCAACCACCACAGGAATCTTGCTATTATCAATAATGATCTGAATATTAGCCGCATTTTTAATACCTTGTCCCGATCCAATAGGAGAGCCTAAAGGCATCACAGTGGCACAACCAATTTCTTCTAAACGTTTTGCCAATAAAGGATCAGCATTAATATAAGGTAATACAGCAAAACCTTCCTTGACTAATTGTTCCGCAGCTTGTAAAGTCCCAATAGGATCAGGAAGTAAATATTTAGTATCAGGAATAACTTCCAACTTGACAAAATTATTATCTTCTTGACCTAATAATTTTGCCATTTCTCGCCCTAAACGAGCGACTCGTACCGCGTCTTCAGCGGTTTGACATCCCGCGGTATTCGGTAACATCCATATTTTACTCCAATCAATCGCTTCTGCTAATCCTTCATGGCCTGGAGCTTGGGTTTGGACTCGTCGTACCGCGACAGTCACTATTTCACATCCACTGGAGAGAATACATTGTTGCATTTCCGTGATGTTACGATATTTACCCGTTCCTGTCATTAAACGCGATCGAAAAGTTTTTCCGGCAATGATCAGAGGTTCATCAACGGGGAGCATAATACTAGATTTTTCTAAGGTTGACATGGATAGTGTAGTAAGATTTAAGATTGAGGATAGCCGGATTTAGGATTGATTTTACCTCAAAGTGGTCTTCAGTGAAACAAACTTAAGAATCTGGGAGGGGATAAAAGTTTAGATTTATTTTATTTTCTCTATTTATTCCACCAATATTATCATAAAAAAAAACTGATGCAATAAATGATTTACCAAAACAGAAATTTGTAGTTTATCCCTATCAATAGAAATATGATCACGATTGATTATAATAACCCCCTAATTATTCCTAGAACTCATCTGTGTTGATCTACGTACCCTTCGGGAAGGCTTCGCCTACATCTGCGGTAAAAAACAACACATCTCGAACAAAGAAAAAAAACTAAAGCGCGATCGTGTGTTTCAAATGACCAAATTTATGTCAGGATAAAACTTGTTCAACACCAGAAATCTTGTTTCACGTTCCCTTTATTATGTCAATGCTCACGTCTGCATCAGTAGTTCCCTTTCTCGGTTCAGAAATTGTCCCAGACTACAAAACCGCGAAAGTAGTAATTTTACCAATACCCTTCGAGAAAACCACCACTTACCGTCGAGGATGTGCCCAAGGGCCAGAGGCATTTTTACAAGCCTCCCATCAACTAGAATGTTATGACGAAGAACTCGATTTGGAAACCTGTTACAATGTGGGCATTTATACAGCAGAACCGATCGCGGATACTCGCGGTGATCATGATGTCACATCATTAGAAATGCTAGAAGTGACACAAAAAAGCGTAGAAAAACTCATCGCGGAAAACAAATTTGTGATCGCGGTAGGAGGAGAACATAGTATTACATCAGGAATTGTCGAAGCCTATCGCCACGCGTACCCCCATGAACCCTTCACAGTTATTCAAATAGATGCTCATGGAGATTTACGCCATGAGTACGAAGGTTCTATATATAATCATGCTTGCGTAATGCGTCGCATCGTTGATATGGGTTTGCCAACAGTCCAAATCGGAATTCGTGCCATTTGTAAAGAAGAAGCGGACTTGATTAAAGAAAAGCAACTGACAGTTTTTCGAGCCAGAGAAATCGCGACACAACCAGACTGGAAAGAAAACGCGATTAAGTCGATTCAAACCAAGAAAGTTTTTATTACCATAGACTTAGATGGAATCGATCCAACCTTAATTCCAGGGGTAGGAACACCGGAACCCGGAGGCCTTAACTGGTATTCACTGACAAGCTTTTTGCGAGAAGTCTTTGAAAAGCATGATGTTATCGGATGCGACATTATGGAATTAGCCCCCATTGTCGATTCGGTGGTGTCAGAATTTACCGCGGCGAAGTTAGCCTATAAGCTAATCGGATATCAAGCCTTAGCAAAAGGTTGGTAAAATAGTAGGACATCAGTCCATTATAGTTGTTGCAGATAAAAAAAATGATTGGAGATATAGAAACGACAGGAACTTCTATAGGGGCTTACGCGCCGGATTTTGAATTACCTGGAACTGACGATCGCGTTCACCATTTAGCTCGCTATCTGGAACAATATAAGGCCGTAGCAGTGATTTTTATGTGTAATCACTGTCCCTATGTGCGTTTATATTTGGAGCGGCTCAAGCAAATTCAAGCCGATTTTCAGGCTCAGGCAGTCACTCTCATCGGGATTAATCCCAATGACGCGAATTTTTATCCCGATGATAGTTTTGAGAATATGAAGGTTTTCGCGCGTGAGAATCAACTGAATTTTCCCTATATTCGGGATGTCACTCAGGATGTCGCCCTTAGTTTTGGCGCGAAGAACACTCCAGAGGTATTTTTACTCGATCATGAGGGGAAATTACGTTATCGGGGTTTAGTGGATGATAATGCCAATGATCCGAACGCGGTTACGGCTCCTTATTTACGCAATGCCCTTTCTCAAATCCTTCAGGGTGAATCGGTTGAACCTTCTACCACTGACTCCATCGGTTGTTCCGTCAAATGGCGCAAATAAGGAAGAAGGTTGACAGTTGACAGTTGACAGTTGACAGTTGACAGTTACCCATTACCCATTACCCAATCCGCAATGCCCAATCCCCATTCCCCATTCCCCATTCCCCAATCCCCATTACCGTTCAAAAGGGACGATCTACTGATATGGTAGGTTGGAAGCAATTGCAACTCAACAAAATAGTGACGGCATGACGATAGTTTATCGACGGGTTTTACTGAAATTAAGCGGTGAAGCCCTTATGGGGGACCTGGGCTATGGCATTGATCCTGCGGTAGTTCAAAGTATTGCCCAGGAAGTGGCAGAAGTTGTTTCCCACGGCATCCAACTCGCGATCGTTGTGGGGGGCGGTAATATTTTTAGAGGTGTCAAAGCCGCCGCGGGGGGAATGGATCGGGCTACGGCTGACTATGTGGGTATGATTGCTACGGTAATGAATGCCATTACTTTACAGGATGCCCTCGAACGAGCTGGTGTCCCTACTCGCGTCCAAACCGCGATCGCGATGCAAGAAGTAGCAGAGCCCTATATTAGACGTCGTGCCATTCGCCACTTGGAAAAAAACCGAGTGGTTATTTTTGGCGCGGGCTCTGGTAATCCCTTTTTTACCACGGATACCACCGCGGCTCTACGGGCTGCGGAAATTGATGCTGAGGTGATTTTTAAGGCTACTAAGGTTGATGGAGTTTATGACTCCGATCCTCATCTCAATCCCAACGCGAAACGCTATGAAACCCTTACTTATAGTCATGTCTTAACTCAAGACTTACGGGTAATGGATAGTACAGCGATCGCGCTGTGTAAAGAAAATAACATTCCCATTATGGTATTTGACCTAACGGTGCATGGAAATATCCGTCGCGCCGTCATGGGAGAATCAGTTGGAACCCTTGTCGGAGGTTTGTGTGAAGTTAACTGAAGTCGAAGATCACATGAAAAAGGCAGTAGAAGCCACCCAACGCTCTTTTAATACAATTAGAACCGGACGGGCAAATTCTTCTCTGTTAGATCGAGTAATGGTGGAGTATTATGGTGCTGCCACCCCTATTAAGTCCCTCGCGACTATCTCAACACCAGATGCAAGTACCATTACGATTCAACCTTTTGATCGTAATACGATGAATCTCATTGAAAAGGCTATTTCTTTATCGGATATTGGCTTAACTCCTAGTAATGATGGTGTGGTTATCCGTTTAAATATTCCCCCTTTAACCAGTGAACGTCGTAAAGAATTTGTCAAAATGGCGGCTAAGTTTGCGGAAGAGGGAAAAGTCGCGATTCGTAATGTACGTCGTGACGCGGTTGATTCAATCCGTAAACAGGAAAAAAGTAGTGACATCTCCAAAGATGAATCGCGAGATTTACAAGATCAAGTCCAAAAGCTGACCGACAAATATATTGCTAAAATTGAAGAATTGTTGGCCGCTAAAGACAAAGATATTACTACTGTTTAGGTAATGGGTAATAGGTAATAGGTAATGGGGAATGGGGAATGGGTAATAGGTAATAGGTAATAGGTAATAGGTAATAAGGTGAAACTTAACACTTAACAGATATTACCCCTAAAACCTAAAATCTAAAACCAATCCCCAATCTCCAATCCCCAATCCCCATTCCCCATTCCCCATTCACCATTCACCATTCACCATTCACCATTCACCATTCCCCATTCACCATTACCCATTTACTTATCATGGTTGATTGTATTATTGTGGGCTCTGGCCCGGCGGGAGCGACCGCGGCTTATCATTTAGCAAAACTCGGTCGTTCTGTTTTAGTCTTGGAAAAAGATTCTGTACCTCGTTATAAACCTTGTGGTGCCGGAGTTTCTCCCGCGATCGTACAGTGGTTTGATTTTGATTTATCTCCTGTGATTTCTCTACCCGTTAAAAAAATTAATTATACTTGGAAAATGGACGATCCAGTAGAAACGGAATTAGAAACACCCATGTGGATGGTACAACGGGATGTTTTTGATCATTTTTTAATTCAACAAGCTCAAAAAATAGGCGCAGAACTCCGAGAAAATACTACGGTTACAGGCATTAAATTTAATAATAATCAATGGCAAGTAACAACTAATGGAGAAACCCTAACAAGTCGCTATTTAATCATCGCGGATGGTGCCAAAGGTTCTCTTAGTAAATCATTGGGTTTTAAATCACCTAAATTGCATCAAAGTTTTATTTTAGAAACAACTTCTAAGAAGGGTGATGTCGCACATTTTGATTTTGGTACTCTCAAAACAGGTTATATTTGGGCCTTTCCTAAAGCGGAAAGTTATTCGATTAGTATTGCTTGTTTTCGCGGTGATAACCCCAAAAATATGAAACAGCTTTTAATTGATTATGCCACTCAATTTGGTGTAGATGTTAATCAAAGTCAAATTTATGAACATTCTTTATGTTTGTGGGATGGCGATCGTAAACTCCATACCAAGGGCGCGTTATTAGTAGGAGATGCCGCGTGTTTAGCTGATCCTCTTTTAGGAGAAGGTATTCGCCCTTCTATTTTAAGTGGTGTTAGAGCCGCGGAAGCCATTAATCAAGCCTTAGCAGGTGATGAAAAAGCCTTAGAAAAATATACTGAGATTATCCATCAAGAATGGGGCGAGGATATGGTATGGGCTGGCCGTTTAGCTGGTTTATTTTATCGTTTTCCGGGTGTAGCTTATAAAGCGGCTGTTAAAGTCCCGATCGCGACTCAATTAATGGCAAGAATTCTCTGTGGTGAACTCCGTTACGCGGATGTTGCTAATACCGCGATTAAACGCCTTAGTGGTAATTTCTTCGGTGGTAAATGATCAAGTCCGAAGAGGGAAGAAGGAAGACAGTTGACAGTTGACAGTTGACAGTTGACAGTTAAAAATTATCTATTAGCGATTATTAATTGTCCAATTCCCAATCCCCATTCCCCATTACCTATATCAAGTCGGGTTAAATACACCGAATGACTGTAGGGGCGGGTTCGCCAATATCTTAACTAGAAACCCAAGTTCCAGTAAACCCGCCCCTCCTAATTATTTAATCATAGACCTGATTTGATATCAAAGATGAAGAGAAAATTAGTTTTTGTAGCCATAACTCTCTTTTTTAGCCGATGACAATTTACTTTTATAAAGCTGACGATTCCTATGGGTGTTTTTCCAATTTTTCTTTACATGAAATTCACATCCAAAATCTTGATTGGCCAACGGTAGAACATTATTATCAAGCTCAAAAATTAGTCGGAACCCGCGAACATTATTTAATAGAAACTATAAGGGCTTGCCCAACGCCTAAGGACGCGGCTCAAATCGGTCGTGATCCGAGTCGCAGCATTCGTGATGATTGGGAAAATGTCAAAATTCCCATCATGCGAGAGGCAGTTTTAATTAAATTCCTCACTCATTTAGATATTCAAAAAGTTTTACTGGAAACAGGCGATCGCGAACTTGTTGAAGATTCTCCTGTCGATTATTATTGGGGTTGTGGTAAAGATAAAACAGGTCTAAATCATTTAGGTAAAATCCTGATGAGTGTGCGTCAGGAAATTTGGCAAGGGAAAAACTAGAAAGTTCATGAGGAAAAAATAGTCCAAATTACCGAGACTAAAAACTCTACCTCCTCACCTGAAAAATTGTCAGAAAAAATCATTATTTTATTGTTAATACCCCTTTAACTTTTAATTGAGCACGACTTACCATTGCCTCATAATAATCGGGTTTAATTTCTAAAGCTACTCCATAGGAGCAAATCGCTTCTTCATAACTACCTAATTTTTCTAACGCGTCACCCCGTTTTAACCAAGCTTCACAACTATCGGGTTTCATTTGAATCAGGCGATCGAAATTCTTAATGGTTTCTTGATACCGTTCTAATTTCATCAAAAGTAAACCCCTTTTCATCCATAATTCATAATAGTCTGGCCAGAGGTTTAGTGCTTGGTTATACGCGGCTAAACTTTCTTCATATTTTTCTAGTTTTTCTAATAGTTGTCCCCGTTTTAACCAAGCTTCAAAGTGATCCGGTTTCAATTTAATTATCTGATCGCACAACGCGAGTGCATCTTCATATTTCTCTAATTTGTCTAAAGCAACATAACATTCTATCCAAACATGAGGAGCAAAAAGATCGCGAGATGAACTTAAATTAATCACTTTCTCGAAACAAAAACGGGCATCTTCCTTTTGTCCTAAATTTGCCAAAGCGGCTCCGCGAGCATTCCAAGCCGCGAGAAACTCCGGTTGTATTTGTAAAGCATTCCCATAGGCAATAATAGCTTGTTTATATAACCCTAATTGCGCTAAAGCAATGCCACGGCCTAACCAAGCTTCCGTTTCATTTTCATTGAGTTTTGTTACTCGATCAAAAGACGCGATCGCGTCTTCATATTTACCAAGATTGGTAAAAACTTCACCCAGACTTAACCAAGCTTCCTTATAAGTGGGATTAAGATGAATTGCATGATTAAAACAAGTAATCGCATCCTCTTGCCATTGATGTTTTAACGTCCTTCCTTTCTGATACCAAATCTCAGGATTATTCGGTTGAAATCTGAGAGCATTATCAAAAGAAACAATCGCATCACGAGAACGATTTAACTTTTGTAAACTCTGACCCCTTTCCCACCAAATCAACCAATTTTTCGATTGGATTTGTAGGGCACGATCATAAGAATTTACAGCCTCTCCATACCGTTGACATTCATTTAACGCCTTCCCACGATTGAACAATACTTCAGCATTCTGAGGTTGTAATTTCACCGCTTTTTCATAACAACTAAGAGCCTCTACATATAATTTTTGTTCCATCAAGACATTGCCTTGATGTTGCCAAATTGTCGGTAAACTGGGCTTCAATTCAATAACTTTTTTAAAGGATTCCGTCGCCCTCACATATTGCTGTAATTTTTCTAAAGATAAACCCCGATGATACCAGGCTTCATAATGTTTTTCATCCAGAGAAATCGCCACATCCAAGGACGCGATCGCGTCCTCATACTCCTGTAAACAAAAAAGAGAAACTCCTCGTAAAGTCCACGCCCAATAATTTTTAGAATCCAGAGAAATCGCACGATCACAAGCAGAAACTGCCTCCTCATAGCGACGTAATTTCTTTAAACACGTCGCCAATTTGAACCAAGCTTGTAGCCAATCCGGTTTTAATTCTACCGCTTTTTTATAACAAACTACCGCGGCTTCATAGCGTCCTGCACGATAGAATTTATTACCACGATCAAACTTAGGAAATGCCACTAAAATACTAAAAAATCCTAGTTTTGTTTCCGTGGATTTTTCATTTAAAGGTAAATTTAAAGACTCCAGGGGGAGGGACTTATGGGAATTAGACTCAGGAGACGTGATCGGAGTTTTCATCTTCATCACTCAACAGGGAAAGAACGAGGGCGAGGGTGAGGTTGATTTTTTATTTATAAACTTGTCACCTTATTTAACTCTATCATATTTTAACAATTTTGACAATCCTATCCCTTATTCTTTCCTAGGTGATCGAAAAATTAATTGAGGAATGAAAAATCAATAAAGTAGTGCAAGCATCTTAACTGCTCTCAGGTACAAATATAAGAGAGGACTAACCCAACAGTCAAATTATTTAATTGGCATTCCTTAAACGCAATATCGACGAAGAATTCTTCATAGACAAACCCCGATACTTTCCTGTACAGAGATATTGGGAATATCAGGTGATATAGCATCACTACCCATTAAGAAACAGAGAGAATAAAACAAGCTTTATTATAAATCACTCAAAGGACAAGGATTCATTACGCGATTATGCCGATTGACATTGAGGTAATTGAATTGGGATTTCAATTAAAAATTCCGTCCCCTGATCGGGTTCCGAAAAACACTCTAAACGGCCATGATGTTTTTCCGTAATTAAATGATGGCAAATAGATAAGCCTAAACCTGTACCCTTACCCACGGGTTTAGTGGTAAAAAAAGGATCGAATAAACGATGTCTTACTTCTGGGGGTATCCCCGGCCCATTATCAGAAATACGGATCGCGATCAAATCACAATTAACCACCTCTGTACGGATAAAAATAGTAGGTTGTTTGAGCGACATAATATTCCTCTTAATATCCGAATTTTCAAACTCCTTATTATTCACAACACGTGACCAAATATTCATCAATGATGAATTTTTATTCAAGGAATCTTCTAAAGCATCAATCCCATTACTAAGGATATTCATGAAAACTTGATTAAGTTGACCGGCATAACATTCAACACGAGGTAAATTACCATATTCTTTTATCACAGAAATAGGCGGATGATTGCCATGAGATTTGAGACGATGTTGCAAAAGTAATAATGTACTTTCAATACCATCGTGAATATCAACCTGTTTCATTTCCGCTTCATCCAAACGGGAAAAATTGCGTAAATTTAAGATGATTTCTCGAATCCGTTCCGCCCCTAATTGCATCGAAGAAACCATTTTTGACAAATCTTCAACCATAAACTCAATATCAATATCTTCAGCCATGTCTTGAATTTCAGCAACGGGTTCAGGATAATGCTGTTGATAAAGTTCTATCAATTTGATAATATCTTCAACATAACGATTAGCATGGAAGAGATTACCATAAATAAAATTAACCGGATTATTTATTTCATGGGCAATACCCGCGATCATTTGCCCTAAGGAAGACATTTTTTCCGTTTGAATTAGTTGAGATTGAGTTTGTTGTAATTTTCGGAGGGTTTGCTCTAATTGATGAGCTTGAGTTCTGACACGAGACTCTTTTCTTCGTAGTGCTTCTTCTACCCGTTGACGCTTGACAATATCACGTTTTAGTTTGTCATTAGTTTTCATTAATTCTGCGGTTCGTTCTTCCACTAATTGCTGTAAATTTTCGTGAGATTTTCGTAAAGCTTCTTCGGCTCTCTTTCGTTCAATAACTTCCTCTTGTAAATGTTGATTTGCTTCCTTTAATTCTGCAGTTCTTTCATCGACAGCTTGCTGCAATAATTCAATAACTCCATACATTTCAGATGGATTTAAAACTTGTAATAAATTAGTTTGAGAAACAATACCTAACAATTCACCTTTCTGCCCCGTGACGACAAGACGACGGACTCGACGTTGTTGCATTTCTTGATGCGCGATCCATAAAGAATCATGGGACGATAAGGAAAACAAAGGTGTACTCATTACATCTTGCGCTTTAATAAGTGATAAATTTAACTCCAACGCGTTAAACTGTACAATATCTCTTTCTGTAACAATACCGATGGGATGGAATAAACCTTCTCCCGCAGAGGTGAAAACATGATTATTGTACTCTTTATACCCTTCTTCTTTGTCGCTTTTTCCTTCTTCTCTCATCTCAAGAATTTCTTCTGTAATCACAACACAACTGACACGATGGGTTGCCATTAATTGCGCTAACTCTAAAACAGAAGTATGAGGAGACGCGTGAACGACTTGAGATGTCATCACATCAGAAACATAACGTAAACTTGTTAGTAAATTAACAGGTTGAAGAGCTTGACGGATACTTTCGGGTGTAACAATTCCCAGGAGTAATTCCTTTTCATTGACAATGGGTAAATGGCGAATGCGATATTGTCTTAATATAGATAAAGCTGTGAAAATATCTTGGGAACCTGTCAGGGTTAAAGTAATCACAGAACGAGTCATCACATCCGCGACTTTTACCCCATGTAAACTGATGCCTTGTGCGGTTAACCGCACGATATCTCGTTCCGTAAAAACCCCTAAAATTTTGCCATTTTCCATTACTAAGACGCAACTGGCACGCGCTTCCCCAAGTCCACCACGATTACTGGTATTGTCTAGTTGGCAAAAATCATGCCACGCGGGGAGTTGACAACTGCTGCGGACTTGACTCATCAGTGTGAGAACATCGGTTAGAGATGTCTCCGGTTTTACTGTCAGGGGGGCGTGATCGATCGCCTGTTCTAAGGCTGATGAGTAAATAAGTAAATTATTAGGTTGCATAAGATATTTGTAAATGAGATTAGAAAAATTTCTTATTATTCTTCACTAAAAATTCGGAAATATTAATCTTTTGTCATATATATTTACAATTTTTCTCAATTCTACAATCCTGGGTTCTGCTAGAATCTTAAAAAAAGCTAAAAATATAGGAAAACAGTTGTCCCCTTATCCTTGCCGACAAGGGGATCAAGATTTACGCGACATTTACAAAGGCTTGGAGTAAGCTTTCAAACACTTGAATACCATCAGTGTTGCCTAACATAGGATCGGAGGCTCGTTCCGGGTGAGGCATCATACCTAAAACATTTGTTTCACGATTACAGATACCGGCAATGTGATTTAGAGAACCATTGGGATTTGATTTCTCCGTAATTTCACTGAGTTCGTTAGAATAACGGAAGAGGATTTGTTCGTTATCTTCCAATTCTTTGAGGGTATCAGCATCCGCATAATAACGACCTTCGCCGTGGGCAATGGGAAGGGTAATTATTTGACCTTTTTGATAAAGATTCGTCCAGGGGGTATGAGAATTTTCCACCTGTAGAGGTTGGCGATCGCAAATAAAATGTAATCCTTTATTTCGGACTAACGCGCCTGGTAATAATCCGGTTTCGGTTAAGACTTGAAAACCGTTACAAATCCCCAGGACAAATTTACCTTTTTTCGCGTGTTCGACGGTGGCTTTCATTACCGGAGAAAATCTCGCGATCGCGCCACATCGCAAATAATCGCCATAACTAAAACCCCCCGGCACTACCACGACATCAATATCAGATAAATCCGTGTCTTCATGCCAAATCATGCGAGTAGGTTGGTTTAGTAACCCTTGTGTTACCCATGCTACATCGCGATCGCAATTAGAACCCGGAAATACAATTACACCAAATTTCATAATTTTAACGAAGGGAGAAGGGAGAAGGGAGAAGGAAGAAGGGAGAAGGAAGAAGGGAGAAGGGAGAAGGGAGAAGGGAGAAGGAAGAGGGTTAACTTTTAACTCTTCAGTATTGCCAAATCCCAAAACCCCAGCCCATCAAAAATACCTCATCATCAATCCTTCCTTAACTTGCCGTGTTTAAATCAACTCGATAATTTTCAATGACAGGATTGGCTAACAATTGATCGCAAATATGATCTAATTGAGCGCGGGCATCCGTTTCATTAGGGGCAGTAAGACTTAATTCGATATACTTACCAATACGAACTTGTTCGACATTGTTATAGCCCAGATGTTCCAAACTGCTTTGTACCGCGGTACCGGCGGGATCTAATACAGAAGGGCGCAGAGTGACATAAATGCGTGCTTGATATTTTTGAGTCACGGGAATCCTCAGTCTATGAGATTGAACCTACCGTGTATTTATTTTAGGGAAGAGTGGAAATAACTGCTCAAAAATTTCATATCTGGTGAGAGTTTGCCCATAACTATAGTAACGTAGCCTGAAAATAGAGATAAAATTAAATGTAAAGGGGGGAAGAAAGATGAAAACCAACCGCACGCGTAGCCAGGAGCGTATTTTAAGCTTACTAAAAACCTTAAAGCGATCGCTCAGTGCCCAAGATATTTATTTAGAATTACGCAATGCTGATCAAAGTATGGGATTAGCGACAGTATATCGTTCCTTAGATGCTTTAAAGCGTGAAGGATTGATACAGGTAAGGACTTTAGCCTCTGGAGAGTCCCTCTATGGGGTAGTCCATAAAGATCAACATCACCTCAGTTGTCTCGAATGTGGTATGTCTATTCCTATTAATGAATGTCCCGTCCATAAATTAGAACAAGAGTTACAACATTCCCATCATTTTAAAATTTACTATCATACTTTAGAATTTTTCGGATTATGTGATCGTTGTGAATTATCCCAATCTCAACAACAAAATATCAATAGGTAATGGGGAATGGGGAATGGGGAATGGGGAATGGGGAATGGGGAATGGGGCAGTTTTCTTCTTCCTTCTTCCTCTGTGCCCTCTGTGCCTTTGTGGTTCATTCCTTCTTCCCTCTTCCCTCTTCCCTCTTGCTTATGCCTTGGGATTGTCATCAACAATAGAACGAAGGCCTTCTAAAGTCGCAGGAATACTACGGGGGTCAATAAACATCACCTTGGTACTATCACTACTACCAATCGTAGTCCCCATTTCAATATAATTTTGAGCTAAAAGTAGCTGGAGAGCTTCCTGGGCTGCGGGATCATTCTTCAAGGTTTTCGCGATAATTTGTAATGCTTCCGCGGTACCATGAGCCTTAAGAATTTGTTGTTGACGCATCCCTTGAGCCTGTAAAACGATCGCTTGTTGTTGAGCTTCCGCGTCTAAAATTGCCGCTTTCTTGCGAGCTTCCGCGTCTAAAACGGCGGCTTCTGCTTTACCCTTCGCGCTATTTACCGCGGCTTCACGTTCCCCTTCAGACTTCAAAATCGCGGCACGTTTTTGTCGCTCCGCGGACATTTGTAATTCCATGGCATCTTGTACGGCCTTCGCGGGGATAATATCGCGTAATTCTACGCGTGTTACTTTAATGCCCCAAGGATCAGTCGCGACATCTAAATCTCGCAAAAGGAGTTCATTTACTTCTGTGCGTGCTGTAAAAGTTTGATCTAATTCTAATTTCCCCATTTCGGAGCGAATTTGCGTCCGCACTAAATTTTCCATAGCCGATTGCAAGTCTTTCACCTTATAATAGGATTTTTCTAAATCAACAATCCGCCAATAAACCACTGCATCGACACTAATGGAAACATTATCACGAGTGATACATTGTTGAGGTGGAACATCTAAAACTTGTTCTCGAATGGTTTGCTTGACAACTACTTGATCAATAAAAGGAGTGAGAAAACTTAACCCCGGTTCTAATTTACGACCATTATATCTGCCCAAGGATTCTACTAAAGCTTGGTCTCCTTGATTAATGATTTTGACACTACCCGCGATCGCGGAACCACCCAAGGCTAAAAATACCAATAAAAAAAAATTTTCCATTGTAAAACTCCTCAATATTTAATCAGCAGAATCTAAGAGCGTTTCAGGAATAACAATTAAAGTAGTGCCTTCACGTCTCACGACAATCACCTTTTGATGGGGCTTTATCGTGATTTGGTCATCCTCACAACGAGCGCGCCAAGAATTACCCTCATAGATCACTCGTCCCGTTTCCCCTGGGGGAATTTCCGTCAAAGTTTGGGCTTCCTTGGCATCTTCCAAAATAGTGACACGGGTTCGGCGTAGGAAACGACGAGAGAGAAAAATGAACACCCCTGAGAGTATCATCCACAGGAACACCTGTAAATTGACGTAGGGAAGGACAAGGGCAATTCCGCCAACGACAATGGCACTCAGTCCCATGATAAACTCCACAAAAGCCGTGGGAAAAATTAATTCCATGAGACAGAGTAAGGAACCAACGATTAACCAAATAAGAGGAGGAGTGAAAAACATGGCTAAAATTGCATTATAAGGTTATGTTGATGCTATAAGTCAGGACAAAAGGTTTGTTGCACTGTCGGGGTTCTTTCACCCATATCTGCATTACTTTGGCGAGAGCCTGATCTACCCGCCCTACTTCCATTACTTCTATTAAAGTTATATTTATGGGGACACACTAAAATCACCGTGAAAATCACCGCGAATATTAGTTTATCCGCACCTTTATGTAATTTAGAGAACGATCGCGATTAATTGAAAATGATTTTAGAAAAACTATTCAGTATGACGAGTGGTTCGGGCCCAGTGATGTGTTGTCCGAATCTTGAGTGCGATCAACCGCGTAACCCTTTGGGACGTATGGAGTGTGAGGCTTGTCAGACTCCTTTAATTTATCGTTATTTATGGGCTGTAGGACTGGAAGCCGAACAAATCCCGGCAGGTACTTTGGTGCGCGATCGTTATCAAGTCATTAGTCCCAAAATATGGCTTGATACCAAACCCGGAGATGATCCTGATGCCCCCGATGAAGTCCCTGATGAATTAATTTCTTACCTCTATCTTTATCCCTACCGACTCCATACACCCGAATTATATGGATTTTGTGCTGTGGGGGAGGGTTCTCAACACACCAATATTAGTTTATTAGACAATGTACCGATTGATGGAAGAGGTCATCTTTATCCTTCCCTTTTTCAGGTTTGGACATCGGCTTCAGAAGTCCGTCAAATTTATTGGCTCTGGCAATTTTGGCAACTGTGGGAACCTCTATCTTCTCAAGGGGTAGGATCGAGTTTATTAATCTCCGATAATATTCGGGTGGAAGGTTCGCGTTTGCGTTTACTCGAACTCTATGGTCCCAATCATCAATTAAAATTACAGGATTTAGCTGATTTTTGGGCTCCTTTGATCGAAACCGCGGGCTCCCAGATCCGGCCCCCCCTTCAGGAAATTTATGGGCAAATGTGTCACCCAGATGCCAATAAAGAGACAAATAAAAACGCGATACAGTCTCAATTAAATCAACTCCTCCTCACACAAGCTAGTCAATTACCCTTACATTTAACCGTCGCGGGGGCCAGTGATACAGGTCCCCAACGGGAGCATAATGAAGATACTTGTTATCCCACAACTAAGGATGGTGTCCACGATAGCCCCTCCCCAAATCATCCCCTCCTCCCCTATTTCGCGATCGTTTGTGATGGAGTAGGCGGCCACGAAGGAGGAGAAGTCGCGAGTCAACTGGCTGTACAATCCCTCAAACCCCTGATCCAAACTTTACTCACGGAACTTTCCCAAAACACAGAGTTAATCACACCAGAAATGGTGAGTAAACAATTAGAGGAAATAGTCCGAGTCGTTAATAATGTCATTTGTGCCCAAAATAATCAGCAAAGTCGAGAATTACGGCAACGCATGGGCACAACTTTAGTCATGGCGTTACAATTACCCCAAACCTGCCAAACGACAGAAGGTAAAGTTTATCAAAATTGCCATGAACTTTATTTAGTTAATGTAGGGGATAGTAGAGCTTATTGGATTACTCAAGATCATTGTCAACGTCTCACGATCGATGATGATGTCGCCACACGGGAAGTGAGAATGGGGCGTAGTCTCTATTGGCAAGGCTTAAAGCGACTTGATGGCGGGGCCCTCACTCAAGCCTTGGGGACCAGAGAGGGTGAATATGTTTATCCCAGTATCCAACGCGTTATTCTCGAAGAAGATGGTTTATTGCTTCTCTGTTCTGATGGGTTAAGTGATAATGATTGGGTGGAAAATTCTTGGACTAATTATGCCCCCCTTGTGTTAAGGGGTGAAATGTCTTTGGACGCAGCCCTTCAGTCTTGGGTTGGTCTCGCGAATACCAAAAATGGTCACGATAATACTTCGATCGTCATTACTCATTGTCGTGTTTCTCCAGAAAAGCTGGCACTATTCCCCTCTCAAGTGCCTGATGAAACACCGATTGAATCAGAATTATCGGAGACTTCTAAAGCACTTCTCGATGGGGAAACTGTTTCTGAAGACAATGGCTCTTCTCGTCGGAAGTCTATGCCTTGGAAACCAATTCTCTTAGGTTTAGGATTCTTCACTCTTTTGTTGTTGGGGATCGCGGTGGGCTGGGGATGGCACAATTTACGCGAAATTTCTCCCTCTCCAGAAATCCCCAAAAACCCAGAACCCGCCAAACATCCAGTCCCGCCTCAACCCCCTGACGCGCCTAAACTACCTTCATCTAAGAAGTGAAAATCAAAAAACAAATCCGGTTGGGAGATTTTTGCACAATCGGTAAATTTTGTGTTCGTTTCTATGTCAAGATAGAAAGATCCTCTGAGCCTTTGTGTTGTATCCTTTTGTGCAGTCACAGAGGCTTAGATACTTACAGAGAACAGAATATTTTTATAACACTATGAAAGTTGGCGATCGCGTTTCTGTGAAAAAATCTGTCAAGGTGTACCATCATCCTGAACATCGAAATCAGCCCTTCAATATCGAAGGACGAGAAGGAGAGGTGGTGGCTATTGTCACACAATGGCAGGGGAGACCTGTTAGTGCTAACTTCCCGGTTCAAGTTCAGTTTGACAAAAAATTCCGTGTCCATCTTAGAGAAGATGAACTCGATGTAGTTTCAACGCACTGAGACCTTTAAAATCGGGGATTTGAGATTTGGGATTATCACTCAAGTCTCAAATCTTAAATTTAAAAGAAAGTGCGACGAAACCAACCCAAAATATTAATATCTCCCGTCATTTTTTCCAATTCTTTTTGATGACGTTGTGCGGTTTCGTAATACCACTGACAATACAAGGAAAACTCCTGACGTGCTTTTACTTCTTGGTGAAATTCACGCGTTAGTTTATGGGGTTCGAGAATATCGGCAGTGGGTGAGCTAGGGGGAATTATATTTTGAAATTCGTGAGGTAACATTATCTAAATCTCCCATCATTGATAATAAATTAATCACGGTACAGTTCTCAAAGGTAGAAACTCTTTCTCCCTTATCTTTAAAACATAACCTGAATAAAAGTTAAAGAGTCCGTACCTAAACTCTCTTTTCTTTCCTCTGTGTCCTCTGTGCCTTTGTGGTTATCATAAAAAAAACTACAATAACACCCTAAAAACACATAATCGAGACAGGATTTATCGACTCTACCAAACTTAGTAGGTAAGAAATTGCGAAAAAGCATCATCAGTAAGAGTTTGCCGAAAAGTTCATCACAATCGAACTATCAGAAAGTCAAACCTTTGCGAATTCTCGTTTTGGCTGTTTCGACTCTAAACCAAGTATAGCAAGTGAGGCTACGCCCACCCCTAAGCTGCGCGGCTCCTTTCAGGGTTCACGGTTCGGTAGAGCCGATATTCACAAGTAATAATGAGATATAACAGTTCTCACAAAGATGGAGTATAGTCATTCTCAATAAAAATGAGACACGTCAAATCTAGCATCTTCTTACTTTGACTGTTTTTTAATTTCTCAATATACGTTGAAATGACTATACCGTGAAAGCGGATGCTGCCTAACGGCTGCCATTACACCTGCGCTCCCATAATTTTTGGAGAGGTTTAATTTGATGAATAAATTATGGGAAAAATGGAGTTAAAATGGTGATAAAATCAAATAATTGATGAGCCATTTCTAATTTACTACAGAGGGGTATTTCTTTTTGTCTGCCTTCTCGATCAAAAAATATCGCGTAGTTGTTATTACTTCCAAAACCTACTCCTTTTTGATCTATGGGGTTACTCACGATCGCGTCTAATTTTTTCTGAGTTAATTTGCCTAACGCGGGCTTGACAATATCACCAGTTTGTGCGGCAAATCCTATTAATAATTGATGAGGTTGTTTACGGTTGCCTAATTGGGCGACAATATCAGGAACAGGTTGTAAAGGTAATTGAGAAGGTAATTGACTTTTGGGTAATTTGTCATCACTATAATCACGAGGTTTAACATCAGCAACGGCCGCAGCCATAATAATAATATCGGCATCAGAGAAATATTCTAACATCGCGTTTTCCATCTCTTGAGCACTGACAACTTGATGATTTTTTACTCCCTTTAAGATAAAATTATCCGCGATACTATGCACCAAAGTAACAGAGGCTCCTCGATGTAATGCTGCTTGGGCTAACGCGATTCCCATTTTACCTGTAGAAGGATTACCAATAAAACGGACTGGATCAAAATGTTCTCTGGTTCCTCCGGCACTAATTAATACTTTTTTACCGAGTAAATTTCGTCTTCCTTTGGTATATAATAAAGATTCAATTTGTGTGAGAATTTCTTGGGGCTCTGCCATTCGTCCAGCACCGACGTGATCGCAAGCTAAAATTCCCTCACCTGGGGAAATAGCATGATATCTTAAATCAGTAAAAATTTGTTGCCAATTACGTTGTACCGACATTTGTTCCCACATATCGGTATTCATCGCGGGAACTAATAAAATCGGACAAGTGGAAGCTAAAACGGTATTTGTTAATAAATTATCTGCCAAACCGAATGTTAATTTTGCCAAGGTATTCGCGCTCATCGGCGCGATGACAAAAACTTCTGCCCATTCTCCTAATTCAATATGTAAAGGACGATTATTGCTAGATTGCCAAAAGTCGCGATCGGTATAAGCCCGATGACGACAGAGAGTAGCAAGAGTTAAGGGAGTAATAAACTCTTGGGCAGACTCAGTTAAAATAGCGCGTACTTCCACCCCAGCTTTTGCTAAAGTAGAAACAACTTCGCAGACTTTATAAGCAGCAATTCCACCGGATAAGCCAATTAAAACCCGTCTGTTTTTCATAAACTAATTACAAAGCAATCATAATCAAAACGCTATCTGAATTAACCACTTTTTTTTATGTTTTTTGGGTGGCTAATAAGATTTCTGGTTAAACAAACATAATTCCCATAGGGGGGGTTTACCTGTATAGCAATTCCATTTGAGATGTAAATTCAGGGCATCTTCCCCGTCACAGGCAAGATGCCTGTGCCACAAGTTTTACTTCTGAAATGGAAACATATATAAGCTTTATAAATTATTGGAGATGTCTTGAGTTAATGACTCGATTTTATCAGCCAATATTGAAGGGGGGAAAAAATCCCATTATCGCCTTAAGAGAGGCACAGTTAGAGATGTGGAAATCGGGAAAATGGCAGTCTCCTTATTACTGGGGCGCGTTTACCATTCAAGGAGATTGGCACTAAATTATATAGCAGAAGGAAAAAGGAAGAGGGAAGCCGGAAGATGCTATAAAATCAAGGGTTTCTGCAATTATCGCGGTTTTCACTTGAAAGAGAAAATCACTTCCTGATATCACATCCGGTTGATTAACCTGTCTCTTTAAAGATACAAGGGGCGGCTTTACCAGTATCTCTGATTGGTTGTGCAGATCCCGGTAAACCCGCCCCTACAGACTACAGAAAGATCACGAAGAGAGAAAAAGAAAAACTTTCGATCAATTCAAGAATATTTACAAAATATCTGTTTTCCTTCTTCCTTCTTCCTTCTTCCTTCTTCCTTATTTCTCTAATTAGGCTTCATCGTAAGCTTCCATATCTAAAAGATGGATATAAGGTGCAGCTAATTCCGGGCGTTGAAACGCGATCGCGCGCAGCAAATGCCAATCATTTAATCCATCAAAAGGATCACTATAATCATCAGCTTCCAAACGGGTAGCCAGTTTCGCCACATCTTCTGCTCTTAAAGCGGCAATCTCGCGGGAGGGGGTTGTCAACATTGTCATGGTTAACTCCTTTACAGTTGCATTTGCCGTGAACTACTACAGTTTATACTACAGATTTAAGCCGCGTTTGATATTGTTTTTAACACAAAGTCATGGATTAATTGGATAACGGTGCGCGGAATTTCATGGCCTCCTGAAAATTCGTGATACTCTACTGAAGCACCTATGCCCTTTAAACCCTCGCGGGACGCGATCGTCATTGCCAAGGGTACGACCATATCCAGATTACCATGTGTCATTAAAATTGGTGGTAAGGCGCCATCGGATAATTGAGGATTAAAATGTAAATAACCACTCATGGAAACCAAACCAGCCAGAGGCAAAGTTAAGCCCACATCCAAAATCATCGCGCCGCCTTGGGAAAAACCACTTAAAATAGTGCGGGATAAAGGAATCCCTGTTTTACCTTCCAAAGATAATAACCATTCTAATAAAATTTGACGACTTTCTGTTAAACCTTGATAATCTTGGCTTTGCAAGTCATACCACATTTTGCCACCAGGCACATCGGGATGGGGAAAGGGTGCATCAGGAAATTCAAAAGCATAATCTGGTAAATTTAACTCTGATGCTAATGAGAATAAATCATAATAATTGGCTCCCCAACCATGCAAAATCACTAATAAACCTGTTGGAGTTTGATTGTTTTTTGGTAAGATACTCAGAGATTGTAATGACATGGTAATGGGTAATTGACAGTTGACAGTTGACAGTTGACAGTTGACAGTTGACAGTTTCCTTCTTCCCCTTATATCACGATTGTATCCATTTTTGTTTAATAGTATCCCAATTTTGATAAAGTTGCGTTACTTCTTCCACAGGTAAAGGCTTACTAAAGAAATAACCTTGGGCAAATTTACAATCCAAAGAGCGCAAAAAATCGCATTGTTCCCTGGTTTCAACCCCCTCCGCGATCACTTTTAAATCTAAACCTTTGCCCAAGGCTAAAATTACCTGAACGATCGCGGTATCTTGGGCATTATTTTTCAAATCTCGCACAAAAGTTTGATCGATTTTTAAACTATCTAAGGGTAAATGTTTTAAGGCAGAAAGAGAAGAATAACCCATGCCAAAATCATCCATCGAAATATAAAGCCCCATGCTTTGTAAATGTCTTAACACTGAAATGGTTAAATCTACATCTTGAATCGCAATACTTTCGGTGATTTCTAATTCTAAATATTGAGGTTCTAATTGCGTATCTTCCAATATTTTCCTAACTAATATAACCAGATTATTTTGCTGAAACTGACGCATGGAAAGATTAACCGCGATCATAATAGGAGGTAAACCTGCTAACTGCCATTGTTTATTTTGTTGACACGCGGTTCGTAATACCCATTCTCCCATTGGTGCAATTAATCCGGTTTCCTCTGCTAAGGGGATAAACTGATTAGGAGGCACTAAACCTCGTTCAGGATGTCGCCAACGAATTAAGGCTTCCATACCTACTAATTCACCTGTTATCAAGTTAATTTGAGGTTGGTAATATAATAAAAACTCTTGTTTTTCTAAGGCTTTATAGAGATGATTTTCTAAGATCATTCTTTCTAAAGCTTGACTGCCAATAGAAGGAGTATATAGTTGATAATTATTACGCCCTTGTTGTTTGGCTAAATACATCGCGGCATCCGCATTTTTTAACAAGGTTTCTGCATCTTCTCCATCATAGGGCGCGATCGCGATCCCTAAACTCGCTTTAATATAAAGTTCTTGATCTTTTAACAGAAAAGGAGTCCCCAAGCTATCTAAAATTTTCTCTGCACTTTGAATGGCATCTTCCGTTGACAAAATTGGGGAAAAAAGCAACATAAATTCATCGCCTCCCCATCGAGAAATAATATCATTAGGGCGTAAACAACTTTTCAAACGCATCGCAACACTTTTTAATAATTGATCGCCTACCGCGTGCCCTAAAGTGTCATTAATGTTTTTAAAGCCGGTTAAATCCAGACAAACAACCGCGATCATTTCCGCTTGTTGATGGGAAGAGGCTAAAGATAAAGATAATCTTTCACTAAATAATAAACGATTCGCTAAACCCGTTAGTTGATCGTGGGATGCTTGATGTAAAATCATCGTTTCGATCCGCCGTTGCATCACCGCCATATAAAGGTGACTTCCTAAGGATTTTGCTAGTTTTATTTCTTCGGTTGTCCACTCTTTTGCTTGTTCTTTTTTCACTTCTCGCCAGGCGGCAAAAGATTGTCTCGGCCGATCATTTCTGCCATCTTTTTGTGGCTCTCCAGCCCATAATTTTTCCGTTTCTAATAGACTCCTAAAAATACTAATACAACCCACACATTGTTGATGATGTTGTAGAGGAATTATCAAAATAGAACGAATGGGCGTAGAAAGAAATGCTGATATTAATAATTTCAATTGTGCTTCTTTTAAGACATCAGGAATGATATATAAATGGGGAATTAAAGCACTCGAATTAAAGTCAATGATTTTTTCGGACTTGTCTTGTCCTTGTTCTAAATTAATCGAACTTTTTTCAAGATTTTTAGACGGAAATTTTCCAGGGATATCTTCCTGATTTACCCCCATCATTTTTTGCCAAAATGGAGTTAATTCCAGAAAACTTGCTGTGGGCTGCGGCCCCGATAAATATAATTGATCTGATTGACTATTCAGATCTGAGGTAATATATAATCGACCACTACATCCCTGTAAGGCTTTAACCATTTTTTCTAAAACGGTTTGGCGAATTTCTGTTGATTTTAAGGGAGAGTGTAGCAGACTACTGATATAATTAATTACCGCTTCATCTTTGGCTTGTTGTCGTGCATGGGCGAGGAGATCAGATTGCGCGATCGCGATCGATAATTGATCCACCAATAACTGCACAATGGTTAATTCCCTTTCACTAAACCGTCGAGATTTTATGTTATGACTAATTAATAATCCCCACAATTGATTTTGATGTAAAATGGGAATACACAGTGAAGAACGTACTCCCATCGCGATCAAATATTCACGATGACAAGTATCAACAGGAGCATAACGAATATCCTCAATGGGCAAACTTTCCCCCGTTTTCGGAGAATCTAAATGATTAATAATTTGATGCCCTGATGTCACGTCAACAATCACTCGTTGACGTGCTTTGATAAACATTTCTCGCGCCACAGGGGGAATATCACTCGCGGGAAAATGAAGTCCCAAAAGTGATGGTAAGCGTTTATTTTTGATCGACTCCGCGATCACTTCACCACTACCATCCGTCTGAAAACGATAAATTTTTACGCGATCGCCATCTAAAAAGGCGCGAATTTCGCGTACCGTTGTCATTAAAATATCTTCTAGTTCAAGAGAGCGACGAATTTTTGTAGTAATCCGAGTCAGTAAGCTCTCCCGCCCCAAAGCGAATCTGCGAATACTGGTAACTTTCTTCTGAGACATCCCCTTTTCTCACCTCAAACGATTGAGGAGCTTCAATTCTTCAGTCACTCCTTATGATGGACTGATGAAGTGCTGAGATTCAAGCCTCTATATCTTAGATGGTACAGGTTTTTGACACCCAGATGAAAAAAAATTGAAAAAATTTATTAATTTGTAACTCAAATATATCATACACTTTGGGAATTTTTGCTCGATTTTGATCTTCGAGGTTTTTTTTCTTTTTGATTGCTTGATATGGAGTAACTAACTCGTAGTACCGACTATCCTGGGCGATTTCTGCCCGAAAAGTTAGGGGCGAGTTTTCTTTATTACTATAAGAATCCTCTAAACCAGGCCCGATCTCAAGGCAATGACAGCCGCTTGGGTTCGATCATCGACGGACAATTTCGCTAAAATATTACGAACATGAGTTTTGACAGTACCCAGGGAAATATATAGTTGCTCACTGATACGAACATTCGTTTCTCCTTCGACAATTAACCTTAACACTTCTAACTCTCGCTCCGTGAGAGGGTTCGTATCTAAGAGACACTGTAACTCCGAGTCAATTGAGTACCGTGACGGAATTTCATGTTGATGGGGATGAAAGGAGGAGCGAACTTGTTTCAGGATAATATGAGCTATCCCCGGATCGATCCAGCAATTACCTTGATGAGTTTCTTTGATCGCGTCCACTAAACGCTCGAAACTAATATCCTTCATACAATAGGAATCTGCTCCCGCGGAAAACGCGGCTAATACTCCATCCTCATCATTCTGAAATGTTAACATTAAAACCTTCGTCTGGAGAGAGGGAGACAATCGTACAGAACTTTTAAACAATTTTGTTAATTCGATCCCATCCATATCTGGTAAACCAATATCAATCAGTGCCACATCCGGTTGCGAAGACAGCAACAGATCCAGCCCCAGAGACGCATTCGGCGCGTCTCCAACCACTTCAATCCCTTGATATTGTCCTAAACCAGCACAAATACTTAGCCTTGTCAAATCATGATCTTCAATAAAAACGACTCGAATTTTATTCATTGTTGCCATCACTAATATTAATAAATTGTGAAAAACCTTGGTCTCTGAATCCCTAATGGGGTATCCTACAAGCATAACTGCCATAATTATAATTATGGGTGTTTTAGCTTACACTAAAAATCCTTGAAAGCCTACCCCGCTCACTGCTGTACAACAGACAAAGGAATCGGGATCAGGGCGCTGTGGCTCGGACAACACTCAAGGGTTTCTGGAAATTTAGCAATTAAATGTCTCATCAATCTCACGGGGTTACGACGAGGTTAAATGCCAGATAGGTTGAGGAGTGTAGCCAGCAGAATGTGGTAAAAAAAGGTCTGAAAATGTATTTAACAGACCTACCCAAAATTTTTCCTCAATTCTATCACGATGCTTTCTTCTGTCAACTAACTGCGGCTGAATATCTAACATGACAAATGTGGGTAATTTGGTATCAACTTACACAAATATTGAAATATAGAAATTAGCCGAAAATTGATTCATCATTAAAGATGAAAGTCCCTGACGACACCATGTAGACGAAAGACTAATTATTGAGAAATTACTCTTGAGGATCAAGCAGCCCATTTTTTAAGACTAAAGCCGGGTAAACTAAGATAAAAAATCCCATCCAAATTAATATGGGGATTGATATTAATATCGTTAGCCAAATAATTTTAAAGACAAACCAACTCCCTGAAATTATCGTAATTCCTGTGAGCAAAATTGACCACGGTTGACACCACCAAGGTTTATAATGCCATACCGTCTTTTCCCTGTCTAATCTGCTTTTATCGGGGTTCATCATAGTTTCCTTTATACATTCCTTAATTGTTCGATCAAAGTCTTAGATTTTACACTGGCTAAACCTTGTTGTAATATTGTCAAAAGTTTGACTAACTTCATGCTTAATATGGCTTGAGATGCTAACCATAAACCCGAAAATTTTGACTTTGGATAATACCATTTTCGTCAAATTATCTGGGTAAATACTCGTCATGGAGAAATGATCGCGGGTTTCTGATCCCTAAATTTAGGATATCACAGAAACCCGTGGGTTTTGCAATTCAAAAAAAATCAACAATTACAGAGGATTACCGCAACTAGAACAAAAACGATCGCGCTCTTTAACAGCCCCCCCACATTGAGGACAAAAATGTTTAACTTCCTGAGAAGGAGAACCGATTTGCATCGCCATATTACCCATTTGCATTTGCATCGGGTTCATCGACATTTGCATATTCCCCATTGCCATCGGTTTCATGGGTTCCATCGGTTTCATGGGTTCCATCGTCATTTTAGGCATTTCTTGTGACGCGATTTGTTGAAGCGGTAACACCTCCGCACCCGTCAGAGAAGGAATCGTTGTTAAAACACTTATCCCACTCCCTTGTAACATCACAAAACGAGAACCTTGTTCTCCCTCAAACCGCAATACTACCCCCGTGGGGGTGCGAAAGACACTGGGAGGCATTAACCATTTACCCGTGGTAAAACTACTACTGGACTGTTGTTGTTGCCCCGCGGTACTACTCACTAAACGAATAATGGTCTCAATTCCCGTGTTTTCCAGATAAACTTGTTGACCGAGACCCAGGTTACATACATAAACCATAATCTCAAAATCTGTTTTCTTGACTACTTTTTGAGTATAATTCATTGGGTAAATTATTATTTTAATTGATACAAAATCCTTACAAAACTTGATAAATTGACATAACACGCGATCATGAAGTGTTGTAAGATGCAAACAAGATCCTAATTTAGGAAAAACAGTATCAATAGTTACCAAAATCAACCGATTGTAAAAGCCGTGAAATTTGATTCCTACGATCCAGGCGAATTTTATGATGAATTATTCGTCGCGAAAGGCCAACCACGTCCAGAAGCCTCTATCCTGATAGACAAAATAAACTCCTTAGCCTCAGGAGAATTAGAGCGACGTCAACAAGCAGCCCAAATCGCGATGATGAAATTAGGCGCGACTTTCAATGTCTATGGGGATACTCAAGGGACTGAGCGTATTTTTCCTTTTGATGTTATTCCCCGCGTTGTTAATGCTAAAGAATGGGAAGGCATCGAAAGGGGTTTAAAACAGCGCATTCACGCTCTTAATCTCTTTCTTTCTGATATCTATGGTGAGCAAAAAATTGTCAAAGATGGCATCATTCCTGCGGAGTTAATAGCCTCAGCCACCGGGTTCCTGAAACCTTGTATTGGCTTAAATCCGCCTCATGGTATTTGGTGTCATATTACTGGCACTGATTTAGTACGAGATAAAGATGGAAAATGGTACGTTTTAGAAGATAATATGCGCTGTCCTTCCGGCGTTTCCTATGTGTTGGAAAATCGCCGGGTAATGAAAAGTACCTTTCCTCAAATTTTTGCCCAATTAGGTATTCAACCTGTGGATGATTATCCCAGTCATCTCTTAGATACACTTCTCAATTTAGCCCCCGATCATATCTCTAATCCGACGGTTGTTGTTCTCACTCCGGGGATTTACAATTCTGCTTATTTTGAACATTCTTTTTTAGCTCAACAAATGGGAATTGAGTTAGTCGAAGGGCGTGATTTAGTCATAGCCGATGGTTATGTTCAAATGAGAACAACTAAGGGGTTACAACGAGTTGATGTGATCTATCGACGTATTGATGATGATTTTATCGATCCTTTGGCATTTCGCTCGGATTCACTATTAGGTATTCCGGGGTTAATGGACTTATATCGTAATGGGAGAGTCGCGTTAGCTAATGCTTTAGGTACTGGGGTGGCAGATGATAAAGTTATTTATGCTTATGTTCCCCAAATTATTCGTTATTATTTGAATGAAGACCAGATTTTAGCCAATGTTCCCACTTATGTTTGTTGGGAGGAAAAACAATTAGACTATGTACTCAATAATCTCGATAAACTTGTCGTTAAAGCCGCCAATGAGTCGGGGGGTTATGGGATGTTAGTGGGACCTCATGCGACGGAGGAAAAACGCGTCGAATTTGCCGAAAAGATTAAGGCAAATCCTCGTAATTATATCGCGCAACCGACTTTATGTTTATCAAGGGTTCCCACAATTCTTGAGGATAATTTTGAGGGGTGTCATGTTGATTTAAGACCTTATATTTTATATGGCCAAGATATTTATGTCCATCCGGGGGGCTTAACTCGTGTCGCGTTGAAACGTGGTTCTTTAGTGGTAAACTCTTCTCAAGGGGGGGGGAGTAAGGATACTTGGGTTTTGTGTAATGAATTGGGTTGATTGTCTCAGACGCATTTTAACTACATAAAGTAAGACAGGCATCCTGCTTGTCACGGGACTTAATGTTTGTGCAGTAAGACGTTTAAATGCGTAACAACTTATCCACAAAAATGGATTAAGACATGGTGGGTTAGGTGCAGGTTTACCTTTTCTCTTTGATCAAATAATTATAGCCACCTAACTCACCCTAAATCAGTTATAAATATCAGGGAAAAATACTATTATGTTAAGTCGTGTTGCTGATTCAATTTACTGGCTCAACCGCTATATTGAAAGAGCGGAAAATATCGCCCGTTTTGCCGATGTCAATTTTAATCTTATTCTTGACTCTCCCAGCGGTATTACTCAACAATGGTTTCCTTTAGTCCAAACTACGGGAGATACCCCATATTTTAAAGAAAAATATGGCCAGCCGACGGCGGATAATGTTATTCATTTTCTCACCTTCGATCGCGCTTATTCTAATTCGATTATCTCTTGTTTACAAGCAGCTCGTGAAAATGCGCGATCAGTACGAGAAATTATCTCCTCGGAAATGTGGGAAGAAATTAATAGTTTTTATATGATGGTAAGGGATGCGGCAAACCAGGGACATTTGTCTAACTTACCGGATTTTTTTGCCGAAGTGAAAATGAAGGGACATTTATTTGCCGGGGTAATGGATGCGACAATGACTCATAATGAAGGTTGGCATTTTGGCTATATGGGACGTTTATTAGAACGCGCCGATAAAACCAGTCGCATTCTTGATGTAAAATATTTTATTCTCTTACCTTCTGTCAATGATGTTGGCACTCCTTTGGATGAAATTCAATGGATGTCTTTGTTAAAGTCTGCTAGTGCTTATGAGATGTATCGAAAGCGCAAACAACATCGTATTACACCTATGGGAGTGGCGGAATTTTTGATTTTAGATCGTGAGTTTCCTCGCTCAATTCATTTTTGTTTGTTACAAGCAGAGCGATCACTCCATGAAATTACAGGAACTCCTGCGGGTACTTGGTGTAACCCTGTAGAAAGAGTTTTAGGGCGTTTACGCTCCGAATTAGATTATATTACGATTGACGAGATTTTTCACACGGGACTCCATGAATTTATGGATCATTTACAGCAACAAGTTAACTCGGTAGGAAAGACCATTTTTGAAACGTATTTCGATTTACAACCTATTAGTTAGTTAATAGTTTGAAGATAGAAGTAAAAGCTTTATACCGCCGGAAACTTAAGTTCCCGTCTTATAGCTAAAGTCCTCTTGAGAGGACTAAAAAGACTTCCATTTTTAGGAATTTTGAGAAGGAAAAAGACTTCATTTTGCAGTCCATTTTAATGGACTTATCCTGTTAGCCCGGAACTTGAGTTCCGGGTGGGCTACTTTACCTATTACTGATTATCTCATGCGTTACAAAATCCTTCACACAACCACTTATCATTATAGTAAACCCGTTGAATTAGAACCCCATATTATTAGATTACGATCGCGCTCCTGTGTCTTTCAAACCTTACATAAATTTGCCTTAGAAATTAACCCACAACCAAAGGGAATATCTGAAATATTAGACTGGGAGGGAAATAGTATCATAAAAACATGGTTTAATCAACCCACAGAAAAACTTAACCTAAAAGTTATTTCCGAAGTAGAAACCCATTGCTTAAACCCCTTTAATTATCTATTAGAACCTTGGGCAGTAACATTACCAATTATTGATTACCCCCAATCCATGTTAACACATCTTCACCCTTATTTACAACATTCTGGAGACCCAATTTCCCTACAATTAGCCCAAGAAATATCCGATAAAGTTAATGGACAAATTGTTTTTTTTCTCAGCGAATTAAATAACTTAATATATCGAACTTGTACTTATACAGTTAGAGAAACAGGGGAGCCTTATCCTCCTAGTATTACTTGGAAAAAACAACTAGGCTCTTGTCGAGATTTAGCAGTTTTATTTATGGATACTTGTCGCGCGATCGGGTTAGCATCTCGTTTTGTTAGTGGTTATCAAGAAGGCGATCCCGATAATGACGAAAGACATTTACATGGATGGGCTGAAGTGTATTTACCCGGTGCAGGATGGCGCGGTTTTGATCCGAGTCATGGATTAGCAGTAAGCGATCGTCATATTATTTTAGCCGCGAGTGCTCATCCCCGTTACGCGGCGCCGATTTCCGGTAGTTTTCGCGGTATTGGAGCTCAGTCAAACATTGAATATACCTTATCTATTCAATCCATATAAAATAGGAGAAACATCCTCCCACCCTTAAGCCCACGCACTATAACTGGAAAATGTGTAAGAGCTTAAACCCCGTTTTTTGCTATAGTGCGAGCCTCTGGCTCCCTTAATTCTTATTCAAGTAGTGCCAGCCCAAGGCTGGCACAATTCTAGCTTGTGAAATTCATTAGCCAGGAAGATGCCTGCACTACTATAGAAAAAACATTGTAGGAGAAAAATGGTCATTATCCGTCAAGAAAGACAGGAAGATATTGCCAGTATTTATCAGGTTAACGTCAGGGCATTTTCCAGTATTGGTGAAGCGAATTTAGTAGATAAATTACGATCGCGTCATCAGATCATTTTATCATTAGTAGCAATCGAAGAGGAGCAAATAATCGGCCATATTTTGTTTACTCCCGTTACCCTCTCTGGGAACGAAAAAGAATATATGGGTGTTGGGATTGGCCCTTTAGCAGTATTACCCAAGTTTCAAAAACAAGGAATAGGAACTCTTTTAGTCCAAACCGGGTTAGAGCAATGTCAAAAAAGGGGTTATGAATTTGTGGTAGTTTTGGGCGATCCGGCCTATTATTCTCGCTTTGGTTTTCTCTCAACGAATCAATATCATATTCGTTGTGAGTATGATGTGCCCCTTGAAGCATTTATGGCGATCGCGCTACAAGAAGGGGCATTAAAAGAACGTCCGGGGGTGGTAAAATATCAGCCAGAATTTAATGATGTTTAAAATTTAGTTCAATATTACCCCCCTCTGGTACTCCCAAATATATTCCTCTTTGCCTCTCCTACAAGGAGAAGGTAGGGTGCATCTCAAGGAGGCAAATTGCTAAGTAGGTAGGCAAAATTAATTGTATGTTTTTGTGTTGATTTTACTGAACCACCGATAAAGCCGAATTAATTTGACCGGGCGGTTAAAACCGCGATCTTTGTTTGTGTAGGGGCGAATGGCATTCGCCCAATCAATCTAATAATAAAATATACAATTAATTTTGTGTAGGTACTTAGTGGGAGCTTCTCGCTCCCTATTAGATCCCGCCGATTCGAGACGCTCGGATGCTCCCTACAGCCATTGGTGTCAACTTAACGTCAAACCCCTAGTCTGTCAGGGGTTAAAACCCCTGCCTAAAAGCTAAAGTCCTCGCTCATAGGACTAAATAGAAGATATATGAGCGAAATTCATTCAAACCCTGATTCATCGTGAACGGTATTATAAGCATTTCAGCTTATTTCCCAAGAAGTCTAATATTTAACAATTTTTTTCTTAGTCCTCTTCAGAGGACTTTAGCTATTAGACACGGACTTACAGCACTTTTCGATATTATGAGGTACGTTAGATCCCCCCTAGCCCCCCTTGGGAAGGGGGGGACAAAGAAAGTCCCCCTTCGATCGGGGGATTTAGGGGGATCAAGATGTACTGCATAGCAGAGGAAACTGCTGTAAGTCCCTGGCGGGCGGGCTGCTTTTGGCTTAAGTTGACACCAATGCCCCACAGGCTACCCCAACCCACTACAATTTTTTTTGCTTCCTTGAGATGCTCCCGATAAAATAGGGGGTAACTCATTTTTAATTAACACAAAAAAATATGAAACAATTAAAATCAAGTTCCGCGGACTTACGTCAACTATATGAAGAAAGTATCACCGTCAAATATGTAGCAGAACCCCTCAAAGCTGTTACCCTGGAAGATGATGCTATCACGATTCAAGAATGGATGAATGACCAAGATTTTGATGTCGTAGGAATCGAAGAAAATGGTATTATTTGTGCTTATCTTGAACGGAATAACTTAGGGAAAGGTTTTTGTAAAGACTATCAAAAACTCTTTCATCCCTCCGAATTGATTTCCGCATCGACCCCCCTGATGCAATTATTACCCCTATTGCGAGATCAAAAAAGATTATTCGTATTAGAATATAATCGAATTAATAGTATTGTCACCTATGGAGATTTACAAAAAGCACCCGTAAGAATGTTATTATTTAGTTTGATTACTCTATTAGAAATGAATTTATTAAAAATCGTGAGAAATTATTTTCCGGGTGAGAAATGGCAGAAAAAACTCCGAAATGAACGAGTAGAAATGGCAAAAAAATTATGGGAATTAGAACGAGCGAAAAATGAAGCATTAGACTTATTAGATTATCTCCAATTTTGTGATAAGCGAGACTTGATTCTCACCTCCCCAGAACTTTGCCAAAAATTAGGATTAACTTCAAAACGAGGAGCCGAAAGATTATTTAAGTCCGCCGAAGCCCTAAGAAATAGATTAGCCCACGCCCAAGATTTAGTCACGGGTTCATCTTGGCCAGATATCATTAATTTAGCAGGACAAATTGAGAAATTATTACAAAAATGCGAAGAATTAGAAATGATAGGATAACGTTTTTTTGTGCTATTTGTTAATATGATCTCACGAAAAATCATTGACCTATTTTCAGAAAAATGTAAAAAAATGTAACTATTTGCTCAAAAAATGGAAAAATATGCTAATATGTGAGCAATCCAGATGAGAAAATCTCCTCTAACATTAAAAAAACTTTGTGAACCCACAAAAGTTAGTCTCATCATGAGAATGTCAGAGAGAAAGACTCAGGGATCAAATGAGCGCCAAATTATTGCCCAAGTATGGGTTTTTGGCAGAAACGTAAAAATAAAATTATTGCCAATGAACATCGTTTGCCACTTAAAAGAGCGAATGTCGGTCCAAAGACCGATAAACATGAAAAAATTGTGATCATAACAACAAAAACTCGGAAAACCGAAGGCTAACCGCGATAGATATAGAACGGTTTTCCCTCAGAGAAGTTTTCGCGTGACAAAGTGTGTGTAGGATAATTTAGGAAAGCAGCCTCTATAATTGAGGATGGCTTGTAGTCTTGTCTCTAAGAATTATCAATCAGGAGGAATGTTGAATGTCCACATCGGAAACCCCACAGTATCGTTTTGAAACCCTACAAATTCATGGAGGCCAATCTCCCGATCCCACGACAAATGCGCGTGCGGTTCCCATTTATCAGACGACTTCTTATGTCTTTGACAGTGCGGAGCATGGCGCGAATTTATTTGGGTTAAAGGAATTTGGGAATATTTATACCCGCTTGATGAACCCAACTACCGATGTTTTTGAACGTCGAGTTGCGGCATTGGAAGGGGGCGTGGGAGCTCTAGCAACATCTAGTGGTCAAGCCGCGGAATTTATCGCGATTAGTAACATTTGTCAACCCGGAGATAATATTGTTTCCACCAGTTTTTTATATGGGGGAAGCTATAACTTATTCAAGGTGACATTACCGCGTTTAGGCATTAATGTCAAGTTTGTTGATGGAGATAATCCAGAGGATTTCCGTAGCGCGATCGATGAGAAGACGAAAGCGATTTATGTGGAAAGTATTGGTAATCCCCAATTCAATATACCTGATTTCGCGGCTCTGGCGGATGTGGCCCATGAAAATGGTATTCCCTTAATTGTTGATAATACCTTTGGGTGTGCCGGATATTTATGTAGTCCCATTGAACATGGTGCGGATATCGTTGTTGAATCCGCGACAAAATGGATCGGCGGACATGGTACTTCCATCGGTGGTGTCATTGTTGACTCTGGGAAATTTGACTGGGGTAATGGCAAATTTCCTGTGTTTACGGAACCCTCCCCAGGGTATCATGGTCTAAACTTTTATGAAGTTTTTGGCCCGAAGGGTCCATTTGGTAATATCGTCTTTATCATTCGGGCACGAGTGGAAGGAATGCGCGATTTAGGTCCCTGTCTGAGTCCCTTTAATTCCTTCTTATTATTGCAAGGATTAGAAACATTATCCCTGCGGGTGGATCGTCATTGCGCCAATGCTTTAGCCTTAGCCCAATGGTTATCAAAACAACCCGACGTCGCGTGGGTTAATTATCCGGGGTTAGAGAATCATCCTTCCCATAAAAACGCGAAGAAATATCTCAAAAACGGGTTTGGATGTGTGTTGAATTTTGGGATTAAGGGTGGTTTAGAAGCGGGTGTGAAGTTTATTAATGCTGTCAAATTGGCTTCTCATTTAGCTAATGTGGGAGATGCCAAAACTTTAGTCATTCATCCAACTTCTACCACCCATCAACAGTTAACAGAAGAGGAACAAGTTTCCGCGGGTGTCACCCCAGATTTAATTCGTGTTTCTGTTGGTTTAGAACATATTGAGGATATTAAAGCTGATTTCGCTCAAGCTTTTGAGCTTGTCAGAAAGTAGGCTTAATTTTCACTGAAATCCTCTGATGGCTAGTAGGGTTTTATCCCTACTTCCATTTTTTCTGGGTAGTATGATAGTAATTTGACCTCACATACTACCTGTGATTTTTTCTCATTGATGGAGGTGATGAAAGCCATGAAGAACTATCAACATTTTATCGATCGTCAAACCAAAATTTATCGGATTCCAGAACCAGTAACACTAGAATCTGGGAAGGTGTTGATGGATGTTCATGTCGCCTATTGTACTTGGGGAACCCTTAATAAGAAGGCTAATAACGCGATTTTAATTTGTCACGCGCTAACAGGATGGGCTAATGCAGAACAGTGGTGGACTCCACTTTTTGGCCCGGGAAAAAGCTTCGATCCTCAGAAAGATTTTATTATTTGTAGTAATGTGTTAGGCAGTTGTTATGGGACAACGGGGCCGACATCAATTAATCCTGAAACGGGAGAGGTTTATGGGCCGGATTTTCCCCTGATTACTATTCGAGATATGGTACAAGTTCAAGGGTTATTATTAGAAGCTTTAGGTGTGGAACACTTAAAATTAGTAATCGGTGGTTCTTTAGGGGGAATGCAAGTTTTAGAATGGGGGGTTTTGTATCCTGAAAAGGTGGACGCGATCGCGCCTTTTGCCATTTCTGGACGACATTCCGCGTGGTGTATTGGTATTAGTGAAGCCCAACGACAAGCGATTTATGCTGATCCAAATTGGTGTAATGGTTATTATACCGCCGAAAAAGAACCTAACGCGGGATTAGCCGCGGCACGGATGATGGCGATGTTAACTTATCGCAGTCGTGACAGTTTTGAAGTGCGATTTGGCCGCGAGCAACAACAAGGGACTGGTGACTTCGCGATCGAGAGTTATTTGCGTTATCACGGTGATAAATTAGTCAAGCGTTTTGATGCTAATTCTTATATTCGATTGACACAAGCAATGGATAGTCATGATTTGGGACGCGATCGTGAAAGTTATGAAGAAGTATTAAGGGAAATTAAATTACCGACATTAATAGTTGGTATTAGCACTGATGTATTATATCCACCTGTAGAGCAACAGGAATTAGCCGATTTAATTCCTAATGCTGAAATTAGATGGTTAAATTCACCTCATGGCCATGATGCGTTTTTAATTGATATGGAAATTCTCAATGAGATGATTCTTGAGTTTAACGCGAATAAAACCGTGAATACTTTATGTCGTGCTTAATTATTGCTCCTTTTTTTGTTCACCCAGTTTTGGATAAAAACTGGTTTTTTTGTGAAAAGATTAGAGTTTTTTTATGAATCACAAAGGCACAGAGGGCACAAAGGAAAGACAAGAGCAAAAGATTCAGAAACCGTGTTTTTGATCAAAAAAACATTTAGTGCAGAAGTCCCCAAAGAAACCCGGTTTCTGAAAAAATGCACCTACTTCGCGCTATAAGAGGGTTAACTTCAAAGTCTCTGTTATCTATCAAAAACGCGATGATGTAAAAATATAACTCGACTTTCCCAAAGTTGTTTATTAATTTTTCCCATAGGATACACCACGTTACGATTATTGATGTTATAATTATCAATATAAAATTTATGGTGAGAAACCAAAATGAGTAAAACTCTTTTACCCTTAGAATCATCTTTTTTACAACTACGATCGCTTATCGAATATCCCAGCGCGGGAATATTGAGTAAAATCATTCTGCAATTACCAAAATGTCAATATACTCTCTTTTGTCTGGCAGAGGGGACCGAAATCTCGGAACATACTTCCACTAAAAATGCTACCGTAAATGTCCTTGAAGGGAAAGGAGTTTTAACCCTGGAAGGTAAAGATATTCCCTTAGAAACAGGCGTCTTTATCTTTATGCCCGCGAATGCACCCCACGCGTTAAAAGCTACGGAAAATTTAGCATTTTTGCTCACTCTTTCTGAAACTACCTAAAAAATACATTAGGGACACAATATATGGGTGTCCCTGTGTTATCATCGGCGAAAAAGACTATAATTATTAACAATTACAGGATAAATTTTATATGACAACTACAGAGATTTTGACATCTCCTAAAATTTGGATGTGGCAGGGTTTTCCTATTTGTTATCAATCACAGGGCGACTCAGGACCGGGGATCGTTTTTGTACATGGTTTTGGTGCTTCTTGGGGACATTGGCGTAAAAATATCTCCGTTTTATCTACTCAATGTCGCTGTTACGCGATCGATTTAATTGGTTTTGGCGCGTCGGCTAAACCCACACCCGGAGATAGTATTAATTATACTTTTGAAACCTGGGGAAAACAAATCGCGGATTTTTGTCGAGAAGTTGTTGGAAGTCCGGCTTTTTTAGTCGGTAATTCCATTGGATGTGTCGCGGTAATGCAAGCCGCTGTAGATTATCCCGATATCGCGTTAGAAGTGGCTCTTCTTAATTGTTCTTTAAGATTACTCCATGATAGAAAACGTGCGACAATGCCTTGGTATCGACGTATCGGAGCACCGATCGCGCAAAAGATATTAAGTATGAAAGGGGTAAGTCAATTCTTTTTTAATCAATTGGCAAAACCTACTACGGTGAAAAATATTTTATTACAAGCTTATAAACGAGATGACGCTGTGACTGATGAGTTAGTTAATATTATTTTAGAACCGGCAAAAGATGAAGGTGCAGTCGATGTTTTTGTCGCGTTTATTCGTTATTCCCAAGGGCCTTTACCGGAAGATTTATTACCTATTTTACCTTGTTCCGCCTTGGTATTATGGGGAACGGATGATCCTTGGGAACCGATCGCGTTAGGGAGAGAATTTATTAAGTTTTCTACGGTGAAAAAATTTATTCCTTTAGAGGGTGTTGGCCATTGTCCCCAGGATGAAGCACCAGAATTAGTTAATCCGATTTTATGGGATTGGGTTTTTAATCATTTTTAGCTCCGTTATCGTGCATTTTTTTATCACGATTAACGCAGATAAACACAGAGAGAGAAACCTAGTTTCTGAGTTTCTTTGTAAGTTCTTAATATTTATAGAAAAGATTAGGTGCTATAATACGAATTATATCACCTTTTTTTAGAGAAAAATTTACTACATTTACAGGGCTACAAACCCAATCTACCCATCTGCACTGAGGAAAGTTTGCTGTTGGGTTTTGCAGCCCTCAACCCAACCTACCCTATCGCTCATTTAGGTTAGGTTGGCTTGGGGTACGAATAAAGTTTGTTGTTGAGTTTTGCTGCGCTCAAGCTAATCTACGCGATCTAAAGTGATTTATTATTTGTAGGAGCCAAGAGGATTTAACCATAACAAAATCGTCTTTTTCAACTGATTGAAATCACGATAAATCTCCTGTTTAAACCATTGCCCGATCGCGTCGATAGGAGAAAACGCTTGTCCGATAGGCCAAGTGACATCTTGCCCCAAAGGAGTTTGATGATTTCCCGCCAGAGTTTGTAATGTAATCATCCCCGGAAAACGTGCTTGTAATATCTGACTTAATCCCACCGTTTGATCCAGGGTATCATCTTTAAACTTAATCAAAAGATTCCGTCTAAATTGATAATTTTCCGCGATAATCCGATTCGTTTCTTGGGGAGAAGGTGTAAATTCAACATTGACAACTGTCGAAATTTGTTCCACCACGGGAATCGCGTCACTCGCGGCAAAATTATTAAAAGATATTAAGACATTTCCCGCTCTTTCTACTTCAAAAATACTACCGATAAGCAGATGTAATTTACATCCCATACTATGCCCGATTCCATAGATCGGAAGATTACGGGATCGAAGTAATTGAGACTTATATAACCGCTCTAAGGTATTCTCAAATTTATTGAGTACATCCTGCGCGATCGCGATATGATCCAAAGTATTAAGAAAGGGAGTCGTAATCACGGCATAACCCTGACGCGCAAATTGTTCCAATAATCCACGATATGTTAATTGTGGTGCTGTCGCGACAAAGGCACCTCCGAGAAAATGAATAATCGCGATCGGACGTGGGGGAATTAATACCCAATTACCTGACAATTCTTGCCAATCCATAAATTAGTTTTTTTCTCTATTATAGTTTTAGTATAATTTTAATGCAAAAAACACGATCGCGCATTCTGTGGGATAATTTTTAATAGGAACCACAAAGGCACAGAGGACACGAAGAAAGAGCTAGAAGCGCATTCTATGGGATACTTGATAGGAAGAAAGAGATACAAGAGCGCGATCGTGTCTTTTCCGTCTGTTATTTTACACAACTTTACCCACCTTATTACTCTTAAGCCTAAAATGCCACCCATAAAACTTCATGTGGAAATTAAAGGAAAAGGATTTCCTATTTTATGCTTACATGGCCATCCGGGTTCGATTCCATGTATGTCAGTCTTTACTCAACATTTATCAAAACAATTTACAACCATTACACCCGACTTACGCGGTTATGGCAAAACTCGTGCAATTCATAGTTTTGAAATGACTGATCATCTCCTCGATTTAGAGGCACTACTCGATCAACTTCAAGTCGATCAATGTTTTATTTTAGGATGGTCTTTAGGTGGTATTTTAGCACTAGAATTAGCTCTGAAATTTCCTCGAAAATTTACCGGTTTAATCTTGATCGCGACCGCGGCTCGCCCTCGTAGCAATCATCCCCCTCTTACCGCACAAGATTATTTTTATACCGCGTTAGTTTCTATTATTAATCTTTTCATTCCGGGTTGGTATTGGAATATCAAAACTTTTGGCACGCGATCGCTCTACCGATATCTACTTTCTCAACATAGCGCGATCGTTTATCAACATCTCGCAAAAGAAGGTACAAGTGCCTATCTCCAAACCTCAAAAGCAGCAACAGAAGCCCTCAATCAAGCACTCCAAAAGGGATATAATAGATTAAGAGAATTAGAGCAAATAACCTGTCCCTGTTTAATTTTAGCAGGAGAAGATGATCACCACATCACCGCGAATTCTAGTTTGGAAACAGCCCAACATCTTCCCCAAGCCGAATCGCGATGTTATCCCCAAACTGCTCATCTATTCCCTTGGGAAATATCTCATCAGGTACTTTCAGATATTGATCTTTGGCTTAATACACATTTCCCAAACACAAAAAATACACAGATTAAAATGCACTAAAAATCACATAAAATAAACCAGGTTTCATTCTTCAAAAAATTGGCGAATTTGACAAATTTTTATTAAGAAACCTGGTTTTTGTCTCTGCTCAAAATCTACATTTTGAGTGAAATTTTTGATTTTTTTTGATTGAATTGGAGCTAGGGTAAGCCGCTAAACGCAGCCCAAACACCTAGCTCACCCCTCTTTCCCAAGTCATCATAAATCGTTAACTCAGTCGGTTTACAGCGCTTAATTTCCACACGAATACCCATAGCCCCCTCTTCTTCCAAATCTTCCAGGTAGCCATCCTGAGCTTCTTCAGCTTCCTTAGCCGTCAGAAAAGGGCCAAAGTAGTAGGTACATCGAGGACTCGCGGTGATGATTTCCACCCACCATGCCAAGCCAACGATGTTAATAAGGTTAATTAAGAGTTCTTTCATGCTTTGTGCTTAAGTCCGCAATGTTTTCAAGGGTTCTAGCCTGGGCAGTGTCAAGAATTAATCTGCAATTTCTGGCTGTCTCGCTGACGATAGATTTCGTAAAGTGCCATCCCCGTTGCTACCGAAACATTCAGGCTAGGAGTCTTCCCTTTGAGGGGAATTGAAACTAATCCGTCACAACAACGCTGTATCAAAAGACTCAATCCGTCACTTTCTCCCCCAACTACCAGCACAATTGGTCCTGAAAATTTCACATTTGTCAGGGAATCGCCGGCATCCGCGGCAGTGCCATAAATCCAGAAACCCTCTTCTTTTAATACTTCTAAGGCACGATTGAGATTAACTACTCTTGCCACAGGCAATGTTTCCAGGGCGCCCGCGGCTACTTTTTTTACCGTCGCGGTGATCCCTACTGCCCGTCGTTGTGGGATGACTAAACCTTGAGCTCCCATTGCTTCGGCGGTACGAATAATCGCGCCTAAATTATGGGGATCATTAAGTCCTTCCGCGACTACAAAAACTGGGTTTTTGGTGAGACTTTTTGCCCGTTTAATTAGTTCATCAAGTTCCTGATATTCATAGGCGGCTACTTGAGCCGCGACTCCTTGATGATTCCCCCGTTGAGTGATTTGATCTAAACGCCGATACTCTACTTCATCGAGAATTGTGCCGTTAGCTTTGGCTTCTAATAATAAGGTATGAAATCGCGGATCATAGCGCATTTGCGGAGTAATCCAAATACGATTTAAGGGGCGTTTACTTTCTAGTGCTGCTTGTACTGTATGACGTCCATAGATTAATTCTACTTCTTCTTCTACCGCCGTCGTCGCGATCGCGATCGTTGCTGTCGTTTCTGTTGTTGCTGTCACGGACGTAATCGGAGTAGCCGAAGTAACAGGTGTTGATATCACCTTTTTCGGAGGCGCGTTTCTGTTAGGAGCGTTTCTTGTGGCAAAATTTCTTGTCGGTGAGTTTCTCGTCGCAAAATTTCTTGTCGGTGAGTTTGGTGTGGATGAGTTTCTTGTCGGTGCGCTTCTCGTGGGTCCGTTTTTCGTAGGTGAGAAAGATGGTGTTTGTGTTTCATCTTCTCTTTTTACTCTCTTACTGATAGGTTTTCCTGATCCCTTTCCTGGTTTTAATTTAGGAGAAAAAGAGGCATTTCCCTCATGTTTGCTTTTGTGGGGTTTGGCTTTAAAAGGTTTAGGAGTCATACAAATAAATATGGGAATGGGGAAAACCCCAACCTCATGGGATGGGGACTACAAAACTGTCAACTATAGATGTTAGGGCGTGATATCCAGATAACCTAACAACTCCCTTAAACGATCGGGATCAGTGAGGTAGAGGTATCCAACTAAAGTTTCAAGACTGCTGGCTTGTTGATAGATTTCTGCATCGAGGCGTTTCGGACCACGGCTAAATGTTGCATTGCGCCCTCGTTTTAAGATTTCTAACTCCAAACTCGTAAGATGGGGCGACAGCGATCGCAAATGACTTGCCTGAGTTTCCGCCCGCACCTGTTTCACGACTAACTCGTGATACAATCGCGATCGCTTTGGTGGCAGCAAATATAAAGAACGGATATAGAGTTCATAAACGGCATCTCCCAAATAAGCCCAAGTTGCTGGGGACATCCGTTTCACATCCATAGGTGTTACCGTTATAGACATCGGCTGTGTTAACACCTTCAGTTTAACACTCATATCGGAAGGGTCATCAGCCATTGGTAACATTTTTTTGATCTTGTTCTAACACAGAACGTTTTCTTGTGTTTACCACTACTTGTTTACCCGCAAAAAACCGTTATTGCATAATAATAAAAACTTGCTATCCGGTTAAAAACATCGGATAGCAGAATCGATCCCCGTTTTGATCAAGCTTCCTTGATATTTTTCAATGCTTCTTCCACGGAAGGCTGTAAGGACAAAAACTTTTCTAAGCGAACCAGTTTAACAGTTTGCGTCACACGGGGATTAGAGACGATTTGTAACGTTCCCTCATGGGTTTGCGCTTTCTTGACTAACTGCACAAGTGCGCCCAACCCTGAGCTATCTACAAAGTCAATTTGGGATAAATCCAAAATGATGTGCTTTGGCCCGTCTTCGATACACTGACCTAGCACCTTACGAATGGTTGCTTCAGAAAACGCGTCCAATAGGCCTGTAAGGCGGAATAGCTGATAATTAGTCCCGACTTCGCGAGTGCCTCTAAGGCTTACTGTCAGGGTCAATTGCTCAGGAATAGTATCCTCCTAGCTAAAAAAATGCTTAGGTCGATATTCGATTATAAACCTTTATTTTTAACTTGTCTAGTTTTTCGCGAAGATTGGGGATTGGGGATTGGGGATTGGGGATTGGGGATTGGGGATTAGGGATTAGGGATTGCGGATTGGGTAACTGTCAACTGTCAACTGTCAACTGTCAACTGTCAACTGTCAACTGTTAACCCTCTTCCCTCTTCCTTCATCCCTCTTCATCTATGATCTATGAAGCATTACGATGATCGCGCATTGTTTGGACAAACTTCTCAAATAAATAATCCGCGTCATGGGGCCCCGGACTAGCTTCGGGGTGATACTGCACCGAGAATAAAGGTTTTGTCTTATGACGTAACCCCGCGACAGTGCGATCATTCAAATTTAAATGAGTAATTTCCAAATCCTCAGCCAGAGACTCCTCAGAAATCGCGAATCCATGATTTTGACTCGTAATTTCCACCTGACGGGTTAACCCCGCGGGTTGATTTAAACCCCGATGACCAAATTTTAACTTAAAAGTATCCGCGCCCAAGGATAAACCTAGTACCTGATGGCCCATACATATCCCAAATACAGGTTTTTCTGCCTTCAATAATTCCTTAGTTGTGTCGATCCCCTCCGTCACCGCGGCGGGATCTCCAGGCCCATTAGAAAGAAAAATACCATCAGGATTATATTTGAGAATCTCCTCGGCGGGGGTATTGGCGGGTACAACTATCACCCGACACCCATAACTCACTAATCGCCGTAATATATTTCGTTTAATACCAAAATCAAGGGCGACAACGGTAAACTTTTCACCTGAAGATTCCGTGGTTGAGGAAAATTCCCAATTTTCACTGGTGGCTTCGGACCACTCATAGACTTCTTTGGTGGTAACTTCTCGCACCAAATTTAATCCTGCCATACTTGGTGCTTGTTGCACCCGGATTAATAATTCACGCGGATCAAGAATTTCCGTCGAAATTGCACCATTCATCGCGCCTACTGTGCGAATTTTCCGAGTCAATGCCCGTGTATCTATTCCATAAATCCCTGGAATATTATGTTTTTTTAGGTAATCAGAGAGGGACTGAGTAGAGCGCCAGTTACTAGGTTTCCAACAGATATTACGAGCGATCGCGCCTCGAACATAGGGACCTTTAGACTCTTCATCTTCAGGATTAACCCCTGTATTTCCTAACTCTGGATAAGTAAAAGTAACAATTTGACCACAATAACTCGGATCAGTTAAAACTTCTTGATAACCAGTCATGCCCGTATTAAACACGACTTCGCCTACGACTGTACCATTTGCCCCAAAGGACCAACCACGATAAGCAGTTCCATCCGCGAGAACTAAGAGAGCCGGTTTTGCTGTAGAAAGTGACATGGAATCTTTTATGACTATCCCTAAAAGTGCATCCCTATTTCTGGAATAAGAAGTTACTGATACCATTCATTTTTGGGCTGATCCAGATCAAATTGCTAAAACTCTTACTAAAAGAGAGATTCGCCATCCTAAATCCCAAATCCCCCACTTCAAATTGGTATCACTCCCCCCTGAAATAGTACCTTTTTACTTTGGCTGTGTCAAACCAATAAAGATGTAACACTCGATACTAGATTTATTTCAAGTTATCATAGGATTTGATGACTCGCCCTACCCTTGTTTGGCTTCGGGGTTCAATCCCAATATCGCGGGGATCTTGTCCACCATCTGAAAAGTTATTAATTTTCCTAAGACTCACCTTTTTTTATCATTAACTATGTTCGCCTTAAACCGAATTTTTCCCCAAGGAAAAAAGTCCTCACACATCTCTTGGTTTTCTCCTACCTCTTTGATCACGCTTACCAGTTGTGTCTTTAGTTACAGCTTGATCGCGATTTCTCCCTTCACCTTAGCCCAAGAATATCCGGGCTGTTTTATGAAGGATCGCGCGGGTAACGTAATCAACTTAAATCCCCGGCTTTGTCAACAAAACATAACTGCTCCCAAAGCCAGTAGCTCAACCTCGAAAGATAAAGGCGTTTATCGAGCCAAAATTCTACGTCGCATGGGAAATATTCCCGTTATTGAGGTGACTTTTAACGGCAACCAAAAATTCGAGATGATGGTTGATTCCGGCGCGAGTGGTACGGTGATCACCCCCGCGATGGCTAAAGCTTTGGCCGTTGTCACCAAGGGAAGCGTGAGAGCGAGTACCCCTAATGGAGTCGCGGTATTTCCCCTGGCTCGTCTCACTTCTATTGAAGCTGGGGGACTCGTTATTCAAGATGTACAGGTTGCGATTTCTCCATCCTTAGATGTGGGACTCCTTGGCCATGACTTCTTTGGTGATAAAGATTTGAGCATTAAACAAGATGTTATTGAGTTTCGCGATCGTTCTTAATTTATAGAAGATGGAAGATGGAAGAAGGCAGAAGGCAGAAGGCAGAAGGCAGAAGGCAGATGCGATAAAATCAATCGTTTGAGCAATTAAGAACGTCAATACCTGCTCTTCGTAGTGGTATATTAGCGCAAGAACTCGACTAATTGCTCTAACTTTACCCAAGCTTCACCACTTTGGATAATTTCTTTGGCTAAAGTTACTCCTTTTTGGTGATCCCCCATCGGAATGACTTGGCCAACTTGAAGAGCTAAAGAGGCGTTTAACGCGACGACTTCCTCTTGGGCTTTAGTTCCTTTTCCTTGCAAAACATTCCGCAAAATTTCGGTATTTTCCTCAATTTCTCCTCCTCGTAAAGCCTCTAAAGGAGCAGGAGTTAAACCTAATTCTTCCGGGTTAATTGTGGTCAGACTGACGACATCATTTGATAAAATAGCTAAATCGGTGAGATCACCTAAACCGGCTTCATCTAATCTTTCGCGGCCGTGTAAAACGATCGCGTTGGCTTTTCCTAAAAGTCCGAGGGTAAGCGCGATCGTCTCCAGAAGTTTAGCATCAAAAACCCCCATCACTTGACCCGTCACAGGCAAAGGATTAACTAAGGGGCCCAACAAATTAAAAACCGTCCGCACTTTTAATGTGCGTCGTAGAGACGCGACACTCTTTAACGCCGGATGCCAACCCGGTGCAAATAAAAATGTAATTCCCACAGCATCTAAGGCCGCTCTTACTCGTTCAGGAGCCGCGGTTAAATGAACCCCCAACGCTTCTAACACATCCGCGGAACCTACTTTACTCGACGCGGAGCGATTTCCATGTTTCGCGACTCGGATACCTGCCGCCGCCGCGACAAAAGCCACCGATGTCGATATATTAAAAGTGGAAGCACCATCTCCTCCAGTACCACAGGTATCAATCAGGGGCAAGACAGAGGAGGCGCTTTCTAGTTTCTCTTCAGTTTCCCCTAAAGATTGAGACTGTAACACTTGTGCCATTCCCGCGAATTCTTCCGCGGAAACCCCTTTGCAGTGCAGCGCGACCAAAATTGCACCCGTCAACACAGGTGGAATACTCTCCGTTAACCATCCTGTCATTAACTCCGCGGCTTGATCCCTAGATAAAGACTGATGATCTAGTAATTGTTGGAGTAGGGCAGAAGCGCGATCAGCACTTTCGGGAGTAATCGCAGTAGAATCAGAGCGCACAGAAGAAGCATTTGTCATAGATAATGACTATTGAGTAGTAAAGAAAAAAGGGTGCAACGGGCAAAAGTCTATAATTTTTTGATAGACGAGCCCTATTCTACCGTGACAGAGGCTCCAAAACCCAGAAAACTACCAGATTGAAATTTTCGATACAGCAATACCCTTGAAGCCTATGGCATTGTAATAGACTGACCAAACTTCCATAGGGGAGTGTCAGCTACCCACTACAATAAGTAATTGTCAATCAAATTGTATCCGGGTCAAAATAATACTTGATTTCAGGAGAAAAGTAAAAAGTGAGAAACTGTACCATGCAAAATCAAGGAATGGCTTTGCTAGAGATGGAAGAAGCATTACAAAAAATAGAAGCAAAATATCGCAGTATGTTTGAAAATGCCGTTTCAGGCATTTTTCAAACCAGTCCAGATGGACGTTATCTTCATGCAAATCCCGCCTTAGCTCGTCTTTATGGATATATATCAATCGAAGAATTAATCGCAGGATTAACAGATATTGAACATCAACTTTATGTAGATCCTAATCGCAGAGATGAATTTATTAGTGCGCTTCAAGAATATGATTTTGTTTCAGAATTTGAATCGCAAATATATCGCAAAGATGGAAGTATTATTTGGATTTCAGAAAATGCCAGAGCAGTCCGAGATGACCAAGGTAAATTACTGTACTATGAAGGTTTTGTCGAAGATATTACACAGAGAAAAAGAGCCGAAAAAGCACTGAAAGAAAGTGAAGAGCGTCTGCGTTTAGTCATAGAAGGGGTGAAAGATTATGCCATTTTTATGTTAGATAAAAATGGATATATTGCCAGTTGGAATACTGGAGCAGAAAGGATTTTAGGCTATGAGTCTGAAGATATTATTGGGAATAGTTTTGAGTGTTTTTTCCCCCCTGATGAAATCGCCCAAGGTTGGCCATTTCAAGGGTTGAAAATTGCGATATCCGTGGGACGATTTGAAGTTGAAGGTTGGCGAATTCGCAAAGATGGCAGTCAGTTTTGGGCTAATGTTATTACCACCGCGTTGTATGATGAAAATGGCAACCTTCAAGGTTTTTGTAAAGTAACCAGGGATATTACAGAACGAAAACAAGCCCAGGAAGCATTACAACGCTCTAATGAGGAATTAGAAGAACGAGTACAACAGCGTACTTTACAATTAGAAGAGGCAATTAAACGGTTAAAAAATGAAATCATTGATCGTAAGTATGCTGAAGATAAATTACGTCGATCACAAGGGGAATTACAACAACAAAAGAATCAATTAGAACACACATTAAAAGAGTTACAAGAAACACAGGCACAATTAATTCATACCGAGAAAATGTCCACTTTAGGTCAATTAGTTGCCGGTGTCGCCCATGAGATCAATAATCCCGTAAATTGTGTTTGTGGTAATTTAGTTCATGTTAATCATTATACCGAAGATTTACTTAATTTAATTGAAGTTTATCAAAAGTATTATCCCGAACCAAATCAGGAAATTCAAGAGTTATTTGAAGAGATTGATTTAGAGTTTTTGATCGAAGATTTACCCAAGGCGATGTCTTCTATGCGAGTGGGAGCAGATCGGATTCGGGAAATCGTGAGATCCCTGCGTAATTTCTCCCGAAAAGATGACTCTCAAATGATTTTAGCCGATCTCCATGAAGGGATAGAAGGGACATTATTAATTTTACAAAATCGTTTTAAAGCTAGGGGCAATTACCCAGAAATTCAAGTTATAAAAGAATATGGTAATTTACCTTTAGTCAATTGTTATGCAGGAAAGTTAAATCAAGTTTTTATGAACTTGATTAGTAATGCTATTGATGCCCTTGATGAATATAATGAAACCCGAACAAACGAGGAAATTAAAGCAAATCCCTGTCAAATTAGAATCAAAACAGACGTGGATGACAATCGAGCTATTATTCGTATATCAGACAATGGTCCGGGAATGACAGATGAAGTCCGTCAACAACTTTTTGATTCATTTTTTACCACGAAACCCGCGGGAAAAGGTACAGGTTTAGGTTTATCTATTTCCTACCGTTTTGTGGAAGAACATCAGGGCAAACTCTCTTGTATTTCTTCCCCTGGTAATGGGGCAGAATTTATTATAGAAATACCGATTAACTACCTATAACTATTTTGAGCGAAATTTTTCGCTTTAATTGATAGTCAAAAAAACAGAGAAACTAATTAATTGATTGCTCCCCAAATCAATATTGGCTTGCTAGTGCTGCATAATCAGTCAAATCAGGTATAATTATTGAGTCCAAGACTTTGAGATCGCTTCTAATTCAAGGGTCTCCGATGTGTCATAATTTTCTCAAACATGGCGATACCGCTTTTTCAATATGATCAAAGCAAGCCACGGGGTTTGTCCGATTCGGGTTTAACCAAAAAATAAGACCGCTCCTGGTGGTATTATTAATTAGCTGGGCATAAACCCCATCGGCAAAAAGTTCAAAACCAGGACAGTTACCCGGAAACGAACTCAATAATTTCTACTTATTATCGCGGTGATTAGTTACCAGTTTTTTTAGCATATGCCAACTCAAATTACACCTGACAAAACCATAAGCAATCCTCTTTCATCTTTTACTAAATTTTGGGACGATCTTAAAATCGTCGCTCAACCTTACTGGTATCCAACACAAGTAGACGGACGTGCATTTTCCGATGTAATTTTATCCTGGGGAATGCTTACTCTTCTTATTTTAAGCATAATTTTTTTAGTCGGGGTAGATGCTTTAGGTAGCTTCTGGAATCGCTATGTTCTTGATATTATCATTGAAGAAAAAGATCTGTCTAAGTATCTTAATACTCTCTGGGTTTCTAGCTTCTTCATTGCTTTGATAACCGTCGGTGTCGCCTTTTCTAAATTTATTAGAAAACAAGTCGCTCTTGATTGGTATAAATGGCTAAGTAATAATACATTAAAACAATATTTGAGCGATCGCGCCTATTACAAGATTAACTTTAAATCAGAAATAGATAACCCCGATCAACGTCTCTCTCAAGAAATTGAACCGATTACTGGCATCACACTGAGGTTTTTAACTACTTTACTGGAAAAAGTGCTACAAATGATTACCTTTTTAGCAATTCTCTGGACAATTTCTCAACAGATCACTATTTATCTAGTGATCTATACAATTGTTGGTAACTTCATTGCCGTTTATTTAACCCAAAAATTAAACAAAATTACCGAAGAAGAATTAACCTTTAAAGCCGAATATAATTATGCTTTAACTCATGTGCGAGATCATGCTGAATCCATCGCATTTTTTCAGGGAGAAAAGCAGGAAGAAAAGATCATTGAACGCCGCTTTAATAATATTCTTAAAAATGCTCAATATAAAATAGATTGGGAAAGATTTCAGGATCTTTTTAATCGTGGCTATCAGTCGGCGATTAGTGTATTTTCTATGTTTATCCTGACACCAATGTTCATTACAGATGAAATTGATTATGGAGAAATTAGTCAAGCTAGTTTATCCTGTTTTCTATTCTCTAATGCCTTAGGACAATTAGTCAGTGAATGGGGAACGTCAGGAAAAGTATCTAATTATATTGAGCGTTTAGCTTCCTTTTCTGATGGTTTAAAAAGAGTTACCCTAGAAGCGAAAAACCTCAATACAATTACAACAAGAGAAGAGAATCGTCTAGCTTTTGAAAATTTCACCTTACAAACCCCAGATTATCAAAAAGTAATCGTGGAAAATTTATCTCTATCGGTTCAATTGGGAGAAGGTTTATTGATTATTGGCCCCAGTGGGCGTGGCAAAAGTTCTCTGCTGCGCGCGATCGCGGGTTTATGGAATACAGGAACAGGTCAATTAGTCCGTCCTTCCCTAGAAAAAATCATGTTTTTACCCCAACGTCCTTATATTATTTTAGGAACATTGCGTGAACAGCTACTCTACCCCCAAACCACTCGTCAAATGACGGATCAAGAACTTGAAGAAATCTTGGAAAAAGTTAATCTCCAACATTTAGTCACCAACCGCAATGACTTTGATAAAGAAGTGAATTGGGAAAATATTTTATCCTTAGGAGAACAACAGCGCTTGGCCTTTGCCCGACTATTAGTGAGCCGTCCCAACTTCACTATTTTAGATGAAGCCACCAGTGCTTTAGATTTAACTAACGAAGAAAGCTTATATCAACAATTACAGGAAACCCAGACAACATTTATCAGTGTCGGACATCGGGAAAGTCTCTTTAATTATCATCAATGGGTACTGGAACTTACCGAAAATTCGGGTTGGACACTTCTTGCTGTCGAGGATTACCGACGACACAAAGCAATGGTAATAGAAAATCAGAAAACCCCGGAAATAACCATCAATAATTTTAATATTTCCTTAGAAAATACACTCCCAATAGCAACAGAGTTATCAGGGAAACAACTGCCCGAATCCTCTCTTTCTCATCAAGAAATTCAAGCATTAACCAACTATGCCATGAACACTATCCGAACTAAAGCAAGGCAAGGCAAATCAATTACTACGAAAGATGGTTTGACTTATAACTATGACAAAGACCCAAAAGTGTTAAAATGGGTTCCAGATTAGCGATTATTTACTTTTTCGCAAATCTGAACTAATGTCATAGGAATGCTATAACATGGGTGATCTTATTACCGCACGGTTACGTTTAGTCCCTTTTAAATTGACAATTGTCCAAGCGGCAATGAATGGCAATGCTGAATTAGCAAGAGTTCTAGGAGCTACAGTTTTACCCGACTGGCCTGATGAAAAGTTTAGTCAGGGTTTGTCAGAAATTGCTGAGATTCTCAGTAAAAGTCCCTTGCAAAGGCAATGGGGATGGGGCAGTTTAGTCATTCAGCAAGCCGAAAACATCCTCATTGGTCACGTCATGGTCAAAATTATTCCAGATATTCCCGATCCCGCGGGGGCCCCCACAGGCTCACTAGAAATTGGCTATCAAATCGTTCCCTCCTATCGACGACAGGGATACGGCTCGGAGGCGACAAAAGCCATATTAGACTGGACATTGCGTCAACCCTCTGTGCAAAAAGTAACGGCTGGCTGTTATGCGGATAATATCGCGTCAAAACGATTGCTAGAAAAAATCGGAATGCAGCATACAGAAACACGCGCCAAAGGGACAGTATTGGTATGGGAATTATCGCGATCGTCTTAAGTACCTACACAAAATTAATTGTATATTTGATGATTAGATTGATTGGGCGGGCGAATGCCATTCGCCCCTACACAAACAAAGTCTCCCTTCGGAGACTGAAGAAATTCAACCCGCGGAGGCGGGTTTTGTCTGTGTAGACGCGGTTTCAACCGCCCGGTCTTCTTTACCGGTGGTTAAGTAAAATCAACACAAAAACATACAATTAATTTTGCCTACCTACTTAGTTATTTCTTTTGTAAGCATTGGGCAGTCCGCCACTCCTAGTGAGCCAAGTCGAACCATTGGCTCGGAGATTGTTTTATCAAAAAAATAAGCATTCATGTAATCTGATTGTCAAGGTGACAGTTTATCGTTGTAAGCTGATAATTGACTGCTAATAACTGAAGGCTTACTAACTTTTTCAAATTTTCAGGAGCAAATTTTCATGTCTTTGTCTCGTGACATCGTTTTATTAATTACTCATAGTGGTGATTTTTTTACCATTGATCGAGTAATGGAAGCCCTATTGAAAAAAGGTGTGCAACCCTTTCGCTTCGATACAGATCAATTTCCGATAAACGTACAATTAACCGCCCATTTTAGCCGGTCAAAAAGCTATCACAAATTGGAATATAACAACCAATCTATTAGCACAGAACAAGTACAAGCCGTTTGGCTTCGGCGCATTTGGGAACCAGACTTGAAGGGATTAGACCCCCAATATCAACAAGCTTGCGCGAAAGAATCGAGAGCGACTTTAGACGGTTTTTGGGATAGTCTCAGAGATGCTAATTGGGTCGATAATTTAGAGCGAATTAATAAAGCCCATAGTAAACTGTATCAACTACGGGTGGCATCAGAATTAGGATTAATTATTCCTCAAACACTAATCACAAACAAAGCAGAATCGGCACGGGAGTTTTTTCAACAACTTAACGGCAAAATGGTGAGTAAGCTGTTAACGGCTCTTTCTCATACAATGGAAAGCACTTCTTTTTTCCTTTATACTAGCCTGGTTAAAGAGGAAGATTTAGAAAATGCGGAGTCCTTGCGCTATTGTCCAATGGTTTTCCAAGAACTAATTCCCAAGCAACAAGAATTACGAGTGGTTTATGTTAATGGTAAAGTGTTTGTGGGAGCATTAAATTCGTCAACTTATGAAGGTTCTACAGTGGATTGGCGTGCTCCTAATGTGGAGGTAGGAGCGTGGCAACATCATCAGCTTCCTGATGAATTATTACGTCTTCTTCAAGCCTTTATGGGTAAATTGGGGCTTTTGTTTGGAGCTTTTGATTTTATTGTCACTCCATCAGGAGATTATGTCTTTTTAGAGGTTAATCCTCTAGGTGAGTGGGGAATGTTGGAGCGAGATTTAGATTTGCCTATTTCTAGCGCGATCGCGGATGCTCTCATTTCTCATACTTAGAAGACTCCCTAAATCCTCCTGATTAAACAGGGCTATTTCATTCTCTCAACGCGATCGCCCAACAGGTACTAATGTAAGAGTCTCAAAGCTTAAGTCCTCTGAAGAGGACTATGAGACTGAGAGCGAAAGTCTTTCAAACCCTGATTCATAATGAACAGAATAATGAGCGTTTCAGCTAGTTTCGCCGCGAGGTTTATTACTCTTTCAGTCGTCTTCAGAGGACTTTTGCTATTAGACTCTTACTTTAGTCCCTGACGGGTTATAGAAGACTGAAACAGCCCAGCCCTGATTAAAGGGGACTTTAAATCTTCAAACAAATCATGAATTATCTTAGTGAGTAATAATACCTTTCTTAATAAAAGTTAACAAGGGGAATATTGACAGATATTTTTCCCTAAAGCTACACTGCAAACAGTTCATTTCCAAAGGAAGTTGCTCATGTCTAAAAACGTTAAAGCTACGGCTCCCCAAGCCGTCCCCTTCTTTGCTCGTTTCTTGGAAGAACAAGCCGCAAAGTCTAATAGTTCTAATACTCCTTGGGCGACCACTAAGAAGTATCCTTCCGATTGGGAAGAATATTAAATAGATAAGAGAAATCTTCATCGACAATTGTAGGGAGTAGCAGTTATTTAATAACGAAAAGCTGCTCCCTTCATTGTTGCTATTTATACCGAGAGAGCAACTCCTTCTTGATTGAGAACGGAGAAACTATGATAGTAAGTAATAATACCTTTATTAACAAAAGTTAACAAGGGGAATCTTGACAAATATTTTCCCTTAAGGCTAGACTGTTAACAGTTTATTTCCCAAGGAAGTTGCTTATGTCTAAAAACGTTAAAGCTACAGCACCTAAAGCCGTCCCCTTCTTTGCTCGCTTCTTAGAAGAACAAGCGGCAGAGTCTAATAGTTCTAATACTCCTTGGGCGGAGACTAAGAAGTGGCCTTCCGATTGGGAAGAATATTAAATAGATAAGAGTAATCTTCATCGACAATTGTAGGGAGTAGCAGTTATTTAATAACGAAAAGCTGCTCCCTTCATTGTTGCTATTTATACCGAGAGAGCAACTCCTTCTTGATTGAGAACGGAGAAACTATGATAGTAAGTAATAATACCTTTATTAACAAAAGTTAACAAGGGGAATCTTGACAAATATTTTCCCTTAAGGCTAGACTGTTAACAGTTTATTTCCCAAGGAAGTTGCTTATGTCTAAAAACGTTAAAGCTACAGCACCTAAAGCCGTCCCCTTCTTTGCTCGCTTCTTAGAAGAACAAGCGGCAGAGTCTAATAGTTCTAATACTCCTTGGGCGGAGACTAAGAAGTGGCCTTCCGATTGGGAAGAATATTAAATAGATAAGAGTAATCTTCATCGACGACAATTGTAGGGAGTAGCTGTTATTTAATAACAAAACGCTACTCCCTTAATTGTTGCTATTTATACCGAGAGAGCAGATCCTTCTTTACTTAGAACGGAGAAACTATCATAGTAAGTAAGAATACTTTATTAACAAAAGTTAACAAGGGGAATCTTGACAAATATTTTCCCGTAAGGCTAGACTGTTAACAGTTTATTTCCAAAGGAAGTTGCTCATGTCTAAAAACGTTAAAGCTACGGCTCCCCAAGCGGTCCCCTTCTTTGCTCGTTTCTTGGAAGAACAAGCCACAGAGTCCAATAGTTCTAAGGCTCCTGCTGCAACACGTAAGTATCCTTCCGATTGGGAAGACTTGTAAATAGATAAGAGCAATCTTTATTGACAATTGTAGGGAGTAGCGGTTATTTAATAACGAAAAGCTGCTCCCTCCTGTTTTAGATATTAAGCCTATAGATGAGTGGGGGATGTTGGAGGGAAATTTATATTTTGCTATTTATTGATGATCGCGGATGCTCTCATTTTCCCTGCTTAGAATACCCACCCAATCCCCCTAATGAAGGGGTATTTTAAATCCTAAGATTTCCCCTTAGCAAAGAAGAGTTAGGGAAGTCCAATCGGTAATAAGAACAACCATTAAGGAGATTTGATGACCGTTTTAATCCTCACCTTTAGCCAAGATAACGAAAGTATTCCCCTAGTGATGAAAGCGATTGAAGCAAGGGGAGGAAAAGCCTTTCGCTTTGATACTGATCGCTTTCCGACGGAAGTGAAACTCGATCTTTATTCGGGGGATTCAGAGGGGGGAATTATTACCGATGGAGAAGAGCAGTTAGACTTAAGAGAAGTATCCTCTGTTTGGTATCGGCGTATGCGGTACGGGTTCAAAATTCCTAACAGTATGGATAAGCAATTTAGAGAAGCTGCTCTTAAGGAATGTCGATCGACAGTGAGAGGGATGATCGCGAGTCTTCCGGGTTTTCATTTTGATCGGATGTCCAAAGTTGATCGAACCAATAATAAGCAACTACAGTTGCAAGTGGCACGAGAAATTGGTTTGCAAACTCCGCGTACTTTGACTTCCAACAATCCAGAGGCAGTAAAACAATTTGCCCAGGAGTGTAAAGCACAAGGGATTGTTACTAAAATGTTGTCTCAATTTGCCATCTATGGTGAAGGGGGAGAAGAAATGGTTGTTTTTACCAGTCCGGTTAGTGAGGATGATCTGGAACATCTCGAAGGACTGCAATTTTGTCCTATGACTTTTCAAGAAAATATACCTAAAGCTCTGGAATTACGCACAACGATTGTCGGACAAAAGATATTTACTGCCGCGGTTAATTCCCAGGAATTAGAGGGATCTACCTATGATTGGCGAAAGGAAGGAAGGGCTTTACATGAAAAATGGCAAGCCTACGATTTACCCGAAGAGATCGAGAAAAAACTGCTGAAATTGATGCACTATTTTGGGTTGAATTATGGCGCGATCGATATAATTGTTACTCCAGATGGTCGTCATATTTTCCTTGAAATTAATCCCGTTGGCGAGTTTTTCTGGTTGGAATTGTTTGCTCCCCATTTCCCTATTTCCGACGCGATCGGTGAAATTCTACTCACCGGTAAAAATTAGCCGCATCTGTCCCTATTGTTCTTTGAACTTGGTCAGGAAATTAGGTCATATCAAAAGATAACTGTGATTTTGCCAGAAGGCTCAACCCCATAATTAGATTTGGAGGGAACCGCGTCATGGAATCAAATAGATCAGAGTTAGCACTGCGATTGATTGTACAATCTGAATAACCCATTAAGGCTTTACATATCCGCGATCATGGCAAATTATCCTTGGCTCGTCGCTTAATTCAAGAGGGATTACTAACTACCGTCGAAGGACTTCAAAATTAAGTTGTTTAGAACCCTTATTCTTAACAAAAATTAACTAATTTTTTTCTGAAAATACCTTGACAGAGTTTCTGCGTTAGTGGTATATTGTCTACAGTTCATTATTCTGTAAGGAACATAACTTATGTCTAAAGAAGTTAAGACCTCAGCACCTCAAGCTGTTCCCTTCTTCGCTCGTTTTTTAGAAGAACAAGCCGCACAGTCTAAGAATCGAGATTATGAGCTTCCCCTAACCCTGAAGTATCCTTCTGACTGGGAAGAATATTAATAATTAGAAGAGCAATCTTCATCGACAAATAAGGGAGTAGCAGTTATTTAATAAGTAAACTCGGCTCCCTTCCTACTTAAATATTAAGAAAACTTACCATGTCTCAGAAAAAAGCATTGGACAGTCAAGTCATTCCCTTCTTCGCTCGTTTCTTGGTGGAAGGTGAAGAACCCCCACAACCAGAAATTCCGACCCCCTTTACTTGGAAGTGGCCTTCTGATTCCGAAGATTGTTAATGAGATCAAATACAAATATTTACAACCGCAATTTGTCAAGCCGAAGCCAGACTGAATTGCGGTGCTTTTTCCTAGCAAAATAGAATTCTGGCAATAGCCTTTCAGTCATCAGAAAAGAAAGAATCCCCATCGCTCTATAGGGTGAGCTACGTCGCGGCATTTATTCTTCAACTTCAACTATTTCAACGATTTTTAACAAACTGTTACAACCCCCTTGCTTCTATCTCAATGGGAAAAATTTTATAATTTATTCCCGAAAAGAAAGGAACTATAGTCTTTCTGGCTTCCCATGAATTATTCCTCTATTTCAACGGCTCTGGGAGACTCCAACGGAGCCTCCTGATTACTTTTACATTCTATTAAACTTAGTTGATTTTTAACTTTTAATTTTAGCTCCCCTGTAATGGGTAAAAATTCTATTTCTTCCAGAAGAGACTGCACGGATTCTTTTTTGCTACGTTCTGCATAGAAAGCATTGAGCACAGCTTCAATTCCATATTCTGCTACAGCATCTCCTAAAAGCGTGATTAGACCTAGCATTCCGATCGTTCCTAACATAACAAATGGCTCCCCCAAAGTTAAGATAAAAACAATAGCCCCTAAGACAGCAGAACTTACATACAAACTGACAATTTTTTTAACAATTTTGTCAAGATCCATAAAAATCACCTAAAATCCTTACACGATAGGTTTAAAGATTACTCAAGAGAATCAAAACTCATGAAACTTTCCTACTTTCGCTCTCCTCAGCACTCAGATTGTAGCAAATTATCGAGTACAGGATTGAGAGTAGGGGGCCGATAATCGGGACAAGCTTTAAGTCGTTTGACAACACTATGATGAACAATAACGGTTGAAGATTTGAGCGATCGCGATTGCTCGCCACCAAAAGCATAAACCCCCGTCACACTATTATCAAATTTAGTAGTAGCATCGGGGTTAATCTCAAGTGCCTCACTATCATTTTCAGGGGAATAAAACTCCAATCCCAATTTTTGGGCTTGATGGAGCATCCATTGTAAAGGATAATCCGATAACCCTTGATATTGTTTGATTCCCCCACCAATACAGCTATGTTCACCGACAAACAATACTTCTTTGACAACTTGATCAGGATTTTTCTCATTTTTTTCCATAGGAGCCGAAGGAAAAATTTTGCGTTTCTCATCAATGGCAACCGCATGAAAAGCATTTTCCACAATCGGACTCAGTGTAGTATCAAAAAATTGATACTTCTGATTCCATAGTTTAGTAATTGGTAGCCAAGGAATTAAGTCAGGAATACCCAATGCTCCCACCGTATCCCAACATCCTAACATTTTGATGGGGACACGATACTGTAGATAGTCTTTTTCGGTATCTATTTTTTGGGAATTATCTTCGCGAAAAATTTGAGCTTTTCGAGAATTTGGGCTAATTTTAGGATCTCGATAAAGATGATAAGCTTGAGGAATTTCGTGTATCTTGGAAGGTTTTAATAAACCACACTTATAAATCATCCCCGCCAAACAACGAACCGTATAGGCTCCGCGACTAAAGCCAACTAAGAAAATTTCATCTTGAGCATCAATGTCATAATTTAGACATAAAAAGCGATAAGCATCTTGAATAACTCGGTCAATTAACCAGCCCAAAACACCACCGCCTAAACGTTCGATTAAATCATCGTCTTCTGCTGTACAACCGCCTGATAAATAAGAGACTATTTGCGGCGTTTGATCATCGGCATGATATTTAATGGAACGTGCCAATTTCAGGACATTAGTAGGAGATGAAATTCCCAATTGATGCCAAGTACCATCACAGCAAACAACTAATCTTTTTTTCTTAATAACAGAACCTAATTGACTAGGTTCTATAATTTCCGAATTAGACTTATTTTCAATAATTATTGGTTGAGTCGATTCCGAAATTGGTTCTGCGCTTTCTGACTCCGATGAGGGTTCATCAATAATAATTGCGAGGAGGGATTCTAACTTCGAGTCGAGAGTTTCATGTTTCGAGAATTGGGAAAATTTTGTCCGAGATTGAGTCCGTTTTTTCGGTTTAGTATTAGACTTAAAGGTTCCTTCAACTTTAGCCGGAAGTTTCTCTAGTTTCCAGCTAGTACCATAAATTATGCCATGATTCGCGTAGCTGGTTTTATCATGAGCATCGCCATTGAGAGGCAAATAAGCAGACAATCCGGGTTCATCACCAACCCGACGCTGATTCATATCTTGTTGAATTTCTGCTTGGGTACGAGCTTTACTCCAAACGTAAAATTCTGCAAGGGAACCTTTCCAATAGTGAGAAGCATTGACAGAAGAACCAATAACCAGTTTTTCAATTCCAGTTATTATTCTATTATGCCCATTGCCTCGATGCCAAAGAAGCCCATTACGATAAATATACATACGGCCTCTCGCGGCATTTTTCACAAAAGCCCAATGAGTCCAGACATTATATTCTCTGATTTTTACTTTTTTGTCTATGCGATCAAAACCATCCTGATTTCCCGCATCCCACACAATACAAGTATCTGTCTGAGAGCCCCAAGGCAGACTAATTTGTAAGACACGAGTATTTTGTGCATTATAAGCCTCAAGGATAGTGGTTTCTTCGGCGAGACTGTTTTCTCCCTTCGCCCAAAATTCAATAGTGATAGCTTTGTCAAGATCGGGAAAACCTTTGGATAACTCTATGCGATCATCTATCCCATTAAGTGTAAGGACGGATTCTTGCTCATACATAAAATTTTTCCTTAATTGTGGACGAGAGAGAAAGTAATATCACCTTCGTCAATTTAATCGGGCTTTGTAGGTTCTTAACTTGACGAAGATAGACTTTAAATTATTCTTCGACTATTTCAATTGTCCTCGGAGAACCGATATCCTCAGAAACAATCTCAACTTCTAATTGATGTTTAAGTTTGAGTTTTAGTGCTTCTGTAATAGGTAAGGATTCAACTTCTTTGAGCAAAATTTCCTGAGTTTGTGTTTGGCGACGCTCCTTATAAACGGCAATAAGAACCGCTTCAATCCCATAGCCCGTTAAGGCTTCTCCCACGATAGTTGTCAGCCCTAACAATCCTAATCCTCCTACAATACCAAAAGGCCCTCCTAATGTTGCAAAAGCCAACATGACGGCGTAGGAGTTTCCTCCTGATATGGCCAGTGCGACGACGAGAATGACCCCGGGTAGTCCCAAAGAGGCAATTTTTTTGGCTACTTCGTCCAGGGAGACTCCCATAGAAATGAGTTTCTTGTTAATTTCCTCGGAGCAGATCCCCATTGATGTGAGTTTTTTGTTAATTTCTTCTGAGGAAAGCCCCACAGAAGCTAGTTGTTTGTTAATTTCCTCTGAGGAAATGCCCATTGATGCGAGAATTTTGTTAATTTCGTCCATTGAAAGCTCCTAAGATCAATAAATGAAAAATTGCTTGGTTCAAATCTGATTCATCCAGATCACTATTTATGGCAAAATTACAACACCGGGTCGAGGTAGGTTTTCTGGGTTGGGTTTTATCAACTGGTTGCGTTTGAAAAAATAGGTGATCGTGCTGTCCCAACTCATTGCCTCTCAATCAAGATCGGACGTTCTTGAGTGCAGCCTGCCACGTCATTGTAGCATATAAAGTGGTTGCTTTAAAAAAAATAGGCTATATTGCTTATGCTAATTTAGGACGGCATTTATGATTCTAAGTACAATTGCTGCCGGATTAATCTACATCGAGACTGCCCCAGTTATTGGCATAGTTCGCGGGAATCTCATTAAGGATGAAGGGTAAAGTTTCACCCGGATGGAGTCCAATCGTCGCGGGTTTCCCTATTTGGGTAACAGCACCCGTCAGTTAAGAGTTAATTTATCTCAAACTTCAAACCTCATATCTAAAATTATTATGACTCCCCTTCTCATGCCATCACCTCAGAAATCTACATCAAAAACCACGCGATCGCGTAAATTGTCCCTATTATTTGAGAGAGTAATGGCACTGATCGCAATGATCGATTTCGGATTTGTCCTCTTCGATTTAAGTTATATACCCGGACGAGATTTATACTTTCAATACTTACCTAGTCTCACCCAAATATATGACCCCATTAAAGGCATAGAACCCCATCGAGAAACTCAAAGATATTTAGATGCAGTAGGCGCGATTAAAACACAAATTACGAGAACAGGACTCGCTTCACCCGAAGTGAAAATCTTACTGCAAAAACAGCAAGATTTAAGTGCGGAAATGATCACTCAAAATCCCTTTGCATTAGCCAATAAAACGGGAATTCTGGAAAAAATAAAATACCGCATGGTGCAACAATATCCTAATCCTGATAAATCCGCCAAAAAAGCCTTTCGATATTTTTGGAGTTTGGAACACTTAAATGATAATAATTGGAAATCAGAAATGAACTGGTTTCAGAAAAATATTAGTTCTTTAATCGAGTTAAATTATTTTCGTCAGCTATCATTAAGTGGTGAATTTGTCAATAAATTTTGGCGCATAGACTTAATTTTTATTGGTATTTTTGCCGTGGAGTTTTTCGCGCGTACATTTATCATTAGTCGTCGAAATCAGGGTATAAGTTGGTCTTTGGCTATGCTGTGGCGTTGGTATGATTGGTTTCTGCTCATCCCCTTCTGGCAAGAGTTAAGACTTATTAGTGTAATAGCCAGAATAGATCAGGCTAAAATGCCAGATTTAGAACCAATACGCAAACAAATAAATCGTTTTTTCGTCGCAAGTCTCGCCCAAGAATTAACCGAAGTTGTGATCTTGCAAATTTTTAATCAAATGCAGGAAATGATTAAAGATCCCGAAACCATTAAGCAAATATTCTCTAATCAACAACGACGTTACATTGATCTTAATGGAGTTAATGAAATAGACGCGATCGCAACTCGTCTAGTACAAATCACAGTGTATAAAGTATTACCACAATTGCAACCGGATATCGAAGCCCTATTGCGACATAGTTTAGAAAGCAATCTCAAACAATCATCATTATATAAAAACCTTCAGCAAATTCCGGGTTTAGAAGACTTTTCCCATCAAATCATCCAACAACTGATTCAAGAATTATCCAAATTAGCATCCGAAGGCCCCCAAAATGCCTATGAAACCATACAAAACGCGATGAATGATCCCGTTGGAACCCAATTATCAAACCAACTGGTACAACATTTCGGAGAAATACTAGGAAAAGAATTACAACAAAAACAGACAACGCAAGAAATTCAACTTCTCCTTTGCGACTTTATCGAAGAAATGAAAATTAATTACATTCAGAAAAGTAAAGAGGAAGATGTGGAAAAGATCCTCGCACAAAGCCAAGAATTACGTCAACTTGGCATCCCCGACGCGTCACATCGTCCTCCCATAAGCTAAACTGGAATCTGATGCCTGTCTGAGAGGACAAGCTTCAACTTCTTGGAAAACATTGTTTCACCTAGGAGTGGGTAACGCCCACTTTTTTTATTGGGGAGGAGAAAATGCAAGCCAAAAAAGAAAAAAAGAAACCACAAGTCTCCGAGGATGACTCAGGTATTTGACTTTAGCATTTTGCATTGTATATTTCCCAGTCCCATGCCCCATGCCCCAATTTGATATGACTCATCCCCTAATACCGAAAATCATAGACTTAGCCACCCCCGTTGCTGAAAAACTGGGTTTAGAAGTAGTGGGTGCAGTGTTTCATACCAACCAACATCCCCCGATCTTGCGAGTAGATATTCGTAACCAAAAACAAGATACGGGTTTAGATGACTGCGAGCGGATGAGCCACGCCCTAGAAGAACAGTTAGATGCTACTAATTTAATTCCTGATGCTTTTGTATTAGAAATTTCAAGTCCTGGTATTTCCAGGTTATTAGAAAGCGATCGCGAATTTATCTCTTTTAAAGGGTTTCCCATCATAATCACAACTACAGAACCCTTCAACAGTCATAAAGAATGGACAGGACACCTCATTGGGCGCGATGAAACTAACGTCTATCTCAACCAAAAAGGACGCAAAATAACCATTCCTCGTTCTCTCATTTCCCAAGTCCTCATCACCGAAGAAGACTAGACTTCTTGCGAAATTCATTCAAACCCTGATTCTTCTGCACGGAATTATGAGCGTTTCAGCTAGTTTCGCAAGAGGTCTACTAAAGAGAAGGAAGAGGGAAGAGGGAAGAAGGAAGAAGGAAGAAGGAAGAGGGGGAGGAAGAAGGAAGAAGGAAGAGGGGGAGGAAGGGGAGGCAGAGGAGGAGGAAGAAATAATAAACCACTTTCGCCTCTAGTCACCAAGGAAGAAGAAAACTTCCCCATCTCCCTATCTTTCCATCTGGCCCTCTTCCCCCTGTCCCCAATCACCAATCCCTAATACCCAATACCTAATACCCAATACCTAATACCCAATCCCTAATACCCAATCCCTAATACTCAATCCCTAATCCCTAATCCCCAATCCCCATTCTCAATCAATTATCACAAAGCAAAATAAGGAGAAAAAACATGGCAATGGTTCCGTTACCCGGACTCAAAGAAATGATTGAAGGTATTAGCAAAGAGCGTAACTTACCGAAACAAGCCGTACAAACCGCGTTACGAGAAGCCTTACTCAAAGGATATGAACGCTACCGACGGGCCCAAAATCTCGATCACTTCGGAGAGGACTACTTTGAAAACTTTGAAGTCGAACTCGACATCGAAGAAGAAGGATTTCGTGTACTCGCGACAAAAACCATCGTAGATGATGTCTCTAATCAGGATCATCAAATCGGCCTGCTCGAAGTCCGAGAAGTCGCGGCAGAAGCCCAACTCGGCGGAGATGTACTCCAAGATGTCACCCCCGATCAACGGGAATTTGGACGTATGGCCGCGATACAAACCAAACAAGTCCTGGCCCAAAAACTGCGCGATCAACAGCGCAAAATGATCCAAGACGAATTTAAAGACTTAGAAGAAACTGTATTACAGGGAAGAATCCTACGCTTTGAACGGCAATCGGTGATTTTAGCCGTAAATAGCAGTTTTGGGCAGCCAGAAGTCGAAGCCGAATTACCCAAACGGGAACAACTCCCCAATGATACCTATCGAGCCAATGCAACATTCAAGGTATATCTCAAAAAAGTCGGAGAAGGTTCCACACGCGGACCTCAACTGCTGGTATCCAGAGCCGACGCGGGGTTAGTCGTTTACTTATTTGCCAACGAAGTCCCCGAAATCGAAGATGGAATCGTGCGAATTGTTGCCGTAGCACGAGAAGCCAATCCTCCTACTCGCCACGTTGGGCCACGGACTAAAATCGCGGTCGATACCCTTGATCGCGACGTTGATCCAGTAGGCGCGTGTATTGGTGCGAGAGGCTCTCGCATTCAAGTAGTAGTCAACGAACTGCGGGGCGAAAAAATCGACGTAATCCGGTGGTCTCCTGATCCCGCGACCTATATCGCCAATGCACTGAGTCCCGCGAAAGTCGATGAAGTGCGTTTAATTGCACCAGAAGCACGACGGGCTCATATCCTGGTTGGGGAAGATCAACTGAGTTTAGCCATTGGAAAAGAAGGGCAAAATGTACGATTAGCCGCCCGTTTAACAGGTTGGAAAATAGATATTAAAGACATTGCTAAATACGATCCAATCGCCGAAGATCGTAAAATCAGAGAAGAGATGAGTCAGCAACCCTTAATCGCAGAATACGAAGAAGATGCTGATTTGGCATTCCCCGAAATACGCGAAGATTAGGGAAAAAAATACAAGTAGGTAAAGAAAATCCGCTTCCACAGGTTAGGATAAAGAAACAAGCCTACTTGATATCACACTCAAATAAGGTCAAAGGTTAAAGGTTAAAGAGGACTAGGCAGATAGGGGAGACCGGGGATACGGGGGATACGGGGGAGAGGGAGAGGGGTTTTCACCTAGCACCTAAAACCTAAAACCTAAAACCTAAAACTAATCCCCAATTCCCAATTCCCAATTCCCAATCCCCAATCCCCAATCCCCAATCTCCACCTTGCAGAAAATGAAGAACTACCGTCGGTGTATTAGCTGTCGGAAATTCGAGCCAAAAGAAGCATTTTGGCGAATCGTGAGGGTCTATCCCACGAATCAGGTACAATTAGATCAGGGCATGGGTCGTTCTGCCTATCTTTGTCCTGAAGCTGATTGCTTGAAAGCCGCGCAAAAGAAAAATCGACTTGAGCGCGCGCTGAGAGTATCTGTACCTCAAAACCTGTACAAAACACTTTGGCAACGTTTAGCCACATCTCCCTCAAAGACTCTCGTTGTTTCTTGTGATAATATCCCTGTGGGAGATATTAACACTCCTCAATGAACAAAAAAGTCACAGCCCAAGTGACTCAGAGAGTTCTCTACCCAGGCGGTTATCCACCAGTCTTGAAGGATTTGTGTCAGATTAGAGAAGGGCGAGGTACTTAAAATGATTGGCAATCAGGAAAAAGAGGTGCGATTGACACTTCTTCATCAGTCCTAAGTCATCGCCAATCAAGAAAAGGCAGATATCAATACTTTTTCCATCATCGTAACAGATGACCAGATAAAGATTGATAGAGCGTGTTCGCGTAGCCTGTGCGTAGCGCGTATCGCCCCTAACCCTGAGACAACTTGAGACCAATCTCATGGAATGTTGTTAATAAAACCATAAACCAAAAAACAAGCTGGTTGAGAAGAGGGCAGAGTGGATGAACAACGGCAAAGTTAGAATTTACGAGTTATCACGGGAACTAAATTTGGATAATAAAGACATCTTGGCAGTTTGCGAAAGGCTCAACATATCAGTGAAGAGCCACAGCAGTACCATTACAGAATCCGAGGCTGAACGCATTCGCAAAACAGCCGAAAAATACATTGACCGCAACCCTTCTTCGGGAAAAACTTCCGCGTCTGATCGCGGAGGGATTCTGGGGAAAGATAGCAGCCATGCACCTAATGAACCGAAAAAACAAGAAATTTTAGAAATTCGCAGACCCCAGGTGCGTCCTGGTAGCAATGGCAAGCATTCGGGAAATGACACGAACACAACACTCATGCCACCTCCTATCGCGACCCCCCCTAAATCGCCTGTGACTCAACAGAATCAGCCCCCAGCAAAGCCGATGCTCAATCGACCTGTCCTCTCAAAGCCTAATAATCCCTCATCCGCATCTTCGGAGAGTGTTACTGACCGGGTATCCAATCATGAGACGGAGCCAACGACTCAACCCCAAGAGACCGAAATCCCCATGCCGCGGAGTCCCCTCGATACGGATATCCCAGAGGCAACCAACGTCCCTGCCACGGCTGCCGTAGCCTCCCCTGCCCCGGTTTCTCGCGTCCGACCCCCTAAATCGGGTGGTAATGCTCCAAAGGCTGCGAAACCAACACCGCCGCCGACAAAACCTCTGGCATCACCTCCGAGTCGTCCTCAGCCATCCTCATCGGCTCCTAATAAACCCGTGCTCAAAGGAGCCAAATCGGACGCGGGGACTTCAGAACAACCAGTTAAAGAATTTTCCAAGCAAAAACCCAATCGACCTCCCAAGGATCAGCCCAGAACTATAGATCCTGATAATAAACCCTCCCGTCGAGATGGCTCAGGAGCGGGTAAATCTCTTGATGCTCCGCGATCGGCTCCACCGGGTGTGAGAAAACAACGTCCCGTGGGTGTCCAGGTTCCCCCTAAGAGTATTTCCTCAACAGATGTCGATTCGGAATTAGAAGAAGAAGGGGATGAGCTGGAAGTTGAAGCCCCGGAAATTTCCCTACTTCAGCGCCCAACTCTCCCCCGACCCACGAAGAAGGGACCTGTGTGGGAAGAGGATGACGAAGAAGGTGGTGATTTCCCGAATAAGGCCAAGGCTGGGACAAAGGTCAAAGCTCGTCGTGTGAAACCCACAGTGGATGAAGATGATGAGGATCTCGAAGAGGTTTTAGACATCGCGGCTCCGATGGTGGTGAGTTTATCCCTTGCCCGTCCCGCGAAGCCCAAAGCTGCGATGAGCAGACCATCCTCGCCTCAAACGGTCTCGATTCAGGCAAAAGCGAAGAAACCCACTCAGCATGGTCAGTCAAGCAGTCAAAGCAATCAACGCACCCGTCGTTCCAGTACGGAAACACAACCGGAACGTCCGACTCGCTTATTATTATCTGGTTCTATGACTGTTCAAGAACTGGCGGATGTATTAATGGTTTCGGAAACGGAAATCATTAAACGTCTCTTTGGCAAAGGGATCGCGGTCAATATTACCCAAACCCTTGACCCCAGTATTATCACAATGGTCGCGCATGAACTGGAAGTAGAAGTCGTTACTCAAGAGAAGGAAGCTGAAGCTCGTAAAGTCATTGAAATGTTGGACGAGGCAGATATGGAAAAACTGCAACGTCGTCCTCCGGTAGTGACAATTATGGGTCACGTCGATCATGGTAAAACGACACTCCTTGACTCTATTCGGAAAACGAAGGTGGCCCAAGGGGAAGCGGGTGGGATCACGCAGCATATTGGTGCTTACCATGTTGATGTGGAACATGAAGGCAAAATACAACAAGTCGTCTTCTTGGATACACCAGGCCACGAAGCTTTTACCGCGATGCGTGCCCGTGGCGCAAGGGTAACGGATGTCGCGATTTTAGTGGTCGCGGCGGATGATGGAGTCCAACCCCAAACCATTGAGGCGATTAGTCACGCGAAGGCAGCTCAAGTACCTATTGTCATCGCGATTAATAAAATTGATAAGGAAGGGGCTCAACCCGATCGCGTCAAACAAGAATTAACTGAATATGGTTTGGTCGCGGAAGAATGGGGCGGTGATACGATCATGGTTCCAGTGAGTGCCATGAAGGGTGAAAACCTCGATACTCTATTAGAAATGATCTGTCTAGTGGCAGAAGTAGAAGACCTCTACGCGAATCCCGATCGCGCTGCTAAAGGTACTGTAATTGAAGCCCACTTAGATAAGGCCAGGGGTCCAGTGGCAACTTTATTAGTGCAGAATGGTACTCTGCGAGTGGGTGATATCGTCGTCGCGGGTTCTGCTTTGGGTAAGGTACGCGCCATGATAGATGATCACGGCGATCGAGTCGATGACGCGACACCTTCCTTCGCGGTGGAAGTTCTCGGCCTACGGGAAGTCCCCAAAGCCGGAGACGAGTTTGATGTCTTCTCTAATGAAAAAGAAGCCAGCGCGATCGCGGATAATCGAGCCCAACAAGCAAGAGCAGCGCGCTTATTACAAGGTCGTATCAGCTTAAGTGGTTTCTCGCAACAAGCGAAAGAAGGCGAACTCAAGGAACTGAATTTGATCCTCAAGGGAGATGTTCAAGGTTCAGTAGAAGCTATTGTGGGCGCGTTGCGTCAATTACCACAAAAAGAAGTGCAATTACGACTACTCTTAGCCGCCCCTGGAGAAGTGACGGAAACTGACATTGATTTAGCCGCCGCCAGTAACGCGGTAATTCTGGGATTTAATACCACCTTCGCCAGTGGAGCCCGTCAAGCCGCGGATCAATTGGGTGTGGATGTACGGGAATACAACATCATTTATAAATTACTAGATGATGTCCAAGGCGCAATGGAAGGATTACTGGAACCGGAGTTAGTGGAAGAACCCTTGGGCCAAGTGGAAGTGCGTGCCATCTTCCCTGTGGGCAAATCTAGTGTCGCGGGATGTTATATCCTCTCTGGTAAGGCGATACGGAATTGTAAAGTGCGTATCCGTCGCGGTAATCAGGTGGTTTATGAAGGTGTCCTCGATTCATTGAAGCGGATGAAGGATGATGTCAAGGAAGTTAATGCTGGCTATGAGTGCGGTATTATGCTTGACAATTTCAGCGACTGGCGTGAAGGGGATATTATTGAAGCCTATCGCATGGTAACAAAACGTCGCACCCTTTCTAGTTAGGTGACTCGGCATTGGGGACTGGTGACTGGTGACTGGGGACTGGGGAGATGGGGGAGATGGGGGAGATGGGGAAGTTTTCTTCTTCCTTTGTGGCTAGAGGCTAAAGTGGTTCATTATTTCTTCCTTTTTCCCTCTCCTCCCTCTCCTCCCCCTCTTCCTTCTTCTTTCTTCCTTCTTCCTTCTTCCCTAAATTATGCGCTTATTTTGGTCTGATCCTTATTTATGGTTCCACGCGGCAGGTTTCGCCGCGGTTCCTTTATTTTTGGGACTATGCTTGTTAGGATTCGCGGTTGGTTCTCCTTTTCTGCCCTTGTGGTTGGAAGTGGGCTCGGTGGGGACTCTTGGTATTGTCCCGATTTTTTTGATGCAGTGGTTTCGCCCTTTCTATATATTTAGCGTTTTAGTGGTCGCGATCCGACCGGAAAAATTAACGCCCGTCCAATTACGTCTCCTCACTTGCTTTAAGAAACCGATTAATAGAGGATTGACGTTGATCGTCCCTGTTTTATTAGGGGTAATTTTATGGCAAATTTACCGTATTTCTCCCTTAGCATCGGAAGTCGCACCGTTTCCCCCACAATGGCGCATATTAGGGTTATTGTTGGCGGGGTTAGGGTTTTTGGGGGCTAATTTATTTACTCAAGTACCTATGAGTGTTTTAGGGGTGTTATTCACTGCTAATGCTACATTTCAAGGTACTGAGCCTTATCCTGTGGAGAAAGTTCGTCCAGATTTTACGGTTTTTGGGTTACAAGTTAGTAAAATTTTACCCTCTGTCTCGGATATCGCGGTTTCCCCTCTCTCTTCCCCCACGATGTCATCTTCTTCTGATACAGATGATACAACTTCTGTGGGGAAGTAATGTTAAGTTAAGTTATGGTATAAGTGAGATTATCTCAGAGGTATGATACTATGGCTAATTCTGCACCAGCACCCGCATTAGAAGATGACGCGGAAATTTGGGCAAGTTTGAGGGACGCGATCGCGTCTAGTTCTGGTTTTCAACGCTGGAAGTTAGAGCTCGACTTTCAACAAGATAAGTCCGAAGAGATGAGTTTAGATTTCTCTGTACGTCGTTATCTACGCGAGACTTTGGAAACTTTAGCATATTAATTAATGCTAATTGGGGAGGTTTTGAAAGCATTGTGGATTATTTTCTCAAGGGCGATCGCTCTTTTTTGTGAAGGGCGATTGTTTGTTATTCTTGTCCAGAATAAAAACCTAAAGCAGTAGAAAGATATGCGAACAAATTGATTGTACTAATAGGGAGCCAAAAACGTTTATTCTGCTGACTAACTAGCTACAATTGAGGGATTGAATCATCCCTGGACTTCTAGTTCTAGTTATTTCAACTAGGATTGAGAAACTAAAAAACTGTCAAAATAGTAGTTTCCTATATTTAAACTGTATCATTTTTATTTGAAATAACTAGACACTACTAAGGCTCTAAGGCAGTAAGATTCTAAGGAATTCCTCTCAAGTAATATAATCATTTCAACTTATATTGAGAAATGAAAAACAGTCACACTAATAGTTTGCTAGATTTAACACGTCTCATTTTTATTGAAAATAACGATAGCATTAATCATGGGAATCAGGTTAGATGAATTAAGAAAACTCATCTATCGCATCGGTTTTGGTTGAGAAAATGAACGACAAAGACACAAAGCGAGAAAGGTAATTTGTTATCATTTTTATCGGGAAGAGTTAACACCAATATTGGTATTTTCCTAGTTTATTGCCATTAATACAAATCCCCCATTTTTGAGGGGGATAATTATAGAAAAGCTTAATTTCGCAATTGTACAGGCATTACTAAATAAATCATTTTCATGGCTCCTAATGGTGTTAAAATAACCGGGGCTGTTGCCTGATTTAATTGCAGGGAAATTTCAGAACTTCCTAATGCTTTTAAGCCTTCCGTTAAATATTTAACATTGAAAGCAATATCAATATTATCCCCTGATACTTGCGCGGGGAGGCTTTCTTGACCACTTCCCACATCCTTCGCGTCGACGGATAATGTTACTTCTTGATTGACACTATCAATACTAGATTTGATGACATTATTCTTTTGATCAGCAAATACGGAAATACGATCAACTGCGGATAATAATCCTTTTCTATCTAATGTAATTTGTCGCTCAAAGGAGCGAGGAATTAATTGTTGATAATTGGGATATTGCCCTTCTAAAGTGCGTGTTGTTAACCGTTGCTCTGCCCATTCAAATACAACTTGACCTTGATCAAAATGCAGTGTTAAAGAGGGTGTTGGTTGATTTTCTCCACTGGGACGGATCGCAACCATTCTTTCTACTTCCCGTAGCGCTCTCGCGGGTACTGTTACTTCAAAATCCTTATTGTCTTGGGCTTTTGTTTCACTGTTTTCCTCTTCTTCTGAGTGACTAGAAGTTTCGACAACGGCTAAACGGTGGCCATCGGTTGCGGCAAATTCCAGGGTATCTTGTTGTAATTTTAAATGTACTCCTGTGAGCACTTGTTTGGTTTCATCGGGACTGGTGGCAAAGAGGGTTCCTTTTAAACCTTCTAAAAAGGCTTCCGGTGGTAAATTGATAATTTCTCCGCCTTCTATGGTGGGTAATTCAGGAAATTCTTCCGGTCCCATTCCTCGTACTTGATAACGTCCTGAGCTTGAGGTAAGTGTCGCGATCGCGTCTCCGGCATTATCATCAATGGTAATATCGCCATCGGGTAAACGGGAGACAATATCATTAAGTAATTTCGCGGGTAAAGTAAAAGTGCCTCCGGTGTAAACTTGGGCGGCGAAACTGGTACGAATACCCAAACTTAAATCAAACGCGGTAAGTCTTACCCGTTGGTTTTCTTCATCCGCGACTAAGAGCACATTTGCTAAAACTGGATGAGTCGGACGTGAAGGGACTGCGCGACTGACAAGGGATAGATTTGTGTTGAGATCGTTTTGTGTGCAGATAAATTTCATAGTCGCCAAAGCTGTAATGATTGTTGCTGGAAAATTAGCTCGATTTTTGCCAGAAATCTCATTTTATCACTATATCGGGACAGATGATAGGGTTGTAGGGGTAGCCAGAATGCTTATCTCTCTGTGCCTCTACCCGCGGGAGTTTTGGGGCAACCACGGAGGGATGGCCCCGACAAGGGCATCGCGGCCATCTATCCAGAATTGAATTTACAAAGACGATCGCGTTAGGGGTAGCGTGATCGTGCTACCCCGTTTCATTGGGGAAAAAATCACGAAAAATCAAGGTTTTGTCGGGGCTCTTTCACCGAAATCTTTGATACCCACAGATAACCTTAATAAACCCGCCCCCACCCATCGACAAATGATAAAATTTTTCTTCCTTTGATCGCGCTGTTTCCTTCTCAAAAAAATCACGAAAAATCAAGATTTTGTCCGGGCTGTTTCACCCGATGCTTTCCTAGGCGCAAATAACCTACATAAACAGGCCCCAAACCGCTCAACGTGCGGATGGGGCGGGTTTTCCAGCCTATCTGTTTGGTGGCACAGATATGGGTGAACCCGCCCCTACAGGTGATATAAACCAGAACACGATCGCTTTTTCACCCCGTAAGACAGAAGAAGGCGCGATCGAGAGATAGAGGGGGGGGTGAGGGCTTGAGTCATTGAAGCGTTTATGAAAATATTGATAGGCAATCATTAAGACATCCGCAACAACTATTTATTTATTGTGGCGCGGGCATCCTGCCTGCGATTGACTTGTTTCATTGTAGGGGCAATCCCCCCGCGGTTGCCCCCAATCCCCCCGTGGTTGCGCCGAATGCGCCTCTGCTCGCGAAAATCCGTCCCCGGTAGCCTTCATACTTTCTTAATAAAGGTTTGCTTAAAATCTATTGACTATCTTTAAAGATTACTGCTATTCTACAAAAAGAATTATAGCTCTGAAAAGATCCCGAAAAAAATAAACTTGGGGGTTCGATTCTGTTTGTCAAAAAACATAAACGGAGGCATAATCAGACTTAATGGCAGATAAAGATAACCGGTTAAGGTTCTATATTATCAGAGTTCGGGAGATATTAAAGACTTGATTTAAGAGCCAGGAGCCAAGTCAAACTCGACAGAATCTATGTCAATTTTTGTCATAAAATCGGAACAAACTAAATAAAATTTAGTTATTTTTCGGATAGGTTTATCGAGGGTGATACTGCTAGGATCGCGTCCCTCTAGCACTATGAGTTTTTGGTGGAATCACGCCTTGTTAATTTTTCGGGAGGCGAGATCCCTCGTTTTTTTTGTTCTTTTTTAAGATGCCTGATGACAAGGATAAGCGTTTTTCAGGCGCGATCGCGCTGGGGAATTTCAGGGGTCTAATTTGATGTCGCGGACGTTTTCGTAAATTGGCAGTGGGAGCGGCTCCCTAGCCCGATCGCGCCCGGAGCGAGAGGTTTGTCCTCCGCACAGAGATGCTTCGCCCTCCCCGGCTCTCGCGTTCATTATTTCCTCATAGTATCGCTTCGGAAAAAAGGCGAGTAACTTTTTCATATCTGCATTGACATTGTTCAGGTAACATAATTGATAGGAGAAAAAAAGCCATGTTGACTTCTAATAACTCACTCAACCCTTTAATCGAAACCTCTCTGCAACAGGTTTACAGCACCTTAAATAAATTTGCCAATAGTGATGAGTTTCTTGCCAAAATTCAAAGTATTTTTGGCGTTAATTTTGACGAGAGTAAATTAGAAGAAATCCGTCAGCAGTGGATAAACAGTAATTTTACATCTTTGCCACCGATTGAAATTCGCAGTGGTTCTGAACTCCAAGGGGCTAATGCTGCTTATGCCGGTTCAAATAATACGATTTATATTTCTCAAGATTTTTTGAATAAATATACTGATAATCTGCAAGCGATTACCAGTGTTTTATTGGAAGAAATTGGTCATTCTGTGGATTGGCATATTAATACTTCTGATACTCCTGGGGATGAAGGGGAGTTGTTTTCTAATGTGGTGCAAGGGATTAATTTGAGTGAGGGGCAGATTCAGAGTTTGAAGCAAGAAAATGATTTTATTATTTTGAATGTCAAAAGTGATTTTACTGATTTAACTCTGAGTGGAAATTCATTGCCAGTTGAACAATATGGTGAATACTCTTCTACCCATAAAATCACTCCTTCATTAATTAATACACTTCTTGTATTTGGCAAAAATCCTCCATCAACCCCTGATTATAATCCACATATCAGAAATGACAATGAAACAACAGACTCTATTAGCTATGATATGAATGATTATATGATAAATGGAGGAGGCAAATATGCTTATCCTGCTCTATTTTCTGCTGTCCAACAATTCTTTAACTATCCATTTCCAGAGAAAAAAAACAAAGAAAATCAAAACGAAGCATATACAGATTCAGAAATAAAGAACCTTTTGCGTTTAAATGACAAAGACTACGATGCAGATGTCTCTCAATATTTCACTGGTATTGGCAGTGCAGATTGGTTTTATCGTTCCTTTTTCTTTGGCAGCACTAGCTTTAAGCTTGATTCCATCACATTTCATGTCTCTGATACTGGTGTCAGGACAATTGAACGTATGACTATCAAGCCTATTGATCGGATAACAGATAAAAATCAAGACAACTATGACTTTGACACAACTAATACTTATGCCAAATTATTTAACGATAAAGTATTACAGCCTCTATATGATCCCTATAATTTAAGATTAGATGGCAAACCAGTGATAATTGATTTTAAAGGTGAAGTTAGTCCAGTTTATAATTATGATAGATCTGATTTTGACGCTGATATTATTAAATCAAAGAACGATACTTATGAATTAAGTAGTTTCTCAGACTATCTAACTAAAACAGCACCGTTTGTAGAAGAAATAGTGGATTCAATTTTTTCTGATCCTTTTTTATCTTATTATCAGCGTCAAAATGATCAATCAAGAGTAATTTACGGTTCTTCTGGTGATGACCCTAACCTTGATATTTACCAATATCAAAACGGTGTTCTTAATGTAATTTCAAATATTTTAGAGTATTTGCCTAGTTTGGCTAATATTCTTACACAAAAGCTAGTAGAAAAAATCCAAAATGCAATCAAAATAATTGATCTACCAGAGAAAGAAGCAGGATGGATAGCTGAGAATTTTGTTCAAGCTAAACTTTCCAATGTTAGTGCTGCAATTTCTATTACTAAAGAAGTTATTCGTTTAATTTCTTCTTATCTCATAGTTGGTGGTGAGGGTAACGACACCATAAAGGGCGGTTTCCTGTCAGATGAACTTCAGGGAGGCAAGGGCAATGACTATGGAGAAGGAGGAACAGGTAATGATAAGTTTTTTGGAGGTTCTGGTAATGATACCTATGATGATAATGGAGGTGCAAGTATAGATGACAATAGCAATGACTATTTTGACGGTGGTTCAGGTGAAGA
>JBBITB010000003.1:107600-109522 GCA_037440985.1 Microcoleaceae cyanobacterium bin_387
GTGCAAGTATAGATGACAATAGCAATGACTATTTTGACGGTGGTTCAGGTGAAGATAATTTCTATGGTGCAGGTGGTAATGACACTGCTTTTGGTGGTGAAGGAGATTATCGAGATGAACTCTATGGAGAAAATGATGATGATAAATTAGTCGGTGAAGGTGGTGATGATTACCTAGAAGGCGGTTCTGGTAACGATCAGGCTTGGGGTGGTTCTGGCAATGACACTTACGATGATGATGGCTGGAATGGTGTTCCTTTTTCTGGTAATGACTACTTTGATGGTGGTTCAGGTAGTGATAAATTCTATGGTGCTGATGGTAATGACACTGCTTTTGGTGGTGAAGGAGATTATCGAGATGAACTCTATGGAGAAAATGATGATGATAAATTAGTCGGTGAAGGTGGTGATGATTACCTAGAAGGCGGTTCTGGTAACGATCAGGCTTGGGGTGGTTCTGGCAATGACACTTACGATGATGATGGCTGGAATGGTGTTCCTTTTTCTGGTAATGACTACTTTGATGGTGGTTCAGGTAGTGATAAATTCTATGGTGCTGATGGCGATGACACTGCTTTTGGTGGTACAGAAAGAGATTATTTATATGGAGAAAATGGTACTGACTATCTTTATGGTGGTGAAGGCGATGATGTAATTCGTGGTGGTTTTGAAGACTCTGGAAACCAAGTTTGGGATTGGTTAAAAGGATGGGTAGAGACAACAGTTGTCAAAGACCAGAATGAAGTAGAAGAACAAAATGGGAATGATGTCGGATATGAAAATCAGCCATCCAGAAATTCTCAACCATCCAGAAATTCTCAGCCATCCAGAAATTCTCAGCCATCCAGAAATTATTATGGTGGAGTTCGGATTGGAGAAGCAAGTTTTTCCATTGCTGGATTAAACACAAACGAAGAAAATAATAGTCTTAATAGTGTTTCTCTTAATGAAGTTAATATGTCTTTTCTCAGAGAAGTCAATAGTTTATCAGATAATGATAATGATTTTGGTGATATTATTTATGGTGGTTTAGGTAATGATGCTATTAGTGGAGATGGTGGAGATGATCTGATCTTTGGACAAGATGATCAAGATTTAATCTTTGGTGGTACAGGAAACGATCAGATTTCTGGTGGTAATCACAATGATGAAATTCACGGTAACGAAGATAATGACTATATTCAAGGAGATGCAGGCGATGATCAAATTACAGGAGATCAAGGTAATGATTTAATTTATGGTCAAACTGGGGATGATAATATCTCAGGTGGTAAAGATCAAGATAAAGTTTTTGGGGGTAAAGGCAATGATATCCTCAACGGCGACTCTGACGACGACTCCCTCTACGGCGAACTCGGAAACGACACCCTCAGCGGCGGCACCGACCAAGACCAACTCTACGGCGGTGATAACGAAGACATCCTCAACGGCAACGACGGCCAAGACACCCTCTACGGCGAACTCGGAAACGACCAACTCAACGGCGACACCGGCAACGACACTCTCCTCGGCCAACAAGGAAACGACACCCTCAGCGGTGGCACCGACCAAGACGAACTCTACGGTGGCGAAAACGAAGACATCCTCAACGGCAACGACGGCCAAGACACCCTCTACGGCGGCAAAGGCCAAGACCAACTTAACGGCGATGCCGGCAACGACTCCCTCTTAGGTCAAGACGGCCAAGACACCCTCAGCGGCGGCACCGACCAAGACACCCTCTATGGCGGCAAAGGCGAAGACCTCCTCCAAGGCGATGCCGGTAACGACATCCTCTACGGCAACCTCGATAACGACACCCTCTTAGGTGGAGACAACGCCGACCTCCTCTACGGCCAAGAAGGCGACGACCAACTCGGAGGCGATGCTGGCAACGACACCCTCTACGGGGCCGCAGGTACAGACCTTCTCAATGGTGGCGAC
>JBBITB010000004.1:0-109150 GCA_037440985.1 Microcoleaceae cyanobacterium bin_387
ATCGGGACACTCCATATCTATCAAGGGTTTCCGCTTAAGTTGACACCAATGGGCACTGCCGTGTCCCCACACCTTGAGGTATCGCATCTTCGTAGAAAATGAGGATGGGGTGTTTATCCCCAGAAGAGAAACCGGGTTTCTTAATTTAATCTTGGGTAAGCCGCAAAAATTGTCCCAGAAACCCGCTTTCTTACATGGATTTTGAGTTCCGTGAGGGTGCGGGGCGATGCCTTCGGTGGATTTGGGTAGGGGCAATCTAGAAGTGGTTGCCCGGTTTTTTGACGAGTTGCAGATAGATATCGGCGGCGGGGTTATCGCGGTTATCGAATTTGCCGCGAATCGATGCAGAGGAGTTGGAGGGTTTGGTGGAGGTTGGTTTCAGTGAGTTGGGTTTGCAGGAGTTGGGGGAGTTGGGCGAGGTTGAGGGTTTGGACGAGGGGGGAGGTTTAGGTTTCGGTTAAACCGTGCCATGGGCGGTAGAAGTCAGTTTATAAGATCCAGAACTATTAGTCATGGAAGGAAAAAACTGTGGTAATCCATAACCATATAAGGATGCTATATCCCAAATCGTAGGCACTGGAAAAATTATCGAATTTTCTTGATTATAGCTTGACAAAACACAAAATCTGCGGTATTTGTGGCTAGATTAGGTGTTTCTCCTGCAGATGTGGTGCAATGCTTAGTTATACGCTTAGTGATTTTTTTAGTTCGGAGTTGTTCAATGCAGATTAGGGAGCTAGAAGACTTAATGAAGAGTCAGATCAAGGAGGTGATTATCAATATCCTTAGTCACAATCAACATCTGCCGATATCAGCGAGGTCAAGGGCAGGAGCAGAAATAAGCAACTGGCTAGAAGAACGTTTTGTTGAGCAGACAAAAGACCACGAATATCTGAAAAATTCCGAATTTGCACCAAAAGGAAAAACCAAAAATCCTTGGGATGCGAGAACATTTTTTCAACTAAAGTCTCTGTGTGAAGAAATATGGATTGATTTCAAAGCATTTAAACTATCTGGTCAAGATAGCAATCCTGATATCGGTACACCCGATAAAATAATTAAATTTATTGAAGCAGGAGGGTTTTATCTTCTATACATTTATGTGTATTATGAAGAGCATAATAATGGTTTAAGGTTCGTTAAAAAAAATGGTGAATTGACAAAGGTGTATTTTTTAAAAGACATAAGCGATACTGTGAGAAGAACACCAACTAATCAACTTCAAGTAAATATGTCGGCAGAGCCTACTTATAGAGCAAGATGATGAATTTATTGATCTTTTAATGGAAAAATATAGAGAAGGTTTGGAAAGACAGCGTGACAAAGCGATAGAAAAAATTGCTAATATCCCTGAAGACACATCACTACTAAAAGAAAAAAACAAACAATCTGAACAAACTATCCTTGAAAAAATTAAATAGATTTTTTGATTAGTGTAATTTGATTACGATCTAACTGATAATAATCAAATAGCAGTTGATCTATTTCGGCTTTCAATACATCACAAAATTCTGGGTTTTCATATATTTTATCGACAAGCATCACTATCTTATTTTGAATTTTACTTTCCCTTGGAATAAAAATTTGATATAGATCGGAAACTTTTATTTGTGGCTGCTTTCCTGTGTTATAACGAATAATCCTACGTTGTTGAGCAAAGAATGTGTAAATACTAGAATTTATGAGACCGCATAAATATTTCAAGAAGAAAATACTTTCATCTGTTCCGTCGCGAAGACTAAATACATATAAACTATTATTTGCGGCACTTGGATTGGGGTCGAATGTCGCAATTAATTCTTTTGCCGACTGGCGAATATAAACTTTAGGATTGTCATAGACGACAGTTTCACCTAAGCCAATTCGTTTTTTGTTTTTTATCCCTTGAGCCGTTAATTCTTCTTTCAATTTATCATTAACTTGATCTTGGAGAGATTTGTCATAATAGAAGTATTTTTCATAATAAGGTTTAGAGTATTTATGCTTGATAGCAGTAGAACCACGATAATACGGATATGATTCTACTGCGTCGGAATAGTGTAAAGGATTTGTTCCAGTAAAGAGGTCTTCCATATCTAAAAGCATTGCACACGTCCGCAGATTTTTACTAGGATATAAAGCTTTCAATGTTGGGTCTTTTTTAGAAAATATCTTGTTTAATATATCAGTTAAATCAGAAGAAATTGGGAGCCGAAATTGAAATTCATCATCGGGAGAGTTCCACTTTGATTGAGGAATATAGTAAATGCTATTATTTTCCGAATTGACCACCTTAACCTCATTAAGTTTTGGAGGTGTTTTGTCAATTTCTAGGATTATTTGTCCGCTCGCGACACCTTCAAATCCTTTGATATTATAGACAAATTTTCTCAGAGTATAGTTTTGAATAATATATTTTCTACAATATTTATAAGCCGTTTCCAAAAAGGAAAGGTCAACAATAAATGATAGGGTTCCAGTTGGTTTTAAAAAATTAATGCCATGTTCAATAAAAAGCATTACATAATTAATTTTCCCATTCTTGAGTTCAGATGGAAACTGACTATATTGATTTAGGTAGTATATTCTTTGTCTTTCATTTTTTTTCTTGTCTCTTCTTCCATAAAGTGTTACATAAGGTGGATTTCCAATTATATAATCAAAATTATTGTAAAAATTATAGAGATCCCCAAAATTATTTGAGAATAAATCTAAATTCGGCTTGACTAATGTAAAATCCAAGCAGTAAGAATTAAATTTACCATCAAAGGGTTTTTCAAACAAAATTTGATAAAGTTCAGAAATATTCTCTTGACTTTTTTCAATCATGTACTGATCGATATCAACAAAGTAAAGATTAGTTTCAATAAAATTTTTTATGACAATCTCTTCTGGAGAAATAAGATATGCTTTCATTAGTATCCTTAGCAGAAAAACACCTTGTCCACAGGAAGGCTCTAATATTGTTTTAGAAAGCAGGGATTGATCGTTGGGCAAACACTCTAATACAGAATCAATAACTAAACTAGAGTTGGTAAAAAAAATACCATTTTTCTTTCTCATTTCCAGACATAATTTATCTTCAAAATTGACTTGCTTGGTCAGAAAGCTATCAAATGTTTGATTGAACTCTTCAATTTTTACCAGCATAAAATCTCAGACTTTAGTTAATCCTCAACTTTTATCACAATACAACAAATGTGATATATAGTCAACCCGATTCAACTACCCCAACTTGATCACCTCCTGAAAAATCGGTCGACTTCCCAAAATCTTCAACACCCAACTTTCTCGCAACCCGTATCGTGCTACCTGCTCATTGTGCGCGATCGCGCTATTCTCCTGCACACACCGTATCGCGCCTCCGTGCCAACCCCGTATCAATTGCCTCCCGTTGGTCTAAAATCGCCTCATCCGCTTTCGCGCGATACACCTGTTCTGGGTTAAACTCCAAATCGGGATGGTTGGTATTGACTCTATTATATTCTGCTTGGATACGATCGCGCTTCTTGCTCTTGCTCTGTGCTCTCTGTACCCTTTGTGGTTCCCTAAAAAAAGAGCTTTCCCGATGACGATCGCGCTTCTTGCTCTTGCTCTGTGCTCTCTGTGCCCTTTGTGGTTCAATAAAAAAAGCGCGATCGCGTCTCATTGCTCCAAACTCTCCTCATCACCGAAAATTAATCGAAGGCACGATAGCTGCGCTTGAGTCGTTCGCGTCGCGTGTGCGTAGCAATCAGGCTATCGTGCCTTGATCCGCTATCTTAGAAATACCCACTCCTTGAATCCTCTTGCTATGCTCCAAAGACTCTATGTACACAACTTCAGATGCCTAGAAAACTTTGAACTCACCTTAAAGGGACTGCCATCAGTTCTCTTAATTGGAAAAAATGGTGTAGGAAAATCCGCGATTTCTCATGTTTTAGAGATATTTCAGTCCATCAGTCGAGGCACAAATAGAGTACGCGATATTATAAAACCCAAGGATTTCGCTCGTAGCAGAAAAGATGTGCCTATCCGGTTAGAAATAGAAGTATTACTTCACGATAAATTATATAAATATATCCTCGCATTAGAGTTACCAGAAAAATTTAGAGAACCACGAGTTTTTGAAGAAAAACTGTTAGTTTCAGGAGAGCCAATTTACTCTCGAAAAGAAGCAGAAGTCACTCTTCACACCAGTTCACAAAATCGAGAGGCTCAGTTTTTAGTGGATTGGCATCTTGTTGCCCTTCCAGTCATTCAAGAACAATCCGAAACCGATCCGCTTCGGATTTTCAAAACTTGGCTTGCACGCATGATCATTTTAGCTCCAATCCCCAGTTTAATGACAGGAGACTCTCAGGGCGAAACTTTAGAGCCAAAGCGAGACGGTTCCAACTTTGGGGAGTGGTTTTCGGGGTTACTCAGTCGCTATCCGGCCGCCTACACACAGGTTGATAAATATCTCCGAGAAGTGATGCCAGACATTCAGGATTTTCTCAATGAGCCCATCGGCAAAGACTCTAAAAGCATGATTGTTAGGTTTGAAGCAAATAACGCGAATCTCAGTGTTGATTTTCAAGACTTATCTGACGGGGAGAAATGCTTTTTTATTTGTGCGGTTGTCTTAGCCGCAAACAAATTTTATGGCCCGCTTTTTTGCTTTTGGGATGAGCCTGATAACTATCTTTCTCTATCAGAAATTGGCCATTTTGTCACATCATTGCGACGTTCATTTCAGGGTAGTAGTCAAATTTTAGTGACATCTCATAATCCTGAAGCCATCCGCAAGTTTTCAAATGAAAATACCTTTGTACTTGATAGAAAAAGCCATTTAGAGCCAACTTTGGTGAGATTGCTCAGTGATATGTCTGTTAAAGGTGATCTGATAAATGCCCTGATTTGTGGCGATATAGAGCTATGAAAATCAATAAGTATAAACCACACATTCTAGTGTTACCTGAAGACGATGCTAATCGCCAGATTGCCAATGGATTTCTTCTTGAGCCAACTTTAAATCAAAGTGCTATTCAAGTCCTGCCTCCTGCTGGTGGTTGGAAAAAAGTTGTGGAGGACTTTAAGACATATCATGTTTCGGAAATGCAAAAATATTCACACAGAATGATGGTTTTACTGATTGATTTCGATGAACGGGAAAATCGCTTCAGTTATGTAGATAATCAGATTCCCAATGATTTAAAAGAAAGAGTATTTATTCTGGGAGTTCAATCTGAACCTGAGAAGCTAAAGAAAGCCACTGAAAGGACTTTAGAGGGAATCGGAGCAGATTTGGCAAAAGATTGCTCTGAGAATAAGAATGAATTATGGGGGCATGAGCTTCTCAAACACAACTCTCAAGAGATACATCGGATGATTTCATCTGTCAAACCTTATCTGTTTCCCAACATTCCCCCACAGCAAAAGTAATCTCGAACTCTATCACGAAAAATTAATCAAAGACGCGATCGCTGCCCTTGAGCCCTTCGCGTCGCGTGTGCGTAGCACTCAGGCGATCGCGCTTCTGGCTCTTCCTCTGTGCTCTCTGTGCCCTTTGTGGTATCAAAATTGGTCTTTCTCCCTTACCCTAATCAATCTCACTTAGTATAAAAAAAGTAAGTTTACTAAGTGAACTGGACTATATCGCGTAACGGATGCTCTAATGGCATTTATGGTAAGTTGTTATGGGTTATGTTGACTTTTCAGCAATTCCTTGAAAACCCGGGAAATGGTAAACAAATTTTTATCACCTTCTCTCACTTTTTCCAGGAAAAAACGTCTTTCTAAAGATTGCATTATTTTTAATAATTCCGATGACGAAAAGGGTAATTTTTCTTTAATTTTCGGCAAACTCATAGGGGGTATTTCCTGAGAAAGGGTAATCATTAATTCTTGTTCTGATGGTGATAACCGATTGAATTGTTTTTGCAATAAGGGTTCAAGATCACCTAAAAATAGACTGTCATCGGTTAAAAGATCAGACACATTACCGTCAAATAAATCTTGAATCATAGTCGTGACTATTTTTAACCATAAGGGATTACCTTGATAAGCTTGAAAGAATTTTAACGAATTTTCGTCGGATTTCAATGCTTTTTCCCTCAAGATTTCTTCCACATTGTCTAACCCTTTTAGAGGTAAGGTTTTAACAGCTTCATTTTCGCTTTCCAACCTAGAAATATCTCTCGGTTTTTCTCGACTCATTAAAATGAAACAACTTTGATGAGAACTTTCTGCAATTTCCCGAAAAAATCGGTGATGATTTGCATATTCTGGTTGATAAGTCCCGGCAAGTTGTCCAGTACTGTAGAGGGTTTGTAGATCATCGAAAATAATCAGACAACGCTTAATCTGTAAGATTTCCAGAAAACGCGATCGCGTTTCTGCAAGAGAAGAAGTAGGGGCAGATGAGGGAACGGTGGAGGGTTCATTAGAGAGAAAATTGAGGAGATTGTGTAGAGTTAATTGAAGGGGAGGAGAATTACGGAGACTACGCCAGATCACATCATCAAATTGCCGTTTGATTTGTGCGATCAGTTTCACGGCTAGGGATGTTTTCCCAATTCCTATCATGCCTAAAATACTAATGACACGGGTGTTTTCTTCTAATATCCATTGTTGCAGGGTAGTAAGTTCAGAGACGCGATCGAAACAAGTATTAAGATTAGGCATTTCCCGTAAATCTTCTCGTGTTTTAATAGTAGCACAGGCATCCTGCCTGTGTTCTGTTTCCTGAGACATTGAGTTTGATACTTTTGAGGGATGGGAAGTATCTCCAGAAAAGTTAATGTGATTAATTTGTGTGAAATCATGGGAAAAAAAATCTTTAGCAAAAAAATCATTAGAGGAAAGAATTGATAACTTCAATCGCTCAATGGTAGCTCGAAAATTAGATTTATTAATTTCTTCACCTAATACCTTAGAGAGTAGCGTCCATAATGCGGAAGAAACATCTTTAATGTGACCTTCAGAACAGTGGAAATCTTCGGAAATTTTCGAGTATTTTTGACCTTGCCAAACTCCCTTAAGTATCGCTTCTTGGAGGTTATCTAAGTGTTTTCCGGTATGGGTAAACACTATATCATCAGCGAGTTTGATGACTTCTTGAGTGTTCATAGGTGGGGTAGGTGCAGTGTTTTTTGTTATTATATCCGACTTTTTCCTACCTTTTTCTACTTTTTCCTATTATATCTGACTTTTTTTACATTTTAATTCTTAAAAAAAAGTGAAAAACTACCGACTTTTTCCTATTTTTTCCGACTGGACAAAAAAAAGTCTCAACAAAATAATTAAGAGAGTTCCTAATCTTTGCTGAGTGAGATTGATTGGATTATGACTTCCTACCCGTTAATTTTTTATCCGACTTTTGTAGAGAAAGCCAGAGAAAGTTTTCCACCTGAACCAGCACCACCTGAATTTTCACCAAAACCAACACTTCAAATTCCATCCCAACCACAACCACCCAAAGAGTTTACAGAGTTACCTCCTAATAAATTTCAATTTTTACCATTAATCGTTGCTGAATTATCTGTGTCTATCATTGCCGCGATTGTGAATAATGCCAGTAATAATAGTTTCGTGGGTGGGTTGGTTTTTCTATTGTTAACATCGGGAGTCTTTGGGTGGGGATATACAATGTTTACAAGTTATCCTCAAAAATTAAATCAATATAGAAAGAAGCGAGAAATCAACCAAAATCAAGTAGATAATTATCCTAAACTTCTTAACTATTGGCAAGAAGAGGTCAATCAGAAAAAAATCGAACATAAACAACGAATTTCTGAATGGGAGAGAGAGAAATCCCAATTAGAAAAGGTATATCAGATGGAAATAGAAAGCTTAAAAACACCTGAAAAAATAGTTGAGTGGAGAAAGAATGCTTACGAGCAAGCCTTATTATCTCTTGATCCCCAAGACTTATCCCAGGGAATTGCTGAAGACAAAAGAGGATTTGCTGAATATCCTGACAATTGTAAATTTCCTAACCTGATTCGGAAATATTTCTCCGATGAGAATATCTTTATTTTGGCAATGTTGGAATCCTATACTCCTGATTTTGCATATATAGATAAGGCCAGAAAGATTTACATCGATATTGAAATTGATGAACCCTATACTCCCCGTCAATACCCTAAGAATCCTGCACTGATATTAACTCATTGTATAGGTGATGATAAGGATAAGAGACGTAATTCATTTTTTCAGAGTAGAGACTGGTATATAATTCGTTTTAGTGAAAAACAGGTACTTCGCTATCCTGATCGTTGCTGTAAATTCATAGCTCAAGTCATTTCTGAACATACAGGTGATGCTTCAATTTTACAACAATTTTCTCAACTTCCAGACTTGCAACCTGAGCCAGCCTGGACTGAGGATGAAGCTTTTCAAAAAGCAGAAAAACGAGAGCGACTTAACTATTAAATTAAAATCACGCGATAAATAATCAGAGGGATGAGGGGCATTAAACCCGGTTTCTGAGTAGATACTTCGCCAACTTGCATATTTTTCGTAGAAACCGGGTGGGTGCATCTCAATGTCCCCAAAAAAACTGTAGTGGGTTGGCGTAGCCTGTGCGGAGCATCGGACGTCTCGAATCGGCGGGATCTAATAGGGAGCGAGACGCTCCCACTACCAATTTACAAAAATGAAATGCTCCCAACCGGGTTTCTTTGCATAAGCCGTAGATATGTAAATATCCCTCTTCTTCCTCTTCCTTTGTGCTCTCTGTGCCCTTTGTGGTTCCCTAAAAAAGAGGTTTCCCGATGACGATCGCGCTTCTTCCTCTTGCTCTGTGCTCTCTGTGCCCTTTGTGGTTCAATAAAAAAAGCACTTCTTGCTCTGTGCTCTCTGTGCCCTTTGTGGTTCAATAAAAAAAGCGCTACGAGCGGCAAGGATCACGATCGCGCCTCTCTTCCCTTTTTGATCACTTAAAGGAATAAAAAAAACCGGGTTTCTCACAGTAAACTAGAGCATAAAATGACAAAAATCGGTGAAGAAACCCGGTTTCAGGATAAAGAATTGAGAGAATAAATAAGTTTACCCATTCACCATTACCCATTACCCATTACCCATTCCCCATTCTCGACTTAACTCAACACCCAATTAACAAGCATTCTCACCGCGAAACCCGTAGCACCCGCACTATTATAACCACTTTCCTTATCAGCCCAAACCGGAGCCGCGATATCTAAATGAGCCCAAGGAGTTTCCTTAATAAATTGCTTCAAAAATAAAGCCGCGGTAATAGCACCACCCGGACGAGGGCCAGTATTTTTCATATCCGCGTGTAACGCCTTCAACCCATCAAAATATTTCTCCTCTAAGGGCATTCGCCAGATTTTTTCACCCGTCACTTTTGAAGCATTTAATAACTCATTAGCCAGACTCTCATTGGGACTCCATAAACCCGCGATATCATCTCCTAACGCGATAACACAAGCACCAGTTAATGTGGCTAAATCAACGATCGCGTCCACCCCTAATTTTTCCGCGAATACCAAAGCATCAGCTAAAGTCAAACGGCCTTCTGCGTCTGTATTATTAACCTCAATAGTTTTACCATTAGAAGCAGTAATAATATCACCCGGATGGAGCGCTCGGCCACTGATCATATTTTCCGTGACTGCACTAATGAAATGAACTTCTACATCAGGTTTTAATAAACCGATCGCTTTAGCCGCTCCCAAAGTAGCACCAGCACCACCCATGTCAGTTTTCATCATTTCAATACCACTTCCGACACCCTTAATATTTAAACCACCGGAGTCAAAAGTTAAGCCTTTGCCCACAATCGCTAATTTACGTCTGGGAGTGCCTTCTGGTGTATAGGTAAGATGAATAAATTTAGGAGGTAAATCGGAGGCTTGGGCGACACCTAAAAAGGCTCCCATTCCTAATTTTTCGCAGTCTTCGCGTTCTAAAATTTCGATAGATAACCCAGTTTCGATCGCGATCGTTTGGGCAGTTTCGGCCATTGTAATAGGAGTACAAGCATTAGGAGGAGCGGCAACTAACTCGCGTGCCAGAAAAACACCTTGGCAAATTTGTCGTGCTTGGGTAATAGTCGCGTCAGTACCTTCTAAACCTAAGAGATCGACACTTTCAATGTTAAATTTATTGTCATCGGACTCTGACTTAAAGCGGTTATCTTGATAAAGGGCAAGTTCGACACCTTCCACAAGAGCCTGCGCGATCGCGTTGGGGGTATAATATCCCAGAGGGAAATTAAGAGCAATCTTTTTGCATTTTTCTTTTTTCGCTAACCGGGCACAGGTAGCCGAGGCACGACGCAAAGAGTCTAAAGTAATTTCCCCTTCTTTGCCTAACCCAAGGAGGATTACTTTACGGATGGGGTTATTGCCAACGCGAGTAACAGCACTACTTCCGACTTTGCCTTTAAATTCTACTTCATCAATAAGTTCTTTAATTGTCCCGGCTAGTTTTTCGTTAAGTTGGGCTAATTCCCCAGTTATTTCTAGTGTATCTTCAAATAAACCAATCGCTAGGGCATCTCCAGCCCAATCTAAGGGGGATGTGTTGATCGCGTGAAATTCCATGTTTTAATTGATAATAATGACGGTTTCAATTTTAATGATTTTACATCATTCGCGATCGTCTTGTTCCTTTTTTTTCTCCGCCCTTGACTTTTGGCATCCATCAGATTAGGCTAATATCTGACTCCAACCGAAAAAAACATCTTGACAAAAATGACAATTTGAGGTTAAAAAACGTGGTTTCTGGAGATCATCGTCAGTTGATCAAACAATTGGGGTTTGATCAACCAGGTTTCTCAGGATAATCTCTTGACAAAAATGACAATTTGGGTTAAGGAAACCGGTTTCTGGAGATTATCCTGAGTTGCTCAGACAATTGGGGTTTAAGAAACGGGGTTTCCGAGGATAATCTCTTGACAAAAATGATAATTCAGGTTAAGAAAACCGGTTCCTGCATAAATCCTATCTCAAAAAAATCATGGTTAAAAAACGAATTACTAAAACTTCTCTTGTCATAACTTTAGCCCTCTGTTGTCCCATATTTTTAGGTTCCTGTGATTCTCTTTCTCAATTTACAGGAGGTAAGGGTTCGGAAACTTCGACACAAAAATCAACTTCTACTGATTATAATGCACAAATCAAAGCCTTAGTATTTTTATCGCCTCAAGAGCGAGTTCCCCAATTAGAAACCCTTTTTCAAGAATTACAATCAGCCTCTTCACCCGAACAAAAATTAGCTCGATCGCGGATACGTTATTTATTAGCCAGTGATTTATTAATCTTAAAACAAGAACAAAAAGCCCTAGACTATTTACAAGACTTAGAAAAAGATTATCCCGCGATCGCGTCACATATCACCTTAAAACGAGCTCAAATTTATCAAGAGATGGGCAATGCCGACAAAGAGAAAACAACTTGGGAAGAAATCATCAAAAATTATCCTAACGATCCCGTCGTTGTTGAAGCCTTTGATATCTTAGGGAAAAAAAATCCTGATTATTGGGAAAAAGCGATCAGGCAATTTCCTTCCCATCCGCGTACCATTGATATCGCGCGTCAAAAACTCCTAGAAAATCCCAATCATATCGAGTTATTATTACTGATAGCCAAACATGGACTATATCTGAAAAATTATGGGGATTATTTAGAACAATTAACCAAAAAATTTAACACACAATTATCCCCCGAACAATGGGACATGATCGCGTGGGGATATTGGGAAAAACAAGACTACGGAAAAGCCGCGATCGCGTATTCCAAAGCCAAACCCACTCCCCAAACCCTGTATCGTTATGGAAGAGGGTTATGGTTAAACGGAAAAATCGCCGAATCCAAACAAGCCTATCAAAAACTCATTCAAACCTTTCCCCAAGGCGAAGAAACCGGATTAGGATTAATACGTTTATCAAGATTACAAGAGCCTCAAGACGCGATACCACTCTTAGATAGAGTCATTCAAAACTTTCCCAAAAACGCCCCAGAAGCCCTATTAGACAAAGCCAAAATCCTCGAAAAAAACCGCTCAGAAACAGCCGCGTCTCAAACCCGTCAAATCTTATTAAGTAAATATAGTAATTCCGACGCGGCCGCGGAACTCCGTTGGAATTTAGCCCAAAAAGCAGCCCTGATGAATCAATATAAAATCGCGTGGCAATGGGCAAGAGAGATTATAAAAAATAATCCCGAACATGAATTAGCACCCAAAGCCGGATTTTGGGTAGGAAAATGGGCAGAAAAATCAGGATTAAAAAACGATGCTCAAACATCCTTTGAGTATGTATTAAGTAATTATCCATCCTCCTATTTTGCCTGGCGTTCCGCGGTCTTATTAGGATGGAATGTAGGAGATTTTACCACCGTTCGCAAACTATCACCAAACGTAATTAGACCCCAAGAACAACCCGTCCCTTTAGCAGGCTCAGACGCATTAAAAGAACTTTATCAATTAGGACAAAATAAAAATGCTTGGACTCTATGGCAAGTCGAATTTAAAAATCCTCAACAGCCCACAGTTTCCGAACAATTTACCGACGGATTAATGCGCTTAGGCATAGGAGATAATTTAGACGGACTCTGGATGATTTCCAGTTTAAATAAACGGGAAAAACCAGAAGAAATCAAAGAATATCTCAGCCTCAAAAAACAAATGACTTATTGGGAAGCATTATATCCATTTCCCTATTTAGAAACCATTGTAAAATGGTCAAAAGAACGGGCATTAAATCCCATATTAGTAACAGCATTAATTCGTCAAGAATCCCGATTTATGCCCACAATCAAATCCGCGGTAGGAGCAACAGGGTTAATGCAAGTAATGCCCGATACAGGCGCGGATATCGCAAAACAAATTAATCTCAAAAAATATTCCCTAGAAAATGTTAATGATAATGTCAATTTAGGGACTTGGTATTTAGCTCATACCCATGACGAATATAATAATAATTCCATGTTAGCCGTCGCGAGTTATAATGCCGGACCTGGTGCAGTGGGAGGTTGGTTAACACGCTTTGGCTTTCAAGATCCAGATGCTTTTGTCGAGAAAATTCCCTATCCTGAAACCCAGGATTATGTGAAATCAGTCTTTGAGAACTATTGGAATTATCTACGAATTTACAACCCAGAAATAAGTCAAAAAATGGCAGAAAAAGCCGTGAAATGAATGGATAATGGGTGATTGGTAATTGGTAATGGGTGATTGGTAATTGGTAATTGGTAATTGGGAAGTTTTCTTCTTCCTTTGTGTCTTTGTGCCTTTGTGGTTCATTATGTCTTCGATCTTGGCTGTGCGCCCGCTCCTCCCTCTCTTGGCACTCTTGGCACTCTTCGCTCTTCCTCTGTGCCCTTTGTGCCTTAGTGGTTCATTAATTTCTTCCTTCTTCGCTGTGCTCCCCCTCCTCCCTCTCTTGGCACTCTTGGCACTCTTCGCTCTTCCTCTGTGCCCTTTGTGCCTTAGTGGTTCTATAATAAAATATCAAGACTCCTTGCCGGAGGTATTCAGAATATGGTCAGAAACCCAACCCTAAAGGGATTGCGCTTGCAAGAGAGATTGAGCCAAAGCCCCCGCGGTTGAAACCGCGACTACACAACCCTTTGCGCTGCGCGCAAGCTGCGCTAACGCGTGCGCTCAGTCCGTCTACCGAGACATTTAACTTCTGTTTAACAATGGTTTGACAAGGGTTTAATCTTAAACCCGCCCAGGCCGGTTTTGTTTGTGTAGCCACGATTTCAATCGCGGGGTACTTTGTATCAATACCCAAATCCCAAATCTCTAAGCTCCAATGGGTAAAATTAAACCTTCGCGTGCCATCACCGCGTTTGGAAAAGCATCATGGACCTGTTTTTCCACCTTATCCAAAAAATCATCACTATGGGCAGGATCGTGATGGAAAATCACAATCCGTTTCACATTAGCAGCTTGCGCCATTTTTACCGCTTCTTGCCAAGTTGAATGTCCCCAACCTATCTTCGGTGATTTCGGATTATGATACTCCTCATCCGTGTACATCGCGTCATAAATTAATAAATCCGCGTCACGAGCTAAGTCATAGACACTCTGATCAAGGCGATCAGGCAAATGTTCTGTATCCGAACAATAAACCATACTTCTACCGCGCCAGGTTATCCGATATCCCATTGCTGAATTAGGATGATTAAGAGTACCCGTATGAATTTCAATATCATCAAGCATCATCGTATCACCATGCTTGAGTTCATAGAAGCGTAAATCCGCTTGCATTCCCCGCAAAGGAACAGGAGAATTAGGATGCAAAACCCGTTCAATAAAATGTTTTTTCATTGATTCCCCATCAGGGGGAATCGCGCCATAAATATGAAAACAATTACCCGGAATAAACGCGGGGGAAAAGAGGGGGAAACCTTGAATATGATCCCAGTGGTAATGGGTAAAAAACATATAAGCTTCCACGGGCATTTCTGGGAGTAATTTTTCTCCCAACATTCGCAAACCAGTACCACCGTCGAGAATCAGCCGTTTACCCGCGACTCGTATTTCCAAACAGGAAGTATTACCGCCATAGCGAACTGTATCCTTACCTGGGGTGGGAATACTACCTCGGACTCCCCAGAATTGGACAACAAAATCATCTAGGCTTTCGATGGGTTGGGATGGTTGAGGGCAATCTTGGGGATTTGCCACTTCAGAGGCAAGAGTCATTTCCATGTTATTATTCTGGCTTCAGGATTCCACATTGACCATGATGGCGCAAGAGATGATCGCATAATACTAACGCCACCATTGCTTCTACCATAGGCACTGCTCTTGGCAAAACGCAAGGATCGTGACGGCCTTTGGCCGCGAGTAAGGTTTCTTCCCCTTCAGAGGTGACAGTGCGTTGTTCTTTACGAATCGTGGCTGTAGGCTTAAATGCTACTCGCAAAACAATATTTTCACCATTGGCTATGCCACCCTGGATGCCCCCGGAGCGATTGGTTCGGGTGCGGATCGCGCCCTTCTCATCTGTATAATATTCATCATTATGTTCGCTACCCGTTAAAAGGGTTCCCCCAAAACCAGAACCAATTTCAAAGCCTTTACTCGCGGGTAAAGACATCATCCCTTTGGCCAGGTCCGCTTCTAGTTTATCAAATACGGGTTCCCCTAAACCTCTCGGAACATTGCGAGCCACACATTCCACCACACCACCAATGGAGTCTCCCTGATCGCGGACTTGTTCGATCAATTCAATCATCTGATCGGCAGATTCCGCATCAGGACAACGAACGATATTACTCTCTACCTGTTCTAAGGTGACAGAATGAGGATCGATAATGGCTTCTAAGTTTTGAATGCGTTTGACATAGCCAATGATTTCCACTGAGGCTAGTTGTTTGAGAATTTTTTTGGCTATCGCGCCCGCGGCGACTCTTCCAATGGTTTCGCGTGCCGAAGAGCGTCCTCCCCCTTGCCAATTGCGAATGCCATATTTAGCATCATAGGTCGCGTCAGCATGAGAAGGGCGATATTTCCGAGCCATCTCATCATAATCTTGGGGGCGAGTATCTTGATTTCTCACCACCAGCGCGATCGGAGTACCCAAAGTTTGACCTTGAAAAACGCCCGAAAGAATTTCGCAAACATCGGCCTCCTTACGGGGTGTCGTAATCTTACTTTGCCCCGGACGGCGCCGATTTAATTCCGCTTGAATTTCCGAAGCATCAAGTTCCAAACGTGGTGGACAACCATCTATCACGACACCCACCGCGCCGCCGTGAGATTCGCCAAAAGTGGTAATACGGAACAGATGCCCAAATGTGTTACCCATTATCCCTCTAGGTAGAAGCGTCAGAAACCTTAATTGTAGCAAAAGATCAATTTTTTACCTAGGTCGCGGAAGGATTCATAACATCAGAAACCCTCAAATACCTTTGAGGTTCCTCTAGTTTCCCAGAGCTGGGAGTAGTCATAGGAGCAGTAACCGCGACACCTCAGACTAGGCCCCAGGCCCCATTCCTTAATCTTCGTGGTCTTCAAAGGGATCTCGTAACTCCTTGCCAGGGGGACCGAAAGCCGTATAAATAGAGAAGCCCGCCAACGCGACTAGACAGATGCCCAGAGAAATGCTAAGAACTGTTGCAGGTTCCATAGGATTTATGAAAGAAGAGTGCTATCTTTTGATAATATTACAAAACATTAAAAAATTCTGTTCAGATTTATCGCAGGTGACTTATGGCACAACGGACTTGGTTGGGTGATATCCTCAAACCCCTGAATTCTGAGTATGGTAAAGTCGCTCCGGGTTGGGGCACAACGGTCGTCATGGGCGTTTTTATGGCTTTATTCTTGGTCTTCTTGCTGGTGATTCTGCAAATCTACAACGCGTCTCTGATCCTTGAAAACGTCCAAGTTAATTGGTCCAGCTTAGGCGGCTAAGGATGATTGACTCTTGACTGGGTACTGGGGACTGGGGACTTGTGACTGGGGACTGGGATTAGGGACTGGGGATTAGGGACTGGGGAAGGCTGACTCAGTAACTCATTACTCATTACCCATTACCTTTTACCCATACTCCATTACCTATCACCCATTACCCATATCCTTGTTTTAAGTGAAAGTTTTAGGAGATGAAGTATGAATATTTTTGGTATTGGTTTGCCAGAGATGGCGGTAATTTTAGTCATAGCCCTTTTAGTGTTTGGTCCGAAAAAGTTACCCGAAATTGGTCGCAGTTTTGGTAAGGCGATTCGTGGTTTTCAGGATGCTTCACGGGAATTTGAATCGGAATTTAAGCGCGAAGCCCAACAGTTAGAAGAAGCTACTACGCTTACTAAGTTGGAGTCTGACAAGGTGACGGTAATGACTTCACCCGATGAGACTAAACCTAGTTAAATTATATTTCAATAAATATTTCGATAAGTAGGTTGGGTTAAGGTACAAAACCCAAACCCAACATCATCTTATTTGGGGGTTCGCTTCGTTTAACCCGATCACTTTACTGGTAAATTGAGAATACGATCAATTAAGTATGCAAACCAAAGAAGGAACCGCGATCGCGTTGGTAATTCCTCAATTAATTGTAGGATTAGGAAATCCCGAACCCAAATACGATCGCACTCGTCATAATATTGGTTTTGACGCGGTGGATAATTTAGCCAAAGCTTGGCATATTTCCCTATCAGAAAATCGTAAATTTATGGGCGAATTTGGGGAAGGCAAAGCCCCCGGAAACGAGAAAATTCGTCTATTAAAGCCCTTGACTTATATGAATTTATCGGGACAGTCAATGCGCGCCACATTAGATTGGTATAAAGTATCACCAACATCGGTATTAGTCATTTATGATGATATGGATTTACCATTAGGGAAAATTCGCTTACGTTTATCCGGCTCCGCGGGGGGACATAATGGCATGAAATCCGCGATTTCTCATTTAGGGACTGATAAATTTCCACGGTTGCGTATTGGTATTGGTAAACCTCCCAGTGCCAATGTGGAGAAAGAAACGATTTCCTATGTGTTAGGAAAGTTTACTACTTCAGAAATACAGGTAATGGAAAAAGTGCTTAAAATGGTGGTGGATGCGGTGGAGTTAAGTCTCCGTCAAGGAGTAGAAAAATCCATGAATCTTTATAACAATCGCACAATCTTAGAAACAAAAGAGTGAGTTCGAGACGTTTACCCAAAACCACCGTCTATTTACGAGTCACTCATCATTCTTGGCAACAGGGGACTATTGCAGGGGAGGTGAGTGCGGGAGATTTTCTGTGGCATTTTCAATGGCGTTTTCGAGAGGTAAAAACTTTAGTCATTGAGCCTTCTCAAGGTCGTGCTTTAATTCAAGAACCTCTCCATCGTTTTTTGGAAAAATCTGATTATCAATTAGAAGCAGGTGGTGATTATTACTTTACCGTTAGGGCTCGTTTCTAATCTGATATCATCGTTTTAAGGAAGAAGGAAGAAGGAAGAAGGAAGAAGGAAGTTGACAGTTGACAGTTGACAGTTGACAAGGGAGAATTTGTGACAGGAACTATTTTTACAGGTGAAGTCTTGGAGAATAAACGAGTTTTTTCTATTCCTAATTTTATTATTATTGGGGTACAAAAGGGGGGGACCACTTCTCTTTATAATTATTTAATTCAACATCCCAAAGTTGCCCCCGCGTTTCAAAAGGAAGTCCAATTTTTTAGTCTCAATTTTGATAAAGGGATTGACTGGTATTTTAGTCAATTTCCTAGTGTTGCTGATGGTAAAGAGTTGTTGACAGGAGAGGCAAGTCCTTATTATATTTTTCATCCCCATGTCGCGAAACGTATTCATCAGTTTTTTCCTGATGTTAAGTTAATCGCGTTATTGAGGGAACCAGTCGCCCGTGCTATTTCTCATTATCATTATTATCTCAAAATTGGCTTTGAGTCTTTGTCCTTTGAGGACGCGATCGCGCTGGAATCTTCCCGTATGACAGGGGAAATCGAAAAGATGTTAGAGGATGAGAGTTATTGTAGTTATAATCATCGTCATTATACTTATTTAACCAGGGGAATTTATGCGGATCAATTGCCAGAGTGGTTTAAGTATTTTTCCAGAAAACAGTTATTAATTTTAAATAGTGATGATTTATATAAAGATACCGTGGGGACAATGAATCAGGTTTTAGATTTTTTAGAGTTACCCCATTTTCAGTTAGAAACTTATCCTAAGTATAATGCGGGAGAGTATAAAAAAGTGAGTCCGTTAATAGAGGAGAAATTACGGGAATTTTTTCGACCTCATAATCAGAGATTGGCAGCCTTATTGGGTAAAGATTTTGGATGGGATTAAGTTTTTATCGCGTTGATTTGTTGATTGGGTTGAAAAATGGGATATCTCAAGAACTCTATGAGTTTTTTGTTCAACCCAACCTCGGAAAAATTGTTCTCCTGTTAATCACCCGGTTTCTGGTATGAGTAATTAATTCCCATTAGTTAAGATGAGTTGCCTTAATTCATCTAACGTCGTTCCCGTGATTAATGCTACCTGAATAGCCTTTAATTTTTCCCAGTCGGAAATCTGAGAAATGTTAGGTAATAATTGTAACCCATCATTCCCAAATTTTATCTCCAAAGCGACTTGAATACCTGACAAAATACCGCGTCGCTCGCCTTCTTGTAAGATTTGTTGATACCAGGGAGATTGTTCTAAGATTGCCATATCCCACCTCATTATTTGCTGTACTACTTGACTTTCTAACACAAAACTCGCTAAGAATGCCATGAGCGATTCTAATTCACTCAGGTTTTCATCTGTGCGTAAGATTCGTAAAGCACGTTGAATGGTTGACTCTTCCCCACCACCTTTAAGAATTGGCACAAAGGGAAGTAGTGATGAAAGCGGTTGTTGAAAGGCAATTTCTACATCCACTTCCCAAAGATTAATCACTTGGTAATCTTGACGGGCTTCTAAACCGGCAACATTAGACTCATAGCGAGTAGGAATTTCTTGAAGTCCCATTTTGAGAATGTTAATTAAGACGGGATAGGTTGGCAGTTGATATTTTTCTTCTGCCAATGCTGCATAAGCACGCATCCGTCTTGGCATTTCTTGTTTATAACGTAATTGGAACTCGTTAAGGACGAGAAATTCTCCATGATCGGGGCTATAGACTCGGACTAAGACATCGCTTTCTCTGCTAATCCATTGGAAGTCTGAGTCTATTATATCGCGGACTTGGAGATTGGTAATTTGTGTCACCCATTGCACCCAGTTAACGGGGGCTAGGCTGATTAATCTTTTACTACTAATGTCTGCTGGTTTTGACATTTTTTCTGGGATTATTTTTCTGTTTATTGCTTCTATTTTACCTCGTCAATATATTTGGAATAAGAGGATCTTGAACGGCTTTCGCCGATTGGAAACTGTGGCGATCAGGCTGATAATTTTTGGGTGGGGTTGAATAATGAGATATCTCCAGAAGTCTATCAGTTTTTTCTTCAACCCAACCTACTTTCTCAGAGGTTAATTAAATTAGTATAGCTTTTTAGAGAAACCGCTCCTAAACGCTCCTAAACGCAGATGTTAAGAAAAGAGCTTTTTGGCGTTAACTTGTTAAAGATTGTGACTGAAAAACCGGGTTTCTATTGAAACCCGGTTTCTTCTATTCCCTAAATAGCATAACTAAAAATGTTCATCGCTTTCGCTAATTCCGCGGCTACTTCAGGACGGGAAAATTCCGGTGGTGGTAATTGCCCATTGCGTAACATTTCCCGCACTTTTGTTCCTGATAAATGTACTCGTTGCTCCGGTTTGCTGGGACTGGTTTTTGTGGTCGCCATTTGTTGCGTTACAGTACAATAAAACGCGTGTTCAAACATCATTGGTACAATTCCTAATTCCCCTGGCTCAAATTCTTCAAATATATATTGAGCGTCATAGGTTCCATAATAGTTACCAACTCCCGCGTGATCGCGTCCCACAATAAAATGAGTACAACCATAATTTTTACGAATGATCGCGTGGAAAATGGCTTCGCGGGGGCCGGCATAACGCATCGCGGCGGGATTAATTGCTAAAATGACACGCTCTGTGGGATAATATTTATCTATGAGAATTTCATAACAGCGCATCCGCACATCTGCGGGAATATCATCGTCTTTGGTGGCACCGACTAATGGATGTAAAAATAATCCGTCTACCACTTCCATCGCGCATTTTTGAATATATTCATGGGCTCGGTGAATGGGGTTACGAGTTTGGAAACCGACTATGGTTTTCCATCCTTTTTCTTTAAATAAAATTCTCGATTTTGCCGGATCAATTTGATATTTGGGAAAGTCGGAATGGGGCTGACGCTCTAATAACCATATTGGCCCCGCTAAATTGATGGGACCTTGTTGATCTAATACCGCGACTCCGGGGTGTTTTAAATCATCTGTACGATACACATTTATCGCTTCTTCTTCTTTGTTATAGCGATATTTTTGGGTTAATTGTAAAATTCCGATAAATTCACCTTGGGCTGAGTCTAAACGGATCATTGTCCCTTCCTCAAGGCTGTTGCCAATTTCCTCTGATACGGGAAGGGTTACGGGTACTGCCCAGGGTAGTCCATTGGCTAAACGCATTTTCTTGACTACTGATTTATAATCAGCTTCTTCCATAAACCCTGTTAGGGGACTATAGGCTCCGATCGCGATCATTTGTACATCCGATAAGGCGCGATCGGATAATTGAAGACGGGGAAGGGAATTTGCTTTATCAATAAATTCTTGCCGTTGATCCAAAGTGGCAATACGATTAATGAGGATACCGCCGTGGGGAGGGATATTGTCTAAATGCTGACTCATAGGGAATACATGATGTAATCAAATGTTACATTTTACCAAGATTTTGTTATCGTATCAGGCTTTGCCCAAGGAAAGAAACTTGGCTAAAGAAACCCGGTTTTTTTTTGGAAAAACCGGGTTTCTGCCTAAATTACTATGATATGGGCGGTACAGGATTTGAACCTGTGGCTTTCTCCTTGTAAGGGAGACACTCTACCGCTGAGTTAACCGCCCGTTTTCACTCACAAGATATGAATATAACACAAGGTACAATCAAAAATCAAGTAGTTTCCCAAATTTTTTTTCATGCCTTCTGGCCGCACCCACGATCGCGTTACCCTTTGGAGTCTGCCAGTCGTTGCGGCACTGACGTTTGGACAGACACGGAGTGGTTTGCTTACTTTAATTATATCAGGGGGGTTTCTCTTGGGGGGGTTAATGTTTGGCCCGGATTTGGACATCTACTCCCGTCAATATCAGCGCTGGGGATGGTTTCGTTGGATCTGGCGCCCCTATCAAGATAGTTTACGTCATCGTGCCTTTTTATCTCATGGGCCTCTGATCGGGACTGCCCTTCGGATGGTTTATTTTGGTATTTGGATCGCGGTTTTTGCTATTTTGGGATTGACGATCGCGCAATTTTTTACGGATATGGCCTCATTACGACAATGGTTAATCTTACAAATAGCGCGATCGTTTACCGTATATTATCGAGAATGGCTCGCGCTTTATATTGGTTTAGAATTGGGCGCGATGAGTCATTCTTTAATGGACTGGGGAGGCTCCGCTTATAAACGATTGAAAAAAAACGGATGGCGCGCTTTTCTCACTCCTACTGTCAACATTAAAATCAAGAAAAGAAAAACTAAATCTACTACCCGTAGTAAAGGAAAAAAACTCCCATGACTGTTTCTCCCATTTTTACATCCCTTCAAGAATTAATTGATGTGGTGGCTCAATTACGCGATCCCCAGGGGGGTTGTCCTTGGGATTTAGCCCAAACTCCTGAAACTTTAATCCCTTATATTATTGAAGAAGCTTATGAAGTGGTTGATGCTATTCGTCGTCGCGAAAGAGACGCGATCATCGAAGAATTAGGGGATTTATTATTACAAGTGATTTTACAAGCACAAATCGCCAGTGAAGTCAATGATTTTACCTTAGAAGATGTCGCCAAAAGTATTAGTGAAAAACTGATTCGCCGTCATCCTCATGTTTTTGGAGATATTGAGGTTAATAGTGTGGAAGAAGTGCATCAAAATTGGGAACAAATCAAGGCACAGGAAAAAGGGGAAACGGACAAAACCCCTTCTTTATCTTCCAAATTAAGTAAATATACCCGTCAAATGCCTCCCCTCATGGCAGGAATGAAAATCTCGAAAAAAGCCGCCGCGGCTGGCTTTGAATGGGAAACCGTTGACGACGTTTGGACGAAATTTCACGAAGAGTTAGGAGAATTTCAACACGCGTTAAAACATGAAGATAAGGCGGCACAACAAGGGGAATTAGGTGATTTATTATTTGTGATTATTAATTTAGCCCGATGGCATGATCTTGATCCTTCTGACGCGTTACATGAGACTAATCTCCGTTTTATTCAGCGTTTTTCTAAGGTGGAAGCCTATCGCGATCGGCCTCTTTCTGAATATTCGATCGCGGAGTTTGAAAGACTTTGGCAACAAGCTAAAGCTGAATTAGCTCAACAAAAATCTCAGAAGGAATAGACATCTCCATAAACTACTCTAAGATGGAAGTTGCACTATTAGACATCTCCTAAAACTAAGCTAAATTGTCGGCTAATCTCTACTACAATAGTTGGATGAGATGTCTATTGATTTGCCAGTTTCATTTCTTCTTGGAGCATTTTTATATAAATTTTTGGCAAGGAATTTGTCATACTGTTATTTTCAATACCATATCCTAAACTTGTCCAAGTTCCTGATAATAATTTTAACACCTCGTGCAGTTTTCCGTCCCTTAATAATTGCGGTATATCAGCTTTCCAAAATGCGCGATCGCGCAACCAAGCATAAACCACATCATCTTGATATTCAGGGGCGAAACTATACTCGGTAAAAAATAATATATGAGTCGGTTTAGGATGATAGCGTTTGGCTGTTTCTAACCAAGTCGTAGTGATAAATTGATAACGTCCTGCCGCGGTTGTACATTTTCCTTTATTGGGCATAGTTTCAATTTTTACACATAGATCAGGATGATGACTTAAATCAGAAACATATTTTCCCCCATAAATAACATGATAAGGTTTGGATACATTTGACTCACTGGCAGAAATAGTCCGCATTAATGCTCGTAAATAGGGATCTCCCCCTTTCATGACTAAAGGAGGATAAGGCTTTTCTGATCCTACATCTACGGGATTTCTATTATTACTGAATACATTAATTAACAAAAATGCTAAAAGAATAATCGCGAGCATTCCTATACTGAGACGTTTTAACAATTGCTTTTCGGCACGACGTAAGAAATTTCGGTTTTTGCGATGTGTTTTTTGGGCTTGGCTTTGTATCATTGTTTACAGGAGTTTTGGGGCAGAAAATAAATAATTAGTAAGAAACCGGGTTTCTCTTTTCTCTGTCATGTTGATACTGGGTGGGAAAAACATAGTAAGAAACCCGGTTTCTCTGTTATTTGATCTTCTTATTTGAGACTACACCACATTCGCGAATAATTCCGCAAAACTCTTCTGAGGTGTCTCTGCATTCGCGACTATCTCGACAATTTTATTCCGAGACGCGGGTTCAAAGATCGCCTCTACACAGACTTGCGCGACTTTTTTTCTGGGAATACTTCCCTCAAATAATTTATCGGCAGACTCCATCACGATCGCGTCAGCATTATCCTCATTTTTCAGCCCCCCAGGACGAACAATGGTATAAATTAAACCACTTTTTTGCAAATATTCTTCTCCCTGTTTCTTCCATAACAAAATCAACCAAAATAGATTTAAAGGATGAAACAATTGAGAAACACAGAGGGAAGAAACTAAGACAAAATGTTCAATTCCCTGAGATTTCGCCGCGTTTACCAAATTTTTAGTCCCTTCGTAGTCCACTCGATAGGGCCCCGTAATATCGAAACTCGGCGCGGCTCCCGTCGCACAGAAAACTAATGTACTATCGCCCAGAGCCTCCCTAAGACAATCAGGGTTTAAAACATCCCCAACCACCAATTCCACTTGTGGGGGTAAAATTGCCTTAGCCTTCTCTAAATCGCGTACAAAAGCACGCACGGGAATATTACGCTCAACCAGTTGTTGGACAATACGACATCCGGTTTGCCCCGTCGCACCTGCTACAAATGCTTTCATCTATTTTAGGGTATTATCAATTAAAGTCTATTATTTCTTGCTATTGCCAAAATTTCAAGATGATAGACTCGAATTTTCTCTAGTCATCTTTTCATTAAAGTCCCACGCATCTGTTCGCAAAACACCCATGATGGAACCCAATTCTTCTGAATTAAAACCTGATGAAGCTTCTCCAGAAGTTTTACAGGATGTTTCAAGTCTCCCACTTGCGGAAAATACAGATGCAGAAATATCAGAGCAAACTGAACCCATTGTGTTTCACTGTCATTTTGAAGACACAATGGAACTCTGTGGAAAAGCTGAAACTGTTTCCCAATATCTCCAAAATCATCAAGAGTGGTTTGTACGCTGTTCTCTCCCTATGAAAGCACAACCTTTGGGGGAAAATGGTTATGATTTATTAGTAGGTCGTTTTGGTTCTTTTGGTTATCAAGTGGAAGCGAGAGTCGGTTTAGAATTACTCCCTCCTGATGCCGAAAACCTCTATATCATTAAAACGATTCCTATTCCTAATTATACGGCTCCGGGTTATGAGGTGGATTTTCAATCTACGATGGAATTGCTGGAATTTCCTATCTCTGAATTTTATCCTGATTTAACAACGGAGGAACTCTCTAAACTTCCTTCTGTTGTTACTAGCGCTCAATGGAAATTAGACTTAAATGTTGCGGTCAAATTTCCCGCGTTTATTCTTTCTATGTCTCGCCCTTTGATTCAAAAAACAGGCGATCGCCTTCTGGAAACGATTGTGCATCAAGTCAACCGTCGTTTAACTTACAAAACCCAAGTTCTTTTCTATGATGCCCAAGGTATTCCTTTTCTGAAAAAACTCAAGAAAAAGAAAGTACGGCGATAGGGAATGGGTAATGGGTAATGGGTAATAGGTAATGGGTAATAGGTAATGGGTAATAGGTAATAGGTAGTAGGTAATAGGTAGTAGGGGATAAGGGATAAGGGATAGGTAATAGGGAATAAGCCATAGGAAATTTTACCAATCACCAATTACCAATCACCAATTACCAATCACCAATCACCAATTACCAATTACCAATCACTAATTACCAATTACCAATCACCAATTACCAATTACCAATTACCCATCACATCTTACTAATAATGCGTAGCACAATATCTACGCCAGTGACAGCTTGCCAACCAAATAAACCAACGATCGCGGTATTAAGAGCAATATGAGTATATCTAGCCCAATCTTGACCTTTTTGCATAAAAGGAGATAAAGCCGCGGAAGTCGCGATGAGTCCCGTCATTGCTAACCCGACTACTAAATGGGGGGCGACAAATAATTTGCCATTATTAATGTAAGTCACTGCCATCGCACCAATGCTACCAAGCACCATCAAGGCCAAAATTAAAGAACCCACTTGATAATGCTTGAGATTAAATTTCCCCTGAATCAGTTGTTTTTTCTCTTCCCCTTGGGCACTTCTGGTGCGACGCACTTGTATTCCTAAATACATCGCGTACAGGGTTAAGGCAAATAATACCCACATGAGTGCAGGATGACCGAATTGGGACCAAACTTTGACGGACTCTGGTATTGGCAGATTCATCGTAGGTAAAGATTTTTGTAACAAAAGTTGATAAAACTTAGCATAGCAGTTAAACAGTATCGTTGGATGTTACAACCAAAGGGGATGAGGGCTCATTGATTATGACTTCGATAAAACTAGACGGTTTATTAATTCAGGCCGCCCAAAATGGCGATATGCTCTATGTGGAAGGATTACTCAGCCAGGGGGTTAACCCTAACTCCAAAGACTCAAAGGGGACTAGCGCGTTGATGTTTGCTTCTCAAAAGGGTTTCAGAGAGATTGTACGGGTATTATTAGACTATGGCGCGGAGGTGAATTATGTCCGTGAGCACTTTGGCCTCACCGCGTTAATGTTAGCCGCGGCTTCTAAACAATTTGATACGGTTAAGTTATTACTGACGCGGGGAGCCCATGTCAACGCGAAAAATGATGATGGTAGTACCGCGTTGATGGCCGCGTCTTTACAAGGTGATGTCGCGACGGTGGGACTTTTGTTGGCTTTCGGTGCTGATGTTAATATTCAAGATCAACATGGTGATACGGCTTTGGCGATCGCGGTTGCCAATGGTTATCAAGATGTTACAGAGGTGTTATTGAATGGGGGCGCGATCGTCCATAGTAATATGTTATTATTAGCCGCGAGTAAGGGTAACAGGTCAATTTTTCGACGTTTAGTTAATATCGAAATTGATCCCAATGTGGAAACATCGGAGGGCAAAACACCCTTAATGTACGCGGCAAAATGGGGAGATTTAGAATTAGTTAAGAGTTTATTAGTCGCGGGTGCGGAGGTTAATGCCCAAGATGAAGAGGGGGAAACTGCTTTAATTTGCGCGATCGATTTTGGCAATTTTGATCTGGTAGAAACTTTAATAAACGCGGGGGCTGATGTTAATATAAAAAATCAAGATAATCATACCGCCTTAATGGCCGCGAGCGCGAGTGGTAATGAAAAAATTGTCTCTCTTTTATTAGACGTAGGTGCAGATATTAATGCCGTCGATAAAGATGGGGAAACCGCGTTAAATATGGCAGTGGTAGAAGGTTATACCAATATTGTCGAACTTCTGCTGCGTCGAGGTGCAAATATTACCTCCCGAAATAAGTTAGGGGATACACCTTTATTAGTTGCCGCGGTGCATGGCCATCATACTATTGTCAACAGTTTAATTAATCACATTGATGTAGAAAAACGCCCCGAATTTCTACAGGTAAAAAATTTGGGAGAAAACGCGTTAACTTTAGCCGCGATGCACGGACATACCCCCACGGTAAAAATTTTATTAGACGCGGATTTTGACCCTAATTTTACGACGCATAATGGTAAAACGGCTTTAATGAAAGCGTGCGATCGTAATCATTTGTTTATCATTCAATTATTACTAGAAAAGGGTGCAAATGTCAATAGTCAAGATGATGCAGGTGCCACCGCGTTAATGTGGGCAGCCCATCGAGGATATGAGGACGCGGTGAAAATGTTAATGCAGGCAGGCGCGGATCTTGATGTGAAAAATAAAGGAGGTTATACGGCTTTAATGTTAGCCGAATTTAATGGGTATAAAAATGTGGTGAGGTTGTTAAAAATTCAAACTTAAGGGAGCGAAGGAATGAAAAATTAATAAAGTAGTGCAGGCATCTTGCCTGCATTCGATCTCAAAGGCTGCCAGACTAAGCAAATAGTCAAGTTATACAGCAGGAACTGCTGTATCTAATGGCTTAAATCCTTTATTTTATTGGTTCTTCCATCTTCCATCTTTCTTCTGCTATACAAGAGAAATTAGGCACTTTTTCCCCCACTTAATTCTCGTAAACTCAAAGCGGCTTCATTTAACTTTTGAATGCCTATTTTAGTTTGACTAATACCCGTCGCGGTTTGACGAGCCCCATTATTAATGGCATTCATCGAAATCACCACTTGTTCAATAGCCGAAGCTTGTTGTTTGGCATTCATCGCGATTTGTTGATTACTCACAACAATATCATTAATCGCCTTCACCGACTTTTCTTGATTATTTAAAACGACATCATTAATCGCCGTTGTCACCCCGAAAAATGCCTGAGAAGTATCATTAGAAAATTTAATACTTTCTCGGACACTTTTTGTCCCTTCATCGGTGACAATCACCGTAGAACTAATGGCATTTTGAATCGCAAGAATTAAATTTTTGATTTTTTCCGCGGACTGTTTACTTTGATCGGCTAAACGTCGAATTTCTGACGCGACAACGGCAAATCCTTTCCCACTTTCTCCCGCTCTAACGGCTTCTACTGCCGCATTTAAAGCTAACATATTGGTTTGATTCGCTAAGTCCGAAACTACTGCTGTAATACTATTAATTTGAGTCGCTTGATCGCTTAAACGGGTAATTTTATCCGCGATTTCCTGCACTTTATCTTGTAATACAGACATCCCCTCTACGGTTTTCGCAACAACATTATTACCATTCTGCGCGAGGTTTAATACTTGACGCGCTCCTGATGTTCCTTCTTCTGCTAAATTTAATATACGACGGGCATTTTCTACCGCGATATCTGATTGTTCCGAAGATAAACGAGAAGAGGCTCCTAATTCATCCATTGTTGTTGTTGTTTCATTCACAGACGCGGCTTGTTCACTCGCGATCCTTTCTTGCTCTTCTACGGTTGACGCGATTTCTGTTGATGAACTTACAATCATATTAATTACCCCCGTCAGGGCTTGATCTAGGGGTTTCGCGATCGCGATACTTAAAAACCAACCTAACATAATCGCGCTCACTGGTCCTAATATCATCCCTCCTAATGCTAAAGTATTGCTTTGTTGACTATCGCGATCGGCAATATTATTCGTTTCTATCGCTTGAGCGCGGTTATAATCAGCTACTTTGACAATTGATTGGGCAGATACTTGAAAATAAATGTGATTAGCCTTGGCTTGCTCAGTTAATTGAGTGTAAAGAGTTCCGGCTTCCTTCGCGGTAGCCATATCTAGGGAATTTCCCTTATTTTGAGTAATCAGAGTCAGTTTAACTTCAAAGGGATTAAATAGACCTATTTTTTCAAACTTTTGATTAAGAAGCAAAAAGTTTTCATGGGCTAATTTCCATTTATCCCAATCTTTTATCATAATCTTATAAAATTTTTCTTCCTCTTGGGTTCTGGGAGTGTCTTCATACTGTTTTAATCCCTCATTAATTTGTTCCCAAGCTTTATTAATTCGATTCACTTCCGCCTTTCTTTCCTCCAGGGTAAGCACTGGGTTAAGTAAAGCTCTTTCTGATGATTCAATTTGTGTTTGTCCTTGATTTACTTTCCATAAACCCTCCACACTAGGTAACTGAGTTTTACTAATCAGATTAAGGTATTGAGTCAAGCGAGTTGTGCCACTCCATCCGATAAAAGCCACGAGAAAAACTAGCACTCCCATAATGATAAAAGCACCAATTAACCTCATTTGTAAATTCATATTTTTCCACATATTTTTTTCCTTTTTACGCGTGTCTGATCCAACCGTTAATCGTAAAACGACTATCAGCAAATTTTTGAGAAGGGCAATTTACCGGTAAGACTTCATGCCAATAGTGACTAGGAAAGAAAATTATACTATTATTACGGGGTTCAATGACTTGATAAGAGTCGCCTTTTATATAATTGTTCTGCGACATTTTCCCATCATAAATCACTAATTCTCCCCCAGAAAAAGATTTAGGTTCTCGATAAAAATAATAGACATAAGTTAAGATTCGGGAAGCATTTTTTAACTTGCCTTGATCTTGGTGAATTTTATAATAGTCACCATCATTACTGGCAGTAATTTGGGTCTCTATTTTACCGATTTCAAAGGGTTCTATGGCTAATTGTTTCAGAACTTCTGGGACGCGATCGCGAAGGCGTTTATGAATTTCTCTCTCGTCACTTTTGGCGAACGCGGAGACTTTTGAGCGACGATGTTCATAATTAAAATTACCCCCATGTCCGCTGTCAACAAAAGTCCCTTCTTTGCGGATCACTAAATTAAGAAGGGCTTGATTTTCTGCTGGGGTTAAAAATTTATCAAGTGTCACATATTTAGCAGGTAACACTTGATCGGGGATATCGAAAAACCAAGAATCATTTAAAAGAAATTCATCGACTTGTTTTACGGCTAAGGCCGGTTGAGTCGCGATCGCGACTAATTCATCACTAACAAAAGATAAAAGAGACTTACCCTCATCCAAGGGAATTTGAAAAGATTGATGACAACCAGATTTAAGGGGACGAGTACGAGAAACAACGACTTCAAACAAACTTTTGAGCAGAGGCGAATCTGAATTAAGATTCAGAGTATAATGGTATCCACCTACCAAGAAAATTTTAACTTTTACTTCCATAGTTTTTGATTAGTAAAAATGAGAAAAAACGGGTTTCCTAGAGAGAAGATTTACACAGATTTAGGGATAGAAAGAAACCCGGTTTCTAATGATGCTTAATCAGCGCGACGTACCCAACCATTAATCGTAAAACGACCGTCCGCAAAGGCTTGAGACGGACAACTAACGGGTAAGACTTCGTGCATATAACGACTTAAGAAAAAGACAACACGATTGTTGAGGGGTTCAATATCTGTGTAAGTCTCCGCGGCAACATAAAAATTGTTCTCCACTTTACTATCATACATTCGTAATTGTCCCCCCGTAAAACCTTTCGGTTCCCGATAAAAATAATAGACATAAGTGAAAAAACGATTCGCAGTATCGGGGGAACCATTATCATTATGAATTTTGTAATAATTCCCATCATTGTGTGTGGTTAATTGTGCTTCTATGTCAGCAATGGAAAAACTCGTTGGCAGATTTAATTGACTTAGGACTTCAGGGAGAATATCTCTCACTCGTTGTAGAATTAATTGAGAAAATTCAGGAAAGCTATGCAAAACCATTGATCGACGATAATTCGCATCATTGGTGGAAGTCATTGTGGGGAGAAATTGCCTTTCTCTTTCGATGACATAATTGATTAATTCTTGATGTTCTTTCGGGGTCAAAAAATTGTCAATATGAGCGAAACGAGAAATTAAATCATCGCTGATAGTTGGGGGAACAGATGTTTGAATAATAGGTTTGTCAATTGGGTGAGAAACAGGTTCGGGTTCCGGTTGTGGCAGATGTTGAATAAAAGGAGGTTGCAGGGTAGGATCTTGAATATAAATCGGAGGATCTGTCACCAATCCTACTAGCTTTTCACTGGGAAAACACAAGGCTGATCGTCCATCATCAATGGGGATTTGAAAGAGGGATGCAAACCCTGTTGATTGCTCTGTTTGAGTGACTAAAGTTTTTACGAGTGCTTGCAGAAGAGGGGAGTCTGTTTTCAGGATTAAGGTATAATGATGCCCCCCGGCAAGAAGGATTTTTACTTTGACATCTTGGGAAATTATTGCTTTTGATACCATATATTTACTCTCTTTGTTTATATTCAAAATGATTAGTTTTTTTGCCGAAATCGGCGAGACAATAGCCAATAGGCAATAGTGATAAAAGATGAAAAATGGACGAGAATTGATTTGCTTTGTACTTTTTTTGCCCGAGGTCTATTCTTAATAATTGCTAATTGCTATTCGTTAATAAATTAATTAAGAAACACGGCTTCTTGATGACAAAAGAAACCGAGTTTCTTACCTTCATTAACTATTAGCCATCAGCTCTTCACACTGAAAATTAATGGGAAAAGTGACGAATATCAGTGAATATCATCACGATACCAAGTTCATTGGCGGTTTTGATCGTATCTTTATCATTGATACTTCCACCTGGTTGCACGATCGCGATTATTCCAGCTTGCGCGGCGGCTCGCACGGAGTCATCAAAGGGGAAGAAACCATCACTGGCTAAAACCGCTCCAGATGCTTTTTCTCCAGCTTGCTCTAAGGCAATTTTAGCAGAGCCGACACGATTCATTTGCCCCGCGCCTACTCCTAATGTAGCACGATCGCGGGTGACAACGATCGCGTTAGATTTAACGTGTTTGGCAACTTTCCAAGCAAACAATAATTCCTCTAATTCATCGGCAGTGGGTTGTTTTTCTGTGACAACACGCCATGCACTTGTGTTAGGAATCATATCATCGGCTTCCTGTACCAAAAAACCGCCCGATATGACTTTAACCGTGTGTTTTTGCCCAGACACTAAATCCGGTAAAATTAACACCCGTAATTTCGATTTTTTCTTGAGTAAATCTTCCGCTTCGGGTTCAATCGAAGGCGCGACAATACATTCCAAAAATGTCTTAGTTAATAACTTCGCGGTATCAACATCTAAGGAACGATTTAACGCGACAATACCACCAAACGCGGAAACAGAATCCGCCTCAAAAGCCTTTTGATAGGCTTCGACTAAAGTTGTACCAATCGCGACACCGCAGGGATTTGTATGTTTAATAATTACCGCGGCGGGTTGATCGGGAAATTCAACAATAATTTGACGGGCTGCTTCTAAATCAACTAAGTTATTATAACTTAATTCTTTCCCTTGCAGAATCGTGCTACTCGTCCAACCCGTCGGGGTTGCTCCCGTTTGATACCACGCGGCCGCCTGATGGGGATTTTCCCCATAGCGCAAGGATTGTAATTGTTTACCAGAAATGCTAAAATCTACGGGAAGAGATTTATTTTCCGTGGTTTGATTGCTGAGATACGCGGTAATAGATTGATCATAACTACCTGTATGACTAAAAGCCGCAATCGCGCATTTTTGGCGAAATTCTAAAGAAATTTCACCGTTGTTTTTGCGTAATTCCTCTAAATAAATATCATACTGATTGGGATTACATAACACCGTTAAATGGGCATGATTTTTGGCCGATGCTCTTAACATCGCGGGACCACCAATATCAATTTGTTCGATCGCGTCGGCTAAAGTTACACCCGGTTTCGCGATCGTTTGTTCAAAAGGATAAAGATTAACTACCACTAAATCAATAGGGCGAATATTATTGCTGTCTAAATCTTGTAAATCTTCATCGAAATCACGCCGCGCTAAAATCCCCCCATGAATCCGAGGATGTAAAGTTTTAACTCGGCCCCCTAAAATTTCCGGGGAGCCTGTATAGTCCGCTACTTTTGTCACAGGAAGCCCCGCGTCTTTGAGAGCCTTCGCCGTGCCTCCACTACTAATTAAATCAAACTCAAATTCTTCTACAAGGGTGCGAGCAAAGTCAAGGAGTCCCGTTTTATCTGATACACTTAGGAGTGCTAGACGTGCCATTGGTTTAATATCCTCAAAAAGACAAACGATCTTCTATTATAGAACGCGATCGTATTTATCGTATCCCATCACAGATAAAATTTAACCTTTTCTCCTTTAATGCCTCTCACTTCCTCAACCCTTGAGAGCATCATAAAACATCTTAATATTTTGTTATAATTCTTTAATAATTCTCATGAAATGTGATCTGTTATACCTGATCGAATAAGTTAAGAAAATATGATAAATTGTCACGAGATACTGGCTTAAGATAAGATAAAACCATAACCATGAGAAAAATGTTCAAATTGAACATTGCGGTAGGAAATCATTAAAATAGGAGGCAATAAGCTATGTTTAGGCCAGAAACAGATCCGCAATTTAATATTGCCAATACAGTGAGCGAATTAAAACCAGCAATCACAGAAGACATTAGACAACTGTTAGCAAGGATAAAACCCGATAATTATCCTCCAGTGTCGGATCTTGCCCATCAGCGAGAATTACATCAAATGCAAAAAACGATAGAACAATTAAAAAGAGAATTGCAGTCCAGTGAAGAACGCTTTCGCAATGCCATTGAAAAAAATGCCGATGGGATTATTATTGTTAATAAAAAAGGGCTGGTTGTTTTTGTCAATCCCTCGGCGGAATATTTGTTTAATTGTCAAGGGCAAGATTTGTTAGATCAGGATTTTTTTGGGAATTTAGTCGTCGAGTCTTCTGCCAAAGATATTGATATTGATACAGAAGTAATCCCACACTTTCGCGAAGTGGATGCTGGGGGTGTAAGGGTTGCCCAAACGGAGGTGCAGTTAAAGCGCACCGATGAAGAAACTGTGATTGTATCCATGCGTTTAGTAGAAACGGAATGGGAAGGAGAAATGGCTTATTTAGCCACTCTTCGAGATATTACTAGACGTAAACGCACGGAGGAAATGTTATGGTTATATAATCGTGCGATGGCCGCGACGAGTTCAGGAATTGTGATCGCGGATGCCAGTCAACCGGATAATCCGATCATTTATTGTAATCCCGCCTTTGAAACGTTAACGGGATATTCTCATGAGGAAATTATTGGTCAAAATTGTCGCTTTTTACAGGGTGATGACACTGATAATGATGCCCTTGACGCGATCCGTAATGCCTTACAAAATCACAGGGAATGTCGGGTACTTTTAAAGAATTATCGTAAAGATCAGAGTTATTTTTGGAATGAACTTTCCATTTCTCCTGTGTGCGATCGGGCTGGAAAATTAACGCATTATATCGGGGTACAATTGGATGTGACGGAGCGCAAACACTCTGAAGAGGAATTACAGCGTTCAGAAACACAATTAAGGGAGCAATCCCAGCAATTAGAAGCCGCATTTACTCAATTAAAACAAACCCATTCCCAATTACTTCAGAGTGAAAAAATGTCGAGTTTAGGGTTATTAGTTGCCGGAGTAGCCCATGAAATTAATAATCCTGTCAGTTTTATTAATGGCAATGTGTCCTACCTGAAGGAATATGCAGAAAAGTTGTTAAATTTAATTCAACTCTATCAGGAATATTATCCTAAACCCTTTGGGAAAATTCAAGAAGAAATAGACAGGATTGAGTTAGATTTTTTAATTGAAGATTTACCAAAAATGTTATCTTCGATGAAGGTGGGAATCGATCGCATTTGTCAGATTGTAAAATCTTTGAGAAATTTCTCACGGATGGATGAAGCGGAATTAAAATCGGTGAATATCCATGAGGGACTCGATAGCACTTTAATGATTTTGAATCATCGTTTAAAAGCAAAAAGTGATAATCCGGGGATTAATGTTATCAAAAACTATGGTGATTTACCTTTAGTTGAATGTTATCCCGGTCCGATGAATCAAGTTTTCATGAATATCCTCAGTAACGCGATCGATGCCATTGAGGATTATAATAAGCAACGATCTCCAGAAGAAATAAAACAAAATCAGAATCAAATCAAAATCACGACAAGTGTCATCAATAATTATCTGCTGGAAATCATTATTAGTGATAATGGACCAGGGATATCGAAAGAGGTTATCCAGCATATTTTTGATGCTTTTTTTACGACGAAACCTGTCGGAAAAGGTACAGGAATGGGTTTATCGATCAGTTATCAAATTATTGTGGAAAGACACGGAGGCCAATTAACTTGTTTATCCGAATTAGGGAAAGGTACGGAATTTATTATCAAAATTCCCATGAGTCATTAATACCTAATGAATGTCAATTAAATAACTTGACTATTGGGTTGGTTGTTTCGCCCATAAATGCGGCAAAGCAGGCAAGATGCCTGCACTGTGTTATTAATTTTTCATTCCTAACCCCCTACCCCTCTCCGATGAGAGGAGCTAGGGGGTGAGCCCCTACGGATTTTTTATTTGGGATTTGAGATCCTCAATGGCAGAAAAATGCTTAATTAATGCTACTCTACAAAAAAGGGAAGCCACAGGGGGAGCCGTGATATTCTCACGATGTTATGGCAACCTCGACGGTGGTTGACGTTATTAATAGCCCAAACCATTGATTTTATTGCTTCTTCCTTCTTCCTTATACGATAAATTAAAGAAAAAATTGTTGAAAATCCCATGACAAATACTCCCATAGTAACTCCGACACCCTCGGAATCTTCCAAACTAAGCTTTTCGACGAAATTAGCCTTTGGTGCGGGGGATCTTGGTCCAGCTATTACCGCGAATATTTTGGTATTTTACCTTCTCTTTTTCTTTATCAGTGTTGCCAGTTTACCCGCAGGAATGGCTAGTAATATTTTAATGATCGGGAAAGTTTGGGATGCGATTAATGATCCTGTTGTCGGCGTATTAAGCGATCGAACCTCTCACCCTTGGGGCCGTCGTTATCCTTGGATGATTTATGGAGCAATTCCCTTTGGTATTTTCTTCTTCTTATTGTGGATTATTCCCACACAAAATCCCTGGGCTTTATTTATTTATTATACATTGGTTAATATCGTTTTTCAGACTTGCTACACAATAGTTAATCTTCCCTATACAGCTTTAACACCAGAAATTACAAAGGATTATAATGAACGGACAAGTTTGAATAGTTTTCGCTTTGCTTTTTCCATCGGGGGTAGTATTTTCTCCCTGATTTTAGCTAAGATTATTTTTCAGATATTTGATAAAACCCCAGTTCTCAAATATACAATTTTAGGGGGAGTTTGTACTATTATCGCGGTGATTCCGATTTACTTGTGTGTTTTAGGAACTTGGAAACAAGTGAGAAGTAATGCCACTCATGAAGAAGATCAACCCAGTGAATTACCTTTAAAAGAACAGGTAAGAATTGCTTTTAGAAATCGTCCTTTTCTCTATGTTATTGGCATTTATCTTTGTTCTTGGTTGGCGGTGCAATTGACAGCTTCGGTTTTACCTTTTTTTATTGTCAATTGTATGAAACTTTCCGAAGGGACTTTTACAACGGTCGCGATCACAATACAAGCAACAGCACTATTAATGTTATTTTTCTGGAGTAAAGTCAGTGAAAAATATGGTAAAAAAATTGTCTATTTTCTGGGAGTAAGTCTTTGGATCATTGCCCAGGCTGGACTATTTTTCCTCAAACCTGGTCAAGTTAGTTTAATGTATCTTTTCGCAGTCATGGCAGGTGTCGGAGTATCCACCGCGTATCTCGTTCCTTGGTCCATGATTCCTGATGTAATTGAATTAGATGAACTCGAAACAGGAGAACGACGTGAAGGGGTATTTTATTCCTTTATGGTATTTTTGCAAAAATTGGGTTTAGCCCTGGGTTTATGGTTAGTAGGACAATCTTTAGAACGGGCTGGCTTTCTGCCAAGTACGGTGGGACAAACTGCGCCTCTTCAACCTGATTCCGCGTTAATGGCTATTCGCATCGCGATCGGTCCTTTACCTACTATTTTCTTAATTATTGGCTTGATTTTAGCCTATTTTTATCCTATTACTCGCGAATACCATCAGCAAATTTTATTACAATTACAGGAACGAAAACAAGCAAAAATTGAAGATTGAAGGAAGAAGGAAGAAGGAAGAAGGAAGAAGGAAGAAGGAAGAGGGATGAAGGATGAAGGATGAAGGATGAAGGATGAAGGATGAAGGATGAAGGAAGAGGGAAGAAGGATGAAGGAAGAGGGATGAAGGATGAAGGATGAAGGATGAAGGATAAAGGATAAAGGAAGAAGGGGAGCCTGGGAGAGAAACCGGGTTTCTTTAGTTTTTTATTTGTTCTTGCTATAATCACATAATGACGGAGAAGGGATAAACATAAATGAGAATCGGATATCGCATCGCGGATTGGTTAGAATTTCGTTGGGTAACGCCGGCTTTCGCGGGTTGGTTATTGGCGTTTCTTGCTCTTTTCTTCTTTGCCGCAGCTAGTAATACTATGGCCGGATGGCTTTATGTTCTTAGTGGTGTCGCGATCGCGTTATTAGGAATATCCGCAATTTTACCTCCGCGATCGCTTACTACCCTCAAAGTCACACGATTACCGATTCAACCCGTCACAGTGGGCGATCAAATTACCGTAGAAATTGAAATTGAAAATAAATCAACCCAACTAAAAACCCTTTTACAAGTACAAGATGTTCTCCCCTTCGTCTTAGGAAAACCGGTTAATAAATCCATTGAAATGATACCGCCCCAAAGTATTTATAAATGGACTTATTATCATCTTACTAAACGCAGGGGGGTTTATCGTTGGGAAGATGTCCAATTAAGAACCGGAGCCCCTTTGGGTTTATTTTGGTGTCGCCGTAACCGCATCGCGAAAGCTAGTGCTATTGTTTATCCCACTGTTTTACCTTTACAAAAATGTCCCTTAGTTGATCAATTGGGACAAGATGAAACTTATATGTTAAGCGATCGCGGTGATTCGCAAATGGCCACCCAAGGAGTAACTCGTACCCTCCGCCCCTATCGTCATGGCGATCCTATGCGTTTGATTCATTGGCGCAGTAGTGCCCGTTTGGGCGAATTGCGAGTCAGAGAATTAGAAATTTCTACCGGGGGACAAGAAGTTATTATCGCGTTGGATAGTGGGGGAAAATGGGAGCGCGATCGTTTTGAAGAAGCAGTAATAGTCGCGGCATCCCTCTATTTTTACGCGAGTAAACGTCAATTAAGTGTCAGATTATGGACTGCGGGGACAGGCTTAATTGTCGGTAACTTAGTGGTATTAGAAGCCCTCGCGGGTGTTAATGTGGGAGAAGAGGGAGTAAAAAATATTCCCCATATCCCTTTGATCTGGTTAACCCAAAACCCCCTCAGTTTAAGTCAACTTCCCCTAGGGAGTCGGTGGCTCCTATGGCCCCCATCTACAGGAGAGGAAGGGGAAAAAACCATCGCGAAGCGAGACTTTCCGGGTATTGAGATCCGTTCCGATCAACCCCTCGAAGTCCAACTTCAGACACCCTTAACTTTCTTGTAGGAAAAATTTAGGACTGAACCGTTGCAGCACTAAGGTAAAATCAGACAAAGCTCTTTGCATAAAATCGCTCGATCCTTTTCGATATGAACACAACAGAAAAAAAACTCTCCAACGAAGAAACCCTTAAGGCGATGAAAAATTTCGCCGAAACCTACGCGAAACGTACTGGCACCTATTTTTGTGCGGAACCTTCTGTTACCGCGGTGGTTATTGAAGGGCTCGCGAAACATAAAGAAGACTTAGGATCACCTTTATGCCCTTGTCGTCATTATGAAGATAAAGAAGCTGAAGTAAAAGCTGCTTATTGGAATTGTCCTTGCATTCCTATGCGGGAACGTAAAGAATGTCACTGTATGTTATTTCTGACTCCTGAGCAAGATTTTGTCGGAGATACTCAGGATATTTCTATGGAATATCTTGAAGAAATTCGCAAGACAATGTAAATATTTTGGGGGAATTGGTAATGGGTGATTGGTAATGGGTAATGGTTGCTTATATTTGATAAGAATAAATATCACCCATAATCCCCAATAAAAAATATGCCATTACCTATTATCTATTACCCATTCCCTCCCCTATTACCCATTCTTTATTCCCCCATTCCATGACTTCCCACTCTGAAGAAATACCCCCAGCATTTTGGCAAGGTGTAAAAGAATTTAATCAACAAGAGTTTTATGCTTGCCATGATACCTTAGAAGCTTTATGGATGGAATCCTCTGAACCGGATAAGACTTTTTATCAAGGGGTTTTACAAATCGCGGTGGGTTTATATCATTTAAGTAATCAAAATTGGCGTGGCGCGGTAATTTTGTTAGGGGAAGGGATTAATAGATTAGGATATTATCAACCGATTTATTCGGGAATTAATGTCGATTTTTTTATTCGGGAAAGTGTGGTTTTATTGAATGTTTTGCAAAGGGCGGGCGCGGAGAAAGTAACGGATTTTTTACCTTTATTTAAAAGTGATATAATCGTGGGTATTCCTCCTTTACCTAAAATTGAGAAATCCCTCCTTCACGCCGATATTGATACTTAAAGACGCGATCGTGTCCTAATTCTCTAATTGACTCCTCACCCAAGCGCGAAACTCTCTTAACAGACTGGTTTCTCCTAAAGTCTCACTCATCTCTAAAAAACGGGCTAATTCTCCTACCTCTAAAAAAGGAAAACTCTGAGCGCGATCGCGTACAATATACTTCCCATTCTCTAACCAAAAAAACTGTAAAACCTTGCCATCATAACGCCAAATTTCCCGCACACCCAAGGCGGCATAAATTTCAAAACTATCGAGGGAACTACTGGTAATATCAATCTCAATTACCAAATCAGGAGGGGGATCTTTTCTTAAATCAATCCCTTTTTTACCCCTGACTAATCTTTCATTTTCAATATAAAAACTTGAATCGGGCTCTGAACCCCTTTCTAAATCTCTACGTTTTAACGTTGTCGAACCTGCACTGGAAACCTCAATATTTAATTCTTCCCCTAAAGCATCGACAAATTTGGCTAATACTCGATTCGGTTTTTCATGTTCATACAATGGTGTCATAATTTCTAAAGTTCCCCTATCATACATTAAACGTGATGCACGATGCTCCCCCATATCCTTAAGTAAACTTTCAAAAGTTTCCCAAGTAATATGTCTTAATACTGTTCTTTGTTCCCCTAAATTAGCAACACTCATCACCATGAGTTTTTCTCCTTTTTTATCTCATTTATCCTAGACTTCCTTTCTAATTGACTTCTCACCCAAAGCATCCCATTTTTGTAAATAGGTAGTGGGAGCCTCTGGCTCAGAGGGGAGATCATGACGGGAGCGAGACGCTCCCACTACTACAGTTTTTTTTGGGACTTTAAGCACCGCAGCCAAGCGCGAAACTCTCTTAACAGACTGGTTTCTCCTAAAGTCTCACTCATCTCTAAAAAACGGGCTAATTCTCCTACCTCTAAAAAAGGAAAACTCTGAGCGCGATCGCGTACAATATACTTCCCATTCTCTAACCAAAAAAACTGTAAAACCTTGCCATCATAACGCCAAATTTCCCGCACACCCAAGGCGGCATAAATTTCAAAACTATCGAGGGAACTACTGGTAATATCAATCTCAATTACCAAATCAGGAGGGGGATCTTTTCTTAAATCAATCCCTTTTTTACCCCTGACTAATCTTTCATTTTCAATATAAAAACTTGAATCGGGCTCTGAACCCCTTTCTAAATCTCTACGTTTTAACGTTGTCGAACCTGCACTGGAAACCTCAATATTTAATTCTTCCCCTAAAGCATCGACAAATTTGGCTAATACTCGATTCGGTTTTTCATGTTCATACAATGGTGTCATAATTTCTAAAGTTCCCCTATCATACATTAAACGTGATGCACGATGCTCCCCCATATCCTTAAGTAAACTTTCAAAAGTTTCCCAAGTAATATGTCTTAATACTGTTCTTTGTTCCCCTAAATTAGCAACACTCATCAGCATTTGGCTTACCTCACTTGGACGGAAAATTTATCCCCATAAACCGGGTTTGTAGGGTGAAACTGCACAAAAATCGTCAGATTCATACCTAGTTTCATCATATTGGATCCCCAAAAAATTTTAATTCCTAGGTTGGGTTGAGGTACAAAACCCAACTCCCAATGAGATGGCTCAAGAGTCCCTTACTCCCAGGACAATTTTTGGTCAAATGTGAGAGGCTCCCCAACCCAACATATCGGAAACCCAACAGATTCGTTGGGTTTCCCTAGGCTGAACCCAACCTACAAAAAATCTAAATTTTATCCTATTTTTTTTGATGGCTCAAAAACTCCTTTAACCTCACTAAACTCAAGGTTTGCCCTAAATTTAAGGGTAAAATTGACACCCCTTCTAAACGTGATTGTAACCAACCATCCCCCCAATACCATTCGTGAAATCCATCAATTCCTTCACTTAAAATCAATCTTAAACAATTCGACTCAATCACATCAACACGATGTTGAATTGCCACAGGCCCCAACCAACTTGTAAAAGTCGTGCCCTGAGTCAAGGGTTCCGGTATCCCAGAGGAAAATTGCTGAGGCCATAACCATTTTTCTAATTGACTTAAGCGCACTAAACTGTCTCGAATCGCACTTTCGGAAGCTTCTATTTCGATTCGCAAATGACTTTGTTGATAATTGCCAAACATAAGGATTTTCCATTTGAGAGTGGACGCGAAACTATTTATTAGTATAATCAAAAAAGATAAAGCCCACGATCGCGGGCTTTAAAGAAACTTGATGGAGACTTAACCGATCGTTACTTCATCTGTTTTGACACCAGTGGCACCATTTTGAACTTCCGCGATCGCGACTAATTTATCTAAAATTTCCTGACTAGGCACTCTTCCCTGAAGTACCACAACACCACTGAGTTGCGCTACCCAAACCGTATCAATATCCGCGACTTCAGGATCGTTATCAAACGCGATCACGACTCGCTTGGCTAAACCACTCTCATCAAAATAGCCATCGGGCCCAATTTTCGCCGCGGGAATAGAAGGTATTGACTCCGATGCGGCCTCTACTGCCTCTGGTGTAGGGGGTTCCGGTAGGGGTTCCGCGCCAAATAATCTTTCAAACCAACCCATGATAGAATCTCCTTAATTGTTTTGACTTGATACTCCCAAAGATATGATCTTGTGGCGCGCACAGAGTAAACGCACAAAAGTAGAACACACCTTAGACTTTCCTGATCTTATCATTGCTGCCCAAAAATTCCCCCATTCGCCCCTCCTATCAGTTTTATCCCTTCATCGTGCCATAACTTTCTCCCTTTAAATTTGGCTTAAACAACACAGACGCGGTTTTTTTTCTCTCAAAATACCACTATTTACTAAGTATATCTACTTATTTAAAAATTAATAATTTTCAAATAAAACTCCGAAAAATTTACAATATTAAACATAATGAATGTGTCAAATAATACAGAATACCTTATGATGGCAATAGAACAAAATTATCCGGGTCAAGAGACTCAGGAGTATGGTTATGGATGAAGGTGAAGTCTTAAGGAGATATAATCAAGGGGAAAGAAATTTTCGGAGTCTCAATCTTACCGCGGCGAACTTAATTGGTGTCAATTTAACGCGCTCAGATTTATCAGGAACCATATTAAAAGACGCGGCTTTAGCCCGAGCGCATCTGGAACGCTGTTACCTCCAAGAAGCTAACTTAAATGGTGCTTTCTTATATGGGACTGATTTAAGTTTTGTCAAGCTCAAATTTGGTCAACTAATAGAAGCTGATTTGACGAAAGCCAATCTGAATGGAGCTTATCTTGCCAGAGCAGATTTAAAAGGAGCTAAACTCAGTGGTGCTATCCTTAATTGGGTGACATTATACGGGGCAAACTTATCCGGCGTTAATCTCTGTGGCGCAAATTTGAATGGTATTAATCTCCGTTGCGCGAATTTAGAAGGAGCAAATCTTAACTGGACAAATTTAAGTGGTGCCCGTTTAAGTGGTGCGAATCTTAAAGGTGCTCAGATGCAAGATGTGAAGCTAAAAGGTGCTTTCTTAAATGGTTTGAATTTAGAAGGGATTAACTTCAGTGGAATGGAGCTCAGTGAGATTAAAATCAGCGGGGCATCATTACAAGATACTGATATGACAGGAAGCGATCTTAATGGCGCACAAATGCGGTTTAGTAAACTCGATCGCGCCCAACTGAAAAACGCGGATCTACATGAATCAATCTTGAAAGGAGCGAGTTTTATCGAAGCCAATTTGATGAAAACAGACTTGCGAGATGTGGACTTACGCGGGGCAGATTTAAGTCATTGTAATCTCAATTTAGCGAACCTCGCGGGGGCGGATTTGACAGGGGCTAATTTAAAAGGAGCCTATCTGTGGGGAGCTAATTTAGATGGCGCGGTTTTAAAGAGTGCAGATTTAAGTGGTGCTAGTTTACGGGGTGCTATTATTACAGGTGTTGATTTACAGGATGTGCTCCTCTTGGGCACGACAATGCCAGATGGCTCTATTTATAATTAATCAATTGTCACTTTGGGGTCATATTTTTATCCAGTGGTGCATTTATTAAAAGATGATGTTGAGGATGAAACTCTATCAAGAAGAGGGAATGATGTTTTTTTCATCATTCCCTCTTGACGTTTAGAGAATTTTAGTGAAAATTGAGATATCCCTTAAGAAAAATTCGGTCTATTATGTTAATGTTACTTTTTTATGTGGGGGGCGAGCGCTATGCCTTAGATACAAAGCGAGTCGTCGAAGTTATCCCCAGAGTCACCCTGAAAAAAGTATATCATGCACCGGAGTATATTGCAGGGTTATTTAATTATCGAGGTTGTCTAGTTCCTGTGATTGATTTCTGTCATTTAATTAATGGCTCTCCCAGTCACCCTTATTTAAGTACCCGAATTATTTTAATTAATTGTCAAGGGAGTAATCTATCACAACCTCAGTCACCGAATGAGGAGTCCATTACGCGAATTTTAGGATTAATGGCGGAACGAGTGACGGATACTCTCAATAAATCAGAGAGGGAGTTTATTAATCCGGGTATAAAAGTTGATGATAGTCCCTATTTAGGAGAAATGATTACAGATGAACAAGGGATGATTCAATTTCTCAAAGTAGAAAACTTATTACCAGAAACTCAATACAAAAATCTCTTAATTACGTCCCTCGAATAATATCGGATTATGTACCAAGAAAAAATAGCGAATTTACTCGGAGAAAAAATTGGCTTAAATGCCATGACAATTGGTGTGCATTCTCTGGAGAGATTGATTAAACAACGCATTAAAGAAAATCATCTTTCCGACATTGCCGATTATTTTTTCCTCCTACAGACTTCACCGGAAGAATTAGATGAACTGATTGAAACGGTGATTGTTCCTGAGACTTGGTTTTTCCGCGATCGCGAGCCTTTTGTCTTATTAAAGGAATATATAAAGAAGGAATGGATGCCCAATAACATTGGTAAAGTGCTGCGAGTTTTAAGTATTCCTTGTTCCACGGGAGAAGAACCTTATTCCATCGCGATCTCATTAATGGAATGTGGTTTAACCAGTAAAAACTTTATTATTAATGGGGTGGATATTAGTAAAAAATCCTTGGAAAAAGCGAGGAAGGGAATTTATGGAGATAAATCTTTTCGGGGAGAGTTGGGGGACTTCAAACAAAAGTATTTTACCCATGTGGGTAACAAATATCAATTAGAAGAAGTGATTAAAAAATCAGTTAACTTCATTCATGGTAACTTATTGGATCGGAATTTTCTGCTTAATCAACTTCCTTATCACATTATTTTTTGTCGCAATGTGTTGATTTACTTTGAACAAGCAGCCCGAGAACAAACGATCCCAATCTTAGATCATCTCTTAGAAAATAATGGATTATTTTTTGTTGGACATTCCGAAACTCAACAATTATTAGAAAAAAAATGGGTTTCGATGCACCACTCTCGTGCCTTTGCTTATCAAAAAAAAGGAGATTTGCTCCCTCAAAAAGATAGGATAAAAACTGAAAAAATTGAGAAAAAAGAAATCCGAAAAATCGAGAGAATTATCAATACAGCTTCTACCATTTCTCCCTCTGCTCCCCTATCTTCCCCTCATTCCCCCAGTTCTTTATCCCTTACAAATTCCCCCTCAATTGTTTCTGATATTATGATGATACGTCAATTAGCCGATGGGGGAAAATTGAAAGACGCGGCTGCTTTGTGCGAAACTTATCTTAGTCAAAATCCCACTAATGCCGATGGTTATGTTTTAATGGGTCAAGTCTATCAAGCAATGGGAAATGAAGAAAAGGGAGAAAAATACTTTCAAAAAGCCCTTTACTTAGAACCCAATCACTGCGACGCGATCGTGCATTTAATTCTGATTAAAGAACATCGAGGCGATCGCGTGGGTGCAAATATTTTGCGTCAACGTCTGGAGCGCTCCAGATCAAAGTCTCAATTATAACCTTTAATAGCACAAGAGAAACATAACAAAAACAAGGAGAAATTAATGTTTAATGATATGACAGTGAGATCGCGACTTCTCTCGTCCTTTATATTTATGGGCGTACTAGTATTCATTATTGGTTTTATCGGTTGGTTTAGCAGTTTTCGCCTGAGTCAAAATATTGATACATTTGCGAATAATAGCTTACCCAGTGTGGATGGACTATGGAAAATAAATGAAGGACAAACTCAAAATGAATCATCAGAAAGAGCATTACTAATTCCGGTACTTTCTTTGCCAGAAAGACAGGCAGAATTTGCTCGAATGAAAAATGCGTGGGAGCAGATAGAAAGTGGGTTTAATCAGTACAAAGCCACCTACAGAGATAGCAAAGAAGAAGCACTTTATCAAAACATCCTCAAAACCTGGGATGAGTGGAAAAAAGATCATGAAGAATTTCTAAAAATGTATCAACAATTTGAGAGTATTGGGATCTTCAATCCCACAGAAAAACAATTAGAATTATTGCGTCAAGGCAAAGATAATTCTGCGGAAATGGTCGCGGCAAGACGAGCCGGAGAACTTTATAAACAACTCTCGGATTTATCCCGAAATAATCGTGACTCTTTTGAAGCAGCAACGAAAGCCCTGGTCGAGGATATAAAATATAATCAAAGCTACGGAGATGTCGCGAAAAAAGAAGCAATGTCCAATGTGATTTTCGTGGGATTTACCACATTATTAGGGATGATTGGAGGACCGATAATAGCTGTTTTATTGGGTTTTTACTTAAGTGATAAAATCATTCGTCAAGTCCAAAAATCAGGAATTTTAATTACCACTTCATCGACTCAAATTGCCGCGTCAGGAAGGGAATTAGAAGCCACTGTTACGGAACAAGTTGCCTCTACTAATGAAGTCGTCGCGACGGCGAAAGAAATTGCCAGCACATCGGTACAATTAGTACGAACAATGGATGAAGTGACTCATCTTTCCAGTGCAACAGGCCAAGCCGCGGGTGCGGGACAAAAAGACTTATTTCGCATGGAAAATACCATGCGTTTATTAGCAGACGCGACGGGTTCTATTTCGGGAAAATTGGCGGTAATTAGCGAAAAAGCTAATAATATTAACAGCATTGTTACGACTATTACCAAAGTCGCGGATCAAACCAATTTACTCTCCCTTAATGCCGCGATCGAAGCCGAAAAAGCGGGTGAATCTGGCATGGGATTCGCGGTAGTAGCCAGAGAAATACGTCGTCTCGCCGATCAAACCGCAATCGCGACTTTGGATATTGAAAGTATGGTAAAAGAAATGCAATCCGCGGTTTCTACGGGCGTAATGGAAATGGATAAATTTACCCAAGAAGTAAATCGGGGGGTCGATGATATTCGCACCATTAGTCAACAATTAGCCGATATTATTGAGCAAGTAAAAGCTTTAACACCTCGTTTTGAAACCGTGAGTGAAGGCATGAATGTTCAATCGGAAAGTGCTCAACAAATTAGTGAAGCTATGGTGCAATTGAGTGAAGCTTCTTCTCAAACCGCCGATGCCTTGAGAGAAATTAATAGCGCGATCGGGCAATTAAATGAAGCCTCCCAAGGTTTACGTCGCCTTACCTCTAAAAATTAGAAGTTTCTCACTATGAAGGCATTAGGTATTAGGTATTAGGTATTAGGCATTAGGTATTTAGTATTTGGTATTAGCTAATAGCTATTAGCTATTAACCCTCTTCCCTCTTCCCTCTCCTCCCCCTCTTCCCTCTTCCCTCTCCCCTCTTCCCTCTTCCTTCTTCCTTCTTCCCTCTTCCTTAATAAAACCATGAGTGAAAATTGTTGGAAAGAGATAGGAGTGATCGGCGATCGCACTTGTCTCGAACTGAAAAAATATATCCATTGTCGTAATTGTCCCATTTACGCAGTAAATGGAAGAAGCTTATTAGAGCGAGATGTTCCCCAAGGATATCTGGATGAATGGACAAATTTATTACGAACAACAGAACCAACGACAATTACTGTCGCGCCTAGTGGTACAATGTCAGTAGGAATTTTTCGACTCGCGGGGGAATGGTTAGCACTTAAGGCAAACTTATTTAAAGAAGTGACATCGGTTTCAGTCATTCATACCTTACCCCATCGCAGTAATAATATCTTTATGGGTTTAGTCAGTATTCGGGGAGAAATTTTAATGTGTATTTCTCTGAAAGAATTACTGGGTTTAGAATCGGAAAAAAAACATCATCAAAATGTTAGTCCAGTTGTCTATAAACGCATGGTAGTAATAGAAAGGGACGGCAGCCGATGGGTTTTTCCCGTTGATGAAATTTATGGCATTCATCGCATTCACCCTGATGAATTAGGGAATGTTCCTTCCACGGTTTCTAAAGTTCCCGAAACTTATAGTCAAGGGATTATTACTTGGCAAAAGCAAAGTGTTTGTTATCTGGAGGATGAATTTATTTTTTATAGTCTGAAGAAAAAGGTTTTATAAGGTAATAAACCGGGTTTCTGGGATAGCTGAAACCGATAGGTTTACCGAGGAAAAGAAACCCGGTTTCTGGGATATGTGATATTTCTAACTTAAATAGGACTGTGATCGTTAATGGCACAACAAAAAGTCCAATTACCCATCACGATAAAAATATGAGCAATCAAGAAATGAGTAATTTTTCCATGCTAGAGTTATTCCGCATGGAAGCTGAAGCCCAAGTTTCTATCTTAAATGAGAATCTGTTAGCACTAGAAAATAATCCTAATCCTGCCACAGCCCTTGAATCTTTAATGCGGGCTTCCCATTCCCTTAAAGGCGCAGGGAGAATTGTCGGACTGGATGCTGTTGTGACTGTTGCTCATGTGATGGAAGATTGTTTTGTCGCGGCTCAATCTGGCACGATCGCGCTAGATTCTCCCGCGAAGATTGATATATTATTACAAGGGGTTGATCTACTTAATTCGATTAGTTTATTATCGGAAAATCAATTAGAATCTTGGCTAAAGGAAAATCAAGAAAATTTAGATAATTTAGTGAACGCGATCGGGACGATTATTAAAAATGAACCCTTCGCAAATCTCACATCAACATCAGAATCATCTCCAGAAATTTCATCAAATATCGAAAACATCTCTGCCCAGGAACAGATTGCAGAAAAATCATTATTTTCCCAGGAATTAATATCAGATTTTCTCATTTCTGAACCGAGTATCAATACATCTTTTAAAGCCGATGCTTCCCTGTTAAAACATTTACAAAAAGAAATAAAACAATCCGCCAACTTTTTACAAAAAACTTTGCAGGAAATACCAGAGAATAGTGAAAGTCAAATCGCCCTAGAAGCGTTGATTCAAGCCGCCCATATTATCAAAGGTTCTGGTAAAATAGTGCAATTAGAAAGCATTATTAAACTAGCTTTAGCTATCGAAGAAACCTTGAAAAGAATTCAAGGCGATCGCGCTCTTTTAAATAATGTTCGCCTCCATCATCTCCTGGGGTGTGTCAATTTTCTGCTCCAAGTTGTGGAAATTTCCGAAAAGGATCTGGAAAGTTGGCTACTGAAGCACAAAGAGCAGATTAATCAACTGATCACCAATCTCTTGAGTAACATAGACTCTGTGAGCGATAATTCGATAAAAATCACAGAGATAGACGACAGACAAGGAGCAGAAAAAATCGAAATTTCACCTGAAAAAAATGAATCAAAGCCAGAGGACTCTCTCTCAAAAATAGCCCCTCAAACCAGCGCGATCGCGCATCAACCCTCCCCACCGATGACTCCGGTTATTTCATCCTCCCAAAAATCCCCAGAAGCAGCAAAAACCCCAGAAAGAATTGTGAAAGTAAGCGCAGATAATCTTAATCGTTTAATGGGATTAGCGGGAGAATCATTAGTTGAAGTCAACTGGTTACAACCCTTTGCTGATTCCTTATTCAAATTAAGACATCATCAAGTCGAACTCTATAAATTATTAGAAAACTTGCAAGAATCTTTAGAGAATGTTTCTCTGAGTCACAAATCAAAAAATTATCTCGATAGTGCGCGAAAACAAGCCAATAAATGTCATTATTTTTTAACAGAGCGTCTCAATGATTTAGAAATTTTTGCCCGTCGCTCTGCTAATTTATCCGATCGTTTATATCGCGAAGTAATTGCCAGTCACATGAGGCCTTTTGCCGATGGAGTGCAAGCTTTTCCGCGTATGGTGCGAGATTTATCAAGACAAATTGGTAAGCAAGTAAAATTAGAAATCCTTGGGAAATCCACTCAAGTTGATCGCGATATTTTAGAAAAATTAGAAGCACCATTAACCCATATTTTACGGAATGCAGTTGATCATGGAATCGAATTACCAGAGGATCGTATTGCCCTAGGAAAACCCCCAGAAGGAATAATTCGATTAGAAGCAGTCCATCGCGGGGGAATGTTATCTCTAACTATCACAGATGATGGCAGAGGAGTAGATTTAGAAAAATTACGTCAAAAAATTGTTAATCAGGGAATGGTAAACTCTGATATGGCATCAAAATTAACCGAACCTGAATTAATAGAATTTTTGTTTTTACCCGGTTTTTCTACCGCCCAAAAAGTAACAGAAATTTCCGGTAGAGGTGTAGGATTAGATGTCGTCCAAAGTATGATTCAAGAAGTCGGTGGCATTTTACGCGCGGTTTCTACTCCAGGCAAAGGGATGACTTTTCATTTACAATTACCCCTGACTTTATCTGTTATTCGCACTTTATTAGTTGAGATATCCGGGGAACCTTATGCTTTTCCTCTTACCCGCATTGATCGTATTTTAATGATTGCTCATCACGAAATAAACGTCGCCGAAAATCGTCAATATTTTTCCCTTGATGCTCAAAAAAATATTGGTTTAGTTCCCGCGTATCAAGTTTTAGAATTACCACCCCCTCAAGTCGAAGCTGAATTATTACCTGTAATTATTATTAGCGATCGCGTCAATAGTTATGGTTTAGCCGTGGATAAATTTTTGGGAGAAAGGGCCCTTGTTGTCCGGCCATTAGATCCTTCTTTAGGGAAAGTCATGGATATTAATGCCGCGGCATTAATGGAAGACGGCTCACCTGTTTTAATTATTGATGTTGAAGATATAGTGCGCTCCATTGATAAGCTTTTATCTGTGGGATACTTAAATAAAGTCGGCCAAACTACCCACGCGATCGGACCGAATAAAAAACGAATTTTAGTTGTCGATGATTCAATTACTGTGCGAGAAATGGAACGTAAATTATTAGAAAATAAGGGTTATTATGTTGATGTTGCTGTCAATGGAATCGAAGCTTTTAATGCAATTAAAATGACTCAATTTGATTTAGTAATTACCGATGTTGATATGCCCAGAATGAATGGTATAGACTTGGTAATTCAAATCAAAAATCATCCTCAATATCAATCAATACCTGTGATTATTGTCTCTTACAAAGACAGACAAGAAGACAAAATTAGAGGCTTAGAAGTGGGTGCAGATTATTATTTAACCAAAAGTAGTTTCGATGATGATAGTCTCTTAAACGCGGTGCTTGATTTAATTGGCCCATAACCACAATACCTTCGCCATTTCTTTGTAGGTTGGGGTGAAGCACGTTAGCGCCGCGTGCGCGTAGCGCAAAACCCAACGCGAGCCTCAACCCAACCTAGATAAAAATCGTTTTTTTGGGTTGGGCGAAAGTATTCTATCCCCAAGGCAGAAACCGGGTTTCTTTTTCATACAAAAATGCTATAATTCCACAAATTACCCGAAACGGTGACTTTTTTTATGTCACCCCCTGACAAGCAGCTTTAAGGAAGACAAAAACGATGAAAATTGCCATTGTCAATGACATGATCATCGCGGTGGAAGCACTGCGACGAATTTTAATTACAATTCCTCATTATGAAATTGCTTGGATCGCGCGTGATGGCGCAGAAGCCGTGAAAAAATGTGCAGAAAATACACCGGATTTAATCTTAATGGATTTAGTGATGCCCGTTATGGATGGGGTAGAAGCAACTCGCCAAATTATGCAAAAATCTCCCTGTGCTATTTTAATTGTCACCTCTACCGTAACTGGAAATGCCTCTAAAGTATTTGACGCGATGGGTTATGGCGCTTTAGATGCTGTCAATACTCCTATTTTAGGGATGGGAAAACCTGCCGATGGTGGTTCAGATTTATTAGCAAAAATTTCTATTATTTCTCGACTAATTGGCAAAAATACTACAGTAAAATCTACCTTGACAGCACCTCAAAAATCTACTCTTCCCCCTCTAATTGCTATAGGCTCTTCTACGGGAGGCCCGAAAGCATTAGGAGTAATTTTATCTGAATTATCGGCTAACTTTACAGGAGCTATTGTCATTGTACAACACGTCGATTTAGAATTTGCTCCGGGTTTAGCAGAATGGTTAAATACTCAAACTAAATTACCTGTAAAATTAATAAAGGAACGTATGAAACCGGAACCCGGACAAATTCTGATGGCGGCGACAAATGATCATCTTGTCTTAGATCGTAATTTAAACTTTAAATATACCAAAGAACCCCGTGATTATCCCTATCGTCCTTCTGTTGATGTTTTCTTTAAGAGTTTAGCGGATTATTGGCCCAATAAAGGGATTGGTGTTATATTAACAGGAATGGGCCGGGATGGTGGTGAAGGTTTAAAAGCATTACAATCCCAAAAATGGCATACTATAGCTCAAAATCAAGCTACTTCTGTTGTTTATGGAATGCCTAAAGCAGCAGTTGAATTAGGCGCTGCTAAGGAAATTTTACCGATTGAATCGATCGCGTCTTCTTTAATGAAAAACCTGGCAACCTTGTCCTAAATTTTTTTGTGTCTATGGGATCAACATAAAAAAATCAATCCCAAATCATGATAAAGGAGCGATCGCGTTGTTACAAGAACACGAAATAAAAGTTCTCTTAATCGACGATCAACCAATGATCGGAGAGGCAGTACGTCGGATGCTTTCTGAAGAAGAAGGTATGACGTTTTATTATTGTGAAGATCCCGCGTCTGCCATACCAAAAGCCATAGAAATTCAACCGACAGTCATACTCCAAGACTTGGTAATGCCCGATATAGATGGTTTATTATTATTAAGATTTTTTCGGGCTAATCCCATCACCCATGACATTCCCATGATTGTGCTTTCCAGTAAAGAAGAACCCAAAATGAAAGCCGATGCCTTTGCAATGGGAGCCAATGATTACCTCGTCAAATTACCCGATCGCGTAGAATTAATCGCCCGTATTCGTTATCATTCCCAAGGTTATATTAACCTTTTACAACGAAATGAAGCCTATCGCATGATGGAGAATTATATCAAACGATTGGAAGAAGAACAAGCGCGATCGGAAAGTTTATTATTAAATATTTTACCCAAAACCATTGCCGATCAACTAAAAAAAGCCAAAAGTATTATCGCGGAAAGTTTTTCCGATGTCAGCGTTCTTTTTGCAGATATTGTCGGATTTACCCAACTTTCTGCATCAATTTCTCCCATAGAATTAGTCCATTTACTCAATAATATTTTCTCCCGATTTGACAATTTAGTGGAACGATACGGATTAGAAAAAATCAAGACAATAGGCGATGCTTATATGGTCGTTTCTGGGCTACCCTCTCCCCGCGTTGATCATGCGGAATCTATTGCAGAAATGGCTTTAAATATGCAATCAGAAATGGCGAGTTTTCGCTTAGATAATGGTTTGGATGTGAGTATTCGCATAGGGATTCATTCTGGTCCTGTAGTCGCGGGCATTATTGGCACGAAAAAATTTATTTATGACTTATGGGGTGATACAGTAAATACGGCAAGTCGAATGGAATCTCACGGCATTCCTGATCAAATTCAACTAACAGAAGATACTTATAAGATGTTGAAAGATAAATATCGCTTAGAATCACGAGGGAGTATTTATGTCAAAGGAAAAGGAGACATGATGACTTATTTCTTAAAAGGGAGAAAATAGGTAGTTTAATACGGGTGCATCTCAAAGAAGCAAAAAAAAACTGTAGTGGGTTGGCTGAGTCGCGGGGCACACGAGCTTGCGCCAAGGCCAAGGCACTCCTATTATTAACATTAAATCTGTTACGACTCATTGGGGATTGCTCTATTGACGTTCTTAATTGCACAAACCCTTGATTTTATTGCTTCTTCCTTCTTCCTTCTTCTATATAACTTGATGGGGTTGGTAGTGCGCGTCCTCCTGCGCGTTCAAGCAATAGGGAGATCCTATTCTTCTCAAGTGATCACATAATCAGAGCAACCGCGATCGTCTTTGCCTGGAAAAGTAGGGGAGAAAAATAGTTGTTATTCCCCATTATCCTGATAGTAATCGCCTCCCTTTCCCCATCTTCATTTGTACACAAAACTTAACAGAAAAAAACCTTGACGGGGGGGGGTGAGTTAACTAAAATTCTTAGATAACGTCAATCTTTTGATGTAAACCACTCAAATAGCAAATCCCTTATGAAAACGAAAAAACTGACTCCGAGAAATGTCGCCCCTGTGCAACGCGAAATCAACGCGACCTCTTCTGCCAGCAACGTTGGGATTGCAGCATTGATAGAGGGAGAATCGGATTGGATAAATAAATTTTTACAAGAATATGGTATGAGTCCTTTCGCGGGGGACGACGCGGAGTAGTCACCCTGATTCTAGCACTCCCCTCAAAAGAAGTCGGAGCCTAGGGGCGAAGCATGACTGTAGGGAGCATCTCACATTTGCCAAAAAAACTGTAGTGGGTTGGCGTAGCCTGTGCGGAGCATCACAGCGGAGAGCTCCCTATTAGATCCCTAGGGAGCTCTCCGCTCCCACTGCCAATTTAAGTTTAGGAGATGCACCCTGACTGTAGATAACTTATTGGTTATAAGCGACGGATTGACGACGGTTATGCTTCGCCCGATTACCTATCATTTTAACAGTAATTACCGACATTTCTTCCGTCACCCTTTACCCTTTTTTTCACCTTACCGGGGCTTCTCAAAACGCTTCATTCTCCCTTCTAAAGCCTGTAGTTATTCTTCTAAACTAAGATGCTCTGACTCATTGGTTAAGCTGTAACCAATCAAGCGATCAAGAATCTCTTTTTGTCGGATAGACTGTTGAGTTAGATCACCGTATCCTTGAATCAATTTATCTAAAACCTGTTTCTGGGTTTCTTGACTTTTTTCAAAGTTTAATTGTCTTTCCTTGAGTTCAAGTTGACTTTCCTGTAAATCCCTTTGCAAGGCCAACATTCCTTCTATGATTTTTTGCATTTCTTCAAAAATCATGGTGGATCTCCTATGCTATGGGGGTGATTACTGTGATCATTATCACAAGTATAACAAACACGATCGCGCACTACACAGAAGCAGGGGAGCACAGCAGCAGGGAAGCACCGAGCACAGCAACAGCAGAGAAGTAGTTGTGGAATCCTTCCCAATATGAACCCCAGTCAACAGCTTACTACCCCAGTGCTATCGAGGTGCGGTTAATACTTCTGCCTGTTGGTATAATTAACATTATTGCGCGATCGCGTTTGGTGAAAAAAAGTATGATATCTACTACCACAAATTCCCCTCGATCAACAATTCCCCGCTTAGAAAATGGTGACAGACTCACTCGTACAGAATTTGAGCGTCGTTATCATGCCATGCCCGATCAGACAAAAGCAGAACTAATTGAAGGAATTGTTTATATGGCATCTCCCCTAAGAATTACACAACATGGTGAACCTCATGCTCGTATTATGCTGTGGTTAGGCTTCTACCAAACTTTCACCCCTAATCTGCAATTAGGAGATAATTCTACGGTGCGACTTGATGCCGACAATGAACCTCAACCGGATGCACTCCTGAGAATTAAAATAGGGGGACAATCAACAATTAGTGAGGATGGTTATGTAGAAGGATCACCCGAATTAATTGCGGAAGTCGCCTCATCCAGTGCTTCCTACGATTTGCACCAAAAACTCAACGTTTATCGTCACCATCAAGTACAAGAATATTTAGTGTGGCGAGTAGATGATAGTCAATTTGATTGGTTTAGATTAAATAACGAGGAATATATTCAACTTGAACCCAATGGAGATGGGGTAATTTGCTCTCAAATTTTCCCCGGATTATGGTTAGATAAAACCGCGTTATTGTCGGGTGATTTAGCTAAAGTTTTAGCAATTTTGCAGCTAGGATTAGCTACACCAGAACATCAAACTTTTGTGGAGAAGTTATCATCACGCGATGGGAGCATCTCACCTTTGCCAAAAAAACTACCAATTTCCGAAAATGAGAAATGAACTCCCACCAAAAACTTATTGCTTATTAACCATCGCAAAAATTCACCTGTAAATTACTAGAGGAGTCAAGCAAAATGGTTCAATTACTAACTAAAACTTATTCCTTTGAAGAATATCTAGCTTATGACGATGGCACGGATAACAAATATGAATTAGTTAATGGAGAATTACAACTTATGCCTACGGCTAGTGGTTTTCATGCTTTAATTTTGGTTTTACTTTATGATATGTTAAAAGGAGAAATTGATCGAATTAAACAGCCGTGGAAAGTAATGCCCGGTGTAGTAGGAGTAAGAACCGCGAAAAAGAAATCAAGGATTCCTGATTTAGTCGTTTTATCAGAAAATCAATGTCAGGAAATCCGAAAAATGTCCACCGCCGTTTTAGAAACACCTCCCCTTTTAGCCGTAGAAATTGTTAGTCCGGGTAATGCTGATGATGACTACCGTTATAAACGTTCTGAATATGCTGTCAGAGAAATTCCTGAATATTGGATTATTGATCCAGAAACCGAAAAAATCTCGGTTTTATTATTAGTTTCTGGTTTTTATGAAGTTACAGAATTTACAGGTGAACAGGAAATAAAGTCTTTACTTTTTCCTGAATTAAAGTTGACATCTAAACAAGTTTTTGAGGGATAAAATTTGTTATTTAATTGAATACCGGGCAGTGGGTGAACAAAACCAGACTTAGATTTTTTGGGGTGGTTGAGTCTTAATACATCATCGCGGGAGCATCTCCTAAACGTAAATAGGTAGTGGGAGCGTCTCGCTCCCTATTAGATTTCTAGGGAGCGAGACGCTCTGATGCTGCCCACAGGCTACGCCAACCCACTAGAGTTTTTTTGGCAAATGTGAGATGCTCCCATCATCGCAAATTACTACTGTTCCCTGTTCCCCCTCTTTCGCCAGATGTCTATTGTTATTTACTCGACACCAACATCTTAGCAAAAGGAATCCGAAAAGAATAGATTATTATTAGTCAAAAGCTAAATTTTCACTTGGTTTAAGTCAGGAAAATGTTGCTATACTAGAACATCCGTATGGCATTTTCCGGGCGACGACTGCAAGTAATCCACTCTCAAAAGTCGGGAGCGGTCGAGGCAGGGGGAGAAATAGTTAGTTATTATTACTTATCATCCTAACTGTTACCTTCCCCGTTTCTTCTATCACCTGTTACTCTTTTTTCCCTCTTTAAGGAGTTTAACAAAAGTTAACAGAAAATAACTTGACATGGGGGGGGAGGGTAACTAAACTTTGACAATCACCTAAGCCAAAATCTTAGAAAGATCAACCACATACTTTAACGCAATATTAAAGATGAAAACCAAAAAACTGACACCCCGGAATCTCGCTCCCGTGAAGCGTGAGGTTTCCACTGTTTCTCGTGATGGCAACAGTATCGCGCCATTGGAAGGTTTGTGGGGAGACCAAGGAGTCACTCCTTTTGCGGGTGACGACTCCGAGTAATCCCATCGAAGTCTGGGCTTGAGGGATGGAGAAATAGTTATTATTACTTATCATCCTAACAGTTACCTTAAGCGGTTATTCTATTACCCTTTTTACCCTCTTTTTCAAGTCAACAAAAGTTAACAGAAAATCACTTGAAAGTGGGGAAGGGAAGAAATAAACTTGGACGATAATAACCTAAGCCAAAATCTTAGGAAAAAAACAACTAACTTACTTTGATAGAAATAAATGAAAACTAAAAAACTGACACCCCGGAATGTCGCTCCTGTGCAGCGAGAAAATGCCGCTACCGTGTCTCGTGATGCCAACCGAATCGCCCCCTCATCCCTCCAGCGCACCGTAGCAGGGGGAATGTGGATTCCTTTTGCGGGGGACGACGCGGAGTAATCCCCTCAATTCTAGCACGGACTTCAAATCATGTCAAAAGTCTTTTTCTACTTGCCAGGGTGCGCGGTTTGCCTCAACGAATTGACGTACAATCCTTGTTCAGGCTTTCCGATACCTGGCACGGGGGAGAAGCAGGGGAGAAGGGGAGAGAGGGAGCAGGGGAGAGGTTGTTTCTTTTCTCACTCGCCTTTTTCCTTTCCCCCAGAGTGCTAGAAGACTTAGCTGAGGAGAGAGGAACCCCTGCCAACAGCTTACTACCCCAGTGGCAACGGGTTGGGTTCTTCTCCTTCGGTTTGTACCTTTGGCAAAAGCCTTTGTACTTTCTGGCATATTCTTCTAAACTGTTCCCTAATTCTAGAAAAGCAGGATGCCATTGAGTTAAGCCATCATCGGTTAAACGTTCATAACTGCCATAGTTACTGAAATCGTAGAAAAAGCCAGAACGCATTAAAGCCGCTTTCGGGTTGCCATGAATGTAGCGCAAGGTATTTAATGCCCTGTCTCTATCTGAAGCAGGAAAGCAGGAGCAGAAATACCGCCTTTCCCAAAAATGTCCTGTGCGTCTGAGTATCCGATTGAAACACATCGCGGTGTACCAATTGAGAAAGTGCATGATTTTCGGTAAATCTTCCGGTTGTGCAGGTTCTATCAGATAATGAACGTGATTGGACATAATGCAGAGAGCATAGAGCATAAACTTGTATTTGTTCAAAGCCTTCTTGATGGCATAGAGAAACACCTCCCGACATTCTCGCTTTTGCAGTTTAAACTAACGATTGTTACAGCGTATTGTGATGTGGTAGGAATAACCAGCTTGTAAATTTCGAGGTTTTCTAGGCATATTTTTTTATCTGAAACTTGAAATTATGATAGTTGCCAAAATTCCCAAAAACTCCCTCAAAGAACAAAGACTACAATTCATCCGCGCCCATCAGCAAGCCTTTGACGTTGAACCGATTTATCCTCTGCGTCTCTTTGAAGACTTTGTAATGGCGGTTGATGGGGACTGCACTATTGAAGCCTCTTGTAAAATAGAACTAGACAAGTTAATTGCCTCACGGTTTCTCCTATTCTTGAAAGATCAAACGCAACACGGGCAAAAATATCTGAATCAATCCCTCACTTTTTTTAGTCAAGTAGAAAGCAGAATTGGTGTGCAAATTAACTATTCTTTGTTATATGAATTTTTAGGAGAAAACTTTGATTTTAGTAAAATGACCGTTCTCAGTGCTGGCATTGATTTACGCGAAAATCTCGCAGACTCCAGCCTGAAAATGCACATCAGAATCCAAGATTATCCAGAAAAATTAAACAAAGCTTTCGCTTTAAGTAATGGTGCTGCTGATAGTAATTACCTCAGTCAGTATAGTTCTTTGATTGGCTTTGATTTTTACCTTAATGGTAACAGTGAAATCGAAATTTACGCAGAAGTTTCAGAAGCAGACTTTTTCCAACCTGAAACCCAAAATCTGGTATGGCGAAACTTTCCCCAATCAGTATTAGAACCGCTTAAAGCGTCAAACATATTCTTGGTAGGGTTATCAAAAGCAAACACTAACCCAGTCCTATACTACCATCTCCAAGATAGACAAGATTTATCAAACTACTTTAAACTCAACGACACCGCCCAAAGGGTTCACAGTTTTTATCAACATCAAGATATTTTACCGTCTATGTGGGTGGGGACTACTGAAAAAGAACTAGAAAAAACCAGAATAGAGAATATCAGACTTTACTATTACAAATCATTTTATGAAGGAGTCAATCAATTATGATAGGTGTTAATGACTTAAGAAAACTATACGAGATTGATGATTATCAATGGCTAGAAGAAACAGTTAGCTTACTAAAAAAACATCAATTTGAACAGCTAGATTTAGATAATTTAATCGAGGAGTTAGAGGAGTTGGGAAGAGAAAAGAAAAATGTCGTAGCCAGCCTTTTAGATCAGATTATCCGTCATTTATTATTACTGCAATACTGGACAAGTGAATCCGAGTATAACGCAGTTCATTGGCAAGAAGAAATCTACACTTTCCGAACTCAATTAGGACGAAAAATCACCACGGATCTCCGCAATTATTTAGAGGGAGAATTAAATTCTATCTATAAAGATGCGTTAGGATTTGTGAAAATCAAAACACTTAATTCCGTCATTTTTCCTCCTGAGTGCCCTTACTCCCTGGAACAATTACTCGATCGCGAAGCCTGTGCGAAGCACAATCGCGCCTGGTTGCCAAATTAGTCAATTAAGCCAAACATAAGCCAAACAAAGGATTAATAATATGCTAACAATTAAACCTCGATTTACAATATTGAAACCAGTAATCAAATACAGATATTACAAATAGCTTAAATTTTAACCGTGATCGCACTTTTCTAACCTTAACGCCCAATGTCTGACCAAATTAAGATCCCCGGACTCTCAGAACTACAAAAACGCACCCAAGGTTCATCGGATATCACCGTTGCCGTCCTCGATGGCTTAGTTGATACCAATCATCCCTGTTTTGCCGGAGCCGATCTCACCCGACTCCCCACCCTTGTCCAAGGGAATGTCAGCGCTACCGGAGAAATGTCCACTCATGGAACTCACATCGCGAGTCTGATTTTTGGACAACCCAAAACGGAAGTAGAAGGCATCGCGCCCCGTTGTCGTGGACTCTTCGCCCCCGTTTTTAGCGACGATCGCGGTAAACTCTCCCAACTCGACCTGGCGCGCGCCATAGAACAAGCCGCGGAAAAGGGAGCAAACATCATTAACATCAGTGGCGGTTCCCTCAGCGATCTAGGAGAAGCCGAAGACTGGCTAGAAAGGGCAGTCCAGATGTGTCGAGATAGAAATATCCTCATCGTTGCTGCCGCCGGAAACGACGGTTGTGATTGCCTCAACGTCCCCGCTGCCTTGCCTGCCGTTCTCGCGGTAGGGGCTACCGATGTCAGAGGCCATCCCCTCGACTTCAGTAATTGGGGAGAAACCTACCAAAGTCAAGGCATCCTCGCTCCAGGTGAGAACATCCTAGGAGCAAAGCCAGGGGGCGGTACAGTGCAATTGAGTGGCACAAGCTTTGCCGCGCCTATTATTACAGGTGTAGCCGCACTGTTACTCAGCCTCCAAGTACAACGAGGTGAAGACCCCAACCCCCAAGCCGTGCGGGACGCGTTGCTTGCCAGCGCCCTCCCCTGTAACCGGGATGAAACCGACAACGGCCGGAAATGTTTAGCGGGACGGTTGAACATACCCGGAGCGATTGAACACCTAACAGGAGAAACCATGTCCGAATCTGTAGAAGCCCAAGCAATGGTCGAAGCCTCCGGCTGTAGCTGCGGCGGCACACCCCAACCCCCAGAAGGGTTGGTTAAACCAAACCAAGAAACGGAAACGGAAGTCATCGCGGCGGTTAGAGACCAACCCCCCTTGACATCTACCGTCCCATCCCAACCAGTCAACCCTATTAGCACCCAAGGAGTATCCATGCCCGAAACCAACAGTAACGCGGTCATCCCCAGTCAACACGCCGAACCCGCCGGTGGTATTGTCTATGCCATTGGAGTTCTTGGCTACGACTTCGGCACCGAAGCCCGTCGGGATTCCTTCAAACAACTCATGCCCGCGGTTGACATTGCCGGGACTCAGATACCCTCCAATCCCTACGATGCCCGCCAGATGGTCGATTACTTAGCCGAGAATCTCTCCGAAGCTAAATCTCTGATCTGGACCCTTAACCTAGAACTAACTCCAGTCTATGCCATTGAACCCGTAGGCTCTTTTTCGCGTGAAGTCTACGCGGTTTTACAAGAACTGCTATCGGGGCAAGTCCAAGCCGAAGACAGCGAAGACTTTATCCAGCGTGTCAGCATCCCCGGACGCATCACCGGGCGCACCGTTCGTCTCTTCTCCGGTCAAGTTGTTCCCGTCATCGAACCCCAAAGCCCACGGGGAATGTACGGCTGGCACGTCAATAGTTTAGTGAGTGCGGCCATAGAAGCCGTTGGAGCTGAACAAAGTGGCGCAGATGAAGGACAAATGCGTCGCACCCTGAGCAGTTTCCTCAACCGTATTTACTACGATTTACGCAACCTCGGTCAAACCTCCCAAGATCGCGCCCTCAACTTTGCCGCGACTAACGCGTTCCAAGCGGCTCAAACCTTCTCGGAAGCAGTAGGAGCGGGGATGGAACTTGATAGTATCAATGTTTCTAAGAGTCCCTTCTGTCGCATGGATAGCGATTGTTGGGATGTGCAGTTAAAATTCTTTGACCCCGAAAATAGCCGTCGCGCCAAAAAAGTATTCCGGTTTACAATTGATGTAAGCGATTTAATTCCTGTTACTTTAGGTGAAGTCCGTTCTTGGTCTTCCCCCTATTAGTAGGTTGGGTTGAGGTACGTTAGCGCAGCTTGCGCGCCGCGCAAAACCCAACATCCATCAAACCAACATCAATTACGAATGTGGGGTTTCACAATCGTTCCACCCAACCTACTATTTAGTAGGTTGGGTTGAGGCACGAAACCCAACATCCATCAAACCAACATCCATCAAACCAACATCCATCAAACCAACATTAATTACGAATGTTGGGTTTCACGATTGTTGAACCCAACCTACTACATGAGTTAACCTTCTAAATCCGCAGAAATCAAAATGAATACTCAACGATCTCAGCTTTATGAAACTGATTTTAATTTGTGGATAGAGCAAACCATAAATAATTTAAAAAATGGCAATTTAGAGGCACTGGATTTAGATCATTTAATCGAAGAAATATCCGATATCGGACGAAATAATAGACGGGAGGTATTTAGTCGTTTAAAGGTTTTATTGATGCACTTACTGAAATGGAAATATCAACCAGAAAATCGGACTAATAGCTGGACCAATACCATTGATGAGCAAAGAGAACAATTAGAACTTATTTTAAAAGATAGTCCTAGCTTAAAACCTTATTTGGGAGATATTTTCTCAGAGTGCTATGAAAAAGCAGTGCGTTCTGCCGTCAATGAAACCAATTTACCGAAACAAACTTTTCCTGTTGATTGTCCTTTTACTCAAGAGCAGGTTTTAGATGGGGATTATTTTCCTGAAGATAATCCTTAAAGAGAAAATTTAAAGTGGCTATTAAAATAGGTAAAAATCAGACATTTTTCATACTCAAACTAAATCTATTATTGTCCCTTCTTTTAAAAGTAAATTTTTTATAGAGCAGTTTATTCTTTCTTTATTATTTGGTCTATTTTCAGTCAGAACGTTACAAATATTGACAAAAAAGACTTGACATTTGAACAAAGTTTTAACATAATAAACTTAACCTATATCATCTTAGGTAACTCAATAAGATTCATCGAGGTAATTCTCTATTAAAGGTTTTTAAGATGAAACTCCCCAAACAATCTCCGCCAGTCAAACGTCCCCATTTCATCCAAATCCATGAATGCGTTGATGTCATTCATGGCGATGGGGAAGACTTACTCAGTATTCGCATGAAGTTGATGCACGGAGCCAATTATAACGATCCCGCACAGTTTCAATATCCTGCATACGGTTATTTGAAAATGTCCTCATTTGGTATGGCAGAAGCATTGCGGTGATAAATTTGAAACTTCTCACCCATCATTGATCGACTGGGGAGCATCTCCTAAACGTAAATTGGTAGTGGGAGCGTCTCGCTCCCTATTAGATCCCGCCGGGAGCGAGACGCTCCCACTACAGTTTTTTTTGCAAATGTGAGATGCTCGCGATCAACTGGAAGGCTTCGCCCAATTTTCTTGACAAGTTCTCATCACATCAATTTAAGTAGAGGATTAAACCATGAGTGAATCGAAAGGCTCTCGCAAAAAGGATAAGGAAACTGAACCCAAAAAAACAGTTAATAATGTTAGTGAAAAACCCTCAACTGAACCGGAAAAACCTAACGTTTTGGCAACGGGATTAGAAGATTACGGACGCTGGAAGGCAATGTTTCAAGACCACAAACGAGATCCAAATGAGAAACCCTTCCGTCGCGGTCGCATTTGGTGTTAAATTGCTAATTTTAGAAATTGTAGAGTGAGCAGCTATTAAAATTTATTGTTTGGATCATAAATTATCCCCAGCTACCCACCCTACAAAATAGCAAAATTGCTAAATTTCCGGTTCTACTCCTAAAGCTCTTAACTGTTCCGCTAGACGCTCGGCTCGTTGTCGTTCCTGCTCGGCTCGTTGTCGTTCCTGCTCGGCTCGTTGTCGTTCCTGCTCAGTGGATTCCTGACTGGTTAACAATAACTTACCCTCAGCATCCCACCACCGTAACCAGGGAAAAAGTTGATTTTGGTATTCTCCTTCCCAAATTCCTAACTCAACCTTTAAGGGTTCAATGGGATAATGATCGCGCTCATTAGGAGTCATTTGTTGATAGCGACCATTAACTAACTGGTGCATCTCGATCTGGGCTTTATTGACCTCATAAATTCCATAAAAAGGAATTTGAACGGCTCTTTCATATACCCAAAATTTACCCTTGATAGGAGTTTTATCCCGTTCTTCCTCACCATTACCAGAGACAAATTCTAAAGCAATGACAGGCTCGATAGTTTCCTTCCACATAACAAAGGAACGGCGAACTTGACCATCAATGGTAGTAGGGACATGGGGAACATAAAACCAATCGGGAGCAATAGCCCCCTTTTCAAGAGATTCTGGGGGCTCTGGTAATCGCCAATAAATACCACAATCCCGACCTATACAATAGTTACCATCGGGATGTAATTTCTCTAAAACAGGAGTAATGCTATCAGTTAAAAGATCCCCTTGAGGGGGTTCTTGGTAGTTTTTCACAAAGTCTCCGTTTTTATCAGGTAATTGAGTATGGTCGGGTAAAGGGGTAGCCTCATGTACCGTTGGGGAGGTCTCCTGATCCGTGGTTGAGTGTTGTAACTTTTGGGTAATTGAGATCATCTTCTTCATTCCCCTATTTTTGTTCTGTAGTTTTCATTTTATAACCCTTCTTGAAAATCTGGAAAATCTGTAAAAACTATGCCTGATCTAGCTGATATCCCCGGACTTTCTGATCTCCGTTCTCATACCAAAGGCGATCGTCGCATCAAAATCGCCGTTTTGGATGGAGCGGTAGATTTAGATCGCGCCTGTTTCCAAGGAGCTAATCTCACCCGTATTGACCCCTACTGGGCGGAAGAATTTGCCATTGATCCTCAAGATTTACAAGCGTTTTTAGACATAGAAGCAACGGGCAAAAGTGAAGAGGAAAAAGGGGAAATGATGGAAGCCGCAATCCCTGATGAAAATATCCGTCATAGTCTGCATTTACGTTTCCATGCTAACCATATTATTAGTACGATCTGTGGTCAACCAGATTCACCCGTAGAAGGGATTGCTCCTAACGCGACAGTCATTAATATTCCTATTGCCTATGGCAATGAAGATTTTATTAATCCCCTCAATCTTTCCCGTGCCATTAGTACAGCCATTGAACAGGGTGTAAATATTATTCATTGTGCCGCGTGTCACCCTACCCAAAGCGGACTCGCCCACGAATTTATTGATAAAGCTATTCGTCAAGCGCAAGATAATAATATTCTGGTAATCGCTCCGGGTGGTAATGATAAAGGGGAGTGTTGGTGTGTTCCGGCTGTATTAGAAAATGTCCTCACTGTGGGAGCAATGAAGGACACGGGGGAACCCTTTAAATTTAGTAATTTTGGTGGTAAATATGCCAGTCAAGGGATTCTTGCACCGGGTGAGAATATCCTAGGGGCGCAACCCGGAACTGATGAACCGATTCGCAAAAAAGGGACCAGTTGTGCAGCACCAATTGTCACGGGAACAGCCGCATTATTGATGAGTTTACAACTGGAACGGGGTATGGCTCCTGATGCCGAAGCAGTGCGGGCTGCTTTGACGAATAGTGCGATTCCTTGTAATCCTGAAGAAGTAGAAGAACCGGAGCGGTGTCTCTTAGGAAAAATTAATATTGCGGGTGCTTATAAACTCTTGACAGGAGAGCAATTATATGATAAAGAAATAAGCGCGAATTGTGAGAGTAATATCACTGAGTCTGCGGTTATCCCTGCAACGGAAGAGCCTATTACGATCGTATTTAATCCGACAACAATTTCAAGCGTGAATACTGCTGAACCAGCCATTGTTGCTAGTAATATTCGGGAAAATTTGACCTCAGTAAACCTTGTAGAAAGTAATCAGGCGACTAACAATATTGTTCCCAGTAATGTGACTCCGAGCCAACGTTCTAACCTGGTTTACGCCTTGGGAACATTGGGCTATGATTTCGGTACGGAAGCGCGTCGGGATACGTTTAAACAGTTTATGCCCGCGGTGACTGTGGGTAATACAGAAGTACCAGCTAATCCTTATGATGCACGTCAAATGGTGGATTATTTGCAAACTGATCTCTCGGAAGCGAAGTCTCTGATTTGGACGTTAAATCTGGAATTGACTCCGATTTATGCGATCAAGCCTGTCGGTGCTTTTGCCGCGGAGATTTATGAAACCATGCAATATATGTTAGCGGGTCAGGTTTTGCCAGAACATGATGCAGATTATATTGAAAGGGTTAGTATTCCGGCTATTTTGACTGATGAAACGGTGAAACTTTTTTCTGGTCAAATTGTTCCTGTGATCAAAGTTAATGGTCCGAGAGGAATGTATGGTTGGAAAGTAAATACTTTGATTGAATCGGCTTTACAAACTGTGAGTTCCCAACGTGAAGGTGTTAATGAAAATACCATGCGTCGTTGTTTAACCAGTTTCTTAAATCGTGTTTATTATGATATGAGAAACTTGGGACAACTTGCACGCGATCGGGCTTTGAATTTTGCGGCTACTAATGCTTTTCAAGCGGTACAAACTTTCTCGGAAGCGGTGGCAATGGGGATGGAATTAGATAGTATTGATGTAGAAAAAAGCCCCTTCTGTCGCTACGGTAGCGAATGTTGGGATGTGAAATTAAAGTTCTTTGATCCCGAAAATGGTCGTCGGGCAAAACGGGTGTTTCGCTTTACCATTGATGTGAGCGATCGCGCTCCAGTAACATTAGGAGAAGTACGCTCTTGGGCTGTTTCCAAGTAAATAATAGATTTGACACTCCCCCGATTTATTGGGGGATTGTCAATAAACACGATAAGTTAAATTAACTAGGAGTTTTCTGTAATTCAGGGCGCTCTTCGGCAACAATAGCCCCTTCTACGGGACAAACTTGTACACAAATACCACAGTCAATACAGGTATCAAAATCAATCCAAAACCAGTCAGTGCTCTTAGTATTTTTGCCCGGTCCCGGATGAATACAAGCAACGGGACAAGCACCAACACAATCCGCGATTCCTTCGCAAATATCAGTAACAATTGTATGAGCCATAGTGGAATTTTTGGTAATAGGTAATAGGTAATGGGTAATGGGGATTGGGGACTGGGGACTGGGGACTGGGGACTGGGAAGGGGACTAAGAATGAGACTTGGGGACTTGTCATTAGGGAAGAGAAGAAATTAGTAAGGGATTATCCCCCCTACCTTTGTCAAGGAGAGAGGATGTAAGGGATGAGTGATTTGTTTTTTTCCCTATCTCCCTAGTTACCAGTCCCTAGTCGCCAGCCCCCAGTCACCAGTCACTAATTTACCGTTTCGAGGGTGGAGGAAGTATCCGCATTGATCCAAGCAATTTGGGAAATACCCCGCGATCGCGCATATTCACGCACCGAGTCAGGAGAATCACGTTTTTCTAAATCAACTTCTACGCGTACTAACTCCGTTGAAGCGCGCAAATTTTGGGCAAAAGCAAAGGCGGCTTGATAGGCTTGAGGGGTTTGAGGAATCACTAACCAATCAGAGGGAGGAGTTTCATAGAAAAGTTGATCTTGAGCTAAGAGCACATGATGAACATCTTCTATATTTAGAGAAAATCCAATCCCCGGATAATTATTACCCTGAAGATCATAAATTCCTAATAGTTGATCATAACGCCCCCCCTGTCCTAAAACTCTAGTTGAGTCAGTATCGCTAACGACTTCAAACACAATACCTGTGTAATAGTCAAAAGTTTGAATTAAACTGAGATCAAGATGAATGGGGAAAGGAAAACCCGACTCTTGTAATAATTCCAACAGAGATTTTAGATCATTAAGAGCTTCCTGTTGAGGGATATCCAAATCCAATTGTGAGACTTTCGGTAACACTTGCTCCGGTGTTCCCCGTAAGTCAAAGAGGAGTAAAGCCCGATCGCGCAATTCCTGAGAAAGGGGTAATTTTTCCAAAGTAATACGATCGAGGTGCGCGATGGAGTGTCGCACTTTTTCTCGCACCTGAAGAGGAAAAGGATCAAGCAAACGAGCTGTTAAATGGGCTTCGCCCAGGATCAAATGACAACCCTTAACGCCAACACTTTGTAAACATTCCGATAACAGTAACAGAATTTCCCCATCAGCAGCCCAACCCCCAGAGCCGAGTAATTCCACACCTGCCTGATAAAATTCCTGTTGCGTACCATGTCCCGTTTCCTCTCCCTTACGGAAGACATTAGCATTATAGTAGAGACGTTGAGGCCACCAACTTGAACCCGCCATCCGTGTTACCGTAGCGCGCGCGATCGACGCGGTTAATTCGGGACGTAAACCCAATACTTCCTCATCAGACTCCTGTAATTGAATCACCGTAGAGCGTTTGATCGCGCCTCCAGCCATTAAAGTATCTAATCTTTCCAGAGTAGAAGTAATAATACGATGATAGCCCCAGCGAGTAAACCGCTCCTGTAAACGCTCTTCAATCCAAATTTTTTGGGCAACTTCCAGGGGTAAGAGATCCCTTGCCCCCGCGGGTGGTTGATGAATCATAATTAGATTTTAGATTTTAGACTTTAGATTTTAGATCGAAGAGGTAACAGGTGATTCAGAATGGGTGATTAGGTAATGGGGAATGGGAAAATGGGGAATGGAGAGATGGGGAAGAGAGCGAAGAGAGAGAGGAGGGGGATCAGATAGTAGGTTTTTTACACTCAGAGGGAGGAGAAACTGTAAAATGAAAAAGTAGTGACAGTCGAATCGGAGAAATTGATGTGTCCAAACATAAATATCTCAAAGAGTGAGGATTGTCAGTCTCAATCTGCTTGATTTATCCTTACCAGAAGTGTCAGAATTGGCAATCAGGAGTTTTGGAATCGCTTGTGTGCTGATTCGTTTGCCTCTGTTTCTCTTGGATTAGATGCCTATGCCTTGGCTACCATTCCTCCTCTTCTCAGTGGCGAGGGAATTGTCAAAAACCTACCCTTGTCAGGGAGGGAGAAGAGAGGCAAGAGAGGGAAGAAATAATCAAATACAAAGGCACAAAGGAAGAAAAAAGGAAGAATGAAACTTCCCCTATCCCCCATCCCCAATCACTCATCCCCATTACCTATTACCTGTATGAAAGTAGAAACTAAACAGCCACAAGAAAATGATAATGATAAGGAGGAAGTTGTGATCAGTCAGAGTCAAGGAGCAGAGTCTTTGGGGCAAATTACCTCTTGTGATTCATCTGTTATATCTTCTTCGTCTTTATCCTCCCATTGGCGGGTTGTGTCGGCTTCGGTAATGGGCACTAGCCATCAAAAGCGATCGCAACCTTGTCAAGATGCCCATTTTTACCAGGTTTTACCTAATGGTGTGTTGGTGGCTGCCGTCGCCGATGGCGCGGGTTCGGCTTTATGGGCTGATGTGGGCGCCCAAATTGCTGTCAAAACTGTGGTAAATTCTTTGGCTCAAGGTGACACTATCCCTGCTTGTGATGATGAAGTCCCTTGGAAAACCTTTCTTTTCGATATCCTGAAAGAGTCGCGCTCCGCGGTGGAAACTGAGGCACTAAGGAGAGAAATATCACCGCGGGAGTTCGCTTGTACGTTAATTTTTGTCGTCGCGACTTCGGAGTTAGTGGCCGCGATTCAAGTGGGTGATGGTGCCGCGGTATTGGGTGATTCTCAAGGTAATATTATTGGTTTAACTACTCCCCCGATGGGTGAGTATATTAATGAAACTGTTTTTCTGGTTTCTGATGGGGCCCTGGAAACGGCACAATTTTCTTTCTGGAAGGGTAAACCTGCCCATTTAGCTCTTTTTTCCGATGGCTTACAGTTATTGGCTTTGAAAATGCCCTCTGGCTCTCCCCATTCTCCTTTCTTTTCCCCTTTGTTTCGCTTTATGGACGCGATCGCGGATGAAAAGGAAGCTGAAGAGCAATTGGTTTCGTTTCTGCGATCGCCCCGTGTCACTGAACGCACGGATGATGATTTAACTCTATTATTGGCTAGTTATTCCGGTTAGGAGAAATTACTATGGAAGGCAAACGGTACTTTTTAAAATTGGAGTTAGAACAATTACCAGAAAAAATTTGGCAACAATTTAAAACAACAGAAATTGTGCGGAAATTAGGATTTCCAGAAAAATCTGTTATCCTTCGTCAAATTGCTACTCTACCAGAGTCACAGGTTGACGAATTAAAACAAACCTGGCAAAAAATACGAGATGAAGATACCTTTAGACTGCTGAAAATTCATCCCGAAAAGTTGGGAATGTTTTGCCTTTCGACTTTAGCAATTTCCGAAGAAGATGCTCGTATTTTGGCATGGGAGGATCAAGCATGGAAGGACTTATAAAAGGTGATGTTGTTGTTACTCCTTTTCCTTTTTCGGATTTTAGTCAACTTAAAGTTCGTCCTCCTCTTGTCTTAGCTATTTTACCCAGCAATGATATAATTTTAGCGGAAATCACAAGTCTATGAAGAATGATTATGCTATTTCTCTAAAATTTTCTGATTTTCTTGGTACTGGTAATCTCACTAAAAAGAGCAATATTCGTCCTGAAAAAAATCATCCTATTGAGCGAGGGATAATTCGTTATAAGGTGGGTACTATTAAACCCGAAAAACTTCAGGAGGTAATTGACAAAATTACGGAAATTTTCCAAACAGAGGGTTTGTAGTTACTTATCTATATTCCTCATCAGAGTTAACGTTAGTTGCGATAGTCGCCAGTAACCCATTTTATTTAGGTTAAGAATTAGGTTAATAATTTAATTGATTTTGATTCAGTTGTCAAGTTCCAACCCGCTTTTTTTCTTAACAAATTTCCATCAATTTTATGAGATTACAACGTCAATTTAATGGACAACTGATTACGATAGATACAAATAATATCATCGCGAGTGGTGGTGAGGGACGCATTTACGCGGTTTTACAAGATCCTTCTTTGGTGGCTAAAATTTATCATAAACCAACGGATGAGGATGGTGATAAATTAGCGGTTATGTATAGTATGCCTCCCGATGCACCAATGGCAGCACCGGGACACGCGTCGATCGCGTGGCCTTTGGACTTATTACGCACAGTGGGAGGTAGGGAAAAAATCATTGGTTTTTTAATGCCTCGTGTGGTAAAAGTTTCCCCGATTCATATTTATTATACACCGAAAACTCGTCGAGAAGAAAAACCTTTATTTAATTATCTTTATCTACATCGCACGGCGCGTAATTTAGCCGCCGCGATCAATGCTTTACATTTGCGTGGTTATGTCATTGGTGATGTCAATGAGTCTAATATTCTTGTTACTGATACAGCTTTAATAACTTTAGTTGATACGGACTCTTTTCAAGTGCGAGATCCTTATACGGGATATGTGCATCGTTGTCCCGTAGGTAAACCGGAATTTACACCACCGGAGTTACAAAGTCAAGCTTTTCGAGAGATCGATCGCAAGCCGGAAAATGATTTATTTGGCTTAGGAGTGTTGATTTTTCAATTATTAATGGAGGGGACTCATCCCTTTTCTGGAGTGTATCAAGGAAGTGATGAGCCGCCCCCTATTGAAACCCGAATTCAAAGGGGTTATTTTCCATACGGTACGAAAAAAGTGCCTATTAAACCCATGCCTGTGGCACCTTCTTTTGACATTTTACATCCTAAATTAAGGGAAATGTTTATCCAGTGTTTTGAGGAAGGATATCAAAAACCTTCTGCGCGCCCTGATGCGAAAACTTGGGTTAATGTCTTAAAAGAAGCGGAAGATGCTTTGATAAGTTGTGATAAAAATAATCAACATAAATATGGGAGTCATTTAAAAAGTTGTCCTTGGTGCGATCGCGCTAAAAGATTAAAGGGACGCGATCCTTTTCCTTCTCGTTTAGCCGTGCAAAATGGGCAACATTTACAACAGTTACAACCGAAGAAAAAACGCCACATTACTCCGGTTCCCATGATACCACAACCCCAGGTTAAACCACCACCGCGATCGTCAGGAATGAGACAAAAAATGGGGCAGTATCAAGCACCTTTAATTCCCTTTCCTTATTCTCGAAGTTCCATTAGTGCGCCAATGCCTTTAAGTCCCCAAGAAAGTTTAACACGCGATCTTGTAGGAGGTATTCTTTGGGGAATTTTATCTTTATCTGCACTTTTGGGTGTGTTATTTGCTCTTACTTATAAAAACGGTGGCGCGATTCAAGGGGCAATTTTTGTCGGGACTCTTTGGGGTGCTTTTTTTGGTTTAGTAGGGAGTTTATTAGCACCACCTTCAACAAGTTTTGGGGGAAAAGCCTTATTACTTTTATTAGGTTGTTTAGAAGGTGCGGTTATTTTAGCGGCTCTTGGCGGTATTGTCTTTGGTGCATTGAATGGGGATATTTTAGCCGCAAAAGCGATCGCTTCGGGGGCTATTATCGGTTTAATTTGGGGGACAATTTGGCATTTATTTAAACCGCCTTTAGCCATTCCCTTTGGGCGTGTGTGGGGGATAAGTGGGGCATTATTAGGAGCTACTTGGGGGACGTTTTTGGGTAATATTTTAGGAATTATGATAGGTGGAGTATTAGTTATTTTACAACCATTGGATGATAATATGACCATGACCAAAATAGTCTATTTATTCCTCGGTAAGTTGTTAATTACATCGGGGTTAGGTAGTGTTTTAGGGATGATGGGAGGTTCGCTTTTAGGTGTGGTTGGCTTGGCTCCAAAATTACCTATTTCTTTTCAACCAACAGGAAGAAAAGGAGCTGCTTTAGGATCAATTTGGGGGAGTTTTATTGGGGCTATGACTGGGGGAATTTTCGGCTTAGTTGGGGCGGGTATTTTCACTTATTTTAATCACTTAAATAGTAATCAGCCCTGGGATTTTGCACCCTTAATTGGTGTCGGAATTGTCGCGACGGGAATAGGGGCTATTTGGGGGAGTATTTCGGGTAGTATTTGGGGCGCGTTAGGTAAGTGGTATTAGGCGATTTAGGAGGGAAATTGGTATTCCTTTTTTCGGAAGGCAATCCCCCAGTAAAACATCACAACCTCTTTATTAGTTGTCAAGACTCTAATCAACCGATCGCGCTTTGTCTATTCCCATAAAAGACACAAAATAAGAAATATACTGACTATGACGGCGGGACGAAAAGTAATTAGTACAAAAAAAGATTGGGGAACTCCTCAAAAATATGTGGATGCCGTAAAAGAAGTTTTTGGCGGTGTTATTGACTTAGATCCATGCTCTAGTTTATTTTCTCTAGTTAAGGCAAAAGTAGAGTATAAACTTCCAGACTCCGATGGACTTTTCGAGTCTTGGAATTTCCCGACAATATATGTTAATCCGCCCTATGGCAATGATACGGAACGCGGCACAAAAATAATACATTGGATTCGTAAATGTGAAGACGCGAATCGAGTTTATCAATCAGAAGTGATCGCGCTTATCCCCGTTGCTACTAACACGCGTCATTGGAAAGAATATATTTATGGCAAAGCCACGGCTATTTGTTTTCTTTACGATACTCGGTTAAAGTTTTTGGTGGATGGAAAGGATGAAGGGACAGGTGCTCCTATGTCTTGTGCCGTGATTTATTGGGGGTGCAATTTTCCCTGTTTTTTTGAAGTGTTTATCAAGTTCGGCGCAGTTATTAATATCGAAAACTTACATGGTGTGCAAATGGGGTTTGTTAATGGTAACGGCAAAGGGAAAAAATAACGGCTGCACAACAGAGGAATCTGGGCAATAAGGCTAAAGTGCATCATGGCTCTGATCGTGAGTTTGGCGGTTGATCGCACCGGATGGCAAACAACTGGTTTCTGAGTAGATACTTCGGAACCAAACCGCAATATTTGTCAGAAAAACCGGGTTGATTTGCCTATTCCTAAAAGTATCAAAAAAAAGACATAAAAAAAGACACGATTGCGCTCAAAGTAACTCCTCTGTCAAGTAAGATAAAGATTAAACAAAATTCCATCACCAAAAACAAATCAAATGGAAATTAAACCACCTCTACCCCCCTTTACTCTCGAAACCGCGAAAGCAAAAGTTCAAGCCGCAGAAGACGCGTGGAATACCCGTGATCCCGAACGAGTCGCGTTAGCTTACACCGAAGATTCCCAATGGCGCAACCGTGCCGAATTTTTCCGGGGACGCGAGGCTATCAAGGCTTTCTTAAGCCGAAAATGGGCAAAAGAACTAGATTATCGTCTCAAAAAAGAACTATGGAGTTTCACCGATAATCGCATTTCTGTTTGTTTTGAATATGAATATCACGATGATTCTGGCTATTGGTATCGCGCTTATGGTAATGAACAGTGGGAGTTTGCAGAAAATGGTTTAATGCAAAGACGTGAGGCTAGTATTAATGATCTTCCTATTCAAGAGTCCGAAAGGAAATTTCGATGGGAACGCGCTATCTGATTACGTGTGGGTGGAAATCGAAAATTTATCCTCGGTGTGACTTCATTTTCTCTTTTCAGGAGAAACACAAGATCGAAGTAACTAGAAAAGGAGTAAAACCAGAAATCGATCAATTTGATGATGAGCCAATCAAGCTAGTAGGAGAATTGGTTGATTTGATCAAATTCTGACCTCGGTTGAGTTAACTTTTTTGCCTACTCCATCTTTAGTCGAAAGGCTATACCATAAATGTTTCCTCTCTTCGTGTCTTAGGGTCGAGGTAATATCATATTTCTTAGTGTCTTAGGGCCGAGGTAATATAGCCATTAATTTGGGATTATTATAGCTAACGCGGGCATTTCTGATGATATGAGACATCTCCAAAAATTGGAGTATGGTAGGCATCTTGCCTCCCTTTCACCTCATTTTTGAATAGAGTAGGGTGGGCATCTTGGGAGCCTTTCACCTCATTTTTGAATAGAGTAGGGTAGGCATCTTGGGAGCTTTTCACCTCATTTTTGAATAGAGTAGGGTAGGCATCTTGGGAGCCTTTCACCTCATTTGGGAAATGTCTATTGAAGAACTCTTGCGCGAGGATCTGGACGATTCTCCGATCAGAGGGAGAGGACAATAGAGTATCAAAAAAGACCCGATAGCTGCGCTTGAGCAGAAGGCTATCGCACCTTTTCTGCTCTTCGCAACACTCAGGGAAAAACTAGGAGAAAGAAAATTGTTTTCACAAAGAAACTCCGTGACTGGGTGTTAGATCAAGTCCGGTTGATCATTAAATAATTAGGAGGGGCGGGTTTACTGGAGATCAGGCTTCTCCTTTAAGATATTGGCGAACCATTGGTGTCAGCTTAACCGGAAACGTAGTGCCAGAATGCTGTCTGATCATGGGATTTTGATCCCCCCTAACCCCCCTTTTTAAGGGGGGGACAGGAATATTCAAAGTCCCCCTTCTTAAGGGGGATTTAGGGGGATCGAGACTCCGCTAAAAGGGAGATCGATCAAGGGTTTTAGTCTTAAGTTGACACCAATCTTGGCGAAAGATCCCCTACAATCGTTATATCTATTTAATCGGACTAGATATTACTTCTGAAAATCTTAACAAAACGCAAACTTTTTTATCCCCCTTTCAGGTCAAAATAGTTTAAAGAAAGACACTTTAACGATAAAACACAATGTCACAATCAAGCATTGAATCCATACTGCACGAAAAACGTCTCTTCCCACCTTCGGCGGAATTTTCCGAAAAAGCCCATATTAAAAGCTTAGAGGAATATCACGCCCTTTGCGAGAAGGCTAAAGCCAATCCCCAAGGTTTCTGGGGTGAACTTGCTGAACAAGAGTTACACTGGTTTCAAAAGTGGGATAATGTTCTCGATTGGCAACCTCCTTCTGCTAAGTGGTTTGTCAATGGTAAAATTAATATTTCTTACAATTGTTTAGATCGTCATTTAACCACTTGGCGCAAAAATAAAGCCGCGATCATTTGGGAAGGGGAACCCGGAGACTCTTGTACCCTTACTTACGCGCAACTGCATCGAGAAGTCTGTTTGATGGGGAATGTCCTCAAACAGTTAGGGGTGAAAAAGGGCGATCGCGTCGGGATTTATATGCCGATGATACCAGAAGCCGTGATCGCGATGTTAGCTTGTGCTCGTATTGGTGCGGCTCATACCGTTGTTTTTGGTGGATTTAGTGCCGAAGCCTTACGCGATCGTCTTGTTGATGGCCAAGCAAAAGTCGTTATTACCGCCGATGGAGGATGGAGAAAAGACGCGATCGTACCTCTTAAAGATCAAGTCGATAAAGCATTAGCAGATAACGCGGTTCCTTCTGTTACAGATGTCTTAGTAGTTGAACGCACAAAACAAAAAATTCATCTCGAATCAGGCCGTGATCATTGGTGGCATGATCTTCGTTTAGGAGTCTCAGCAGACTGTCCGGCCGAACCGATGGATAGTGAAGATTTGTTATTTATTCTTTACACTTCTGGCAGCACAGGAAAACCGAAAGGAGTTGTGCATACAACAGGAGGTTATAACCTTTATTCCCATATTACCACAAAATGGATTTTTGATCTACAAGACACCGATGTTTATTGGTGTACCGCGGATGTTGGTTGGATCACCGGACATAGTTATATGGTTTATGGCCCCCTTTCTAATGGTGCGACAAGTGTGATTTATGAAGGAGCTCCTCGTAATTCTAATCCGGGTTGTTTTTGGGATGTGATCGAAAAATATGGTGTCACTGTTTTCTATACAGCACCAACAGCAATTCGCTCCTTTATGAAGATGGGTGAACATTATCCCAAATCGAAAAATCTCACCTCTTTACGTTTATTAGGAACCGTGGGCGAACCGATTAACCCTGAAGCTTGGATGTGGTATTATCGGGTAATTGGTAATGCAAAATGTCCCATAGTTGATACTTGGTGGCAAACAGAAACGGGTGGCATTATGATTACTCCTTTACCGGGTGCTATCCCCACAAAACCCGGTTCCGCGAGTTTACCTTTCCCTGGCATTATTGCAGATGTTGTAGACCAAGATGGGGAAGCCGTGACTAATGATGGAGGTGGTTATTTAGTAGTAAAACATCCTTGGCCAGGAATGATGCGAACTTTGTTTGGTGATCATGAGCGTTTCCGTCGGACTTATTGGGAATATATTCAGCCGAAAGAAGGGCAATATTTCTATTTTGCAGGTGATGGAGCCCATAAGGATAAAGATGGTTATTTCTGGGTAATGGGCCGAGTTGATGATGTAATTAGTGTCGCAGGTCATCGACTGGGTACAATGGAAATTGAATCAGCTTTAGTGTCTCATCCCTCTGTGGCAGAAGCCGCGGTTGTGGGTAAACCTGATGAAATTAAAGGGGAAGAAATTGTCGCGTTTGTCACCCTAGAAGGAACTTTTCATGCTTCTCCTGAATTAGATAAGGAATTAAAGCAACACGTTGTTCAGGAAATTGGTGCTCTGGCACGTCCCGCGGAAATTCGTTTTACTGATGCTTTACCTAAGACGCGATCGGGTAAAATTATGCGTCGTTTATTGCGTTCTTTAGCCGCGGGACAAGAGATAACCGGTGATACTTCTACCTTAGAAGATCGTGGTGTTTTGGATAAATTACGCGGTGGTGCGTAATACCCATTAATCAGTAGGTTGGGTTGACTTTTGTACGTCTTTTTGATAAAATTTAGGGTAATGTTCAACCCAACTTACTATTCCTTTCTCCATTAGACAAATTTTAATCTTGGGTGGGGTGGGGCGGGTTTATTAAGATTATTGATGGGTGGCAGAATTGATCCCTTAAGCCGCCCCTACACAAAGAGTCGCGATAGCTGCCCTTGAGCCGTTGGGGTCGCGTGTGCGTAGCACTCAGGCTATCGCCCTTTTTCCATCACCAAAATATCTGCGTACATCTCATCTGCGTTTATCTGCGTTTATCTACGGTTTCAAAAACACGGCATTGATCGCGGTTCGGGGCGGGTTTTTGTAGGTGACAAGTTAGTAGGAAAATTGGTGGGAGAACCCGCCCCTACAAGAGCTTTTCACCAAAACATCTGTGTTTATCCCCATCTGCGTTTGGGAGCGTTTATCTGTGGTTTCAAAAAAACACTGAGATGATAGGGGCTGTACCGACATCATTGATAAGCACAAAAAAATGAAAAAAATCCGCTCCTACCCACTCCAAAATTAAGTTCAAGCCGATTTTTCATCATCTATTTAAAACTAAAAAAAAATGAAAAATGACTGAGTTTGTGCTATAGTTACAGAGCATCAAAAAATAGACATTTTTTTATTATTTTAGGTAAAATTTATTATGAACATAGAAAAATTAACCCGTATTTTTCCGAAACCTTCTCGCCAAGTTCCTCTGCGAACTGTCTTGATTGTTCCCTTTGTCCTACAAATTTTTGTGACAGTAGGGTTAACGGGATGGCTATCCTTACGCAATGGCCAGAAAGCCGTTAATAATGTTTCCTTACAGTTACGCACTGAGGTTAGTAATAATATTCAAAAAGAATTTAATAATCATCTGGAAAAGATTTATGCACTCTTCGATTTTGCGGTGGCTAATGTAGCCAATGGGGAACTCGGTGCTAATGATATTCCAGCACTAGAAAAATTTTTGTGGAATATGGTTCAGGTTGAACCCGGAGGCCTTTGGCAATTGGGAAACCCTGATGGGGACTTTGTATTACAACAGCGATTGGATAACGGACAAGGGATTGCCAAGATTCGAGATCAATCATCAGTTCCTAACCGTTTAGTTTTCGCCCTAGATGCTCAAGGAAATCATTTAAAACAATTACAGTCAGAAAAGTTTGATCCTCGCGATCGTCCTTGGTATAAAAACGCGATAAAGGCTCAAAAAAAATTATGGACGGATATTTTTCCCCTCGTGCGATCAAACAAACCAGCGCTGGGATTAAGTTTGGCGATGCCTGTATATCAGGATCTCGATAAGCAAAACCTGCTTGCCGTTATGAGTGTCACCTTAGACTTAGAAAATATTACCTCTTTTTTAAAGAATAAGAATCAGCAGATCAGCCCTAATAGCCAGCTATTCGCGATCGAGCGTACTACAGGAAATTTGATTGCTAGTTCAGCAATTCCTCAACCTTTTACGATTAAAAATAATCAAGCTTTGCGAATTAATGCTCTGGAAAGTAATAATACATTTCTTCGAGATACCGTTAGGCATTTAATCAATTCTTTCCAACGACTTGAGGCTATCTCCAGTAGACAACAACTAGAACTTAACGTTGAGGGCAAAAAACAGTTTATTGATGTAGTACCAATACAGGATAAAAGAGGCATTGATTGGCTCGTCGTCCTGGTCGTTCCAGAAGCGGATTTCATGGAGGAAATTAATGCTAATACTCAGCTTACCATTTTATTGTGTTTATTAGCTTTAATTGTGGCTACAGTGTTGGGAATATTTACTTCCACTTGGATTGCCCAACCCATTCATAGATTAAATCGAGCTAGTGACGCGATCGCGTCGGGAGAATTAGAACAAAATATTTCCGAATCCGCGGTACAAGAAATAGGAGCTTTAGCCAAATCCTTTAATGAAATGAGTCGGCAATTAAAAAACTCTTACCAATTTCTCGAACAACGAGTGAAAGAGCGCACCGCAGAATTAGTCATTGCCAAAGAAAAAGCCGACGTAGCTAATCAGGCAAAAAGCACATTTATTGCCAACATGAGCCACGAATTGCGCTCTCCATTAAACGCGATCCTCGGTTTTGCACAAATAATGACTCGCTCTCAAACCCTACCCCGTGAACATCAAGAAAGTGTCGGGATTATTTCCCGTAGTGGGGAACACCTACTCACCCTGATCAATAACGTTCTTGATCTCTCTAAAATTGAAGCAGGTAAAACTACCCTCAATCCCAAAAACTTCGATCTTCATCGCCTCCTAGATGATATTCATGATATGTTCCAAATCAAGGCAGAAGAGAAAAATTTACAGTTACTAATGGAATATGCCCCCAATCTACCTCGCTACATCCGTACTGATGATATTAAATTACGTCAAGTGCTCATTAACCTGATTAATAACGCCCTCAAATTTACTCAATCAGGAGGAGTTTCTATCAGAGGAGATGTTCGAGAAAGTATTCCCCCATCCTACACCCTTCATTTTGAAATTGAAGATTCAGGAGCCGGGATTGCGGCAGAAGAACTAGGGAATTTATTTGAAGCTTTTACACAAACAGAGACAGGTAAACAAGCTCAAGAAGGCACAGGTTTAGGATTACCAATTAGCCGTCAATTTGTGCATCTGATGGGAGGTGATATTACCGTCAAAAGTCAACAAGGACAAGGCACAACTTTTTTATTTGATATTCAAGTTACTGCCGTAGAAGCCAGTGATATTACCACCCAAAAACCTTCTCGTCGAGTGATTACCCTCGAACCGAATCAACCGAAATATCGTATTCTGATTGTTGACGACAAACCTCTCAATCGTCAGTTATTAATTAAACTACTTTCTCCCTTGGGATTTGAACTAAAGGATGCAAGTAATGGGCAAGAAGCTATTGAGATTTGGTCTCAATGGGAACCCCACCTAATTTGGATGGATATGAGAATGCCCGTGATGGATGGTTACACGGCTACCCAAACAATTAAATCCCACATTAAAGGTCAAGCAACGGCGATTATTGCCCTCACGGCTAGTGTATTAGAAGAAGAGAAAGCAATGGTACTTTCCGCAGGATGCGATGATTTTTTGAGAAAACCCTTCCGAGAGGAGGAGATTTTCAAGGCGATGCAAAAACATATTGGGGTGAAATATATTTATGAAGATCTAACTCCCAAAAATCAGGAATCAAAACAGACAAGAGAGATTTTAACTGTAGCAGAAATGGCTAAACTTCCCATCGAGTTATTAAGTCAACTTCAGGAAGCGGTCATGTTTTCTGATGAGGAATTAATTGCGACTTTAGTTAAACAAATTACTTCTCATAATGAATCTTTAGCGCGGGCAATTGAAATTTCTCTGCATAACTTTGAATATGAAAAAATTTTGAACTTAATTTCTGCAACTCAAAAAGAAAAGAGGTAGAAAAATGAATGATACTGGTCTAATTATCCTTATTGATGATACCCCTGCTAATTTACACTTACTCACCAATCTTTTAAGAGAAAATGGCTATATGGTAAGGGCATTTCCCAGCGGTAAGTTGGCTTTAACTGCGATTGAAAAAACTTCTCCCAGTTTAATTTTGCTAGATATTTCCATGCCTGAAATGAATGGCTATGAAGTCTGTCAACATCTTAAATCCAACGAATTGACTTCTGATATTCCAGTAATTTTTATCAGCGCGTTGGATGAAGTAATGGATAAGATCAAAGCGTTTAGTGTGGGTGGAGTAGATTATATCACAAAACCTTTTCAAGCGGAGGAAGTTTTGGCACGGATTTCCACTCATTTAGAATTAAGTCGCTTGCAAAAATTTCTGAAAGAGACAAATTATCTGCAATCTGAACAACTAGCAGAACAAAATCAGCAACTCCAGCAGATGAATCGTGAATTAGAGCAAGCTAATCAAACACTCAAACAACAATACTCTCAACTTCAGCAAGCCCAATTACAAATTGTACAAAGCGAAAAAATGTCAGCTTTAGGGAATTTAGTCGCGGGGGTTGCCCATGAAATGAATAATCCTTTAGGGTTTATCGCGGCCAGTCTCACCCAACTTAAACCGACATTTTTGGAGATTACGGAACACCTGAGATTATATCAAGAAAGCTTTCCTAATCCTAGTGAAGAAATCAAGGAACACGCGGAAGAAATTGATTTAGATTATAGCTTACAAGACTTACCAAAAACGCTGGATTCTATGCTCATTGCTTGTGAAAGATTAAAAAATATTAGTACCAGCTTGAGAACCTTCTCGCGTGCCGATCAAGATTATAAGGTTGCCTTTAACATCCATGAAGGGATTGATAGTACAATTTTAATTCTGAAACATCGTTTGAAAGCGAATAATCAACGTCCTGGGATTGAAATATCCACAGACTACACTGATTTGCCAAAAATTAAGTGTTTTCCGGGTCAAATAAACCAGGTATTTATGAATATTTTAGCGAATGCGATTGATGCACTGGAAGCATCGAATCAGGGACGTAGTTATGGGGAAATCTTCAATCAAATTTTTGTCAAAACTGAGTTATCTAGTGATCAAAAACAGGCAATAATTCGGATTAAAGATAATGGTATTGGCATGAGTGAGGCGGTGCAGAAAAAGATATTTGAGCATTTATTTACGACGAAAGCGGTAGGGAAAGGGACTGGTTTGGGATTGGCGATCGCCCGTCAAATTATCGAGGAAAAGCACAATGGAATGATATCTTGTACTTCGGAATTAGAAAAAGGTACAGAGTTTATACTTTGTCTTCCCATCGCGGGTTGAGGAGGGGGACTTAAACCAATTTCGTGCCCTGATTAAGCCCAAAGTGGCTTGAGTAAGGAGGAGCGCGATACGGTAGTCTCTTAGAAACCGGGTTTCTGGAGATATCTAGTTTGAGCGAAAAGTCTCTAAGAAGAAACCCGGTTTCTTTGGTTTGGGTTTCGGGAATTTGATTATAATAAAACGTGAGTGTTAAGGTAATTAGCTTAGGACTCATTCGATTAACCTACCCAATCAATCGAGGTAATTAAAAATGAAATTAACAGCAACAGAAGAGGGCTTATTGATTCCTAAAGAACTATTAGGAGTCAGCCAAGAATTTGAGATTATTCAAGATATAGAGCAGGGTAAAATTATTATTACCAGCATCAAAAAAACCTCTTCTATTTGGGATTTAGGTTCAAATCCTATGGAATGTGATGTCAATGATGGCGCAATTAACCACGATCATTATCTGTATAACCAATGAAAAATATCTATTTTTTGGATACCAGCTATATTTTAGCTCTGGAAATAAAAAATGAAGATGCTCATCAACAAGTATTACAAAATTGGGTGGTTTTAGCAAAATCAAAACATTTTTTAGTAACAACCACATACATTTTTGATGAAGTTGTCACTTTTTTTAATAGTTGAAACCTTCATTATAAAGCCGTTGAAGTGGGTAATCGACTCTTAGAAAGTACCGATATAGAATTAATCGAGATTGATCAAACTCTATTTAATCAGGGATGGCAATATTTTCAAAAACATAAAGACAAATCTTATTCTCTCACGGATTGTTTATCATTTATTGTTATGCAACAACGAGAGATTGTTACAGCTTTAACGTTAGATCATCATTTTCTGCAAGCGGGATTTCAAATTTTACCATCATAACCGTTTCTTTGAGAAACCGGGTTAGAGGAGATATCTGGTTTTCCCCAAAAGTCTCTAAGAAGAAACCGGGTTTCTGTGAGATATCTGGTTTTCCCAAAAAGCGCTTCAGAAGAAACCCGGTTTCTGCGCGATCTCAAAATGTATAATAATTCTATGGAAAAATTCTGTATATGTCTCGGCGGTGCGCGACTCGCTGACAAATTAAAGTTTTTGTCGGTGCATCAACTGTAAGTCCGATACGGTAGTCACCCACACGAATTTTATATTTATCTGGATAACCTTTCATTTTTTCCAGATATCCTAATGCGAAGGGATTTTCGGATTCTAAAAATTGAAAGACTATCGGTTCTATCCTACTTTTAATTTCAGCAGGTAAAGCCGCCAATTCTTTAAGAAACCGATTTGTATATTCAACTTGCCACATAATTTTCTTTTACTGAGTTATAATACTTAAGGGCTTGTTCTTTGGATAATCGCTCATCATCTTCAGTTTCTTGCATGAGTTTTGCCAAGCCATAGTTCTCCAAAAGCTCCTCAATTTTCTCAAATTGTTCCAGGGGAATTATAACCGCGATCGGCTGCTGATTTTCGTTAACTACATAACTTTTATTAATTTCTAGCATTTTGTTATTTTTTGATATACAGAGTGGCATTAATTATTATACTTGATACAAGTCCTTTTGTCAAGACCGTATCGCGCAAACCCGGTAACGAGGAGCGTGATACGCTTTCCCTTGAGAAACCGGGTTAGAGGAGATATCTGGTTTTCCCCAAAAGTCTCTAAGAAGAAACCCGGTTTAAGGGCTTCCGCGTAGTCTTTGAGAAACCGGGTTTCTGGAGATATCTGATTTGAGGGAAAAGCTCTTAAGAAGAAACCCGGTTTCTTTGGTTTGTGGGTGGAGCGCGATCAGGAGCATCTCAAGGTCCCAAAAAAAACTGTAGTGGGAGCGTCTCGCTCCCTAGGGATCTAATAGGGAGCGAGACGCTCCCACTACCAATTTACAATTAGGAGATGCACCCAGCACGATCGCGCCTTTAATCTTTTTTATCGAAGTCTTCTGTTTTTAGAGTTTCTGAAGTTGAGGGAAATTCTAATCTGATATTGATGTCAATTGATACTGTACTTTCTTTAAAACCTATATTAACTATTTTTACTAATGCTTCTGTCGGTGAAGAATTACTAAATTTAGATTCAATAGAAGGCAGGGGTTTATATCCTGCTTCTTCCAACCAGTCACAAATATTTCTCCAGTTTCCTACCGATTCATGCGGTGCGTCTACAACTTTCATAACATATTGATATAAAGTGTTACATAAATAAACCTCAGCACTTTTGGGAGTCTGAAGCAGTTTTTGAGCGATTTCAGCGGGACTGTGGCCGCACAGGAGGCCTCGCAGATAGAGCTTTTCAGTATCGGTAAGTTGCTTTCGGGAGCGAGGAGAGATTTGTCGCTTGGCTTCTGCTAGTGCTTTATATAACCTTTGTAAATCCCAGTTTTTGGCGGCTTCAGCAAACATCTCTTCCTTGGCAGTCATAGGTTTATCGGTAAAATGCTAACGTGAGACTAACGAAAAGTGATAGCCTTCGTTAGTTGTATGGTAAATTTAGGTAGCTTATAGTGATTTTAGTCTAAAGTTTTGAGCTTATTAGGGTAAAGCCAAAACTTCCGTAATATTACTGAGATTTTAGGCTAACGAAGGGTAGCTTTACTCAATTTATCTTCAGACTTGCGTATTCTTGGATTACGCAATCAGAAACGCATGGGAGTAAGGCTGATCGCTTTTGACTTGGCAGTTAATACCACTGGAGGCGCGTCTCATGTCTGAGTTTGACTCTCAGGATTTTAATAACCTGTTGAATACATCTGTTAACACTGGGATCATAGGACCCACTCAGGGAATTATCCCGCAGCTAGAGGCTAACCGCACCCTCACGGGGGTTGATAATCAGGAAGTTAAGGCCCTGAGTTTAACGCCGGACACTTCTGATAATATCATCTTGGGTGACGCTTCGCAGACCAAGATGACTAATGGGACGATAACCGACACGAATACCAGTTTACCAGATAGTGCAGTGGATTTGATAACAGGTCAGGCGATGTCGGAGGTATATGGTGATTTGAGTAAGTTTGCGGCCGAGTCAGATTTCGTGGCTAAGATGAATTTGGCTTTTGGGGAAAACTGGGATGCTGTGGGTGCGAAAGCCTTAGCAGAAGGATGGTATAAGGGGGATTTTAGTGCAATACCGCCCGTGAAGGTGGTCTCCTCTGCTGAGATTGGTGGGGCGAATGGGGCTTTTGCTGCGGGGACGCATACGATTTATTTATCGAAGGAATTTTTAGCTCAGAATGGGGCGAATCCGGCGGTGGTGGCGGATGTGCTGTTGGAAGAGATAGGGCACTCTGTTGATGCGCTGTTGAATGTTAAGGATACACCCGGAGATGAGGGAGGGATTTTTGCTGCGGTTGTGCAGGGGAAGGAGTTGAGTCAGAGTGAGCTTCAGGGGTTGAAGAGTGAGGACGATCGGGCGACTGTTGTGATAGGTGGTGAAAATACCACAATAGAAATGAGCCAGCAACCCTGGACGATATGGAGTTATGCTGACTGGAAAAATAGGACTCTTGATTGGCAAAAACCTGATAATACTAGCTATCGATATGGAAATCGACAAGATGGTAAAGATGGTGTTTATATTGATTGGCGCAGAGGCTCTCCTTTTGATCCCCCTAACGTTGAAGGTGTCAATAACCCTGACTATTTTGCTACGGCTGGTGGTACAACTACGTATTTAGAAGGTGGTAAGACTTACAGATTTAGAGTCAATGCAGATGATGGAATTATTTTAGCTGCTAGGCCAACAGGTCAATCAAATCTTAAAGTTCGTGATTTCATCACCCCTTTGAACCAGGAAAGAACAAAAGTTGAATGGCAAAGTTTTAACGGAGGAGAATTTAAAGAGTATAGTTGGACTCCTGCCCAGAGTGGTTCGTATGATCTTTATTTCTATCATTATGAAAAGACTGGTAATGCCAATGTTGACATTTCTTGGGAAGCTCAATCTCCTACCATTAATACCTCTGGAAATGTAACAAAAAATGGAGAAACACGGCCAGTGTCGCTCAAACGTGTTGATGGTGACTCCACAGATATTAAGAACCGACCCACATGGGTTGTTATTCATGGGATGAATAATAGCCCTGAGACAGATAGCATTAAAGCACTCTCGCAGGCAATAGGTGATTATAAGACCGATGACCAAGTGCTGGTTCTTGACTGGAGTGCAGAGGCCTTTAGCGACAGCAAAGCAGAAATAAATGGCAAGCCTATACCCAATCCTAACTTTGGTGCATCTTGGATACCAACAGTAGCCACATGGCTCAAGCAGAAGCTAGTAGATGAATGGAAGATATCGCCTGAAAATATTAACTTCGCTGGTCACAGTCTAGGCTCTTATTTAGCTTGGGAAACGGCTAAAGATATCGGAGGTGTTAATAATCTCATTGCTTTAGATCCTGCTGCAACTACATTGGGTGGATACCAAGAAGATAAGGTCAATTTCTCAGATTACTCCAAGTGGGCATGGGCATTTTATGGCAGTGTATTCGGTAATGATCATCTTGCAAATACCGCTGAAGAGTCTTTTGTTTTTCAATTTCCGGGTTTCAACCCGGAAGAAAACCATGGCAATGTTGTAAAGGCTTTTGCAGACACAATTAAGCAAAATAAAAAACAACCAGGGTACTTCACAAGCCTGTTATCTCTGGATAAGATGAATAAAAATTCATCAGATGCTCAACCTTGGAACAGGGGCGATGGTTTTGACGCAATGTTAGCGGTTAATCAAAACAATAACGAATGGGTTATATCAGATTCAGTATCGAGAGTCATCAGGAGTGACTTTGGCCCCTTTGGCGACGCTTTGATTGCTAGTTAGAGAAATGCTCGTTCTTACTTTAAAAAAAAAGATTGAGAGCCCATGTTAGTAGCAATTTTGCCATTTTCTAAAATGGCATCAAACTATATACTCATTAGAATTGGTAACAACAGAATATGGCATTACAATCTAACAAAGAAAATGGAATCTCTCGCTTACTCGGCGATAACACCGCTGAAAATATTAACTTATCCCCCGGACAACTAACCAATATTCCAGGTGGCGTGTTGGCACTAGGCGGAAATGATACAATCATAGGCTCTGCCGACAGCGAACTAATTTTGGGAAACCAAGGGCAAGATATTATTAGAGGCGGAGAGGGAAACGATACTTTATATGGTGGCAAAGAAGGCGATCAACTGTTTGGTGACGCAGGAGATGATTTCCTCTCAGGTGACAGAGGTATTGATACACTAACTGGTGGACAAGGAAGAGATAGATTTGTACTGTCAACAGGTGGTGGTTCAGATATCATCACCGACTTTGACAATGCCAATGATTTTATCCAAGTACCAGCAGGTGTAAGTATCAGTGACATCTTGATTCAAGCCGCAGGTGCTAATACCTTAATTACTCTTAAAAGTACAGGTGAACAATTAGCCCAACTGAATAATGTTCGGGCTTCTAGTATTACAAATGAACGCCTTTTGTTGCCTAATCAGTCACTTCCTGCGATTCAGTCTCCGGCTGTAATTTCTCCATCTCAGTCTCCGGCTGTAATTTCTCCATCTCAGTCTCCGGCTGTAATTCCTCCATCTCAGTCTCCGGCTGCAATTCCTCCATCAGATTCAAATACTACCATTTCTCTACCACCACCACCTGCTTTCTAAATGTACTAGAATTGGTCTTTTTATTAGGGGCGATCTTTTTTAAAAGAGGCGATCGCGCTTTCATCCATCCGCGTTTATCTGGGTATGCCTAGGGCAGGCTAGGCCAACATCTGCGCTAAAAAAAGCGCGATACGGCTTCTCTTTAGAGCCAAAAGCGCGATCAGCCTATAATTTCAGCATGGCAACAACTGTCAAATTCAACAGAGCGAGTATAATAGAAAAATCACAAATCACATCAAATACAGTCAATTAATGCCATGATTGCTAATTTGCCCCTCAAACTGCCTCACTTACCCAACAGCTTGCCCCGCGAAGGTTCTATCCACATTGAATTAGTCAACGGACTCTTAATATTTAGCCCTTCTATTCAAACTCAGGAACGCATTCAAACTTTAACCGCTCAACAACAAGCATCAAATCTAACTTCCGAAGAACAAACAGAATTGGATGAATATCGAGAATTCATTAACTATCTAAATTTGGTAAACGAAACCATGAAAAATACTTTTCTATATCCTTTACGCGGCACAGTTATTGGCTATGATGAGCCCTTTGAACCTGCGATTTCGTTGGAAGATTGGGAAGTGTTACAATGATTGTACTAGATACTCATATATGGGTTTGGTTGGTTGATGATAACACACGGCTTACTCAGAAATATCGGGACTGGATACAACAATATCAATCTCAAGGTTTAGGAGTCAGTATCATTTCTTGTTGGGAGGTTTCTAAATTAGTAGAAATGGGAAGACTTACTTTGTCTGTTACAGTTGATGAGTGGTTACAACAAGCTTTGGCTTATCCCGGAGTACAGCTACTCGAACTGACTATTCCCATCATTATCGAGTCAACTAAACTCACTGGTTTTCACCGCGATCCAGCCGATCAAATCATTGTGGCAACTGCGAGGATTTGCGCGTGTCCGTTACTAACTGCGGATGCAAAAATTCTGGCATATCCTGATGTACAGACTCTTCACTGACAGGTAAAAAATGCCTTCGCTCTGATTGATATTTGCTATAATAGCCTTAACAAATAACCCAATAAATCTATGAAAATTAGAGCAATCATCCATCCCGCCGAAGAAGGTGGCTATTGGGCAGAAGTTCCCGCTCTTCCTGGGTGCATTACCGAAGGAGACACCATCGAAGAAGTGATGATTAATTTAAAAGATGCTATTCAAGGTTGGCTCGAAGTTGCTAATAGTCGTGAAGCCATTGCTTCCACAGATAAAATTGTGGAGATTGCGGTATGAAATCTATTTCGGGCAAACAACTTTGTAAAATAGTAGAGCAGAAAGGTTGAGTTTTGAAAAGAATTACAGGCCGTCATCATAATCTATGAAAACCCAAAATTAGAACAAATTTTGTCAATTCCGGTTCACCGCGATCAAGATTTGAAAGTGGGAACCTTGAGAGCCTTAATGAAAATAGCCCTGCTATCTGAGGAAGATTTACTCTGATTATCAATTCAAGTTTTCGCTGTAATTTGAGGGATATCGTCAAGCAGATGCTTGTCAAGAGTCATAGCTACCTTTCTCCCATATCCCAAATCACCAAAAGCGCGATCGCGCCTATCCTATCTCTCCATCTCAAAGGGAGTCTTTCTTATCCCCAATTAGCAAAAGCGCGATCGCGCTTCTCCCACCTCCCGATCTCAAAGGGAGTCTTTCTTATCCCAAATCACCAAAGGCGCGATCGCTTCTCTCCCATCTCCCCATCTCAAGCATCTCTTAATTGTCAATTGGTAGTGGGAGTAGGGACACGGCAATGCCGTGTCCCTACCGTGTTTCATAACCGCGGGAAATGCTGTATCACCTATTACCCATTCCCTATGGCTTGTCCAGCTAACCATGAAGTTGTCCAAGCACTTTGAAAATTAAAACCACCTGTTACACCGTCAATATCTAAGATTTCTCCCGCGAAATATAACCCCGGAGTTAGACGACTTTCCATTGTTTTAAAATCAACTTCTTTTAATTTGATACCACCACAGGTAACAAATTCTTCTTTAAAAGCACCCTTCCCGGTAATTTTATACTGTCCATGAGTAAGCTCTTGCATAAGTTGATTTAAACTGTGATTAGTAATTTCTGCCCAGTGTTTCTCCTCATCAATACCAATATAACTGACTAATTTCTCCCATAATCTTCTCGGAATAGGAACCGGACAATTTGACGTGATAGATTTTCTTCCTAATTGGGATTTTACCATCAGTAAAAGTTCCTTTAATTTATCCGGTTTATACTGAGGGAGCCAATTAATTAGTAAAGAAGTCTTATAATGACAATCATGTAAAAATCTTGCGCCCCAGGCCGATAATTTTAATACCGCGGGTCCACTCACTCCCCAATGAGTAATTAATAAGGGTCCACTTTGTTCTAATTTCGCTTCGGGTAGTCTGACTATAACATTATTGGCAGAAACTCCCGCGAGATCCTGTAATCGTTCATCCTTAATATTAAAGGTAAATAAGGAAGGTACGGGGGTTTCGATCGTATGTCCTAATTCTTGCGCCCATTTGTATCCTAATGGGTTACTTCCTGTGGCCAAAAGAACGCGATCTGCCTTGAGTTTTTCTCCTGATTTTAATATCACCTCAAAATGAGTATCGACGCGTTTTACCGCGACAACTGGAGTCCCTTTATATAATTGTACTCCTACATCTTCCGCGGCATACATTAAACAGTCAATAATGGTTTCAGAATTATCAGTAACCGGAAACATTCTCCCATCATTTTCTGTTTTTAATTCGACATCATACTGACTAAACCATTCGATGGTATCACGGGGTTGAAAGCGACTAAACGCACCCCTTAAGGCTTTTCCTCCTCTGGGATAATGCTGCACTAAAATCGCGGGTTCAAAACAGGCATGGGTGACATTACAACGTCCCCCTCCTGAGACGCGAACCTTGGCTAAGGGTTCCCGCCCTGCTTCTAGTAAAATAACTTGGTGTTGAGGATAGGTTTTCGCCGCCGCGATCGCGCCAAAAAAACCAGCGGCACCACCGCCAATAACAATAATTTGTAAAGATTGATTTAACACTATTTTACTCACTTATTCCTGTTCAAATTCTTCTGGGGTTGCCCCACAAACGGGACAAGTCCAATCATCGGGTAATTCCTCAAAGGGAGTTCCGGGGGGAATAGCATTATCAGGATCGCCTATTTCCGCATCATAAAGGTAATTACAGACACTACATATATGTTTTGACATTATTACTAACTCCTCAATAGGACTTAATTTTGATTGTACAGCTTTACAGACACAATCCGATCGCGTCTGTGCAAATTTTTGTAAACCAGATGAATATTATTAAAGATTTTATGTTAAGGTGCTGTTAGACCTTTGAAAGTTCTGCCTTGAATTGCACAAACCCTTGATTTTCTTCCTTCTTCCTTCTTCCTTCTTATCGAACAGAGTAGGATTAATCAATGCAATTTGCTCCATTATATCCTCGATTATATCCGATTTTAAAGACAATATTTCCCCAATGTTTGTGGACAGGTAATGAAAATTTACCCGAAATTGCCTTAACCTTTGATGATGGACCTCATCCCGTTTATACTCCCCAATTATTGAAAGTTTTAGAGCAATATCAAATTAAAGCGACTTTCTTTTGGTTGGGTGTTAATGTGGAAAATTTCCCCGAAATAGCCAGAGAAGTCTATCGCCAAGGACACGCGATCGCGCTACATGGTTATCAACATATTTCCTTCCCCACACTCAACGCGATACAACTCAAAGAAAGTTTAGAAAAAACACAAGAAGCCATCACAAATGCTTGTGAAATTAACGGCAAGTTAATCAAAAATGTTCGCCCTCCCAATGGGTTAGTTATGCCCCAAACCATCCATTTATTAAAACAATGGAATTATCGTATCATTATGTGGACTGTTGTACCGGAAGATTGGGTAAAACCCGGAGTTTCTCTAGTAACCAATAGAGTATTACAACAAACCCGTAATGGTTCGATAATAGTCTTACATGATGGATATCATGGAGGGGAAGATGTTGCCGAGTCAGTTGCCACAATTCTGCCCCAACTAATTGATAAAGGTTACCAATTTATCACCATAGATTCCATCAAATAATTAAAGGAAAAACTGCCCTGATGACGGGCTCACAGAGTAGTGCAGCCATCTTGCCTGCTTTCCGATAATCAAGTTATTTAATTGACATTCCTGAGTGCGATATTTTTTAATTGTCAATTCCGCAACCATAAGCCCTTTTCACTGGACGTGGATCTACTGGATTACACCAAATTTTATGATTAGCGACTACAGGATGGGGGGATAAAAATTTGATCTGATCTTTTTCCACATTAAATTTTCCATCCGGCTGATATTCCTTCGGCAATAATAAATATTTATCTTCACCTTCTCCATCAACAAATAATCCTAATGTCAACATGATATCACGCAATCCCACCGATTCCATTTGGGCAAAACCATAATTGAATTTTGGTAAAGATAAATAAGTATCATTACCTTTTTTATCCCAAAAAATCCCGATACCATTAACATCAGCACTACCTAAAGTAGAATAACTCCCTTGATACCAATCATTACCTTCGCTTTCTTCAAACCAACCAATACTAAAATCTCTACCTTTACCTAAACTTTGACTAATAAAACCTGTATATTCATCATTACCTCCATCATCTTGATAAATTCCTATAGCAAAATGTGGAACTCCTGCTAAACTATAGGCCCCTCCATTATGATAGTCATTTCCCGCTTTATCCGTCAATATTCCCATACTATACCAGTAGGCAGATCCTTGACAAAAAATGTCACATTCATAACGATCATTTCCCGTACCATCTATTAATAGTCCTATTCCTCCTCCCCAACTATTGCCATCTATATCATCTGCTCTTTTTCCCCAAGCAAATCCTTGGGCAAAATGGAGATGTTTTTCGGCTCCAAATGGTCCCCCATTAGGGTATTTATCTTCTAATCCAATATATTGATCATCCCCTTCACTATCTAATAATAATCCTATCCCTTTTGTGAATCCGTATCCCTGTCCTAATCTATAGAGTAAATAACGATCACGTCCTTGATTATCTATCAATAATCCTGTGCCATAAGTGCCACTAGCTTGTACATGAGCGATACCTTTATAAATATCATTACCACGATAATCGGCGAGGATACCTGTGCCAAATATTCCTGAACCTTGACTAATATAATTAGCATAGTATTCATCATTTCCTTTAACATCTATTAAGATACCATATCCAAATATTCCTGTTCCAAAACTAGGTGTTTTTTCTGAGGTATTTTTATAGTGATCATTACCTTCAAAATCTATAGTGAGACTGATTCCGTGGGCGATATTTCTAGTGGCTGCACCTCCTAAATAAGTATCATTACCTTTGAGGTCAATAATTAATAAGTAATCATCATCAGCATAAATTTGATCACCTGTTCCATTGATGATAATTTTACCTAATTCTGTATTGATTTGATAATGAAAATTCGTGTCTATTTTTCCCATTTTACTAATTTCTTTTTCTAATTCTTGGGCTGCACTAATAATCAATATAGATCCGGTATTTAACAGATTATAATTAACATTTTTTAAGATATTTTCGATTAATAAATTATCTTCTGTAGTTGGTTGATTTTGGTCATCTTCATTATTTGCGCCTGTGGTTGCGGTTAGGTAAAAAATGCGATTATATATTTCATTTTCGGATAAATTTAATTGATTCAAAGGGGATAACGCATTTCTTCTATAGGCTAAAGCATCAGGTATAGTTAATAAAAATTGTGCCACAGCAGAGCGTAATTGAGCAGGTATTTTTTGATATTCTTCATTGTGAAAAGTATTAAGGGGTTGATGGGTTAATTTATGAAGCGCGATCGCGAAGGAATCATCACCTAATTGATTAGTTAGGGTTTGATATTTTTTCAGTAAAGTTTGATTAAACCCAGGATTTACCCCAGGGTTATCTGTTCTGTTTTGAGCTAAAAAAGTCACTAAGGGTAAATTAGTATGATTAGCTAATATTTGATTAGTGAGAGTACGAGTATAGTGGCTGATTTTCCAAGGATTATCAAAAAACAGGTTTAAAAGACTGAATTTATATTTATCACCTCCCCATAAAGAAATATCTTGACTATCAATTTTTACATCCAACGGCGTTAAATTTTTCTGTGCTAATACCTTAGTAAATAATCCTCCTTGTTCAGTTAAATATTCGGTAGTAATGGCATTAATTCCCCCATGAAATCCGACCATTAAAAATATCAATACAGTAATAAATATAAATGGAAACAAACGCCGATAAGGAATAAACATAATAATTTTAGTTTTCCCCTAAATTTGTGCAGTGAATTGGTAGGGTAGGTTAGCGGCACAGAGCGTAACCCGTAGGTAGTTATGAAAGCCGATTTCATCAGATAAAATACTGATCTAGCAATCCCATTATTGGGGATTGCTTATAGCTAAATATTATCCTCAGAAACTAAGACAATGCGATAACGGGGTTGATTACGAGACACCCGCTCCATTGCCTCATTAATCTGACTTAATGGCATGATTTCGCATTTCGGTTTAATTTGATGTAGGGCGGCAAAATCCAACATTTCTCGCATAAATCGCCGTCCACCGACAATACTCCCCACCACAGATTTTTGACCAAAGATTAAGGGAATCAGTGGTATTTGGAGTGTGGAAACTGGAATCCCCACAAAACAGAGAATACCATTATTACTTAATAAACTAAAGGCTGCATCCCAATCCGCTTCTGAGGAGATGGTACTCAGAATCAGATCATAAGATCCCGCGAGTTCTTTCATTTCTTCTGCACTGCCCCATTTTTGGAAATGATGAGCTCCAAATTCTTTAGACTCTGCTTCTTTGTCGGGTGAAGATGAAAATGCAGTCACTTCGGCTCCCATTGCTGAAGCAAATTTAATCGCAAGATGTCCGAGGCCACCAATACCTAAAATACCCACTTTCATGCCCGGATATTTGATATGGGTTCGTAAGGGAGTATAAACAGTAATTCCGGCACATAAGAGAGGGGCTGCACTGACTGAATCTAGTGCATCAGGGATTTTATAGGCAAAATCGGCACTGGTACGCAAATGATCGGTAAATCCACCATAATTGCCGACAATAAGTCCTGTATATCCCTTGCGACAAATATTTTCTTCCCCTTGCAAACAATGATCACAAACTCGACAGGAATTGCGAATCCAACCTACTCCTACGCGATCGCCTTTCTTTAAGGAAGTTACTCTTTCCCCAACTTCAGTGATAACTCCCACTACTTCATGGCCTGCGACTAGGGGATATTGACTTACTCCCCAGTCATTATCGCGCATATGAATATCAGTATGACAAAGGCCATTGTGAGTGACTCTAATTTCAATTTCGTCTTCCTTTAGGGGAGCCGGTTCATATTCCCACTTTTGCAATTTTTCGCCCGAGTTGATCGCGGCATAGGCTTGGAATTTTGTTGGTTGAGACATTACTGTTGTATCCTCTATAACTCCGTTGCCATTTTACCACTTATTCAGGTGGTTTTCCAACTCTCTCGTGTTTGCTTTGCAGAGCCGCGTCCTCGGAAACTCTCCGAGATTCCGTGCTATCATGTAAGACCGAGACATTAGAGGAGAAAATACCATGATGTTAGACACGATCGCGGTAGACTATGACACCATAAATCCGTTAATATTGCAGCTTAGTCCTGTATTAGAAATGACAGATGACCAGTTTTTTGCCCTCTGTCAGAATAACCGTGATTATCGTTTTGAACGCAGTGCAAAAGGAGAATTGATTATCATGCCACCCACAGGCAGTGAAACCGGAAACCGTAATTTTAATTTAACAATCCAGTTAGGAATCTGGTCACAACAAGATGGTACAGGAATTGGATTTGATTCCTCTGCTGGTTTTACACTTCCCAATGGTGCTAGTCGCTCACCCGACGCGTCTTGGATGACTTTAGAAAAATGGCAGAACATTCCCCCGGAAAAACAAACCAAATTTGCTCCAGTTTGTCCTGATTTTGTGGTAGAATTACGTTCTCCCAGTGATGGTTTATCTCATTTGAAAGAAAAGTTACAAGAGTATATAGACAATGGTGCTTCTTTAGGTTTATTACTCGACCGAAAAAACCGTCAGGTTTATGTCTATCGTCCTCAGCAAGAAGTGGAATGTTTAGACAACCCAAAAACAGTTAGTTGTGAACCCGTTTTACAAGGCTTTTCTTTAGCATTAGAATCAATTTGGTAGATATCATGGTTGACAATATCCCAGAAACCGGGTTTCGTTTCGCACATCAATGACTGTAAATTTTCTCTCTGAGAAACCCGGTTTATTTTGACGTTTAACCTTAGTTAAACACGATTTCTTTAAAGGAATTTAACGTAAGTTGACTCGGTGTAATACCCGTTAAACTTGCCAAAATTTCGCCACTACTGGTAACACGAATTAAGGTAGTCGGAACGGGATTGCTAGAATTAGAATCAGGAATCAAACTTAACTGGTCAAACTTCAACCCTCCTACTAATGCAATCACATCAATACCCGGTTGAAAATCAAGGAGGAGATCACTACCACGATTTTCACCTAAAACAAAAGTATCATTTCCTGTACCACCTTGGAGGGTATCATTCCCTAAATCTCCACTGAGGAAATCATTCCCAATTTCTCCACAAAGAAAATCATTTCCTTGCCCACCATAAAGAGTATCATCTCCGATACCTCCACAGAGGGAATCATCACCAAATTGACCGGATAAAATATCACTACCACTACCCCCACAAATGACATCATTTCCTTTACCACCATAAAGAATATTATTTCCCCCATTTCCGAAGACAAAATCATTTCCTTCACCGCCAAATAATATGTCATTACCGGAACCGCCTGCGAGGGTATCATCTCCGAAATCTCCATAGAGGATATCTTGCCCTTCGCCACCCATAATTAAATCATTCCCTTTACCACCAAAAATAGTATCGGGACCAAAACCACCGTCAATGGTATCATTTCCTAAGTCGCCTCGTAGAAAGTCTTGGCCTTCCATTCCTAAGATAATATCATCATCTTTACCGCCAAAAATAGTGTCATTACCGGAACCACCATCCAGAAAATCGTTTCCAGTACCACCATAGAGTAAATCTTGATTATCACCGCCATAAAGGTTATCATTTCCTCCTTCTCCCATGAGAGTGTCATTCCCGCCAAATCCCACGATCGCGTTGTTATTCTCAGTACCGATTAAACTATCATCACCCTCAGTACCATTAATTGTATCTATCACTTCGTTAGGAATAAAACGAGATGACAAAATTGAACCACCATCATTTTCTAAACTTTGCAATTCCGGGGTAGTAAATTTGTCAGAAAAACAATCATCTATAGGTGTCGGAACCGGTGAAATTGGAGGTGATGGTGTGGAAATTGGTGTGGGAGTTGGTATGACAACGGGTGTGGGAGTTGGTATGACAACGGGTGTGGGAGTTGGTGTGCCAACGGGTGTCGGAGTTGGTGTCGGAGTTGGTGTCGGAGTTGGTGTCGGAGTCGGTGTCGGAGTTGGTGTCGGAGTTGGTGTCGGAGTTGGTGTCGGAGTTGGTGTCGGAGTTGGTGTTAAAGATAATTCATAGGCTCCAATATCCGCGATCGCGCTGCCATTGCCATCCCCATCTTGAGGGCGAGAAATACCCCTTTCATCGGTAGCCGGAACTCCTGTACTTACCCCAGTATCAATCGCGGGACTTCCTGTTAATAACGCATAAGTTAAAATCCCACCACCATTATCTTGTAGAAGTCCTAATTTGGGATCAGCGATTTTCACATTAGCCGTAACATTAATATCACTGGAATCCGTAGGATTTTTCGCCGGCCATTGGAGATTGCCACCTCCATCATTAAAGACACTACCGGTATGTTGTTTAATATTCCAAGAATTACCACCATTATTCGCGGTATTATTAGCAACAATAGTATTTGTGAGAGTGACATTACTACCGCCCCCCCAAAAACCACCACCTTGAAATCCCGCGTTATTATTAGCAATGGTACTATTAATAATATTTGTTGTACTGCTAGTAGAAAATGTGATCGCGCCTCCTAACCCACTGGGTTGACCGGAGGAATTTATATCGTAAGCTTTATTACGGGAAAAGGTAGTATTAATAATTTTCCCTGGGGAGGTGTCCCCTACCCATAAACCACCCCCTTGAATCAGTGCTAAATTATTAGAAAATGTAGTATTTTGGATGGTATAATTACCATTCCCTAGACGAATACCTCCCCCTAAAGAATCACCTTTGGCATCCTTAATAACTTGATTATTAATCACTTGACAACCGTCAACCATGATTTGATCGGGGGAATAAACAAATAAAAATAATCCCCCCCCTTGTCCCGCACCTTTATTTCCGGTAAAATTACTCTTAAGAATGGTAATATTACCCCCTACAGATCCGGGTGTACTACCAGGACCGGAAGCATTGGCTCCATCGGTATAAATGGCTCCACCATAACCAAAGGTTCCTGTGCCAGAGGCTCCCGCGGTTGTGTCATTATTAGTAAAGGTACAACTATTAACTGTTAACTGTCCTAAAAGGTTATTAATCGCGCCACCATTAATCCCTTTATTATTGGTAAATGTGGAACCTGTTACGGTGAGAGAACCTGCACTTTTGGTCGCGATCGCGCCCCCTCCTCTTTCGCTTTTAGCAAGAGTTCCATCATTACTATTAAAGGTGCTATTCGTAACAATATTAGTGCTTTGAAACCCGGTATAAATTGCACCACCAAAACCCGCGATATTGTTTTTAAAAGTACAAGTATCAAGGGTTAAGGTACTACCATTACTACCACGAATCCCCGCCCCTGCACCTGTGGCTTCATCGGTTCCTGTTAATTTACCATTAGCAATGGTGACATTTTTTAAGGTGAATGTAATGGCATTCTGCATATCAATAACGCGTGATGCGTTATTACCACTAATAATTAAACCTGTCGCGTTACTGCCATCAATGGTGATGTCTTTATTAACGATTAATTGGCCACTAGAAAGATTGATGGTTTGATTGGCCAAACTGGGGTCAAAAATAATCGTATCCCCAGGGGATGCAGACGCGATCGCGTTTCGTAAAGAACCCGCGCCATTATCATTAAGATTAGTAACGGTAATCGTGGCAAAAACCCCTTGATACGCGAGCATCATTTCAGGATATAAAGCTAAAGGAGTTTTCACGTTACCAACATGAAAATCTAATTGCCAATAACCACCTAATTCTCGATTACCTACTTTACTGTAGGATGCGGCAATATTCGCTCCTGTTAAGTGACTGAGTTTTTCAATAAATTTAGTCCCTTTCCCTTGGGCTACTTGACATCCATAAAGCAAAATATCGGCATCCTGGGCAAGGAAAGTTTTCCACTCTCGTAAATGTTTTTTATGAGTTTCGAGAGTCGATAAATTCAGAATAAGAGAGCCGACTTGAAAACTCCCCGGTCCCCCATGAGATAAAATATGAATTTGCTGAATTAAACCCTCTTGAGAGGAGTGATTTTGTAGGGCTTCTGTTATTTGAAAAACACCATCCGTGTCAGGCTTTAACAGGATAGTTTTTAAACCCGGTAATATCCCTGATACTAATAAGGGATAATCATCTAAGTGCGAATCAATAAAAACCAGACCTGAGTCCGATATGGATGCACTTTGATAAGTTGGCTCGACAGTAGTTTGAAGAGGTCTATTCATTGTGGAACTCCTAGAGGATTTTACTAAGTAGATACACCTCGGGAGTGAATTTTAGATGACACAGTAAAATATAGGGTCATATTTACGATAAATATCTTTTTTCACTAGATGACATTTCCCTGTATCATACCCTGAAGAAAAATCATTTTTGGCGTTGGTTTTTCCCAGGATTTGCTTTTTCAAAGAAAATACAACGTGGTGAATTTTCATCCGTGAAAAAACTAGCTTCTTCCTAGTCTCTTTCCCCCAGGGTATCACAGAATATTACCCTATGATATCCGTGAAATTACTGAATTTTCTTTGACTACCTGTGCCACCTACTACCGTTGCCAATAATTGACTCCGATCGCGTCAAACATTAAGGTACAGAGATGCTCGCGGGTGAAATTTGTTCCCCTTGTCATCTGGAATTGGTCAAAAGTAAATTCGTACCCGGTTGAAAGTCAATAATCACCCAAAATCAAGGTATCATCACCATTTCCCCCAGAAAGGTATCATTTCCCTTATCTTCTTCTACCATAAGATCACCCCTCTTACCGGATCAAACATTAAGAATAATCCTATCATGGGGATATCTTACGTTGCTCAGAAAGATAAGGCTTGATTTATTCCCATCTTTCTCTTCCCTATGAAGAGTTCCCCATTCCCTAAAACGAGAAAACTCTGTACCTCAAGTATGAAAATTGCTATATCGTAATTCTCACGGATCAGGTATCTATTTACAGGGGTAATACCATTTTCGAGAAATTCAATGAGTGGCAAGAGTGTCCTATTACCATTTTTGAGTTGCCAACTTCGTCTCCTCATCTTAATTTCATCAAAAATTTGTGCCATTTATTAAAGAGATGCTTACCAAAATTGGGACACTTTTGTGGAATCCATTGAAAAAACATTGCTCTCAGAATTTTCGTGGATTTTTCAACAAAAATTAATGTTTTTTACTGGTAATATCTACTTATTTAAAATGGGTATAAGACGATTTAAAAATGAGGCGACATGAACAAAAGTCCTTAACCAGTTAGGAACAGGATATATCGGTGGCTGAGTGGAACAGAGTTTCGAGCCATAGAGATAAAAAGAGGTAAGACCAAAGTAGACGCGAAAGCATTAGAAAAGGAGATCAAAGAGAATCTAAATGCCGGATTCATCAAACAAATAAGGAGTTTTCTAGCAGATTTATAGCTATATTTTATACTATTTATTAAATAATAAAATCACCAATTTTTGTCACCAAGAAACAAAGGAAGAAGACCGAATAAAATTTTAGAAAAATTTCAAGAGATTAAAGTCTTAGGAAGTAAAAGTATAGTTTTTATTGATGAGTCAGGATTTGAAGAGTTTCGAGATTGTACATTAGTCTGGTCAAAAAAAGAAAAAAAATCTGAGGTGCAAAGTCAGGCAGAAGACTCCAAGGAAGGACTTAATTGCCCCAATGGTTTTTACGGGAAACCTGAATATAGAACGTTTTTAAGGGTGGTTATTTTTATATTTATCACCCTCTCTGACTAAGCTATCTATATTAATAATCATGGATAATGGACTAATTTATCGAAAAACTGCGATTCGATAACTGATGGAGGAAAGGGGTTATCAAGTTATTTTTTTCCCGAAATATTCTCCTGAGCTGAAGGGTATTGAACAGGATTTTAGTGCTGCCTTAGCCCAGAATGTATGATCCCTGTGGTATATTTTTAGATTTAGATGAACTTATCTGTGTCCACTGCGCTGAATCGTGTCTCCTGTTTATTTGAAATTACTATAGAATGAGGGCGATCGCGCACTCACTCCATGCTACTATTCCCATCTTCTCAGTCCAGAATCGCCACCTGATTGAAATTATGATTAGTTGGGGGTAAAAGAGAAATATTGACCCCTAGGGCAGAAAAAGTACAGCAACGACAAAAAACGCGATCGTGTTCCCTCTTTCAACCGCGGGTGAGAAACTAGAGAAATTTAGTAATTAAGAAATAAGAAACAAAAAATAAAATAAAAAAACGAAACCCACACGACTATACAAGAGCGTGTGGGAAACCAGACAAAAAGCATCAGAGATACTTTTCGACTGTAGAGGAAAGAGTCGTTTTGGGTACAGCTCCAACCACTATATCCTTCTTTTCCCCACCCTTGAAAATCATGAGTGTGGGAATACTGCGGATACCGTATTTGCTGGCAACCTCTGGATTTTCATCAGTATTGACCTTAACCACCTTCAGTTGACCATCATATTGAGCAGCAATTTCATCCACAACTGGTGCGACCATTCGGCAGGGACCGCACCAGGGTGCCCAAAAATCCACTAATACGGGAAGTGTACTATCAAGCACTTCCTGTTTAAATGTCGAGTCGGTAACTTGCGCGGCTGCTGACATCCCTAGCCTTCCTTCTTACATAGTCTATTCTCAATTTCTTAGTCTAGCAAAAATTTGTCACTTATTTCCTATCACGGATAAATCTTTCTGTAATTTCTCCTTCTACCCCCAAAAAAGCTTTTAGGTTTTGTGTTTTTCATTTTTATTGTCCTCTGCTCCTGAGAGCAAACCCAGGAGATAGTAAGTGAATCTAATATTTTGACGGCTTAGGAAATTCACCGAAAAAAGGAACCGCCCAAACCTACGTTCGGGCGGAGTGTGGTGTGAGGAGTGAACGGAAACTTTTGTCTCCGCTTTCTCTATTGTGTCACTTCCTTCTCAAAAATTCCAGATCATTGTGTAAATTTTGAGACGAATTATCACAAATTCTCAGTGGTATAGTATGAGGTCTGGGTAAAGCAAGTAAAACTACTTACCCATTCCTAATTGTTGAGCCTTTTGATATACCTTACCCTCCGTCAACAGAGAGGGCGCGATCACCACTTCGACTTGTTGCATTTCCTTAATATCCTTCGCGCCTAAAGTCCCCATACTGGTTTTCAGGGCTCCCAACAAGTTATGAGTACCATCATCTAATTGAGCCGGGCCACGCAAAATTTGCTCTAGGGAGCCCGTTGTCCCCACGCGAATACGAGTCCCACGGGGTAAAACCGGGCTTGGAGTAGCCATTCCCCAGTGATAACCCCGTCCTGGGGCTTCTGCGGCACGGGCGAAGGGCGATCCGATCATTACCCCATCAGCTCCACAGGCAATACATTTACAAATATCGCCTCCTGTAATTAACCCACCATCGGCAATAATGGGGATATAATTACCTGTTTCTCGGAAATAATCATCGCGTGCCGCGGCACAGTCTGCCACCGCGGTTGCTTGGGGAATCCCTACCCCCAAAACACCACGAGAAGTACAGGCCGCACCCGGACCAATACCAACGAGAATGCCCGCGACACCTGTTTTTAATAAATCTAAAGTTACTTCATAGGTAACACAATTGCCCACAATAATTGGCATGGGCATATCTTCACAGAATTGATATAGATCCAATGGTGTGATGGATTCGGGCGCGATATAAGAGGTAGAAACTACTGTCGCTTGCACAAAGAAAAGATCGGCTCCCGCTTCGGCCACTACAGTACCATATTTACTCGCGCCTACGGGAGTTGCACTAACGGCTGCAATTCCGCCTTGGGATTTAATTTCCTTAATACGCTGCTGGATTAATTCTGGCTTAATTGGTTCGGCATAAAGTTCCTGCATTAACGTCACAAATCCATCTTTTCCCACAGACGCGATGCGATCTAATATAGATTCAGGATTTTCATAACGGGTCTGAATGCCCTCTAAGTTGAGAACACCCAGAGCGCCTAGTTTCGATAAAAGGACTGCCATTTTCACATCGACTACCCCATCCATTGCACTAGCAATAATTGGGATTTCTCGTTCTATGCCACCGATTGTCCAGCGGGTATCTGGTAAACTGGGGTCAATGGTGCATGAACCCGGAACTAGGGCAATTTCATCTATTCCATAAGCTCGACGAGCTATTTTGCCTCGTCCAATTTGAATTTCCACTTCTATAACCTACTCCCAATAGTGTTTCAGTTAGGGTATCATTTTTCCTGATGAATTGTCAGATTTGTGCCCCATTACACTTTATTTGATGGGCTGTTTTGTATCTTTGTTGTATTTTTGCCCGATCGCGCCTCACCTCTGTGAAGTCTGCCCCTGCTCAATTCCTTTGAGCCTCAATGGTATTAGTGAAGTGAGTCCCCTGTAGGTTGTTTTGTGTCATTATGGATGTACAAAAAATCCGCGGGATAACTTGCCCTAACTAATTGTGGCTCAACTTGTCGCGATCATTGATGATAATAACTTAGGAGAAAAAGAGGTTATGCTTAATTTTTTCTTGACTTGGGTGGTGTCGGCTGTTTCTATCCTTATTACAGCTAAATTTGTCCCTGGTATTCATGTTGATACTTTTCAAGCGGCTTTGTTAGCCGCGGGTATTATTGGGTTTATTAATGCTATTGTTAGACCCATTATTACTCTTTTCACTTTACCTTTAACTATTCTCTCTTTGGGGTTATTTCTTTTTGTCGTTAACGCGATTTCTTTATCCCTCGCCGGTTGGTTATCCTCTGTGTTTAAGATTGGTTTTTATGTGACGGGTTTTTGGCCGGCTTTCTTTGGCGCGATCGTTCTTTCTCTGGTTTCTGGACTCCTAAGCAAATTTGTTAATTTGGATGCCAATACCCAAGACTAAATCATTATTTAGAAACCGCAGATAAACGCAGATTTATTTTGGGATAAGGATTTCTGTGTTTATCTGTGGTTTGATTTTATCCCTAAGGACAGAGATAAGTGTATCGACTTAAACTGCGTTCATAATTTTGCAGTAAAAGTTGTGATTCGGCTATGGTGATTTCATTGTGTTGTAAGGCGTTTTCGGTTTGACGACGAATACTTTCTACTAAGTTTTCAGAATCATATTGAACATAACTTACTATTTCTTTCATGGTGTCGCCTTTGACGACGTGCTCAATTTTATAACCTGATGGTGTTAATTGAATGTGTACCACATTGGTATCGCCAAATAGGTTATGTAAACTCCCCATGATTTCTTGATAGGCTCCACCTAGGAATAACCCTAAATAATAAGGTTCGTCCGTTTGAAATTTATGGAGTTCTAAGACTTTTTTCACATCTTTTAGATCAATAAATTGGTCAATTTTTCCGTCGCTATCACAGGTGAGATCGGCTAATATTGCTCGTTGGGTGGGTTCCTCTTGCAGTCGATGAATGGGGAGGATCGGAAATAGTTGATCGATCGCCCAACTATCGGGGGCTGATTGAAAGACGGAAAGGTTAATATAATAGATGGATGCCATCGTTTTTTCTAAGTCTTCTAAGTCGTCGGGAACATAATCTTGTTCTTGAATAATCGCTTGGATTTTTTGACAACAAGCCCAATAAATTTTTTCCACTTTTGCCCGATCGCGCATACTAAAATAGCCTAAATTAAAGAGACTAATGACTTCTTCTTTGAATTGACTAGCATCGTGATAAACTTCCTGATAGTTTTCTGGGTTAATGGAGAGATAGGTTTCGTATAAATTCCGTAAAATCATGTGATCGTCATCCTTGACGGGTTCGGGCTCCGCGGAGGGGACATCACTAATTCCTAAGACATCAAAAATTAATACTGATTGATGGGACGCGATCGCCCGTCCACTTTCACTAATTAAAATAGGAACGGCAATTTTATGTTGTTCACACGCGTCTTTTACACCCGCGACGACATCATTCGCGTAATTCTGCATATTATAGTTTTTCGACGCGGGGAAATTGGTTTTTGAGCCGTCATAGTCAACCCCTAAACCGCCTCCCACATCTAAGTATTTCATATTTGCCCCTAATTTGGCTAATTCTACATAAATATAACTAGCCTCGCGGATGGCTTCTTTAATGACACGAATGGAGGATATTTGAGAACCAATATGAAAATGAAGCAGTTCTAAACAGTCTAACATTTCCGCGTTCTCTAGTTGTTCCACTGCTTCAATAATTTCGGGAATAGTTAAACCAAATTTAGCGCGATCGCCGGAGGAAATCCCCCAACGTCCACTTCCTTTGGTACTGAGTTTCGCCCGCACTCCTAGTATCGGTTTCAGTCCTAATTTGCGACTGGCTTCTATGACAAGGGATACTTCTTCCACTTGTTCTAAAACAATCACCGCGTTTTTCCCTAAACAACGAGCTAAAATAGCCGTTTCTACATATTCTCGGTCTTTATAACCATTACAAATTAACATCGAATCTGGAGTTTGTAACATGGCTAAGGCAATCATTAATTCTGGCTTAGAACCGGCTTCTAAACCAAAATTATAGGGCTTCCCAAATCGGACTAAATCTTCAATTAAATGACGATTTTGATTACATTTGACTGGAAATACTCCGCGATAAACATTTTTATAATTATAACGAGCTATCGCTTGGGCGAAACAGGCATTTAATCGTTCTATTCTATCTTCTAAAATATCGCTAAACCGAATCAAAAGAGGTAGAGCTAAATTCCGTAATTTCAAGCCTTTGACTAATTCATAAAGGTCAATAGAGCCTCCGCTATCTGCCTTGGGAGAAACCGTAATATGACCGGCTTCGTTAATGGAAAAATAGGGTTCACCCCACCCTTGAATACGGTATAATTTTTCACTATCTTCAATCGTCCAAGAGGGTTCAGAGGGGTTTCTCATTAGTTCCAAAGATGGAGCGCTTAAGGAGAGTAACTCTTGAGAATTAGAGGCTTGAGGGGATGGTGCATCAATAATAACATCAATATCAGAATCTGTGGTAATAGGAGAAAGACTCATCAGTGACACCTCGTCATAATAGTATCAAACCCATAGTTTAACTTATATTGAGCTTAAGGTTAAGTTTTTCTCCTTGAGAACTACCTGGGACATTCTTTAATCAGTTTTTAATCATAAGTTAACCTTGAGGAGGTTGATCGGAGCAAGATTGTCCAAAACAAGGTAATCTTATTTTTTGTAGAACTTGAACCGATTTGAGGATAGAGACTTGGAACGTACTTTTTTAGCCATTAAACCCGATGGTGTCCAACGGGGACTTGTGGGCGCAATTATCAGTCGCTTTGAAACTAAAGGCTTTAAGCTTATTGGTTTAAAGCTGTTGAATGTGAGTCGGGAATTGGCCGAAAAACATTATGATGTCCATAAGGAAAGACCCTTTTTCCCTGGTTTAGTGGATTTTATCACCTCTGGCCCTGTAGTCGCGATGGTTTGGGAGGGTGATGGTGTGGTTGCGTCGGCTCGTAAAATTATTGGCGCGACTAATCCCCTTAGTGCTGAACCGGGTACTATTCGTGGTGACTTTGGTATTAGTGTAGGTCGTAATTTGATTCACGGCTCTGACGCGATCGAAACGGCACAACGGGAAATTAGTCTCTGGTTTACGGAACACGAATTGGCTAACTGGGAACCTAGTATTAAATCTTGGCTCGTTGAGTAATTATTGTTAATTCCGGGCTAATGGCTAAGGGCTAATGACTGCTTTTTCAGTCTTAGTTATTAGCCATTGGTTTTCAGGGGAGTGTCAAGAATTAATCTTTGCCATATCTAATGATACAGAGTTTCTGACACCACCCGGAGCTAATGTCTCGGAAATTTTTACGATGTCAATTTTGATGAGAATAGTGCATCTATTTGCGATATTCTTGATGGGGAATCAGAAAAAAAATATTAATTTATCTTCCTTTAAGAGAAATAGGATTTTTTTTCTGGGTTATTCTGGGAAGATATGGGGTAGCATTATTGATATTTTTAAATCGGTTGAATCTCATAACACTCGTGAAGAAAATCTGTTTATTTTGAGAGATTTTTGAAAAAATTGAGAGGGGTTTTGCTAAATAAATATTAGTGCAAATAAGTGAAGTAAAAATTACGGTGGTTGTGGTAAATGTTTTGATATTCATGGTGGGTTTTCCTAATTTAGTAGTTAACTGGGGTGTTTTTATCTTTGTCTTATTGTTTAATTTACTATTACTCATAAAAGGAGCCGGATAGAGTTGTGCCACTTTGGCTGACTGACTATCTATTGGGGATATCTTTTGGGGTGGCATCAGATACAAATAGGATAAACTATCATTGTAGATAATGACACTTGGGAGCATCTCAAAGAAGCCAAAAATACTGTAGTAGGTTCGCGTAGCCTGTGCGGAGCATCAGAGCGTCTCGCGAAGCCGGAATCTCAGAGGGAGCGAGAGGCTCCCACTACCAATTGACTTTTAGGAGATGCTTCCTAGGACTTTTTCTGAGAGCCGTGGGAGTGGACAGTGAGAAATTTGTCACATTCTCTCACAAGGGGGGATATCACATCACGAGTAAAAACAACAGTATGTGAGTGTCGATTTTTTTTCAGCCTTGACAAATTGCCATTAAAGTGCATTCCCAAACTAATTTAGGTTGGACATAACTTAATAAATAACCTCGCGCTTTTTCTAACTCTTGCAGAGGTAATTTATAATGTTCTCCTGTATGTTTATGATCGCGCCAATAGGATTGTTGTAAATAATCAACTAACCATAATTGCGCCTCCGTATCTAAATTTTTATCAATTTCCTTCGCTAATTCTAACGCGTCTTTAAGTTTTTTCGGTTTTTGTTTTAATTTCTTTAATAACTCTTCGGAAATAGTTTTCAGTTGTTCCCAAGACACGATCGCGTCTCCGGGGCTTCCCTGTGCCATCGCCAAAATTTCAGGATGACTAAGAATTGCCTCATGTCCATTTAACTTTAATATCTCTTTCATCTTATCTTGATTTAAACGATAAAAAGGGATTCTTTGACAACGAGAAATTAAGGTAGGTAATAAAGAATCAAGGGAAGGAGCGATTAAAATAATAGTGGCTCTTCCGGGTTCTTCTAAAGTTTTTAATAAGCCATTTGCCGCCCCTTCCGCCATTGTTTCTGCTTGTTCAATAACGACAACAGATCGGGCAATTTCTAAAGGGGGACGACTGAGAAATTCCCCAATTTCACGGATTTGCTCTAATCGAATTTGGGGGGGGGATTTACGTTTTAATCCTGCCTCTGTCGCCTCGGATACAGAAAGACGTTTTCCTTGATGTAAATAGGTAGGTTCAACCCAGAATAAATCAGGATGATTTCGTAGTTGGACTCGATGGGAAATAGTCGCGGCATTGCGGGGATCTTTAACCAGGTTAGAAAATAATAATTCAATAAAACATTTCGCTGCTAAAGCCTTTCCAACCCCAGGGGGGCCGACAAATAAATACGCGGGCGCGATCCGATTTTTATTAATGGCTTCGGTGAGTAATTCTACCGCGTGATTTTGTCCTATTAAGGAGTCAAAATTGTTCATACTTTTTATATATAAGGAAGAAGGTCAACTGTCAACTGTCAACTGTCAACTGTCAACTGTCAACTGTCAACTGTCAAC
>JBBITB010000005.1:0-98192 GCA_037440985.1 Microcoleaceae cyanobacterium bin_387
GGGGTGATGGTAATGATACCCTCTTTGGCGGGAAAGCTGACGATCTCCTCTTTGGCGATGGCGGAGATGATTGCCTTTCTGGGGGGCAAGGTAATGATAGCCTGACGGGGGGTGATGGCAATGATAATCTGTCTGGTGGGAAAGGTGATGATCTCCTCTTTGGTGGTTCAGGAAACGATCAGATTTATGGTGATCAGGGTGATGATACTCTCATTGGTGTTGACCCCAATTCTGCTACCCCTGGACGTAATGAAGTGGATACTTTGATTGGCGGCGAAGGACGCGATCTCTTTATTTTGGGTTCTGGGACTACCGTTTATTACCAGGGTAATAAGCAGGGAGATTATGCTTTAATTGTTGGCTTTAATCCTTCGGAAGATACGATTCTACTGGGGGGTTCTGCTACCAGTTACGTTGTCGAAAATTCTCCTGTCGGTTTACCATCGGGTTCGGCGATTTTCTCTAAGACATCTAATGGTAATGATTTAATCGCGATCATTCAAGATGTTAGTTCTTTGAATCTTAATAGTTCTGCTGTTAAGTTTCTCTAATAGAAATGGGGAATTGGTAATAGGTAATGGGGGGGATTGGGGATTGGGGATTGGGGATTAGGGATTTGGGATTAGGGATTGGGGATTGGGGAGTTGGGGAGATGAGGATTGGGAAAGTTTCCTTCTTCCTTCTTCCTTCTTCCTTCTTCCTATTACCTATTACCCATTACCTATTCCCCATTACCTATTCTGCCGCCACCACTTCTACAACTTCAGTTTCTTCTATTTCCGAAGAATCTTCACCGGATGAGGGAACTAATGCCACAGCCACGATCGAATCATCTTCATCTAAACGTTGTACTCGCACTCCCTTGGCACTGCGTTTTTGTTGGGAAATAGCATCCACCGCTTGACGAATAATAATCCCACGACTGGTGATAATCATTAATTCCTCACCCGTGTTGACAACTCGTAACGCGGCAACTTGATCGGAAGGTTTATGAAACTTAGTGGAAATTTTGCCTTTACCTGCCCGTTTTTGTAAACGGAAATAGGAGACGGGTACGCGTTTTCCATAACCTCCCATTGTAATCACTAATGCCCAGGGACCTTGTTGATTATTGGTGGTTTCTGTTACCACTTCCGAGGTTTCTCCCTCTTCATTTACCACTTCTGTTTCTACTTCTATCACTTCATCTTCATCTTCATTTTCCTCTCCTAATTGGGCAATACTCTGCACAATTAATGAGGGTAAAATATCCATTCCTACTAATTCATCTCCCTCGGCTAAATTCATAGAGCGGACACCCCTCGCGGTGCGCCCTGTCGATCGTAATTGTTCGCCATCTGCTTTAAAATGAATGGCCATTCCTCGGCGAGATCCGATGATGATACTATCTTCTGCACTAGCCTTTCTTACCCATCTTAATAAATCGCCATCGTTTAAACTGATCGCGATTAATCCATTGGATCTAATGTTGGCAAACGCGGATAATTCGGTTTTTTTAATGTAACCTTTACGCGTTAACATCACTAGGTATTCATGGTCCGTAAATTCGCTTACGGCTACCATTGAAGTGATTTTTTCTTCAATGGGAATCGGGAGTAATTGCACGATCGCGACTCCTCGTGCAGTCCGTGATGACATGGGAATTTGATACGCGTTTAAACGATAGACGACACCGCGATCACTAAAGAATAAAACGCAATCATGATCGCAACAAGAAAGGAAATGCTCGATACAATCATCGTCTTTAACATTCGCACCCGCTTTACCGCGTGTTGCCCGATTTTGAGCATCAAAGGTATTAACAGGCATCCGCTTAATATAGCCTTGCTCTGTTAATAAAATAATCGCCTTTTCGTTAGCAATTAAATCGGTTTCATCAAGTTCTCCTTCCGCGTGTTCAATCACAGTACGACGGGGGGAGGCAAATTTTTGTTTGATTTCTAAGACTTCGGTTTCGATGATTTCCAGAATGCGCGATCGCGTTTCCAGAATATTCACCAAATTGGCAATTATTCCTTGTAACTCATCATGCTCTTGTTGAATTTTGTGGGATTCTAACGCGGTTAAACGCCGTAATTGCATTTGTAAAATGGCATCACATTGTTGTTCCGATAAACCATAGGTAGTGATTAATTCCTGTTTAGCAAGAGGTGTATCGGCGGCCTGACGAATTAGCTGAATAATAGCATCTAGGTTATCTAACGCGATTAATAACCCTTGCAATAAATGATCTCTTTCTTCGGCTTTGCGTAATTCGTATTGTGTGCGCCGAATAATCGTTTCAATGCGAAAATCGAGGAAAACAGAAAGAAATTTTTTGAGAGAAAGTAATTGTGGTTTGCTATTAACTAACGCCAACATATTTGCCCCAAAATTCGATTGCAGGGGCGTTTGTTTATAGAGATTATTTAGCACCACACGGGGATAGGCATCCCGCTTTAATTCGATCACGATTCTCATACCCTCGCGATCGCTTTCATCCCGAATATCAGAAATGCCTTCCAATTTCTTATCATTCACCAATTCCGCGATTTTTTCAATCAACGCGGCCTTATTGGTTTGATAAGGCAATTCTGTAATAATAATGGCTTCTCGATCGGAGCGTCCTTTATATTCAATGGTTTCAAAATTCGCGACACCACGCATGGTAATTGAACCACGGCCTTTGGTGTAAGCTTCACGGATATCATGGCGACCTAAAATTTGTCCACCTGTGGGAAAATCAGGACCAGGAATATAGTGCATTAATTCCAAATCCGTAATTTCGGGATTACGAATTAACGCGATTAAACCATCAATTAATTCCCCTAAATTATGAGGTGGAATATTTGTCGCCATCCCCACCGCGATCCCCGAAGAACCATTTAGTAATATTTGGGGAATACGCGCCGGAAGTACAACGGGCTCCTGTTGAGATCCATCGAAGTTATCAATAAAATTAACAGTGTCCGAGTCAATGTCTTGTAATAGCGCTTCCGTTGTCAGGGAAGTTAAACGACATTCGGTATAACGCATGGCCGCGGGAGGATCGTCATCCACGGAACCAAAATTACCATGTCCATTAATGAGGGGATGACGCATGGAGAAGTCTTGAGCCATCCGCACCAAAGCATCATAAACCGCGGTATCTCCGTGGGGGTGATACTTACCCAGTACCTCCCCCACCACACGGGCACACTTACGGAAGGGGCGATCAGGAGTTAAACCTAATTCGTTCATCGCGTAGAGAATACGACGATGGACTGGTTTTAAACCATCCCTCGCGTCTGGCAGCGCCCGTCCTACAATTACGCTCATCGCGTATTCGATATAAGACTGCTGCATCTCGTTGCGAAGATCCGTCGGGATAATCCGCGACTCAGATGTACTCATAGAATAAAAGACTCCGTAAATTGTTGAATTTAGGTAGCAAAAAACCGATATTATGTGATAACATCGGTTTCAATTCGAGAGAATTGTCAATGCTTGCCAATCATACTCTAAATTATAGCACTTATGGCAGCTTTTTAAAGGCTGAAGTTGCCGAAAAGACTAAATCTATTATTTGGGGTAAGATGTCTCGGCTAATAGGTAATAAGAAATATCTCTTTCTCTCGGATTTTAAGTATTACCTATTGCACAAAATCAACTGGAGCATATATTATTATTGTGTGTTTAGTTTGTGTAAAATTAAGCACAACACACCTGCTTTCTCTCGGAAAATTCTGGGTTTTGGTGAGGATTTTCGGGAAAAAAAGGGGTTTGTGAATCCTGATCAACCCTGGTTTTTGATACCATTCCCGATTCCCGATTCCCTATTACCGATTCCCTATTACCGATTCCCTATCAAAAAATTCTCTAATGTTACCTGTTATTTACTCGGACGATTTCTTACAACATAAGACTGGGATGTTACACCCAGAGCGGCCTGAGCGTTTAACCGTGATCGTGGACGCGCTCATTGGGGTGTCTTGGAGGGCCCAAATTGACTGGCAATTACCGACTCCTGTGGAGTCACGGGAACCGGAATTAATGATGTTACTCCAAAAGGTTCATACTGTGGACCATATTTTGCGGGTGGAAAAGATCGCGAAATCAGGTGGGGGTTATTTAGATGGCGATACCCCCATGTCAGAAAAAAGTTATGATATCGCGCTTTTGGCGATTAGTGCTTGGTTTGATGGGGTTGATCGGGTTTTGACAACGGGAAAACCGGCTTTTGTCTTGGCTCGTCCTCCGGGGCATCACGCGGAGCGCGATCGCGGGATGGGTTTTTGTTTATTTTCTAATGCCGCGATCGCGGCTCATTATGCTTTAACAAAAGAAGGGATTAATCGAGTCGCTATTTTAGATTGGGATGTGCATCACGGTAATGGTACTCAGGCGATCGTAGAAAGTAATCCGAAAATTGCCTATTGCTCTGTGCATCAGTCCCCCTGTTATCCGGGGACTGGTTATGCCACGGAAAAGGGTGATTATGATAATGTCTTAAATTTGCCCATGTATCCGGGTTCAGGTTTAAGCGAGTATAAACAGGCTTTTGAAAAGCAAGTCATACCATTTTTATCGGCATTTGCCCCAGATTTATTGATTGTGAGCGCGGGTTATGATGGCAACGCGGCAGATCCCTTGGCGAGTATTACTTTATCCCCCGCGGATTTTGGATTATTCACAACCTACTCTTTACAAGTCAGTAAGCGAATTATGTTTGGTTTAGAAGGGGGTTATGCTCTGAAAGAGTTAGCCTTGTCTGTCGTCGCGACTCTTGAAGCTTGTTTAGAGGTTTGACTGGAGACTGGGGAGACATTCCTAATGGATGATCCCCCCCGTGGTTGCCCCGATGTGGACTGGAGTCCCTGACGAGTTATGGAAGAATGAATCAACCCTGTAGGGCCCGTTGGGAGGAAAATGTAACGGATGAGTTGTTTGCTTTTCGACTCTATCGGTGATATAGATCACCGGGTGACTTGATTAAAATCACAAACTTCTGGCGATTTCAATCACAAAAGGAGACAGGAATAATCACAGTGGGTAATGTTTCTTATCACTGATCAAAGATTGTTAAGGGATCATACTAAAACTATAGATTTATTGTTTTAACTTTACAAAGGTTTATAGGTGATAGGATGTTCTCTGCTATGTCTATGCAATCTTCAACTCTGGAAGAACTTTTTGGTCAAGTTATGTTTTCCTGTGTTGTCACCCGCCAGGATCGACAACAAATCCGTGCCGCGATTCTCGGTGGTACTCTCAACGAAGACCAACACGCGATCATTAATAGGTTAGTTTATAATGTCCGGCGAGGATGGGTTAAAGTTCTTGATTAAATTTCCTTGTTGTGATATTAATCAAATTTTTACTCCGCGATCGTGTGAAATTAACGAAGAAATCATAAAAAAATTATTAACTCACATTTCTATGTGAGTTTTTTCACCAAGATAGATAAACCCAAGCGCGATCGTCTTATCAATAAAAATTAATTGAGACATCCCTCATACCCAAAAGACACGCATTACGCGTGTTTTTTTGTGACAAAATATGGTTTAATCAAAAACGGTCATCTCCAAGCTGCAATGAAAATGAACCCATTACCATCAGAAAATAATAACCCAGAACTTTGTGCATTTCTCACCGAGAAAATCGGAGAAAATCGGAGAAAACGCATTACTTTTGCCGAATATATGGACTGGGTATTGTATCACGATGAGTATGGTTATTATAGCACAAATAAAGCTAATATAGGTAAACATGGAGATTTTTTAACATCCCCTCGTTTAAGTGCCGATTTTGGCGAAGTCTTAGGGGAACAATTTGTCGAGATGTGGGAGATTTTAGGGAAACCTCATCATTTTCAATTAGTGGAAATGGGGGCAGGACAAGGTATTTTAGCTGCGGATATTCTGCCATATATTCAAAATCACTACTCCGATTTTTTTCACTCTTTAGAATATATTATCATCGAAAAATCTCCCGCGTTAATTGCGGAACAGAAAAAATATTTAAAGAATTATCAATCTTTAGTAAAATGGCAAAAATGGGATGATATTCCTGCTCATTCTCTAGTTGGATGTTTCTTTTCTAATGAATTAATAGATGCTTTTCCCGTTCATCAAATTGTCATAAAAGATAGCAAAATACAGGAGATTTATCTTACCCTAGAATCCGGGTTATTTCGAGAAATCGTGGATGATGTTTCTACTAAAAAAATCATTGATTACTTTGATTTATCAGGGATAAATTTATCAGTCGATGTCTATGGAGAGGGTTATCGTAGCGAGGTAAATTTAGCGGCTTTAGACTGGATAAAAACAGTGACAAGTAAATTACAAAGAGGCTATTTATTAACAATAGATTATGGTTATCCTGCCCATCGTTATTATAATCCTTATCGACGGGAAGGAACATTACAATGTTATTATCGCCATCGTCATCATAATAATCCTTATATTAATATTGGCAATCAAGATATTACCGCCCATGTTAATTTTACCGCGTTAGAAAAACAGGGTGAATTATCGGGTTTAGCCAAAATTGGTTCGACACAGCAATGTTTATTTTTAATGGCTTTAGGGTTAGGCGATCGCGTTTCTGCCCTTTCCACTAAAGATGCTGAAGTTTTAGACATTGGGACATTTTTAAAACGGCGAGACGCGTTACATCAATTAATTGATCCGATGGGCTTAGGTGGTTTTGAAGTTTTGCTACAATGTCAAGGCTTAACCGATTCAGAAAAAGCGCGATCGATCAAAGGTTTCACCATTCCTTTATAAAAGAAGAGGGAAGAAGGAAGAAGGAAGGGGAAAGAAGGAAGAAGGAAGAGGGTTAACAGTTAAGCATTCCCTAACACTTAAAACCGACAACCTAAAATCTATAGCAAGTCTAAATCATTTATGCAGATTTGTAGGGGTAGTGCCCCCGTGCCTACCCCCCCTTGCCCCCAAGGGAGGGTTTTGGGGCAACCACGGGGGGATTGCCCCTACCTGTACAAATCCTGATTACGCGCTATACAACCTAAAATCTACAACCTCAAACCGACAAACTGAGACTTAACATCTAATAGCTAACACTTAACACCTAATGACTAAAAAAAACTCCTTAATTATAGCATTAAGCAGCGGTATTTTAATGGGATGCACAACTGCACCGATTAACGCGTGGCCTCTCGCGTGGATCGCGCTATCTCCTTTATGGATACTCTTAGTAAAAAATAGAAAAAGCTTACCAAGAAATCCATCGAAAAATGTCCTTTATTCCTTATTCTTTTTGCCCTCATCCTTCTGGTTTCTTACTTTATTATGGGGAATCGGTTATCACGGATTAGCCTTATCGTGGATCAGAGGTATTCACCCGATGACATGGTTAGGAGTTCCCTGGTGGCCTAGTTTAGGTATTACCATTTTTTGCTGGAGCGCGATCGCGCTATGGGGTGGACTTTTCGTTATGCTTTGGGGATATCTATTTCTGCTTTTTTCCCCCCTTCTTCTCCCAAGAGAAAAACTTGATAACTCCTCCCCTTATCCAGGGGCGGGCACGGGGGCACAGCCCCTACTACCGAATCATTCCACGAATGGGCAACGCCAAAAAAACTCTCTATTTTCTGCAATTATTCGTGTATTAATAGGAACAGCTTTATGGTGTTTATTAGAATCAATTTGGAGTTCGAGCGTACTCTGGTGGACATCTCTTTCATATACGCAAAGTCCCCATAATTTAGTCATTTTACACCTAGCTCAACTCTCCGGTCCAAATACTATCACCGCGACTATTGTTGCTGTTAATGGCTTAATTGCCGAATCATTTATTGAAGGAAGAAGGAAGAGGGGAGAGGGAAGAGGGAATAAGGAAGAAGGAAGAGGGAATAAGGAAGAAGGAAACTTCCCCAGTCCCCAGTCCCCAGTCGCGTTTTTTGCAGAGATAAGCAAGAATGAAGAAGGGAAATTTTTACCAGATTTTCGGCTGTTAAGTGTGGCTTTTTCTTTGTGTCTGCTCTTACATCTTATTGGTTTAAGCTTATATAGTCGTCCTTTAGATGATCGTGCCGATCAATCATTAAAAATAGGAGTTATTCAAGGGAATATTCCCAATGAAATTAAATTTGATTCAAGGGGATGGCGACAAGCTTTAGAAGGTTATACTCAAGGCTATGAAAAATTAGTGAGTCAAGGGGTTGATGCTGTCTTAATTCCTGAGACGGCTTTACCCTTTATTTGGACTAATGAATATGAGCGTCAAAATTTATCTTTTTATCAGGCTATCTTAGATAAACAAGTGATGGCTTTTGTCGGAGGGTTTGGACAACACGATCGCGCTTTAACGAATACCCTATTTGCCATTAACGGTGAAGGTAACATCATTAGTCATTACGATAAAATCAAATTAGTACCCTTGGGAGAATATATCCCCTTTGAAGATTGGTTAGGGCGCTTCATTAGTCGTCTTTCTCCCTTAGATTCCCATTTAGTGGGGGGGGATTTTAATCAGATATTTGAGACACCTTGGGGGCGGGCGATAGTGGGAATTTGTTATGATTCCGCATTTACCGAACTTTTCCGAAATCAAGCGGCAAAAGGGGGATTATTTATTTTAACCGCGTCTAATGATGCACATTATACGACATCAATGATGGTGCAACATCATAGTCAAGATATTATACGGGCAATTGAGACCGATCGCTGGGCTGTTAGGGCAACTAATACAGGTTTATCTGCTTTTGTTAATCCTCATGGCGAAACTTTATGGATATCACAGAAGAAACATTATGAAGTCGAAGCTAATACTATTTATCGCCGTGATACTAAAACTCTTTATGTGCGATATGGTGATTGGTTAACCTCTGTTTTGTTGTTATTTTCGGCTGGGGTTTGGGGATTTTTGTTAATGACGCGATCGCGCTCAAAGAAGCAAAAAAAACTGTAGTAGGAGCATCTCGCACCCTCGGGAGCGAAGAGGAAGCCAGAGCCTCCCACTACCAATTTACTACCTTGAGATACTCCGGGTTGGGTTTTGTTGCCCAACCCAACCTACAGTTAAAACCTTCTTGTCCCCTCTTTAGCGCCGTCTATCGGGAGGAAAGGGGTAAGGGATGAGGTAAAAATGGACACATATCAGGGTAATATCAGACAGTTGTATTTTGCGGCAGATGACCGTGATCGAGCGCTACACTTTGCCCGAAATGGGCTCTATTTGGACTGATACGGCCAAACTAAAAAGCTGGCTAGACGTAGAAATCGCGGTTTGCGAAGCTCAAGGGGAACTCGGCTATATTCCGGCCGATGCCGTTGAGGAAATTAAAGCAAAAGCGAACTTTAACCCCTCGCGGGTTTTGGAAATTGAGGCGGAAGTGCGCCATGATGTCATCGCGTTCTTGACAAATGTCAATGAATATGTAGGGGACGCGGGGCGTTACATTCACTTGGGGCTGACAAGTTCCGATGTTTTAGATACGGCTTTGGCCTTACAATTAGTCGCGAGCGTTGATATCCTGTTACAACGTCTTGAAGACTTAATTCAAGCCATTCGTTATCAAGCCCAACAACATCGGGATACCGTCATGGTAGGCCGCTCTCATGGGATTCATGCCGAACCCATGACATTTGGCTTTAAACTCGCGGGTTGGTTAGCAGAAGTGCTGCGAAACCGCGATCGCTTACTGCATTTACGAACATCCATTGCAGTTGGTAAAATCTCAGGCGCGGTGGGAACCTATGCCAATATTGACCCCCGTGTAGAAGAGATCGCGTGTCAAAAATTAGGACTCGAACCTGATACCGCATCCACACAAGTAATATCCCGTGATATCCATGCGGAATATGTGCAAACTCTTGCACTTTTAGCCGCGTCAATCGAGCGTTTTGCGGTAGAAATTCGGAACCTTCAACGCACAGATGTATTGGAAGTCGAAGAATTTTTTGCTAAAGGGCAAAAAGGCTCTTCAGCAATGCCTCATAAACGGAACCCCATTCGCTCAGAACGACTCACAGGGCTGGCGAGAGTCATTCGAGGATATACAATTGCAGCCTTAGAAAATGTGGCATTATGGCATGAACGGGATATATCTCACAGTTCCGTAGAACGGATGATGTTACCCGATGCTTCCATAGTAGCCCATTTCATGTTAGTAGAAATCACTGATTTGGTAAAACACCTATTAGTGTATCCCGAAAACATGAAACAGAATATGAACGTTTACGGCGGTGTTATCTTCAGTCAACGGGTGCTTTTAACCTTAGTACAAAAAGGTATAAACCGTGAAGAAGCCTATCGTATAGTTCAATCGTGTGCTCACGAAGCCTGGAATAAACCCAATGGTAATTTCCATGATTTAATTGCCAAAGATTCCCGTGTAATCGAGGTGTTAAAACCTGAAGAAATCGAAGAGTGTTTCGATCCTAAACTACATCTGCGTAATTTAGATCAGGTTTATCAACGCTTAGGGATTTAAGTTAATTAATTGAAGTAAAAACCGGGTTTCTTTAGAGAAATACCAAGTTTCTGAAGTTGCTCTCTTTTGCGAAACCCGGTTTCTGCGTACTTGATTCTCTTTCTTCCCTCTGTGCCTTTGTGCCTTTGTGGTTCAAAATTTCTCGAAATTTTCCTCAGATAATGCCTAATTAGATAGGGTGAAAAAAGAAAGCGGGTTTCTCGCCTGAGATAGTTGGAGAAAATGAGGCTTTTTGAAGAAACCCGGTTTCTGGATAAAGGTGTATCAGCCCTATGGAGTCACGACAATTCAAAGTTTTCTCAGTCGTTCTCCGATGCGTGAGTTTGAAACCGCGTTAGGTCAGTATCTAATATATCAAACATTTCTTTCTATTACCCATCCCGATCATAAAATTTACTTAGCAATTGGTCAAACAATTTATGACAAGTTTTTTCAACAAGTGGCTATTCAATTGGTTGTACAAAAATATGAAGTTTCATTATTAGTGGTTGACATTAATCAAGAGGAGATTATCCAATGGACAACCTAACTCATTATCAAGATGTAATTAAACAAATCCTAACTGAGTATGAAAGAATCTCATCACAAGTCCCTGATCCTGATTATAGATGAGGTGTTAATGTTTGATGATCAAAGAAGTCAATATCTTTGGTTTAATATTGGCTGGAAAAATCATAAACGAGTTAAGGCAATTTCTGTTTATGTTCGCATTAAAAATGAGAAGATTTATATTGAGGAAGATTGGACAGAGGATGGTATTGCGACTGAGTTATTGAGGGAAGGTGTACCGAAAGAGGATATAGTTTTAGCGTTTCACGATCCTGAAACTCGTAAGTTGACTGATTTTGCTGTGGCTTAATGTACCATCAATCTTGACAACAAGTCCTCACATATTCCCGAAAAACTGGAGATAATTTAAACCTGATTTTATCCCCTTTGATTTTCGTTACTAAATACCTATGTTGTAAAGATTGTAACCCATTAATTAAGTCCCTTGAAGATAAATCTAGATTTTCTCTTAAATTTTCTCTGGATACAGGTTGATCAATTTTACTCAATTCTAAGGCAAGTTGCTGTTCTATTGGTGATAGTCTGTTAAATAACTGGCTAAAGCGCGATCGGATCTTATTTGTCACCACAGGCAAGATTTTGTCACCACAGACAGGCAAGATGCCTGTGCTACTATTTTCTGCTAAAAAATCTGCGACATTACCATCAAAAATATCTTTAATTAAAATAGCAACATCTTTTAAATACATCGGATTACCTTCATATAAATCAATCAACTTTGACCAACAATCCTCATCTTTTAATCCGGTATTTTTGAGAATATTGACATCAGATAATCCTGATAACTCTAAACACTTAATCGGATATAAATCCTCATCCAAACACTCCATCTCTGGACATTGTTCTTGACTAATTAAAATCACATGACTTTGATGTTCCACTTCTGTTATCATGGTGAAAAAGTTTTGATAATCTTGATATTCAGTTTGGTATTGTCCAAAAAATTGACCAGGAAGAAAGATATTTTGCACATCATCAAGAATAATTAAACATTTTTTCTCGGTGAGAATATCAAATAATTGTTTTAACTTATCATCTATAGTTTCTCTAGCTTCTTGTTGAGAAACATTTAATAAATAATTAACAAGTCCATCTAAAGATTTAGGGAATTTTAGAGTTTTCCAAATAATTACTTCAAATTTATCTAAGTTTAAATCAACAAAATTTTTAACTAAAGTCGTTTTACCAATTCCCGATAATCCTAAAACTGAGGTTAAACGAATATTTTGATGTAATATCCAATTAGAAAGTGTTTTAAGTTCAGATTCTCTTGCGTAAAAATTGATAATTTGAGGTGCTAGGGTTAAATCGTGATGAGGTGATTTAATAATCAGCGAATCCTCAGTGTTGACAGAGATATGATGATCCACTTTTGATCCATTAGGATATAAATTGATATTGCTATTAATCCCAATATTAACTTGTTGTGTATTACTATTATTACGAGGATAATTTTTTAATCTTTCAAAAGTACAGTGAAAATTAGATTTATGGATATCTTCGCCTAATTTCTCTGATAATATTTGCCATAATTTATAACCTACATCTCTTACATGACGTTCACTACGGTTACATTCATCAGCAATTTTCTCATAAGTTTTTCCTTCCCAAACTCCCTTAACCACTGCTTGCTGAGAATCATCCAAGTGTTTCCCCGTTTGCTGGAAAACCAACTCATCGGCAAATTGTAAAACTTCTGTTACATTCATGGGATTTAGGTAGGTTAATGAATTTGACCATTATAGCTTAGTTTAAGCTAGTCATTTTCCGTCATTATCTGATCTTTTGTAAATTTTTTGTAACAAAAGTCCAGTCATTATCTGATTTTTTCGTATAGAAATACACAAAAGTCTTATGTCAAGATTAACAGTGTCACCATTATGGAGAGCATTTAGTTATGAATAATCAAAACTGCTCAAATGATTCATTAGGTTTGCCGGATAAAATTTTCACGGACAATGATGGAAAGGCGGTTGATCTAAATCAAACTTCAAGACATATATTGTTTGAAGGAAATTCCCGTGTGATAGTTGCGTCCCGTGAAGCAATCGGTGCTATGAAATATAAGAGTGAATAGCAATAATTATTTTTATTTCCGGGCAAAAAATAGCTTTTGCCCTCAGACCAATCCTTTGAAGGAGCTTATCATGAAAGCTAGTATTTATTCAAAAGATCAACAGCATCTAATTATTCTTCCCAGTTTACCACGATGGTTTGTTGTTGATGATTTTGGTAAACAAGTTTTTGAGAAGTTTTTTGTTGAGCAAAAATCATTGCAGGAAGTTGTGCTGGAAATTTCGCATTACCCCCAAAAGGAAATAGAAAATACATATCATGAATTATTATCACTATCAATCAATCAGGAAAATCATAAGAATTTGAGTTTTGAACGTTCTCTCACATCTCGCACTACTGTAGCAATGGTAAGTGTTACAAGAAATTGTAATCTGAAGTGTCCACATTGTTATGTAGATGCTCATGGAGCAGTCGCTCCAGAACTGACACTTAAAGAACACAAAGAACTTGCACAGCAGATTAAGAATGTTCTTGCCTATGAGAGCAATGTTAGGTATCGAGTTAATTTAACGCGAGGAGAACCCTTTGCGAATCCTCAAATTATTGACATTATCAAAGCATATAAAAATCAGGGTCTTGAAATTAGCATGAGTACAAATGCTCTGCTAATCAAAAATCATCAAATTGATGATTTAGAGAACCTAGAAGTTAGACTTCAAATTTCTCTGGATGGGTCATCTAGTAAAACTCATGACTTAATCCGAGGACAAGGTGCTTTTGAAAGAGTCATCAATCGGATCAAAGCATTAATAGCTCATGGTGTTCATGTAGGTGTAAACTATCTTGTACATGAAGGCAATTTTTATGATTTAGAATCAACAGTTGATTTAGTTTATCAGTTAGGATGTAGAGGATTTAATCCTATTAATTTAGTACAACTTGGTAGAGCTTGTGATTCACCACTGAAGAGAGTTCATGAAGTTGAAATTTTTAGTAGATTATCTAAACATATTGAACTACATCCTGAGCAGAAAAACTTATTTGAAAATACTTCGTTATTTTCTTCTATGGGTGCTGCTTTGTTGGCAGGAATTACTTGTGTTTCCTGTGGTGTAGGTAATCGTCCTTGTGTATATATTACATCTGAAGGCGATGTATATCCGTGTCCTAATACACAGTGTTCTAGTTTTCGGCTTGGTAATATTCGTCAACAATCACTAAATGAGTGTGTTGGAGAAAATCATCCTGTACTACAACATCTTAAAAAGATCAATGTTGATACTTTAAACCCAACTTGTAGCCAATGTGATGTAAGAAAGTTTTGTGGTGGAGACTGTCGAGGTGAGACTTTCAATGTAACTGGTGATCTGTATGCACCTTATGTGGCTTGTCAAGATCGTCATGATTCTATTATTGAGTTAATGTGGATTACTGCTGCTAAACCTGAACTCTTTGAAGTTCGTGCAACTGAATATATTAAAAATGCCGATCTAGCTGCCAACAAAGCGTAATGTTACCACGATTTTTTAGTAGTAGGGTGTGTCAGACGGAAAAGTTATCGGTTTAACCATTAGCTTAACTATCTGACGCACCCTACAATACTTGATTGCTAGATTAGAGGCCGATATTCGTAATAGTCCCCTCACCTCTTATCCTTTGGGGAAATCCAAGGGCATAACTCTATGCCCTATTGAACAGCGATAAGTTCTTTAGTTGTAAACAGAGCCTGATTGCGTCCTTTTCTCCCGATCGCGTCCTTTTCTCCTGATCGCGTCCCTTACCGTAGGTATGGTGCTCTTGGGGATGTGGGAGAATTGAGGCACGATCGCGTCTCGTAAGGTTACAATTACTTTATCTAAAATTTAATTATATGGAATTTGAATGGGACAAACAAAAAGCAAAATCTAATTTATCTAAACATGGTATTTCCTTTGAAGAAGCTCAAACAGTTTTCGATGATCCACTCTATGTTGATTTTTATGATCCCGATCATTCTGAAGATGAACATCGTTATATTATCATAGGAGAATCATCAAAAAGTCATATTTGGTTGGTTTCTTATACCGAAAGAGGAGATAAAATTAGAATTATTAGTCCTAGACAAGTGACACAACAAGAAAGAAAAGCTTATCAAGAGGGTTAAAACAATGGAAGATGAACTTAGAGATGAATATGATTTGAAAAGTTTAACCGTTAGAAAAATGGGATCTAAACGGAAAAAATTTGGCGATACAATTATTAAATTAGATTCCGATGTTGCTGAGGTATTTCCTAATGCTGAATCAGTGAATGAAGCTTTACGATTTTTGATGAGAATTACTAGGGAAAATAAAGCTACATTTTAGCCGATCACGCTCTAATTGTGCCAGGAGTAATTAAGTAGGTTGGGTTGAGATCACGAAACCCAACCTTTATTGCGTTTTTCTTGGGTTTCACTAGGGTTCAACCCAACCTACCATTATATAGTTGATTAATTACGATCGCGTTTTGATGAACTTCAATCAATCCCATACCAACTTGATGAAAATGAGCGTCACTTCACACCAAACTAATTCCTAATTCTCTGATCAAGACAATCATTCATTATTGACACCATAAATCAAGATCAAGGGGGGACTCTTTCTCAAGGCTCCCAAAAGCCTTAAAATAAAAAAATCAACCACTTTGGCTTTTTCTGCGATACCATGCAAGCGACACGCACAAAAAAATCCCTGATTAGCTTGATATTAAGCTTAATTTCTCTCTCCTCTACCGTTTCTCCCGTATTCGCGACATCACCACGCACACCCGATAAAGAAGAAATTTGCGACATTCTCATTGTTGGTGGAGGACTCGCCGGCTCCGCGGCGGCCTATGAAGCATTATTATTAGGTCGGACTGTTTGTTTAACAGATATTACAGACTGGGTAGGAGGTCAAATTTCCTCTCAGGGGACTTCCGCGTTAGATGAAAGAGACACTCAACGATCACTTTTATTTTATCCCCGTGGTTATCTCGATTTACGCCGTCGCATTGAAGAACATTATGGTAGATTAAATCCTGGGGGATGTTGGGTTAGTTACTCCTGTTTTATGCCCTATGATGGTCATAAAATTCTCTTACAAATGTTAAAAAATGTTGCCAAAATTGGTAACGGGAAACTCAAATGGTTTCCTAATACTGTAATTAAAGAATTAGACATTTCGGGAAATCAAATCAAAAGCGCGATCGCGATACAATCTCAACCAGCCCCAGGAGATCCCCCCATCAATACAGAAACCCTTTCCCAAACCATAGAAGATAACTATCAATACCAAAATTCATCTCGGTTTAACAAAACCATTATCCACTTTATCCCCCCAAGCCCAAATCCCAAATCAACAGTCAAAAGTCCGACACCTTGGTATGTCATCGAAGCCACAGAAACCGGAGAATTAATCGGACTTGCAGATGTCCCTTATCGGTTAGGAATAGACCCCCTTTCCTATCGAGAACCCTCATCCTCTACTCCCACCGGAGACCCCTATTGCACCCAAGGTTTTACCTATACCTTTGCGATGGAAGCCACGAAGGAACCTCAACCACACAAACTTCCTTCTTTTTATTCCCAATATGAACCTTATTATAGTTATGAATTAGATCGATTAGCCAGTTTTAACCTGGTTTTTTCCTATCGACAAATTCATACAACACGCCCCGATGAACCCCGACCCGGGGATTTGGCAAAATGGCCGATTTATCCTGGCGATATTTCCATGCAAAACTGGACTTGGGGCAATGATTATCGTCCGGGTTCTTCAGAGGATAATTTAATTTATACGCGTGAACAATTAGAAGCAACTGGACAATTAAAACCCGGTGGTTGGATGGGTGGACTACGCACAGAGACTTTACGCAAAGGCGAAGAAAACGCGTTAGGATATTTTTATTGGTTAGTGACAGGAACAACGGACTCCCAATTAGGAGAAGGCATCAAAAAACCTTATCCTAATCATCGTTTCTTAACCGGATTAAAATCCCCTATGGGAACCGTTCACGGTTTATCTAAATATCCCTATATGCGAGAAGGCCGTCGTATTATTGGCCGTCCTACTTATACACAACCCGAAGGTTTTACCGTCTGGGAAGTTGATATGAGTCGCCACAATTATCGAGACGATTATTATCAAAATACTCTCTCAAAAGACCTTTATCGTAATATTTGGTTAATTATCGCGGGGTTAGATGCTGGTGCTTTAGCCTTAGATGAAATTAGTTTAAAAGATGTGAAACCCCGATCGCGTGCCACCGTTTATCCTGATACCGTAGGAATCGGACATTACGCGATCGACTTTCATCCTTGTATGGCAAAAAGTCCCCCAGAAACCCCAGGAAATAAGGAACGAGAAGGAACGCGTAGAGGAGGTGGCCAAGCCTATCCTTTCCAAATACCTTTACGAGCCATGATTCCCCAAAAAATTGATAATATGTTAGTAGCCGGAAAAAGTATCGCGACGAGTCACACCGCGGCCGCGGCTTATCGAGTTCATTCCTTTGAATGGTCCGCAGGAGCCGCGGCAGGAATTACCGCGGATTTTGCCTTAAAAAATGGTATTTTGCCCTATCAATTAGTGGATGAATTACCCTCTTATGAACCACAGTTAGAAGCGTTACAAATGCAGCTACAAGAAAATTATAATCCGATCGCGTTTCCAGGGACATCAATCTTCAATAGTACCACCTGGCAAAAGTGGAAATAGCCTCCGCGACACCTCAGCCCAACCCTCTCCAACAAGGAGAGGGGGAATCAGAAAAATATAGAGATATTTCAGAGCCTTAATAACTATATCGTAACCGCTTTGGCGGTGAGGACGATCTTAATTGCACAAACCCTTGATTTTCTTCCTTCTTCCTTCTGCTATAATTAGACTCAAATCAACCCATCTCCCCTCTTCCCCTCGACAAAGACAGTATTTTTACCTAGAGACGACGGTTTGACAAGTAACAGGCCTAGACCTCATTGATACTCAACAGCTAAATTACTATTTACTGTTGGTTCGCGTCTTTCAAGGATTTGTCAGGGTTTTATAACTTTTATAGTTTCAGCCACTATGTTTATTATGACTTCTGCACCTACAATAACACCGGAACGCTCGACCGTAGTCACCCGCAAACCTTATCCCAATTACAAGGTAATCGTCCTTGATGATGATTTTAATACCTTTCAGCACGTTCACGACTGTCTGATGAAATATATTCCACAAATGACGAGCGATCGCGCTTGGGAATTAACCAACCAAGTACATTTTGAAGGACTCGCGATCGTGTGGGTTGGACCACAAGAACAAGCAGAATTTTATCACGAACAGTTAAGTCGTGCGGGTTTAACAATGGCCCCCATAGAAACAGCTTAACTTTATGATTTCATCTAATATTTAAGAGTAGGTTATACTCATTTATGATTTGAGATTTTGGCAGGAAAATCTCAGACAGTAACATGGTTTTTTAGTCCTGTAAAAGTAGTTATATCATACTTTATAGGCGATCTCCTCATTATCATTCATAAATAATGAATAAAATACTAGATAGCACCCATCTGATTCTCTAGTTTTTTCGAGAATAATAAAGTCTTTCTAACCCGTCCACAAACTCTTTGACAAAGTGTGTTATGGTTCCCAATTCCTTTTGCCCCGATTTCTCCGATATAACAACCAACAATTTTTCTAGTTTGGAGAGAGGAGAAGAATTGTTACTATTAAATCTGTGGGAGAGTTCCCAAAATTAATTACTCCCCCTTCCCTTGTAGGGAAGGGGCTTGGGGGTTAGATTTTAGGATTTATTATGTAGAATGAAACAACTCTGATGGGTTATGCGGATAGTTTTTAGGAAGGATTCATCATGGAGAATGAAACATTTAGAAGATTTTTGACTGTGATTAGTATGAAGCCATTACGAATTTAGAATGGCTAATCAAATGTGCTTCAGGCGCAGTGACAAGCAGGATGCTTGTCCTACATCATGTGGTTGAATCCTCTTTGCTTACTTATTTTGTAAGACATCAATTAACGCGTAATAAGCAGGATTAGGACGATAATTAGTATCAAATAAAAGGGGAGATTGAGGTTTTCCCGTAAAACCGGGAAGCCAAGAAAACTTATCAGTTAATCCCCAAACTGTAAAGCTTTTACAAGCCTTATTCGAGAGACAAGCGCTCATCATATCAGCATAAAGATTCGCGGCTTTTTGTAATTTTTCCTCTTCTGTTCTCGCTCCATCGTATGTTTGCACATCCATCTCAGAAATATGGACATTTAACCCCAAATCTGCTAAACGATTAATATTCGCGATCACATCTCTTTTTGGCGGAGCCCATCCCAAGCCAACGTGCATTTGTAAGCCAACACCTGTAATCGGAACCTGTTTCGCTTTTAACTTTTTCACCAGACTATAAACCGCGTCGGATTTTGGGCCAAAACCATCGGCTCCAAAGTCGTTATAATATAATTCCACATTGGGATCGGCTTCCCTTGCCCAACGAAATGCCATTTCGATATAATCAGGACCAATTCCTTGTAACCAAATAGTATTTCTGAGAGTTCCATCATCATTAAATGCTTCATTAACCACATCCCAAGCTTGAACTTTTCCCTTATAATAACCTACTACTTTATGAATATGATCGCGTAAAATCGTGATTAACTGATCGCGAGAAAATTTCCCCTCCGTCAACCATTTAGGAAGTTGAATATGCCACACTAAAACATGAGCATGGACTTTCATATTATGGGATTTAGCAAAATCAACCAGTGCATCTGCTTCATTAAATGTATAAGTATTCGGTTGGGGATGTAAATATTCAAATTTCATGACATTTTCCGCCGAAACACTATTAAATTGACTGGCGAGTAATTGCTGATACATGGGATCGGTTTTGAGGGGAGGAATAGCGACAGCCGCACCAATTTCTATCCCACGTTTTTCGGCTAAACTCCTTAATGTTAATGAATTTGGTAGAGAATAAGAGGAAAATGCCAGTGATAAAGAAGCTGACACAATAAACAGTATTGAAGCGAAAAACCAACGACGTTTCATATTTATTTTATGCCTTTGCTATAAATTTCCCCTGCATTGGGGAGTGGGGACTTGTGATTGAGTAGGGGCAATCCCCTGTGGTTGCCCCCAATTGTTATCCCGTGTAAGCGCTGAATAATCGGGGTGAAAAGATGGAAGATTTTTCGGAAAATTGAGCAAAAATAGTAGAATTTCCCAAAATCTAGGGCTTACACATAATTAAAGAATTAGTAGTAATAAACCCGCCAATAGGAGCAGTAATTTCTATCCAATCACGTTTATCTCCATCTTTATCTTTGATCAGTTTATAGTCCTTAACCAATGTTACTTTTTCACCCGCGATAACTCCTCCCCGTACCGCAGACTTTGTGGAAGCATCGGCGCGTATTATAATTCCATTGGGCGCGACTCGCCCTTCTATTTGACGACAAAGACTGGTGGTTGGTTTCGGTTGATTCGCTTCTGGTTTTTTCTCTGGTTTGTTGTCTGGTTTTTTCTCTGATTTGTTGTCTGGTTTTTTCTCTGGCTCGCTTCCACTACAGGGAACTAAGTTAAATTCATTATTTGGATAGCCACTGGAAATAAATCCTTTCATGGGTGCTGATATTTCTACCCAAAGACGGCCATCGGCACTTTTGAGGGTTTGATTATTCACTAATGTGATCTGAGTATTCATGGCTACTCCTCCCACCACTGACGCGGTAGAATTAGCCTGCGATCGCACCACTAACCCATCTTTAGAATTAACCCGACGACAGAGGTTTGGGGTAGCTTGGGATGTGACGGATGTTTTCTGGAATGGCGAAGCCGCGAAACTGGGAAAATTGATACTCCCAGTAACGATCGCGGCTAAACCCAAAAAGATAAAGGACTTATTTTTGTAATCAACTGTTTTCATGTTTCTCACTCCTCACTAAAGCACAAAGGTTGTTTTCATAAGACAAAAAACAGGGTTTCTAGTTTGAGACTCCCCCAAAAAGGAAATGGCATAGAGAAACCCAGTTAGAGTGTAAGTCTTACTTAACTGTCTGAGTTATATCAGAAAAAGGTTTAGGATGTGGCACGAGCATCTTCTTCTGGGTTAATTTCTTTTTGGGCATTGCTGCGTTTACGCCACTTGACATAGATGGTAGAAAGGATCGTGGTTAAAAGAGCATAAGTAATGATCTCAATCCGCACTTCCTTTAAAGAGGGAATATTCGTCATCACTAAAACCAGGGCTAAACCGGTATTTCGCATAGAAGTAACAACAGCTAATGCACTACGCACATCTTCGGCTGGGCCTCCCATAAAATGCCCGATTGCCAGAGAAATTATAATCATAATACTCATCGCGAGCACAGAAATAAATTGCCCCTTTGTGAAAACCCAAACTTTAGGAAGCGCGATGGCTAGAATCAAAACAAGCAGGGCAACTAAAATGGTATTCCCAATTTTGGCAACCGGTTTTTGCAAGGAGTCTGCCCACTCAGGCGCAAATTCTCGTAGGAGCATTCCTATTCCCAAAGGTAGCAATTGAGCTTGTAGAATTTGAGGTGCTACACTTTGAGGAGTAACATTCCACCCGGAAACAGAAAACCAGTGTTTCAGGAATACAACTATGAGGGGAATTGTGACGATAGAAAGCCATGCCAGAGACACTTGCAATGGTGCGATAAAATCAAATCTACCTACTTTTTTCGGCACTGTTTTCACAATCATGGGAGCACTGGGTACCGCGGCCATGATTAAAAGGACAATACGAGTGCTAGATGGTAATCCGTGAAAAACACTAATGACTAGCAAAAATGCCGCGATCGGTACTAAGACATTAGCCGCGAGAAAAGATTTCACCACTAAAACGGGCTGCTGCCAAAATTCTCTTAATTGTCTTAAACTCAGTCCTAATCCCAGGGATAAAAGAACTAAGAAAAGACCTATTTTTGCCAAGTTACTAATTATCTGTACGATATTAATTTGTTCCATGCTCAATAAACCTATCCTATTTTCTGGTACTTTTTATGGCTGTCTCTTTTCCATATTAACCTGAAATTTTCTATCCGTGTCCGAGAGCCCACCTTCCGAGCCGAAAATTTTACCATCCATTGCAGAAATCGGGTTTCTTGGCGATGAGTATTTTTCTCTATCGCAATTAGACAGAAACCGAGTTTTTGTATCAATACCTGCGCCAAAATCCTCCCTTGTGGGGTGAGATATTTAGTAGAATAGCTTGGGGTAGCTCATTAAAAATCACTGGCCATCTCTAGCCAGTAAGGGTAACATCCACTGGGTATCAAGAGGAAAAAATTGGTTTAGTATTATTGAATAAACTTGGCTTTTATGCCCCTTTGAAAAAGTGATGGCACAAGGAAAATCCTTATGGTATAACCACAAACGCATAAAGACACAAAGGCAGAAAAAAATAGTCGGGTTAAAGCCGATTTTGATTATGTTTTACCGATGGGTAAGAGAGAAAAACATAACAAATTACTCAAAATTTTCTTTGTGCCTTTGTGTCTTTGTGTTTGATTTTATTCCCCTACTGAGGAAATAAAAATCACTCATTTTCCCTTGATAATTGTTCATCAATATCAGAAAAAATGGGTTTATTTAACAATCCCTTTGTGAATTGGTGAGATTTTGGCTCAGGTATTGTTGTCTCACAGAAACGCGTCAAAAACCCGTTTTTTGAGGTTGGTTAAAGTTGTTGAAGGAAACGCAGATCGCTGGCATAAACGCGGCGAATATCATCCATACCATGAAGTACCATTGCAAAGCGTTCTACGCCAAAACCCGCGGCAAATCCGGTATATTTTTCGGGATCATAACCTACAGTTCTTAATACATTAGGATCAACCATTCCACAGCCTAAAACTTCTAACCATTTACCATTCCATTGTAAATCGACTTCTGCGGAAGGTTCGGTAAAGGGAAAATAACTCGCGCGGAAACGAATGGGTAAATCTCCAAACATTTTCCCTAAGAATTGTTTAATTGTGCCTTTTAAATCGGTAAAAGTTAAGCCTTCATCAATGGCTAATAATTCAATTTGATGGAAAACTGCCGCGTGAGTCGCGTCAACGGTATCGCGACGATAAACTCGTCCGGGGGCAACAATTCTGATCGGTGGTTCGTGTTTTTCCATGTAACGAATTTGCACGGATGATGTATGAGTCCGTAATAGATTACCATCGGGTAAATAGAAGGTATCTTGCATATCACGGGCGGGGTGATCTGGGGGAGTATTTAAGGCTTCAAAATTATAATAATCACTTTCGATTTCTGGGCCGGTGGCTACGGTATAACCTAAGCCCACAAAGATATCTAAGGCGCGATCGATAACGCCGTTTAAGGGGTGAATTTTTCCTTGAGGACGATACACCCCAGGCATGGTGACATCGAGGGTTTCTGCTTCTAATTTGGCTTGAATCAGGGCATTTTGTAAGGTGGTACGTTTTTCGTCTAAAGCGGTTTGTAAGATTTCTTTAACTTCATTCGCGATCGCGCCAATTTGGGGACGCTCTTCAGGGGATAATTTACCCATAGAGCCTAAAATTTGGGAAACTTGACCTTTTTTGCCGAGATAATTAATGCGTAATTGTTCGAGAGCATCAAGACTCGAAGAAGACGCGATCGCGTTTTTGGCATCATCTCGTAAAGATTGTAATTGAGATACTATATCAGTTAATTGAGTGGTCATAGGAGAAGAAGAGACGAAAAAATTTAGACAATATTAAGTTTAGCCTAAGAAAGAAAAAACATCACGATAAAAAACAAAAAGGACGCGATGAGCGTCCCTTTCATCAAATTTATCTGTAGAAGTTCTAAACAGCAGCTACCGCGATTTTTGCTTCCTTAGCAGTCAACTTTTCATAAGCTTCCCGCATCTTGAGGCCAACGAGAACTTGGAATAAACCCGTCCCATTATTAGACCCCGGATATTCACGATGTTGCAGTAACAAATGAGTTAATTCCCCTTGATACTTAGCCGAAGTGCTACTTAAATGACGTTCGATGTAAATCACTTCTTCTAAATTTTCAAACTGACCATCAACCTCTAAAATAGAGACTTCATGGCCATAGTAATTATCGGGGCCATAGTGCATTTTAATGCCCGGATAAGAACAAGTCAATTTGCGACCGCAGGGAATCCAGTTAATCGTAGAACCCTCATCAAACAAAAAGGCTGGTTTGAAATGAGAGAGACCTTCGCGTTGAATCATTTGGACTCGGAGGATCTTGCGTTCTTTATCCTCTTTAATCAAATTAGTAGGTAATACTTGGATTACCACATCGGCAAATTCTTTTTGAGGATCGATATACGCGGAGAAATCAGGTTTCCGAGAATTGATCGCGGCCATGACATCATCATAACTATGACCCCGTTCTGCCATATCGCGTTGAATTTTCCACGCGACCTTAACTTCATCGCTAATATCTAAATAAACGCTGAAATCTAAGAGCGATCGCACTCGTTCATCATATAAAGGATGGAGACCTTCAATCACGATAATATGATTAGGATCGATCCGTTCGGGGGGATCGATCATTCCGGTTTCGTGGTTGTAGATCGGCTTATTAATCGAGTGACCATTTTTGAGCGCGTTGATTTGTTCATACATTAAATCAAAGTTATTCGCTCTAGGGTCCAGGGCCGTAATCCCAGTTTCTTTACGTTGTTTGCGATCGAGACTGTGGTAGTCGTCCAGGCAGATCACAGTAACTAACTCTGATCCGAACAAATCTGTCAATCTACGCAAAAAAGTTGATTTACCGCAACCGGAGTCTCCGGCAACGCCAATTAAAACCACGCGATCGGGCTTCATGGTCATTATATTCCCTCTAAACAAACAGCACTGTTGACAAACTCAAGTCCCTCTTCCCAAAAATTGCAGCCCATTGGTTAATACCCAAAGCTGGAGTGTCGCGCCCCTACCCCCTCAAAAGAAGAGATGATACCCACACACAACAGTCTGATGGCCGCCCATCAGGGAAGACTCAAGCAATTTTTAAGTTAAGTATTTCAGACTAACTGTGAGCTTGATTGTATCAGAAGGGGTTTCCCCTCACAATCTGTAATATTACGATCCCCGTCAGGGGATTGGTAATTGGTAATTGGTAATCGGTAATCGGTAATCGGTAATCGGTAATCGGTAATCGGGAAGCCTTCTTCCTTCTTCCCTCTTCCTTCTTCCTTCTTCCCTCTTCCCTCTTCCTTCTTCCCTCTTCCTTCTTCCCTCTTCCTTCTTCCTTCTTCCTTCATCCCTCTTCCCCCGGTTCCCAATGACTAATTCGGGAGTCCCCAATTCCCCGCTCCCCCTCTCCGGTAAAATAAGTGGAAGTAAGATAGAGCGCGATCGAGGAAAGACCCTTTTTAGGGGATGTCCTGGGTTTGTGTGACTAAGTGACGGAAGTCATCAAAAAAAGAAAATTGCGTCGATCGTCACATTCTTTCAGTAAATTACTCTGTATCGTTAAGGAAAATTCCATCATGTACAGTCCCACCTTATCAGGTGTCGTGGCGAATTCCGAATCGGGTAGCCGAGTCTTTATTTATGAAGTCACGGGTTTGCGTCAAAACCAAGTTACTGATCAAATAAACTCCCCTATTCGTCGTAGTGGCAATATCTTTATTGCAGTGCCCTATGATCGCATGAATCAAGAAATGCGTCGCATTAACCGTTTGGGTGGCAAAATCGTCAGTATCCAACCTCTGAATGCAGAAACACTCAAAAACATCAAGGCGAAATCTGAGGCTGGAGTCCAAAGCGCGCCGATCGAGTCTGCACCTAGCACACCCTCAACTCCTGCGAAAGAAAAGCACCATAAAAAAGATATTCCAGTGAATATCTATCGTCCTAACGCGCCCTTTATTGGCAAATGTATCTCCAATCAAGAGTTAGTGCGTGAAGGTGGCGAAGGAACTGTGCGTCACCTGATCTTTGACATTTCGGCGGGCAATCTTCGTTATTTAGAAGGTCAAAGTATTGGTATTATCCCAGAGGGTACTGATAAAAATGGTAAGCCTCATAAGATGAGACTTTACTCTATTGCCTCCACCCGTCATGGCGATTATGTCGATGATAAAACTGTGTCTCTTTGTGTCCGCCAATTAGTCTATAAACACCCCGAAACTGGTGAAACTGTTTATGGTGTTTGTTCGACTCATTTGTGCAACCTTCCTGTTGGTGCTGATGTCAAAATCACTGGTCCCGTCGGCAAGGAAATGTTACTTCCTGATGATGAAAATGCTACTGTTATTATGATGGCAACCGGGACAGGTATTGCACCTTTCCGCGCCTTCCTGTGGCGGATGTTTAAGGAACAACATGAAGATTACAAGTTCAAAGGTTTAGCTTGGTTATTCTTCGGTATTCCCTATAGTCCTAATATTCTTTATAAGGAAGAATTGGAACAATTACAGCGTGAATTTCCTGACAATTTCCGCTTGACTTATGCTATCAGCCGTGAGCAACAAAATGCCCAAGGCGGTAAGATGTATATTCAAGACCGGATTAAGGAAAATGCTGATGAATTGTGGCAGTTAATTCAAAAAGACAATACCCATACTTATATCTGTGGTTTGAAAGGTATGGAAGGCGGTATTGATGAAGGAATGTCCGCGGCCGCAGGTAAGTTTGATGTCAATTGGTCTGATTATCAGAAGCAGTTGAAGAAGGCTGAACGTTGGCACGTTGAAACCTATTAATTTTCTCCATCAATAGGTCTTTTTCTTTTTCCCTAGGGTGCGCGATGGCCGCGGTGCAGCCGGCCACGCAGTGGTCATCGCGCACCTTTTTTTTACCGCGGGGAATCGGGAATAAATTAGCTGTCAAGATTCAGAGACACTCTTTGGACACTTTTTTTATATCCAATAAAATAAAGTGTCGTTTGTAAAGTAGACCTCTTGCGAAAGTAAGGCAACAGGCAACAGGCAACAGGCAAAAGAGGAAATTTTGGACGATTTCATAACAAGAATTGATTTTTTTTTAAGTTTCGCAAGAGGTCTAGTGAAGAAGAGGAAATTTATAGTTATGCAAAAAATAAAATCCGTCGAGATTCTGCTCCCATAAACCTAACCCCCCACCCCTCTTCCCTACAAGGCAAGGGGGAGTGATTAATATTTGGAAATCTCCCACAGATTTAATAATAACAATTTTTCCCCCCTCTTCTAGGAGGAGAGGTAAGATCAAATCGGGATGACAGGATTTGAACCTGCGACCCCCTCGTCCCGAACGAGGTGCGCTACCAAGCTGCGCTACATCCCGACATTTCACACTATTTTCCCCATCATAACACAAACTCAGCCAAATTGATCCGCCCCAACCGAAAAAATTTCACTAATCTGGGAAAATTCTCTATCCCCTCTTGTATTCCCTGACCCCCTATACTAAACTCAATAGTCTGTAGTAAAACTTCACTAAGGCAAGGCAAGCGTGGTAGTAAAGCCAGAATGGTTGCGAGTCAAAGCCCCCCAATGGCAGCGCGTAGGCTCGGTTAAAGAAATTTTACGGGACTTAGACCTTAATACGGTCTGTGAAGAAGCCTCTTGTCCCAATATCGGCGAATGCTTCAACGCGGGCACCGCGACATTTTTAATTATGGGACCCGCTTGTACCCGCGCTTGTCCCTATTGCGATATTGACTTCGAGAAAAAACCCAAGGCCCTCGATCCGACGGAACCTCTTAACTTAGCAGAAGCCGTACAACGTCTTAACCTCACTCATGTTGTGATAACTTCCGTTAACCGCGATGACTTACCCGATGGGGGCGCGTCCCAGTTTGTTCGTTGCATTGAGGAAGTCCGATCGCGAATGCCTAAAACCACAATCGAAGTATTAATCCCAGACTTATGCGGAAACTGGGAGGCCTTAGCCATTATCCTCCAGGCTAAACCCGAAGTTCTGAACCATAATACCGAAACCATTCCCCGTCTCTATCGGCGAGTTCGTCCCCAAGGGGACTATCAACGGAGTTTAGAACTCTTGAAAAAATGTCGGGAACTTCAGCCTAGTGTTTATACCAAATCAGGCATTATGGTGGGATTAGGGGAAACCGATACAGAAGTGCGAGAAGTCATGGCAGACTTACGCGCTGTTGATTGCGAAATATTAACCATCGGTCAATATCTGCAACCGAGTCCAAAGCATTTACCCCTGGAAGGGTATATCACCCCCCAACAGTTTGACGCGTGGAGAGTGTATGGTGAATCTATTGGGTTTTTGCAAGTCGTCTCCTCACCCCTTACCCGTAGTTCCTATCACGCGGCACAAGTCCAACAACTGATGCAACGGTATCCGCGATCGTAATGGGGACTGGGGACTGGGGACTGGGGAATGGGTAATTGGTAATTGGTAATTGGTAAAAAAAACAAAAACAAAAAAATATTACACCCTTCGTAGTTCGTAGTCAGTAGTCCGTAGTCCCTAATCTCCATTCCCCATTCCCAAATCCCCATTCCCAAATCCCCATTCCTCAGTCCCCATTCCCCAGTCCCCATTCCCCAGTCCCCATTCCCCAGTCCCCTTCATAAAGATTTGAGAAGTGATCGGGAATCACAGTAAGTCGTGATGAAGATTATTGTAGCCTTTGACTTAGGTCACACATCTATAAGGTAAGCGTTTATACACTACTTATAGAACAAAGGCTCTTAACCTAGAAGAGGCCATGCTGATTACGGAACTTTGCTTGTCACCTCAAACTGTCAATGGGAGCTACTACTCTAGTTACCTCAGAAACAGGAAGAGAAATCTCACAATTGAGGCAATGGGAAAGTTCAGAGCAGTAGCCAAACCCTCTTTACACACCCTCGGTAGTTGTAGCTCAGAAATGTTAGTCATTTTATAGCCCCAACCCCCATGAAGAGGAAAACTTGAGTCTATGCGGACAAATAGTCCAGATGTCAGCAGAATGACTCATGGAACGAATCACGGTAATGCTTCGTCTGAGTAAAGTGGGTCCCTCATCGAAAGCAACTGCCCTCGTCTAGCATTTTGTCACCCCAAGTGAGATCATAACTATGCCTGGAACCTCTTTTTACCCTAAAGCCGAATACGACGACCAACGAAACGTCAATACCTTGCCGGATGACGGGCTAGAAGATAACGTGGAAGATGTCGTTGATGAACTGATGGAACTGGATAGCTCGGACATAGATTCCGTAAAGGCTCAACCGGGTTCCGGTCGTCGTACTACTGATTTGGTCCGTTTGTATCTTCAAGACATTGGTCGGGTTTGTCTCTTAGGTCGTGATGAGGAGGTCTCTGAAGCTCAAAAAGTCCAACGTTATGTCCGTTTGGTAGAAACACGGAATATCGCGGCTGAAAAAGAAGATGGACCGATTCAGCGTTATGTTCATTTGATTGAGGTGCGCGATCGCTTATCCGCGCAGTTAGGACATCGCCCTTCTTTGGAACGGTGGGCAAAGGTCGCGGGTATCCCGGTATCAGAATTAAAACCCTCTTTGGCTGAAGGTAAGCGTCATTGGGCTGAGTTGTCGGGTTTGACTGTAGAAGAATTGGATAAAATTCAAGCCGAAGGCCTCGCGTCTAAGGATCACATGATCAAAGCTAACTTGCGTTTGGTTGTGTCTGTTGCCAAAAAATATCAAAATCGTGGTTTGGAATTGTTGGATTTAATCCAAGAGGGGACTCTAGGATTGGAACGCGCGGTGGAAAAATTTGACCCGACTCGCGGATATCGTTTTAGTACCTATTCTTATTGGTGGATTCGTCAGGGTATTACGCGCGCGATCGCGACTCAAAGTCGGACGATCCGTCTGCCAGTCCACATCACGGAAAAACTGAATAAGATTAAGAAAGCACAACGCAAAATCTCCCAAGAAAAAGGTCGCACCGCGACACTTGATGATATCGCACAAGAATTGGGAATGACAGCCCATCAAGTGCGGGAAACCCTCTTGCGTGTCCCCCGTTCGGTTTCTCTCGAAACTAAGGTGGGAAGCGAAAAAGATACGGAATTAGGGGATTTACTGGAAACCGATGAAGTGTCCCCAGAAGATTTATTAATGCGCGAAGCACTGCGCCGGGACTTACAACACCTCCTGGGGGACTTAACCGAACGCGAACGGGATGTCATTCTTATGCGTTTTGGTTTGGGTGATGGCCATTCCTACTCCCTCTCGGAAATTGGTCGAGCCCTGGATCTATCACGGGAACGCGTCCGTCAAATTGAAGCGAAAGCATTACAGAAATTACGGCAACCGAAACGCCGTAACCGTGTCCGTGATTATTTAGAGTCTCTGAGATGACATACTCCCACATCAATCTAAGTACAGATATGATGTGGGCTTCTTTGCAGCCCGATGGATGAAGGGTATACAAAATTTCCTTTATGGTACTTTCATCCATCGTTCTGAGTAGAGAAAAATTCCCCCCAACCCGCGGGTAGGCACAGGGGCACTACCCCGACAAATCTTTATGAATAATTTGGACTCGCGATAAAGCCTTCTCAAGTTGCAATAATTCAGATTATTGGCAAATTGTTCTCATTGATGTAAGATTGTCAATAGGCAGACTTTATTGAAAGGTCACTATGGCACTGTATACACCCGCCTCATTTAAAGCCGAACTCAATGACAAGGGGTGGCGGCTAACTCCGCAAAGGGAAACTATCTTACAAATTTTTCAGAATCTCCCCAAGGGAAATCATCTAAGTGCAGAGGATCTGTATAAGATGCTAAAAAATCGGGGGGAAAACATTAGTTTATCCACGATTTATCGCACATTAAAGTTAATGGCAAGAATGGGGATTTTGCGAGAATTAGAACTGGCAGAAGGCCATAAACATTATGAGATTAATCAACCCTATCCTCATCATCATCATCACTTAGTTTGTGTACAGTGTAATCATACTATTGAATTTAATAATGATTCAATTTTAAAGATCGGTATGAAACAGGCGGAAAAGTCGGGTTTACATTTATTAGATTGTCAATTGACGATTCATACTGTTTGCCATGATGCTTTACGCATGGGTTGGCCTTCTTTGGTTTCTAGTAATTGGTCTTGCCCGCGGGCGATCGCGGCTATTTCTCCCAGTGATTCTGAAGAGAATCAAGCTAATAATGAAACTTGAAATAATCATGTAGATATTCGATATTAGCCTGGAAGTTAAATTCTGGACTAATATCTAAAGTTCTTCGAGATCAGAAGAGTGTAATTTTTTCAAGTTTGCCTATATTGCCATGAATTTTTATCTGGGTTTTGACTTTGGTACATCAGGGGTACGAGCTATTATTATTGATGAAAATTCTGCGATAGTTTATGAATCTAACTATCATTTTGAACCCGATAAAAATAGTATTGCAGATCCTTTTGTTTGGCAAAATGCTTTATTTTCTCTTCTCGATAAAATCCCTTTAGATTTACGGGTTAATATCCACGCGATCGCCCTTGACGGTACATCTTCAACGGTGTTATTTTGCGACGCGACAGGTAAACCCCTTGATCGGGCAATTCTCTATAATGATGACAGGGGAATTGAAGTAATAGATATTATCAAAGAAATCGCGCCGCCTCATCATACGGTATTAAGCGCGACTTCTAGTTTAGCTAAACTTCTCTGGTGGTTAAAATCTGTTCAAACCTCCGAGTTTAGTGAGTCAATTGCCTCAGATAAATCAAGCATTGATCTTAATAAACCGGGCTTTTCTCTAACTCCTATTTATTTTCTCCATCAAGCTGACTGGTTAGGATTTTTATTACATGGGAAATTGGGTATCAGTGATTATCATAATGCTTTAAAATTGGGTTATGATGTGGAAAATCTTTGTTATCCTGATTGGTTAATTCAGGGAATTTTGCCCTTTTGTGCTGATATTGATCTCAAATTGCCCCAAGTTGTTGCACCCGGAAACGCGATCGGATATCTCACTCAGGAAATACGCGATCGTTTTCACTTTTCCTCTGATTGTATAGTATGTGCAGGCACGACAGATAGTATCGCGGCATTTTTGGCCAGTGGTGCGACAATTCCGGGGGAAGCTGTTTCTTCATTAGGCTCAACTTTAGCCATTAAATTATTAAGTCATACCCGCGTAGAAGACTCTCGTTATGGCATTTATAGTCATCGTATTACCCCTCCCTTACCCACCCAAGGAGAGATTTTATGGTTAGTCGGAGGGGCATCTAATACAGGAGGCGCGGTATTAAGACAATATTTTACCGATGCAGAATTAGAGGAATTAAGTAAAAAAATTAACCCAGCCCAAGAAAGTTTATTAGATTATTATCCTTTGGTTAAGAAAGGCGATCGCTTTCCGATTAACGATCCTAATTTAGAACCAAAACTGGAACCCCGTCCCCAAAATAACGTCGAATTTTTACAGGGGATATTAGAGAGTATCGCACGAATCGAAGCCAAAGGTTATCAGTTATTGCAACAATTAGGCGCAACGGCTTTAACAAAAGTTTATACCGCGGGTGGTGGGGCGAATAATCCCGTGTGGATGTCCATTCGAGAACGTTATTTAAAGGTTAAAGTCACGCGATCGCGTTATACAGAAGCCGCATTAGGTAGTGCATTATTAGCCCAGAGAAATGTTAAGAATTGAAACAAAAAAAACCAAGAGAGCAAAATAGCATAACCTTTTCTTATACCCCCCATAAAAATCAACGAAAAATCTCTATGAGTAAGGTATTGACAAAAAGTTCTCAAAATGAGAACATAGAAGAGTAGGTAATACCTAAATTGTTGTTCAGGTGGGAGGGACTATCTGACAAAAAACTTATGCTGTTGGGGAAGATTCATGCACGTTATCAGTCGCAAAGCACTGGTTTATTTTAGTCAAATTCATCCAGACGCAGAAATACCTCTTGATGCGTGGTATCGTATTGCCAAATCAGCAAAATGGACAAATATTGTGGAAGTAAAAAAAGTATATTCCCACGCGGATCGCGTAGGGCAGTACACAGTATTTAATATCAAAGGAAATGATTACCGCTTGATATCAGAGATTAACTATCGAAGTCAGGTAATTTTTATCAGAGATATCTTAACCCATTCCGAGTACAGCGAAAGAAAGTGGAAAGAATGATAAGCTTGTTAGGATAACAAATTTTATACGCTCACTTTTGTTCATTAATTTGAACATTTTTTGATATCCTCAATTAGATTCACAAGTTGACGCTATGACTACCACATTAAACCAAGAAGAGTACGCGAAATTATTGCTAGAAACCTTACCCAGAGTGATTGCCACAGAACAAGAGTATCAACGTGTACTCCAAGAAGTCAGTCGGCTAATGACTTTAGGAGAAACGATGACGGTGGAACAAGCTGAAGTGTTAGAATTGTTAGCTATTCTCATCGAAGAATATGAGGATAAGTATTATCAGATGAAAGCCGCGACTCCCCAGGAAATTTTGAAAGAATTGATGCAAGCTCGGGATCTGAAACAAAAGGACTTAGTTGAAATTTTTGGTTCCAAAGGAATTACCTCAGAAGTCATTAATGGGAAACGGAGTGTTAGTAAAAATCAAGCAAAAGCGTTAGGTGAATTCTTTCATGTATCTCCGGTTTTGTTTTTGTAAAGTGACAAGACATCATGCGATCGCGTCCCTTGCGCCGGAGGCGATCGCGTGTATAAAGACGGGTGTAGAGGCACTGTAAATTTTCACCTCAATGACTTTGATTTCGACAGGCTCATCTCAAAGAATAGACATCTGGTAAAAACAGATCCCTGGCAGGCAGGATGGGGAGCATCTCAAAGAAGCAAAAAAAAACTGTAGTGGGAGCGGAGAGCTCCCTATTAGATCCCGCCGGGAGCTCTCCGCTCCCACTACCAATTTACAAAGCTTAAACAAAAACAGCTATAACTAAACCACCATTACCACAACCCCAACTCGATCGCGCACCAATTACCGGTGATCAATACGAAGCTTACACCCCCGAAAAACTAGAACTATGGAATGGTTTCTATGATTATGGAGGGCAAGACTTTACAGGTTTTTACCTTGCAGTATTGGCGAATATGGGATTACGCGAAGCAGTTCGTCATGTACCACTTTCTCTCTGGCTAGAGGCAATTCAAGAGTTAGTTTTGGCAAACCCTAAACTTAATTTTGATACTGAGATAGGCGAAGCCATGCTTAACCGATTCAACCGAGGTTTGGAAGATTTGCAAGCAGTTGTAGAGTATTTAGAAGAACAAAGTTAGTCGCGATCGCGTTTAAGATTGTTCAATGGATTAAATAAATCCTTTCAGAAGCCCGTGAAACGGCAGTATAAAGCAGTTTTGGTCTCTCATCAACGCCTCCGGGTTCTCTTTTACTAGAGGGTTTTAAGATATCAGCCATATCAAGAAAAAGATGATTATAGGTACTGCCTTGTGCCTTATGAATTGTGATCGCAAAAATATCTTTAAGATTGTCCCCCCAGGAGTTTAAAAACTGATAATTCGCTTTCTTTTCTTTAGGATTTATCCCACTTTCTCCTATCATTGTTCGCAATTTTTGACTCGCCAACGAAGCACTCGGTAAAAGAATAATCGCGTCAAATTTATTCCCCGACTCACACTCACATTGAAATGAGAGAATTTCACCCGTAAGATGAGATTGGCATAATCGAGGAGCTAATTCTAAATCGCGCTCATTAATCGCTCTCTTTATCGGTTCAGAAATGACAATCATTTCCTCTGAATTTGTCGCCTTTATTTGCACGACTTTCTTCTTATCCTCTACCTCTAACCGTGATACCGGGGTGTTCGCGATTAGCTTTTGCCCTGAGAAAAAAGGTTTCTGATGCCCATAAATCAGTTGTTTTAACTGTCGATTAAGGGCATCAACGATCGCGTTCCTGTAAGCCAACACACGGCAAAAGGATGTATCTTTCTCAAAACTTTCCGACTTAAATATTTCACTAGCCAACCGCAACCATTCAAATTTAGATAGACGTTTAATCGTTTTTCCATCGGGGACTAAACTATGTATTTGACTCGTGTTAACGCCCTCTTTTAACTTCTCACATTCATTAAGAATATGCCCCGTATATCGCATCACTTGAGATAATTCTGGCTTGACTCTAATTCGAGAATCGGAAAAAGCCATTGATTCCACTTCATTGATGGGGGGTAATTGATTCCTATCACCCAACCACAAAACCCGCTCGGCATTGTCAAAAATTTCCTGATAATCATCTTTTTTAACCATTGACGCTTCATCACAAATTACCAAGTCATAATTGCCGATAAACGCGTGTCCTTTAGTGGCAAAATCCTGAAGCCCGGTATCTAAAATTATCGGTTGTTTCCCCAACGACTGTGCCACGGTGAAAACATTACCTTCCATCCCAAATTGGGCTAATGAAGTCTTTAAAACTTTCTTAGCTTTGTGAGTAGGAGCGAGAAATGCGACACTTTTTGGGTTTATTTCCTGAAGTAAATATCCAAGCAAAAAAGTTTTGCCAGTTCCCGCGGCTCCTGACAAACTAGCTAATTTATCATTGCTTTCCCACCATGCGATTAATGTCCGTATCGCGTCTCTTTGCCCCGGGTTTAACAGGTTTAATTCGATGGGTGAAACGTTGATCTCATCCTCAATCAAAATAGGCTTTGACTGTGGAAGTTTTTGCCCATCAAGTGAATCTAACGCGTCTAAAACCTCATCCACCGTTAACACGTTGAGTAATTCCAGTAATCTATCTGCAAGGCGACTTTCTAACCTCACCATCTTAGTCGGAGTTTTGGGCTTACGTCCCCCTCCGGCTCTAGCTCCACCTTTGCCAGCCATTCTGTTACCTCTTATCTTCATTAAATTGATTATTGTAACCGCTTTCCTTAAAGAGACAACATCGTTTAAGCTAAAATATCAAAGAGATAAATTAAAGAGAATGATACAAAAATCAGAGAATGCCCGTCAATTTGCTTTTCTTATTCTCCGTGATATTTATCGCCGAGATGCCTTTGCTGATGTTGTCCTCGATCGCGTCCTTTCCCAGTCTCACCTGAGCGAATTAGATCGTCGTTTAGTGACAGAATTAGTCTATGGTACTGTCAGAAGAGCGCGATCGTTAGACTTTATTATCGATCAATTAGCCAAAAAGAAAGCATCCCAACAACCACCGGATTTACGGGTAATATTACACATCGGTTTATATCAATTAGAATACCTGAATCAAATCCCTCCATCCGCCGCGGTTAATACTACTGTCCAACTTGCTAAAGATAATGGTTTATCAGGTCTTAGCAGTTTTGTCAATGGTTTATTACGTCAATATCTACGTTTAAAAAATGACCCTGATCCAGAAACACAGAAAACTACTCCCTTAAATCAGTTAAAAAATAGGTTGAATACCTCTCTATCACCGATTGAAAGATTAGGAATATTATATAGTTTTCCCGATTGGATGATAAAATTATGGTTAGCAGAAATCGGGGAAAACGAAACGGAAAAACTTTGTGATTGGTTTAATCAATCTCCCACTATTGATTTAAGAATTAATCCCTTAAAAACGACTATTCCTGAAGTCGAAACCGCTTTTCAATCTCAAGGGATTTCCGTGAGTCGTATTCCCTATTTACCCCAAGCCTTAAGGTTAAATGGTACTATAGGCGCGATTCAAAAATTACCCGGATATCAAGAAGGATGGTGGACAATTCAAGACAGTAGTGCCCAATTAGTTACCCATTTATTAGATCCTCAACCGGGGGAATTTATTATAGATGCCTGTGCTGCCCCTGGGGGAAAAACTACTCATATCGCGGAATTAATGGAAGATAGGGGGACTATTTTTGCCTGTGATAAAACCGCGAGTCGTCTGAAAAAACTTAAGGAAAATTGTCAACGTCTGCAATTAAAATCTATTGAGATTTTAACTGGGGATAGTCGCACTTTAGAACAATTTACTGACAAGTGCGATCGCGTGTTATTAGATGCCCCATGTTCGGGTTTAGGTACTTTACATCGTCGGGTGGATGCGCGATCGCGTCAAACCCCGGAGAATATTCAACAATTAGCCATTCTTCAGGGAGAATTACTAGCACAAACAGCGACATTTGTCAAGCACGGAGGCCAATTAGTTTATGCAACTTGTACCATTCACCCCTTAGAAAATGCTCAAGTTATACAACAATTTTTAGAGAAAAATCCTCAATGGGAAATAGAAAAACCTTCCCTAGAATTACCCGTATTGCCATCACCCGAAGGATGGATCAAAGTCTGGCCTCATCAAGCCAATATGGACGGTTTTTTCATCGTAAAATTAACCCGTAAATAGGGGAGATAACCGAGAAAAAAATCCATAAAAAAGGTATTAAGGAATGAAAAAATCATAAAGTAGTGCAGGCATCTTGCCTGCATTCGCTCGCAATAATTCCCCGACAAATCAAATAGAGATATCCGAAAAATCGCAGCAATAGCAGGAGGATGTCTCCCCTACAGTATGTTGATAATATTCCTTATTATAAATTAGATAAAAACTGGGTTAACGAGTTTGCATAACTAAGAATGGAATTAATTATAACCACCTTGTTTTTCCTGATAACTGCCTTGATCATTATAACTTCCCTGATCGTGATAACTACCTTGATCATCATAATTTCGATCATCTTGATAACTACTCTTTTTCACAGGATTAGGGTTAGAATTATAAGGAACTACAGAGCCATCTTCCGTCATAATCATACCATAAACAACCTTATTGGGTTGTACAGGTTTCGCCTTAATAATGCCTTTTCTTCCCTCTAATTCGGGCAATTTGGGAAACTTCTCCACAGGCATTCCCTTGACAACTTCCTTCATAAATTCTCGCCAATTATAAGCCGCAGTGGTACTCGCGCCGGCTGTAGGATAATTATCATCATTTCCTAACCAAATTCCGGTGACAACTTGAGGGATATAACCAATAAACCATAAATCTCGTGCTTGCTCAGAAGTCCCCGTTTTCCCCGCGACATCGCGATCGGATAAAGCCGCCGCGGAACCCGTTCCACCTTGGACAACTCCTTGTAACATCCAAGTAGTAATCGCGGCACTTTGCTTATCTAAAGCCGCTTTAGATTTAAACTTAGCATTATAGATAGTTTCACCGCGTTGATTAATGACACGACGAATGCCGTGGGCTTCTGTAAATTGTCCTTCCGCGGCTAAAGTACCATAGGCATTAGTTAACTCTAATAAATTCACTTCCGAGGAGCCTAACGCGAGGGAATAAATAGGATTTAATTTCGATTTTATACCCATATCCTGTGCCATTTTTATTGTGGGTTCAAAACCGACATCCATCAAAACTTTAACCGCGATCACATTGACAGAATTTGCTAAAGCCTCTGACATAGAGCGCCAACCACTAAACTTTTTACCGTAATTATTGGGTTGATAACCATCAATGATAATCGGTGCATCTTCATAACTATTATAAGGAGATAAACCCGCCGCGATCGCGCTGGCATAAACCAACCCTTTAAAAGTGGAACCTGGTTGACGATGGGCTTGAGTAGCACGATTAAATTCACTTTTCTTAAAATCACTACCTCCCACCATTGCTTTAATTTCACCCGTGCGACTTTCAAGAGAAACTAACGCGGCTTCTTCAAAACCTTGGCCTTTTCCATCCAATTCTACAGCATCTTTTATCACCTTATCTGCGACTTTTTGCCAGTCAAAATTCAAAGTAGTTTCCACCGTTAACCCCCCCGTTTCCAAGGCATCCTTAGAAATAAAACGAGGCAATTCCTTGAGGATATACTTAGCAAAATGAGGAGCTTTCACTTCTAAACGTTTGGGAGGACTTGGTTTCACGACAACAGCTTCTCCCATCGCGTCTTTAGCTTGTGCAGCCGTAATAATACCAGCGTCGAGCATTTCCTTTAAAACAATATTACGACGTTCCTTGGCATAATTAGGATTAACTAAGGGAGAATATTCCGTAGGTGCAGGAGGTAAACCCGCTAAAGTCGCCATTTCTGCTAAAGTTAATTGATTAACAGGTTTACTAAAATAAACCCAAGCAGCATCCGCGACTCCATAGGCACCCGAACCCAGATAAACGATATTAAGATAACGCTCTAAAATTTGATCTTTATTCAATTGTTGCTCAATTTTTTGAGCCATCAAAGCCTCTCGGACTTTGCGTAAAATACTTCTTTCTTGATTGAGAAAAACAATCCGTGCTACCTGTTGAGTAATGGTACTACCACCTTGAATTAAATCTCTCGCGACAATGTTAGAAAATATCGCGCGAAAAATACCTTGATAATCTACACCTTTATGTTCATAAAAACGACGATCCTCGATCGCGATAAAGGCTTTTTTTAACAAATCGGGCATTTCGCGAAGTTTTAACTTTTCGCGTGTGGTATTTCCCTGTTGTAACAAAATCGTACCATCGGCAGCTTTAATCGTAATACTCCCATCACGATTAAAGGCAGAAATATCCGTAACAGGGGGTAAACTTTGTTCAATTTTGTGTATCGTCCACCAGGCATAACCAATACCAGAACCCGCGGCACTAACAATCACAAATCCTACCCAAAACAAAGGACGTTGATAAATGGCTTTTTTCCCCTCTGGGGGTTTGGGCAATTTAGCGAGTAAAGATTGTAACCATGCGAGCGAGTCAGTTTTCTTGGTGAGAATGGGTTGAGAATTTAAGAATATTTGATACAATTTCAAAACTTGTCTTTCTTTGAGAGAGTCGGAAGATTTTATCACCCTTTCATCATGGTAATTTTCCGAACTATGGGATGAGTTATTTTCCCCAGGATTCTCATCTAAAATATTATGGGAATCCACCGGGGAGTTTTCTGAGTGTTTTTCCGTCATGGAAGTAGATGTAATAAACTGATTCGTGTTAGTCTTCTTAAAATCGGCTTGCAGAAATTCAAAAGACGTTAATTCAGATAGAAATGGAAGAGGAAATCTGTAGTAAATATGAGGAAATCTCTTGGAGGTAGTAGGTAAAAACATCAAAGAAAACACCGTTACTAACCTTCTTCCTTCTTCCCTCTTCCTTCTTCCTTCTTCCCTCTTCCTTCTTCCCTCTTCCTTCTTCCTTAATTCAAGATGCTTGTTGGTATCCGAGTTTGAGGAAAATGCTTTCTAAGTCTTCTTGAGTGCAGTGGAATTCCGAAATAGGAATATGGGAAGTAATGAGCGATCTCAATAAATTCGCCGCGTCTTCTTCACTACCGGAAAAATGAACTTTCACTTGCCGTTGATCAGGGATAACTTCCCAATTTTCTACCCAAGAATAATGCTTTAACTCAGCCGTTAAATCGTCTATTTTTCCTAACGTAGAGATCATAATTGATTGACGACTAAGACGTTGATAAAGCTTTTGTAAGGGCGCACTTTCTACTAAATAACCTAATTCCATAATCCCCACGGAGGTACAAAGTTCCGCTAAATCACTTAAAACATGGGAAGAGATAACGATTGTCATTCCCGCTTCTCGTAACGCTTTAATAATTTCTCGGAATTGCATCCTCGCGATGGGATCTAACCCCGAAACGGGTTCATCTAGTAATAAAACCAACGGCTCATGAATAATTGCTCTAGCTAAACTTAACCGTTGTTTCATACCCCGTGAAAGAGGAAAAATTTGACTATGGCGTTTATTGGTTAATTGTATTAATTCTAACACCGCGTACAGACGTTGAGAGCGACGGGGTTCTCGTAAATTATACAATCGCGCAAAATAGTCCAAATAATCCCAAATTGTTAAATCATCATACAGTGGAAAATCATCAGGGACAAATCCTAAATTTTCTTTCAGTTTCGAGTTAGAGCGCTCGCGTAACAGACGTTCCCCATGTATGAAAATTTCCCCCGTAGTGGGTTCTTCCGCGGTTGCTAACATTCGTAATAAAGTCGTTTTTCCCGCGCCATTCGGTCCAATAAGTCCATAAACTTCACCCGCGTTAACCTGCAAATCAATGTCATTAACCGCGATATGGCGATCAAATTGCTTAGTCAGATTGCGAGTATCAATTGCCAATTCCTTTACCATATCTTTTGAGGTATCAGGATCACATTAATTCCATGTTACCTATTTTCTCTAGGAATGTTTCTAGGTTATGGAAAAATGTTACAATTCTTGACTAAGATTAAAAATTAATTAAGTAGTGATCAGGTACACGCTCGCGAAGTTGTTGCCCTACTAGGGAGCGAAATCCACAGAAGGCACACCCCATGCACCTAAGCGCGATCGCGTTTACTCTTCCCCGTGATGGTATAATAATCCTGTGTGATGTGAAGAATATACCGCGATCGTGAGTCCATTATTGGCAAAGCATGATAAAATCAATTGATGCTAATAAAGAGAATGATCAGGACTATTATCAGCCTTCGTCACAATTATTAAGAACGGGAGGATTAGTCGCGATCAATAATATATTATGATCTGCAAAAGGAGCTAACCCAAAAGAACAAAAAAATAATACTCAAATGTAGTACCAAGAAAACCCAGAAATTGTGTTAATCAATTTTTAGTATTAAAACTACTTACCTATTACCTATTACCATGCTAAATTCCCTATTAGAGATAAAATTACCCATTCATGAAACCTTTCAAAGTACGATTCAAGGAGAAGGATATTGGACTGGTATTTTAGTTGATTTCATCCGACTCGCGGGTTGTCCCGTAGGCTGTTCCTGGTGTGATACAGGTTACGGCAATGGCGGCAAAAATTTACCCAATGAATTACACGCGATCGCTGCATTATTAAGGGAATTAAAATCACCAAGAGTTGTGATTAGTGGAGGTGAGCCCTTTATTCATAAAAACTTACCCGACTTAGTAAAATCCTTATTAGAAGAAGGTAAAGAGGTGAGTATTGAAACCTCTGGCTCCCATTGGCAAAAAGTGTCTGATCAAGCTTGGATCACCCTTTCTCCCAAAGAACATATTAATCCTAAATATCCTGTTAAAGAAGAATTTTGGACAAGAGCGAATGAAATTAAATTAGTCATTAGTACAGGAGAAGAAATTGATTTTTATCGAGACAAATTAGCCAAAATTGGTGATATACCAATATATTTACAACCGGAATGGAATGTTTCTCAAGAGATAATACCCGTGATTTTAGAATTATTAAAAAAATATCCCAGTTATCGCTTATCATTACAAACTCACAAATTTATAGGAGTGCAATAAGGAAAAATAAAGTAGTTCTGGCTTAATTCCTGCTTGATATTCCCTCTAAAACCAAAACAAAAATAGATCACGTTTCTCAGAAATAGGAGGTCTAATTTATTCCATTTTTCCTCTTTCCTGTTACCTATTAAGAGTTCCCTGAAACGAGAAAACTCTGTATCTCACAAGTATGAGAATTGCGATATGGGCGAAAGATACCCTACCCTTATTAGCTGTATTTTTCCCTTTTCCTTCTTCCCTCTTCTTTCTTCCCTCTTACTTCTTCCTTCTTCTTAAAATTATGACTCCAGAGAGAGAAATTACGCGTTTATTAGATGTGATGCCTGCCTCCGGGCGCATGATGACAAAAATAATTAGTAAACCCCAACAAGCTACGGTAATCGACTGTAATTTTCCTAATCCTTTTGAGCGAGAAAGAGCAATTTATATTAATTTTGATCTATGGCAACAATTATCAAAACCTCAAAGAGATTTATTAATGTTGCGAAATGTCAGTTGGTTAATTAGTATTAGATGGTTAAAGCCGGATCTTTATCAAGGTATTGCTTTAATCGGTATCTTTGGCGGTATTTTTGAAGGGGTACAAGGGGATATTATTGGTACTCTTGTCGCGGGGGGATTAAGCACGATCGCGCTCACGAAAATTTGGCAATCCTATCGCAGTTCTCAAAGAGAATTAGAAGCCGATGAAGCCGCGATCAAAATCGCATTAAGACGAGGCTACAATGAACCACAAGCCGCCGAATCATTATTAGAGGCAATTGAAAAGGTAGCGCAAATAGAAGGTCGTTTAAGCCTAAATTTCACTGAGTTAATTCGTGCTCAAAATTTAAGAGCGATCGCGGGAATTTCCCCCCTAGGAGTCCCCGATAAAATCAAAAAAGAGTGATATATCAATAGATCCGCAATCTGGTAAAAACATCTATGTTTATCTGGGTTTATCGCGGTAAAAAAAATACCCTATGACAACTCAGGGAAACGATCGCGTAATTCCTGATTTAAACGGGGTAACTCATCTCGCATTTGCAAATACCAGTCTCTCCGTTGTTGATAATGTTGAGATAATAAGCGATTTTCCTTCACCCATTGATAAGCATTTACCCCAATTTCTTGTCGTAATTGAGTATTAGTAATAAGGGCATCAAGCTTTTCGCCAAAATCATCAATGGAGCGATAAATAAGTCCGGTTTTTCCTTCTATAATAGACTGCTCATAGACAGTTGGGCTTGCGAGGATCGCGAGACTATGCCCCGCACATTCGATAAATTTCAAATCAGATTTCATCTCATTAACCGGATTAGGAATGAGGGGTAATAAACCGATATCACAACTGTGCATAATTTCTTGATAACGTTCATAATTGCAAAATGGTTCAAATTCTTTTTGGGGAATTTCCAGAGCGTCAAAAAATACGCGATCGTGGATGACTTTCACTTTGATCCTTTGAGAATGTTTTTTCAATATTTTATTGAGGGTATTGATAATCGGTTCCCAGTCTTTCTCTCGATTTAATGCACCAAAAAATAAGGTGACAAAATTATGATCTTCCGGGGGACGAGGGGGAGGAAGAAATCCTAATTGATTAGAAAAAATCGCGACATTCGGATTTAATTGTCGTAAAAATTCTGCCAGAGATTCCGTCGATGTTTGTACACAATGACATCCTCGATAACTCAGGTATTTATTCTCCGCGTATTCCCTGCGTCTCAGAGGATTATCGTCAATTTCTGCTACAATTAAATAGTCATTATCTCGGAGATATTTGAGTTTCGCTAAATCCGCGGGATAAGACATGATCATTCTCTGGAAAATAAAGACTTTTTCTTCCCCAGGAAGGAGGGTGGCTAATTCTATTGATTTGACTGTGAAAAATGTCCGAACCCCTGGAATAGTAGCACTTAATTGATCAGGCTCTAACACACGAACGCGATCGCATCCCGTCGGAGCCATGATCGCGGTTTGAATTAATAAACGTCGAGGGGGATTTTTATCTTTAATGGCTTTAACAATATAATATTCAGCACCAGTTTGATTGGCAAAATTTTGGGGATCTATATCTAAGGTTGGTAAAAGGGGTTGAAATAATTGCTGAAATTGCAGATAAGAGTCTGGTTTTTGTCCCCTTGCTAAAATTTCATAAATCTGTAAATCAGCTTGGGCAAATAATGTTTTAATCCTATCGAGGGTAAACTCCTGTGGCTTTTCCCCTTCTAAAATTTCCCATTTTCCCCGCAGAAGGTTGACAATTTTCCCCCAATGTTGGATATTAGGAATCTTCGCGAAGACTACACCAGAAGCACTCAACCAAGGTTGATGTTGTTTTAAGGTTGTCTCTGGGAACTTAAAAAAGGGAATTTGCTCGCCATAGATTAAACAATCTATACTTTCTTTTTCAATTCCTAAATGGGCAAAATCTATGGTTTTGTGATCGTTGAGGAAAACTAAAGAAACACGATCACGGGCAATTTTAGCCATCTCTGGATTTTCCTCAATACCGATATAGGTACAATGGGGATTAATCCGTTGATACTGTTGTGCTAAAAGCCCACTACCGCAACCAATTTCGACAATAACTTTGGCATTAGCAGGTAAAAACTTAAGAAATTCTAAGTTATTCGTAGAAATTGGCGTATCGTCGGAAATAGTTTCTTTGTCTGGTGCATTCTTCATATAATTAATGGCTAATAGGGTTGAATAGAGACAGTTTCGAGATATAATAGCAGATTCGTAGGTTGGGTTGAGGCACGAAACCCAACACCTTCGTTGGGTTTTGCAATCGCTCAAGCCAACCTACAAAAAATCGCGAAGGTATTGTTAAAAATTCGTAGGTTGGGTTGAGGCACGAAACTCAACACCTTCGTTGGGTTTTGCAATCGCTCAAGCCAACCTACAAAAAATCGCGAAGGTATTGTTAAAGATTCGTAAGTTGGGTTAAGGCACGAAACTCAACACCTTCGTTGGGTTTTGCAATCGCTCAAGCCAACCCACAAAAAATGGCGAAAGTATTGTTAAATTTATTGATGATTAAACTATGAAATGTAAAATTTGTCAATCGGACTCCCGTACCTTCGCTCAAGCGAAAATCCTCAATAAATATCATATTACCTATTTTCAATGCCCGAATTGTCAATTTGTCCAAACCGAGGAGCCTTATTGGTTAAATGAAGCTTACTCTAGCGCGATCGCGCCCAATGATGATGGATTAGTTTTCCGAAATTTAATGTTATCTCAAATAACGGGTAAGATGATCAATAAATTTTTTAATCCTAATGGTAATTTTTTGGACTATGGGGGCGGTTATGGTTTATTTGTGCGATTAATGCGAGATATTAGATTTCAATTTTATTGGTATGATAAATTTTGTCAAAATCTCTTTGCTCCCGAATTTACTCTGCAAAATCAGCCCTATGAATTAGTCACCGCGTTTGAATTATTTGAACATTTTATTAATCCCCTAGAAGAAATTAGTAATATTCTCAAATTTTCCCGTAATATTTTATTCAGTACCGAATTACTACCCACCGATAATCCCCAACCGGAACAATGGTGGTATTATGCCCTTAATCAAGGTCAAAATATCTCCTTTTTCACCCCGAAATCTTTATCAATAATCGCAGTTAAATTGAACTTAAATTGTTATTCAAATGGCTCATCTCTTCATCTATTAACAGACAAATTAATTACCCCCGAAGATTTTGCTAATACGACTCAATATCAGGCAGAAAAACTGCGAAATAGTTTAGCAAAAAACCAAAATTATTTACAGCTTTTTCAGCAACTAGCATCGGAAAAGCCATTAACATCTCCTGTGACTAAATCAAATAATATTGAGTTAATCCATCCCGTTATGGGTATTAATATTGCCGGTTATGTTAATGGAGAATTTGGAATTGGAGAAGGCGTTAGGGCAAATATTCGTTCGATCACGTCGGCACAAATTCCCTATGTTATTAATAACTTCACCCAGTGTCCACATCGTAAATCTGATACAACTTATCAACATTTTTCTGATAAAAATCCCTATCCGATTAACTTAATTCAAGTGAATGCCGATGAGGTAAAAACGTTTATTAAAGTAGTAGGAAAAGACTATCTAAAAGGACGATATAATATTGGATTTTGGGCCTGGGAACTGCCCCATTTTCCTCCCCAATGGGCTGAGGCGTTTTCTTTCTTTAATGAAATTTGGACTTATAGTAATTATTGTGCCGACGCGATCGCGCCTATCTCTCCCATTCCTGTGATTAAGGTAATGCCCAGCATATCTCTTCCCCTTCCCGAAATTGATCGAGAAGCCTTAGACTTACCCAAAGATAAGTTTATATTTTTGTTTATCTTCGACTTTTTGAGTCGTGTGGAAAGAAAAAATCCAGAGGGGGTAATAGCCGCCTTTAAACAAGCCTTTGGAGCCAAACCCGAAAAAGTTTTACTGGTGATAAAATCTTCTAATTCTCAGGCTTTCCCCCAAGCGCGATCGCGTCTTGAGGAGTTAATCGAATCCCATCCGGCTATCAAACATATAGAAGGTTATCTATCCAAAGCAGAAGTAAATGTTTTATTATATAATTGTGATTGTTATATATCCCTACATCGTGCAGAGGGATTTGGTTTAACAATGGCAGAAGCCATGTATTATAAAAAACCCGTAATTGCCACAGCCTATTCATCCAATCAAGAGTTTATGAATATCGGCAATAGTTTTTTAGTAAACTATGATTTACAGGAATTAGAAACAGATTATGGTCCCTATAAAAAAGGTAATGTTTGGGCGAATCCCCATATCGATCATGCCGCGTCTTTAATGCGATATGTGTTTGAGAATCCTGAATACTCCAAACAAGTCGGAAACAAGGGGGGCGAAACCATTCAGACTCTATTGAGTCCCCAAATGAGAGGGCAACAAATTCAAACTCGTTTACAAACAATTATGAATCAAATTAATCAGACACCAACCCCACAGGAGCGCGTACTTTTTACCATTCCTCAGTCATCAACACCAGAAACCCAAGAAAACCCCCTAGTCAGTATTTGTATCCCTACCTATAACGGAGAAGCCTTTTTAGAAGACGCGATCGTAAGTGCATTAACACAAACCTATCCCAATTTAGAAATAATTATATCCGATGATGGTTCCACAGATAAAACAGTAGAAATCGCCCAAAATTGTCTCGAGAAAACTCCATTAAATTATCGAATAATCTTACATCAAAACTATGGATTGTCACAAAATTGGAATTTCTGCATTTCTCAAGCCCAAGGAAAATATATTAAATTTCTCTTTCAAGATGATTTATTAGAAAGAGACTGTATCGAAAAAATGGTTAACTTAGCCGAAAAAGATACCAAAATTGGGCTCGTTTTTTCTCCCAGAGACATCATAATTGCCCAAGGCGAAGAGTCAAATCCCCTCTTTCAAAGTGCGTTTCGAGCCATTAGAGAATTATATAAAAATTGGTCAAATTTAAAAGAAATTCAAGGGGGTAGAGAATTGTTATTAGATCCCAATTTTCTGAAAAATCCTCTTAATAAAATTGGGGAACCCAGCACCGTATTAATTCGCAGAGAAATATTTAATCAAATCGGTTTATTTGATTCCAGTCTCTCTCAACTTGTCGATGTAGATATGTGGTTTCGCATTATCGGCAACTATAAAATAGGTTTTATTTCTCAACAATTATCAACTTTGCGAATCCATAGTGGACAACAAACTTGGAAAAATTTTGCCTCGGGTGAAAATAAGCAAGATATTGTGCGACTTTATGAGAAAATGTTAAATGATTCGACTTATCATTTTCTCCCCTCCGAAATTAAGGAATATCTCCGCGAAAAATTACAAAGTAAAGGGGAATTATATTTCTCAGAAATTTTACAGTCTATGGGAGAATATAAAAAATATCCCTTGAATCAATCCGTGGTAAGGAAACTACAAAATTTGCGACAAAAATTCGCAGAAAAGTGCCTAAATATGACCCAACTAGAAGAGATGGAAGCTTCTTATTTAGGTAATTTTGGTAAAGTTTATCAATGTCTTCTCCATAGTGGTATTAAAGATGAAATCTTAAGGGATGACGAAAAAGATTTTATGAATAAAATCCGTCAGGATGTCTCATCAATTAACGAAAGTCCCCTTCTCATTCGTTATTATCTCGCCTTTCGTCTCTATGGTTATGCTTATCAGTTACCTGTAATTTATAAAAGTGCGATTATTCCTAAGTGGTATCTGGAGTTTTTTTTAAATTTCTTAGTAGAAAAACCTCGTTTGTGGAAAACCCCAGGAGAATCAGAAAAATATTTTCTCTACATTAAGGGATTGATAGATTATGTCTATCATCAAACCATAATCATTAAAGAGTCATCGCCTTTTTGGGTAGATTCCGCGTATAAAATTACACAAAGAATAAACAAAATCTCTTTTCTCAATAATAGTTTTTTATTGAAAGAGGTTTTTCAGAAAAATTCCGATATTCTGAAAAATTGTCTAAGGTTTCAGGCAGGCTCCCTCGGTATAGGGGCTGAAATTGAAGAAGATTTGACAACGACAAATGTCAGGGAGAAAAACCCCAAGATTGTACTAGGAATTTTACTAGACAAAATTAGTGTATTTTCAGAGACGATCGCGACTATTTCCCTTTTAGAGGGGAACCCGAGAGAAATCTATGGTACAATTAATCTTTATTATAGCCATATTGGGGATGATAAATTAACAGAATACTGTCGCAATCGGGTAGATAATTTAGTCAAATTTCCACCGACTTTATCGGAAAAAATATCCCTTTTACGAAGCCATAATTTAGATATACTGTTAATTGGAACTAAACTATTTTCTCCAGAAGAAGGGAGTCAAAAAATGGTAGAATTATGTTTGCATCGTTTAGCCAGAAAGCAAATCATTTTAGGAACGACAAACCCCGTAACAACAGGAATAAAAAATATTGATTATTATTTAGGGGGAACCTTAACACTACCCAGCAGAGAAGCCGAAGAAGACTATGGGGAAAAAGTGATTAAATTAGAAGGCTCTGGAATGTGTTTTAATCATGCCATTCCCCTGACACCCCCTGGAGTCCACCCGACTCGCGAAAGTTGGAACGCGTCCCCAGAGTCAATAGTGTTTATGTCAATGGCAAAATTTGATAAAATCATTCCGGAATTAAGGGAAACTTGGGTAAAAATTCTAGCATCAGTGCCTCAATCAATTTTAGTATTATGTCCCTTCCGTCTTCATAAAAATTATCCCACGATCGCGTTTTTAAAAGAAATGCGCTCACGATTACGAGAGAAAGGGATCAAAGAAAAACGGCTGATAATAGTGCAGAATCTCCCCAAACGGGCAGATATTTTAGAATGTTTAAAATTAGCCGATATTTATTTAGATTCCTTCCCGTATACAGGAGCAGCATCCCTGATAGATCCCTTAATAATAGGAGTACCGACGGTAGTGAGAGAGGGAGAAAGCACTAGAGCCAAACGAGGAAGTGCGATTTTGCGAGAATTACAATTACCGGAATTAATCACTCTGAGTGAGAACTCTTATATAGACTTAAGTGTTGCACTAGGAATCCAGCCGGATCTGCGTCAGCACTATCGGCAAAAAATACAAGAGCAAATCGCCCAAAATCCGAGATTTCTCGATAGTTATACCTATAGTCAACAAATTGGGATACTCTTATCGAAAATATACAATGGTGATATCAGATAGGGAAGAGGGGGAGAGGGACAGATGAGAGGGGACAGGAGAGAGGAGATTAAGTTTTTACTCACTATCTCACACCTAAAACCTACCACTGAAAAGCTCATACCCAATACCAAACACCCAAAAACGGAACTCACAGAGGTGGGAAGCGTCAAGGGCAGTAAGGGGAAAAACCGAGGAGAAACGCCTCATGAGGCAATGGCTCCGAGAAGTTCAACCCGTTTACCATAGATAGATAAACCCAAGTCAGGCTTAACCTATCTACTATCTGAGGGAAATTCAAAGTGTATTAGTAATGATATATTTCCCAAAAAAGTTAAATTGAAAGGGGGCGTTGCGTCCGTTGGAGATGATAAAATGACAGGACTTTTTCAAATCGGTGACAAATTGCTGCAAGGTCAAGACATTCCCGCGCTACTAAAACGGTATCAATTGATGCCACAATTTATGCGTGGAGTCGTTATCGACCAAGCGATCGCGTCCTATACTTATACGGAGGAAGAGAGTCACAGTGCTGTAGAACATTTTCTAGGGCAGTACCAACTGACCTCACCAGAAGCAAAAGACGCTTGGTTACGAAGCCAAGATATGAGCGAAGAAGAATTTGTGCAAATGGCAGTCCGCCCAATGCTCATCGAAAAATTTAAACACGCGACTTGGAGCAACAAAGTAGAAAACTATTTTGTCAGTCGTAAACAGAGCCTTGATCAAGTGGTATATTCCTTAATCCGCACCAAAAACGCGGGTTTAGCCCATGAACTTTACTTCCGTATTCTCGAAGGGGAACAAAGCTTTGCGGAATTGGCGCGGGAACATTCCGAAGGTCCAGAGTCTCGCACGGGGGGGTTATTAGGGCCAGTACCCCTAACTCAACCTCACCCGGCCATTAGTAAACTATTGTCAGTAAGTCAACCCGGTCAACTTTGGTCGCCGCGTCCTCTGGCCGACTGGGTGGTAGTTATCCGCTTGGAAAAATATATGCCAGCACAACTCGATGAGTCTATGCGGCGACGTTTGATTGACGAAATGTTTGAAACCTGGGTCTATGAACAAATCTCACAAATTGGCCCACTTCAGCCCCTCCGATCCTCTGTGTCTTCATTATCATGACTTCTTCCGCGATTTCTTTATTACAGATTCAAACCTTTCTCGCTCAAACTCCCCCGTTTGACCGTCTTCCCGAAAGTGTCCTCAAGGCTTTAGTGTCCAAATGCCAACTTTTAGGCTATCGGACAGGGCAACCCCTTTTTGAACGGGAAAAAATGCCAACTCAGGTGACAATTATTTACCAAGGTCAAGCTCGTCTTTTGGGTTATGATCAGCGGGCTCAACGTCACGTCAGTTTGCGTTTAGTCGGTCCCAAAGAAGTCCTGGGTTGGGCTGGGTTATTACGGGGTATTCCCTGCGAAACCGCGATCGCGTCTACGGATTTAATTGCCATTACTTTATCGGCTCAAGATTTCTTAGCCCTGATTCAAACTCAACCCGACTTCGGGGAAGCTTTCCGCGATCACAGTTCCCTGAGTGAAATTTTTGAATTATTAAGCTTAGAACTACAACGACGCGCCGATGGTTCCTCTAGTCTCAAAGAATTAAGTGTAGAGGCATGGCAAGACGCGATCGTCGTTAACCTATTATCGGGTCAAAGAAAGACCCAAGACTTGGCAGATCAACTCGATCATGACCTGATCTGGCTCGTCAGTAGCGGTAACGTCGGCGACTTTGCACCCGGAAGTCGTCTATCTCTCCAAGGCGCGGGGAAATTCTTACGCGTAGAAGGCCCCAGAGGAGCTCGTCTCATCGGTTGGAGAGAAGCACCAGCCAACATCGAACCAGAAATCCCACAGGTGTTGGGGGACACCCAAACCCAACGCGCCTTAGAATATCCTAATCCTATTGATATTTCCGCGATCCCCGCGGCTCCCGACGTACCCCCCGAACCCAAAGCCGAACCCAAAGACATCAGCAAATTTCCCCTGGTGCGAGGGAAAGGCAACATTGATGCCCCCCTGGCTTGCTTCCAAATGTTAAGCAAGTATTTTAATGTCAAGTTTCGGCGAGACGTGGTACGCAAAGTTATAGAAAACCAGATAAAAACAGTCGGTTCTCTGAACCTGCAATTTTGCGGTAGTGTCAACCAAATGTTAGGCATTATCCCTCAATTAGCCCAAGTGCCTGTGGACGCGGTGCTTCGCCTCAAGGCTCCCGTAATGATCCGCTGGCAAAATACTTTTGCCATTATTTACCAAATTACAGATCAAGAACTAACCCTCGCGATCCCCGAACAAGGAATTGTTCGCAAGCGTCTTCCCCAATTTAGAGAAATATGGGGTGAGGGTGGAGAAGTTTTAATCCTATCTCCCCCCATCGAAGAGCGCAAAGAATCATTTAGTATGTGGTGGTTTGTACCCGCGTTAATGGAACACCGCACGGTGTTTGTTGAGGTACTACTTTCCTCCTTTGTGATTCAGTTATTCGGTTTAGCTCAACCTTTAGTCAGTCAGGTGATTATTGATGAAGTGTTGGGTAAACGGAACCTAGACACCCTGGATGTTTTGGGTGTCTTTCTCTTAGGTGTGGCAGTCTTTGAAGGCTTGCTCAATGCTTTGCGGACCTTCCTCTTTGTCGATACGACTAACCGCATTGATGTCAAACTCAGTGTGGAAGTGATCGATCACCTCCTCCGTCTTTCTCAAACTTTCTTTGATACCCGACGGGTGGGGGACATCATGTATGCCTTTGGCATGATGAACCAAATTCGCGACTTTATGACGGGAACTGCATTGACGGTGGTATTAGATGCCATCTTCTCGGTGGTTTATGTCGCGGTGATGATTGCCTATAGTGTCAAGATGACTTTTGTTGCCTTGGCGGTTGTACCCCTCTTGGGTACTCTGATGGTGATGATTAACCCCATTATCCTGCGATTAATTAAAAATAGAAATGGCCGCATGGCGGATTCTAATTCCTATTTGGTGGAAATTCTCACCGGGATGCAAACCGTTAAGGCTCAAAATATTGAACTCAATGCCCGTTGGGAATGGTCCGGGCGTTACGCGAAATACATTACCGCGAGTTTCAAAACCATTCTGACAGGTACTTACGCCGGAACGGTGAGTAATTTTTTAAACCAACTGGGAAACTTAGCTCAGTTATGGTTTGGAACTACCCTCGTCTTAAAGAATGAAATGACGTTGGGACAGTTGATTGCTTTCCGTATTGTGTCAGGAAACGTGACGGGTTCCCTGCTGCGGTTTGTCAGTGTTTGGCAGCAATTCCAAGAAGTAAAAATGTCCATTGATTTGCTACGCGGCATTCTGGATCAACCGACAGAAACCAGTGATGACGATCGCAATAATATTCCGCTGCCGGAGATTAAGGGATCTGTTAAGTTTGAAGATTTGTCTTTCCGTTTCCGTGAAGATGGACCATTGCAATTAGCGAATATTAATTTAGAGTTTCCCGCGGGAAGTTTTGTCGGAATTGTGGGCGGTAGTGGTTCCGGTAAGAGTACGTTGATGAAGTTATTACAACGTCTTTATCCACCTTTGACCGGTCGGATTCTTATTGATGGTTATGATATTAATAAGGTGGAGTTATATTCACTCCGTAGTCAAATTGGTGTGGTTTTGCAAGATACTCTTTTGTTTAATACCACTGTTCAAGACAATATTGCTCTTACCCATCCTGATGCCAGTAGTGAAGAGGTTATTCGCGCAGCTAAACACGCGGTCGCCCATGATTTTATTATGACTTTACCCGCGGGTTATAATACCGTTGTGGGGGAACGGGGTTCCTCTTTATCCGGGGGGCAACGCCAACGACTCGCGATCGCGAGAACGGTTCTCCAAAATCCAAAGTTATTGATTTTAGATGAAGCAACCAGTGCCCTTGACTACAATTCAGAACGGCAAGTTTGTACCAACTTAGCAGAAGCTTTTCAAGGTCGGACAGTGTTTTTTATCACCCACCGTCTGACCACAGTCAAAAATGCAGATTACATCATTATGATGGATAAAGGGTCTGTGGTAGAGGTCGGTTCCCATGATGAGTTAATGGCGGCCAGAGGTCAATACTATTGCTTGTATCAACAACAGGATGCACAACAGTAATAGGTAATGGGTAATAGGTAATGGGGAACGGGAAATGGGGAATGGGGAATTTCCCTAATCGCGAATCCCTAACTAATCCCTAACTAATCCCTAATCCCCCTGTTACTTATTATCCCTAAAAAACTGAAAATTAATAAGGTCAAGCTGATAATTTACTATGAAATCATCCCTACTTCTTTCAGAACAACCAGTCCTTCTCGAAAAACCGGCAATTTGGTATCGTCTCTTTATCTGGATGCTGATGCTGATCACAGCTTCCGGTTTTGTTTGGGCTTATTTTGCTCGAATTGAACAAGCTGTACCCGCCAGTGGTATGTTAGAATACACAGATGGTTCTAACGAAATTCAAGCTCCTAATTTCTCTGGTGCTAATTTTGGTACAGTGGTACGATTACACGTTGAAGATGGCGATCGCGTAGAAAAAAATCAACCTATTCTTACTTTTAGTCCAACAGCCCCGAATGCGGATTTTGACTCCCTGAAACAATCGAAAGAGGCTTTGGAGAAAGAAAACAAGTTTTATGATGATGTTGTCAGTGGCAAAGGCGGAACTTCATCGAAAGCAGAATTAGATAATCTCCTTAAGGAAAGAGATGCCCGAATCGCGGAAAATCAAACATTTGAAGCCTTGATTAATGAGTTATATTTTAATCGAGGTAGTGGCGCTCCGTTCAATTCCAGTCAACAAGCTCTTTATAGTAACTATCGCCAGGAATATCTCTCGCGTGTTGCCACAGCACAAGGTCAAGTTCAGGAATTAGAAAAACAACTGAAACAAGCCGCGGATGCGGAAAGTGCCGCGCGCAAGCAAGTAGATGTGTCGAAAGAACAATTAGATTTTGCCAAGAATCAAGTAACTGTATCTCAGAATCAATTAATTTTTGCCCGAAACCAATTAGCTTTGTCTAAGCAACAATTAGAGTATGGAAAGAACCAATTAAAATATGCCGAAGACCAATTACAATCTACGAAAAATCAAATCGGATTAGATCAAGGTCAATTAGACAAATCAAAAGATGTTTTAAGTTCTAACAAACAGATTTTGGGGAACATGGAACCCCTGGGAGAAAGCGGTGCGATTTCTCAGTTGCAAATAGAACAACAGAGGCAACAAGTCTTAAGAGGAGAAACGGAAGTCTTAAAGCAGCAACAGCAAATCCAATCACGCGAAAGTGACATCACATCACGGCAAGGTGATATCAATGCACGTCAAGCTGATATTAATACCCGTCAAGCTGATATTAATTCACGCGAGGGCGAACTCAATTCACGCGAAGGTGAACTCAATGCACGCCGATCAGACATCAAAGCGCGTGAAGGGGAAATTCTCAAAAACCAAGCGGAAGTCGATCGTCAAGTTCTCGAACAACAGCGCATTCAAGAGTCAATTAGTCGTGCCCAAGAACAGTTAAAAAATACCAAAGATGCTTGGGCAAAAGACCTTTATACACGCATCGCGGATAACAAAAAAGCACTCGCGGTACTTGATTCTCAATTGAGTCGATATAAACTGGACAATGATAAACGGCTTACGGATCTTAATGGTCAAATTAAGAAAACTCAGGAATCTCGCGATGCACAAGTGTTAAAGGCTCCAGTGTCGGGTATAATTTTTGACATGAAGCCTTCTAAGAAAAAAGACTCGAAATTAGATGTGAAGAGCGACTCCATCTGTCAATATGTGATGAACTCTGTCTTGAAACCGGGTGACGCTAAACCGGCACGTTGTGAAGATGCTTATTATCAAGCTCAAGCAGGTGAAAAAATCCTGAAAATTCTCAGCGATGATAAGGGACTCCAAGCAACGGTTTACTTAGAAAATAAAAATATGGCTTTGGTGTTAGATTCTCTTCGCATCAAACGCGAAAAATTGGAAAAATATAATGGGAAAGAGTTAGCCAAAGGTGAAAAAATTGAGTGTGAAAAGGACAAGAGTTGTACCTGTCCTCAAGAAAAGGAAAATTTAGATAAATTGGGTTTGACGGAACAAGATTGTTTACCTGTAGAAGTTCAAGTCGAAGCTTTCCCTTCTGTGGAATATGGCACTCTTCCTGGGGAAGTGATTGATATTGGTAAAGACGCGATCGAACCTACTCAACTACGTCAATTCTATTCTTTCAAAACGAAAATAAAATTGCATCGTCAATACTTTGTTGTTGATAAAGAGCGTGATGTTCATGTAAAATTGCAGCCCGGAATGGGTGTTGCCGCGAACATTAATATCGGTAAACGTAGTGTCTTAGACTTGTTTGTCAGTCGCTTTACCGGCAAATTAGATAGTGTCAAGAGAGTTCGATAATTCCATAGGAAACCCGGTTTCTCCGTAAAAATAGATCGCGATCAGTAGGGACACGGCAGTGCCGTGTCCCTACAGCTTCCTTTTTCCTTCCTTCTGCGATAATTTAAGATCATGGAAATCAAGAAAATTGATCAAACTCTCCTGCTATCTCTTATCTTAGGGTTTGGTTTTTCTCTCTATGGGATTGATTGGGGATGGGTAGAAACTTGGGAACCCGATCAAATGGCGTTTCAAAGTCTCTTTATAGAAGGAAAATTACCTTTTCATCCTGGCAGTTTTCTTAAACCTCCTTTCCATACTTATTTTAATTATTTTCTCTCCGTTTATCCCCTAGAAATTGTCGGAAAAACATTTAATGTCTCGGCAGAGATATTATATCCTGTTAAGCTAATTTGGTCAAGATTATTAACGACATTTTTATACTTAGGTTCAATTATCTTAGTCTTCAAAATTAACCGAAGATTTTTCGGGCTTTTTTCTGCCCGTATTGTTAGTCTAATCTTTGCTACCAGCGCAGGTTTGATCGCGTATAGTCATTTTCTCACCGCGGATATCCCTGTGACTTTCTGGATGCTTTTAGCCTTTTATTATAGTCAAAATATCTTAATTCGTGGCAAATTAGTCGATTATCTATTATCAGGTTTTTTCACGGGAATTGCCACGGCTACTAAATATAACGGATTAGCGATAGGTATTACTTTAGTATTAGCTCATGTTTTGCGGTATCCTTCTCCCCTTTGGAAACAAATTTTCTTAGATAAAAAAGTTTATTTAGGACTTTTGACAATTCTCGCGGGATTTATCATCGGAAATCCCTTTGCCATATTAGATTCTCGCACTTTTATTCACGATTTTATGTATAACTATATTGTGACTCCGGTTTATGAGGGACAAAGGGGTAATAGTTATGGGAAATTTTTTACCTGTCTGAGCGAAATTATTGGCTGGCCTTATTTCGTTTTTTGTCTCGTGGCATTATCTACTTCTCTGTTATCATTTTTTACTCCTAAAAATAAACAAGATTTCAAACAGTCCGGTATTGCAATTTTGTTAATTCTATTGGAAATTTATTATTATAAATTTGGTCAATTTCCTCGTTTAGAAACTCGCTTTGTCTTACCCATTGTTCCCTATTTACTCATTTTATCTGGTTATTTATGGCAAGAAATAGAAGAGAAAAAAACACGCGATCGCGCTCTAGTGAATAGCTTAATCATTATCTTAATAAGTTACAATATAATATGTAGTATCTCTGTAGGAAAAAGATTTACAGAAGATCCCAGAACGATCGCGCAAAATTGGGTAAAAACAAATATTCTCCCCGGAAGTCATATCGAAACCACAAATCATAACCCCACTTGGCATAAAATACCGGGAGTAAAGTTAACCGAAGTAAAAATGCCATCTATCACGGGAAGACGCAAGCTTTTTAAGCACTTATTTAGCAATAATCAATGGGTAATGGAAAAACTCAATAACAGAGAGGAAGATCAAGAAAATTGGTATTCCAAAGACGAGTTATTATCTCGGAAACCCGATTATATTGCCATTAATTCTCTCTATTCCGAACGATTTTTAAAAGAGGGAATTGTTTCGGAGTTATATCCTGGGTTAAGGATTTTCTTTGAAAAATTACTCCAAGAAAAATATCCTTATCAAATCAGTTTCGATCGGGCTTTGCCCCCTTATCCCTTTTGGCTGTATCCCCAGCAGATAGATTTTCTGGAAAACCGCATCACTATACTCACAAGAATTAATGAAAACAACTTACCCCAAAATATATCTATCCTGAAAAATCCCCGAACAATTTATGGTTATATTGACAGTCCCCAGACAGGCGATAAAAACTTAATTATTAAACAAAATGACACACTCAAAATCAGGGGATGGGGCATTTTACCCGAAGAAAAACAGCCCGCGGATTTAGTCTTACTTGCCTATGGAAATCAACCCCGATTTTTTGCCAGTACCTATTGTAATTTAGAAAGTCCTGATCTTGTCAAAGTCTTAAATTCACCTCAATATCAACGATCGCGATGGGAAGTGACTATTTCCGCGAAGTCGCTTCCCGTGGGTGAATCTGTTATTACCGCGTGGGTGTATGATCCTCAACAGAAGCAGTTAGCTAGGTTGAAAGGGGAAGTGAGAATCAAAATTAATTAAAATTACAATGGGGATTTTTGTTCATTTTATTGTATAATCCCTTAGTCATTACGAAGGGAGCATCTCAAATTGGAAAAAAGTAGTGGGAGCGTCTCGCTCCCTAGGGAAGCTCAGAGGGAGCGAGACGCTCCCACTACCAATTTACCTTGAGGAGATGCTCCCATTACGAAAAGGTTGATTTTAAACCCACTATCCTATGAATGTTATACCCACTCAAATTCCTGATGTTTTGATTATTGAACCCAAAGTGTTTGGTGATGAAAGAGGTTTCTTTTTTGAAAGCTTTAATCACCGCGTTTTCACTGAAAAAACCGGGGTAAATTCGGAATTTGTGCAAGATAATCACTCTCGATCAGTAAAAAATGTTTTGCGGGGTTTACATTATCAAATGGAAAATCCTCAAGGGAAATTATTAAGAGTTATTATGGGAGAAATTTTTGATGTCGCCGTGGATATTCGCAAAAGTTCTCCTACTTTTGGACAATCAGTAAGTTGTATTCTTAGTGCTGAAAATAAGCGACAATTTTGGGTTCCCCCCGGTTTTGCTCATGGTTTTTTGGTGCTTTCTGATATCGCGGAGGTATTGTATAAAACAACGGAATATTATGCACCACAACATGAACGTGCTATCCTCTGGAATGATCCAGATTTGGCGATCGCGTGGCCTCTTGCTGAGAATAATCCTATTTTATCTGCAAAAGATCAAGCTGGAAAAACGTTAAAAAATGCCGATATTTACGAATAATTAACTATGCGAATTTTACTTACAGGTAGTACGGGACAATTAGCGGAAGAATTATCTCCCCTCTTAACATCTATGGGAGAATTAATCGCGGTGGATCGCACCAGTTTTGACTTAGCGAAACCCGATACTCTTCCGCCTATTATTAAGGAAATAAAACCGGATATAATTGTTAATGCGGCGGCTTATACCGCAGTGGATAAAGCCGAAAGTGAACCAGAAATCGCCCATTTAGTTAATGGTGTTTCACCGGGTATTTTAGCCCAAGAAGCCGACAAATTAGGGGCGACTTTGATTCATATTTCTACAGATTATGTCTTTAATGGTACTCAAGGTTATCCTTATGTAGAAACCGATCAAACTAACCCTTTAGGTATCTATGGAAACTCTAAACTCGCGGGTGAGTTAGCAATTCGAGAAAGCCACGCTCCGAGGCATATAATTATTAGAACCGCGTGGGTTTATGGTGTGGGTGGAAAAGGCAATTTTGTCAAAACAATGCTCCGTTTAGGCAAGGATAGAGAGGAAATTCGTGTGGTTTCTGATCAAATTGGAAGCCCTACTTGGACGGGTGATTTAGCCCAGGCAATTACCCAAATGATTCCTCATTTAACACCGGAATTTTTTGGCACTTATCACTATACTAATAGTGGTGTTGCTAGTTGGTATGACTTCGCGATCGCGATCTTTGAAGAAGCCAAAGCATTAGGATTTCCCTTGAAAGTTAAACGGGTAATTCCTATTACCACACCCGAATATCCCACCCCCGCCAAACGTCCATCATTTTCCGTACTTTCTTCTGTGAAAATATCGAACGTCTTGGGAAATTATCCCCCCCATTGGCGTGAAGGTTTAAGACAAATGCTGGCTCAAGAAGTCAAATAATCCCAGAAACCCGGTTTCTTTACCCCGATTCTGATTTTTCTTCACCCGAAACCGGGTTTCTTCATCGCGGGTTATTTCCAAGAAAGGAAGATGTTGGGTTTTGCGCGGCGCGCACGCGACGCTAACGTGCCTCAACCCAACCTACTAATCTTTACCCCATAAAATTCCATCCATGAAATTAAAATTACCATCTTTTTTAATAGCACTATCTATCATCGCGATCCTCATCCCCAGTGTCTATATTTTATCCCTGATTTTACAGGCGGGAGAATTACCTAATTTTGACTATTGGTGGATTACTAGGAATTTTTATTCTGTCGATGGCTTCTCTACCAATCCTTCCCACTGGATTTTTCGCGCTAATGAACATTTTCTACTAATTCCCTCCCTTCTTTATGCTCTCAATATTATAATTACCAAAGGTTCAAATATCGGTTTATGCCTGATTACTTGGGTATTTGCCGTGATTCAAAGCGATATTTTAATCACGTTACTTCCTTTAAATAAACTCAGACGATCGCGGCTACTTTTCTTCTTCATAATTCTGTGTATTTCTATCTTCACCTTTACCCCCGCGGCGGCTCATAACTGGATGAGAGGATTTAGTGGTGTTGCCTGGATCGGAGCCAATCTCTTTGTCATTAGCTCGATATTTTGCCTGAAAAAAATGGCAGAAACTTCCCGATTTTACTGGGTAATTTGGAGCATTATTTTTGCCCTTTTCGCAACAATCACTTATAGCACATCCCTCGCTCTGTGGCCGATTCTCTGTATCGTGCCAGTGCTGTTTCAGTGGCCTCGAAAAATTATTATTTCCTATATTAGTGTCGCGTTTTTCGTAATTGCTACTTATTTTCTCACCTACAAAACTCCCTCCACTAGCCCCTCATTATCCAAACTAAAAATAGGAGATGTTATTACCTATATTCCCACTTATCTCAGCGGCATATTTACCAATAACATTACCCTAGGAGCAATCATCGCGATCGTAGGCTTAATCACAACGATCGCTCTAGGAATTTATTGGCTAAAATCAAGCAAAAATCCCCGTAGAATCGAGTGGCTACCTTGGTTATCTATCCAAGTTTACGCGCTGGGAACCGCCCTCATGGCTGCTGTTAGTCGTTCAGGATTTGGCGTTGAGCAAGCAACCTCATCACGCTATGCTTCTTTACCCGCACTATTCTGGATGAGTCACATTATACTAATAGTATTATTAGTAAGAGAATGGCAACCAATCCCTCGAAATCAATCCCGTTGGCTCACCGGTTTTTTCGCACTTATTACTATTGGGATTATCTCCATGTATCAAATCGGAAAAGTTGAAGCCGCCGCGATCGCGCATCGAGCCTCTTATCAACCCCTAGTAGCATTATCAGTGCAACTAGGGCTCTCAGACGAAACATTAATTAAAGAAAGAGTCGGCAATAAACCAGCGGCTTTTATCGGTTTAGTAGAGGCATTAAAAAAGAATGGTTTAGTCCCCTTTAATAAAGATATAAAAAGCAATAACTTCTGTGCATCATTAGATCAAAAAATTGAACCCTATCTCCTATCGCCCTCTCAAGAAGGAGTACCCGGATATTTTGATAACATTACCCAATTTACACCCACAGCCGCGAGAGTCATGGGGTGGGTAGGCGATCCCCAAAATCAGGTAAAATGTATCGCGATTCTCAATCAAGATAATGTAGTCAGGGGTTTTGCCATGTCAGGGTTTTCTCGCGGCGACATCGCGAAATTATTTGGCCAATCCTATCAACTTTCTGGTTGGAAAGGATATATTGAGATCGCACCCACCGATCAGAAATTTACCGCGTATACCTCCTTCAAAAACCGTGAAGGTTGGATCGCGTTGCACAGTGCCCCAATTCTTGGTAAAAATTAAGAAACCTGGTTTCTTAAACCAATACCTTTGCCTTCGAGGAAAAATGCCTTGATTCGTAGGTTGGGTTGACGCAGGAAACCCAATATCTTCCTGATATCAGGAAACCCAACATATTCCTTATGTCAGGAAACCCAACATATTTGTTGGGTTTCGCTACGCTCAACCCAACCTACAATAAATCGTGACGGTATTGTTAAACCGGACATCCTAAACCTTTGAGACGAATGAACCCTTGAACAATAATAACATCCCCAAAGACATAAGTTTCGTCATTCCTGTTTATAATGAAGAAGCTACCCTCAAACCTCTCTTTGAACAAATTAAAGAGGTAATGAGCCGAGAAAGAATTGACAATTATGAAGTTATTTTTGTCAATGATGGCAGTCGAGATTCCTCTTGGAGTAACATCCAAGATTTAGTGCAGCAATATCCCACTTTAACCAAGGGGATTAAATTGCGTCATAACTTTGGAAAATCCGCGGCTCTTGCGGCAGGTTTTCGCCATTCTCAAGGGAAAATAATTTTTACCCTGGATGCGGATCTTCAGGACGATCCCTGCGAAATTCCTAATTTTTTACGCCATTTAGAATCCGGCTTTGATTTAGTATCGGGATGGCGCAAAAGACGTAATGATCCTCTTTCTAAGACTCTACCATCACAGCTTTATAATCGAGTCACATCTAAAATGACAGGTGTTAAACTCCATGACATGAATTGTGGATTTAAAGCCTATCGTAAAGAAGTGTTAGACTCGATTAAATTATATGGTGAACTGCACCGCTATATCCCGGTTTTTGCCAAAAATTTAGGATTTAGAATCGGTGAAGTTGTGGTGCAACACAACCCCAGAAAACACGGAAAGTCTAAATATGGTTGGGAAAGATATGGCAGGGGATTAATCGATCTTTTGACGGTACTAGCCACTACCCATTATTTACATAAACCTGGTCATTTATTTGGCGGTTTAGGATTATTTTTTGGCAGTTTTGGCGTAGTATCCCTGACTTATTTAATCTGCCTTTGGTTTCTCAATTTATTGGGCATGAAATTCGGCGCGATCGGTAATCGTCCCCTGTTATTTTTTGGGATTCTCTGTACAATTTTATCAGTCCAGTTTATCTCTCTGGGAATTTTAGCCGAATTAATCACCCGTCATTCGGATGTTGATTATGTTGATCAGCAAATTTGTGAAATTATTGAAGTCCCTGGGGCTGATTCTATCCATCAATAAGAAACCCGGTTTCTCAACTTACCCATAAACAAGAGAAGTAGTTTAATGATTAAAGAAACGCAGAAAAGTCCTCTGATTGAAAATGGTATTGTCGTCGGAACAGGTTCCAATAAATATCAGATGCGAAACCCCATCGGTCAAATTTTATTAAAAAACTTCGATCGCGTCCTTTATGATCTAGTAAAATCCATCAACCCCAAAACCATTTTAGAAGTAGGATGTGGGGAAGGCCATGTTACTCAAATTTTAGTGGATTGTACAGCCGCCAAAATCCGGGGAACCGACATATCAAATACCATTCTCAACCAAGCACGAGAGGCCGTTGTCTCCCCCCGTGTATCCTTTCACAATCAGAATATTTATCAATTTAATCCCGAGCAAGATCGGGCAGAATTAGTCGTTTGTTGTGAAGTGCTAGAACACATAGAAAACCCCACCCTCGGACTAGAAAAACTCGCGAGTCTCGCCTCTCCTTACTGTATTTTAAGTGTGCCAAGAGAGCCAATATTTAGAACCTTAAATTTTCTCAGAGGAGCATATTTAGCAGAATTTGGCAATAGTCCGGGGCACATTCAACATTGGTCAAAACGTGGATTTATCAAACTGGTGAAAACCCAATTTGAACTAATCGAAGTCAGATCCCCTTTACCTTGGACTGTAATTTTGGCTAAAGTAAAATAGGAACATCGTTCTGAAATCTACGTCAAAAAAAAAAGTTGAACAGGGAGCATCTCATTTTTGTAAATTGGTAGTGGGAGCGTCTCGCTCCCTAGGGCTCTAATAGGGAGCGAGACGCTCCCACTACAGTTTTTTTGCAAATTTGAAATGCTCCCAATTGAACATCTGAAAGAAACCTAGTTTCTCTGTAAATCATCCTATCGTTTATTTTTTCAAATATGAAAGCATTAATCTTATCCGGTGGAAAAGGTACTCGTTTACGTCCCCTTACTTATACAGGAGCGAAACAATTAGTTCCTGTTGCTAATAAACCCATTCTTTGGTATGGTATCGAAGGTATTGTCGCCGCGGGAATTACCGAGATTGGCATTATTATTAGTCCAGAAACAGGGGAAGAAGTTAAGGCAAAAACAGGGAATGGCGATCGCTTTGGAGCCAAAATTACTTATATTTTACAAGAGCAACCCGCGGGACTCGCCCACGCGGTGAAAGTAGCCCAAGATTTTTTAGGAGATTCTCCTTTTATTATGTATCTGGGAGATAACCTCATTCAAACTCAGTTAGACCAATTTTTAACCACCTTTAAAGCCGAACATCTTGATGCGTTAATTTTACTACGTCCTGTCGCAAATCCCACCGCTTTTGGGGTCGCGAAAGTCGATGAAAATGGGCGAGTTTTAGAATTAGTCGAAAAACCGAAAAATCCCCCTTCTAATTTAGCTTTAGTCGGCATTTATTTCTTTTCTAAGACGATCCATGACGCGATCGCGAAAATCAAACCATCTCCACGAGGAGAATTAGAAATTACCGATGCAATTCAACAACTAATTAACGATCAACAACCCGTCCAAGCTTGTAATTTAGAAGGATGGTGGTTAGATACAGGTAAAAAAGATGATTTACTCAGTGCCAATCAAATCATTTTGGATACCATATCATCCGATCTCAATATAGAAGTTGAGGAAGACAGTCAAATTATGGGACGGGTAAAAATTGGCAAAGGGACAAAAGTAATTAATTCGACGATTCGTGGCCCAGTCGTTATTGGTGAAAATTGCTACATTAAAAACTGCTTTATCGGTCCCTATAGTAGTATTTCTGATCGCGTTCATTTAATTGATACAGATATCGAACATAGTGTCATTTTAGAAGGAGCAAAAATTGAGGGGATTAAACAAAGAATAGTTGATAGTGTCATCGGACAACGGGCAAAATTAATCCCCGCGCCTCCCCGTCCCCAAGCATTACGTTTTATGATCGGAGATGATAGTTTAATTGAGTTAACCTAAGTTGCTAGTTACATTCACAATACCTGCGCCATTTTTTTGTAGGTTGGGTTGAGCACAGCGAAACCCAACGCATATAGCATTTTTAAATGAGATGTAAATGCAGGGCTAAACCCCGTCAAGCGTAGCGAAACCCAACGCATATAGCATTTTTAAATGAGATGTAAATGCAGGGCTAAACCCCGTCACAGGCAAAATGCCTGTGCCACCAGTTTTACTTCTGAAAGGTTAACACTATATGTTGGGTTTCGTAGCTCAACCGAACCTACGAATTAAGATTGTTTTAATTTGTACTCCGATATTATGGAAAAATACCTCCGCCCCAATTGTACCTTGTGGGGGGATTTCTCCTAAAGTACCTTGGGGGTAGCTCAGGAAAAATCCCTTCCCAAAAATCGCGACAGGGTTTTATTCTTCACAAGGGTTAGGGAAACGGCACTGCCGTTTCCCTACAGGTATAATGGGTAGGGAAACGGCACTGCCGTTTCCTTTTATCTATAGTATTAATAGCCGATAAATTGGCGAAGGTATTGTTCCATAAACCAAGTTTCTCACTCTACTTTTCTAGGAAAATATACCTGATTGACGTGATTTATTTTGTAGTTGTTAATTATTATTCATCTCATCTGATTGAGAAGTTAATAGCTTCTCTGCCTCAAAATCAGGAGGTTTCTTATCAAGTCATTATCGTCAATAATTCTCCCGATGATGAATTAATCTTAAACCCCCCCCTTCCCACCCAGGCTCAGGGCGAGGAGCATAATTCCATAGTGATCCTAGATGCCCAGGAAAATTTAGGGTTTGGGAAAGCTTGTAATTTAGCTTTAAAGTTGATTTATCAGCAAAATTCTCAAGCCCTTGTTTGGCTCATTAATCCTGATGCTTATTTGGGTGAAACCAATTCTCTTAAAATCGCACGAGACTTTTTTATAAGTTATCCAGAGGTATCCATTCTGGGAACAACGGTTTATGAAGAATCGGGCCAAGTTTGGTTTGGGGGAGGAAACTTTATCAAGGAGAAAGGTGTAATTACAGCCCATCATTTTTTATCATCAGAATCGGAAAGTCTCCCTTATATTGAACAACCCTGGGTAACAGGATGTAGTTTGTTAATTGCCTTGAAAAATTTTACAGAAACTCCTCAATTTGATCCCGATTATTTTTTATACTATGAAGACTTTGATTTCTGTCGACGGTACAAAAAAAAAGGTCATATTATCGCATTGACCCCAAAAATCAGAGTGATACATCAACCCTCCTCAATTACCAGTCGTAACCAAGATTTGAAAATAAAACACAGTATTTATAGTTATTTACTAAGTTTAGAAAAACATTGTAATAAGGGAGTTTTGTGGTATCGTTTTTTACGGATTTTATTGACATCGTTAATAACATTACCACTTCAGGGACAAATATCCCTGAGTAAACTTCAAGGAATTTGGCTCTTCTGGAAAAGAACCAGAAACAGGCTTTCTTAAGGCAAAATCTTTTCACGTCAGTCTTGATTATTGACGATATGGATCTCAAGACAAGACGTGATCCTTTTCATCTCTCTCTATAGATTATCGGGGTACTCAAAATGATTTGTTATCTTTTTGAAGGGGGGTTAATGCGGATTATTAACCAATTTTTTTCTCCCTCATAATTCAGATAAATGTTAATGTTTCTTCACACTTCTTTACGAAAAAAAACGACAAGAACGTGCTATAGTAACAGAGTTCTTGATAGACCAGAAAAACTTGGGTGCAGATATTTCAAGAACAAGATTGTTAGGCTAGTTCCTGTCAGGTCAACAGGTATGCCAGAGAGAGCCACCACTTGGGAGGTGCAGCAGTTGTCTGATTTTCTCAAAGCCATAGCTATGTTGCATAGACAAAGCCCCCTTTTCCTCTCACCCTGTGCGTTGAGTGCAGCTAGGTTTGGAGTCTCCAAGGGGGAAAAAAGATGACCCATCAGAAATTAGTAATTAAGGCCGGTCGGTTCGAGAGCCAATATTGGCAAGACTTGTGGCGCTATCGGGAGTTATTTTACTTCCTCGCGTGGCGTGATCTTCTCGTCCGTTACAAACAAACCGCGATCGGGATTGCTTGGGCCCTCCTGCGCCCCTTCGTCACCATGATTGTCTTTACCGTAATCTTTGGTCAATTAGCCAAAGTTCCGCACCCTCCCAATACACCTTATGCCCTCCTGGTATTTGCAGGACTTCTGCCCTGGCAATTCTTTTCTAATGCACTCTCGGAGTGTAGTAACAGTTTAATTTTTAACTCTAATCTCATCTCCAAAGTTTATTTTCCTCGTTTAATAGTTCCAGGGAGTTCAGTCATTGTCAGTTTTGTCGATTTTCTGATTTCTGGCATGATTTTATTAGGAGTTATGGCCTGGTACAATTTCGTCCCAGACTGGCGGATTCTGACTTTACCGATTTTTATTTTGATTGGTTTTATGGCCGCGATGGGAGGAGGACTTTGGTTAGCAGCATTAAATGTAGAATATCGGGATTTTCGTTATTTAGTTCCCTTTATTGTACAGTTTGGTTTGTATGTTTCGCCCGTGGGTTTTAGTAGTGATCTTATCCCTCAAAAGTGGCGTTTACTTTATTCGTTAAACCCAATGGTTGGTGTCATTGATGGTTTTAGGTGGGCAATTTTAGGGGGGAATTATCAAATTTATTGGCCAGGATTTACGCTATCAATGATTTTAGTAGCTCTGCTTTTAGCCAGTGGAATTTGGTATTTTCGCAAAATGGAACGCACCTTTGCTGATGTGATTTAGATAGGAAATAACATCGTGTCAGAGCCAATTATTAAGGTAGAAAACCTCAGTAAAAAATATATTATTGGTCATCAAGTTCAAGGAGGCTCAATTGTCGGAGGTTTTCCCACGTTACGCGATCGGATTACTGATGGCGCAAATTGGCTGAAACGTCAATTAGTGTCAACGATTTCGGGTCAAAAAATCCCCGAACCTACTTCGGAAGAATTTTGGGCATTAAAAGACGTATCCTTTGAAATTCAAAGGGGGGATTGTATTGGAATTATTGGTCGAAATGGGGCAGGAAAGTCTACCTTACTGAAGATTTTAAGCAGAATTACTGAACCAACAACTGGACAGATTACCATCAATGGACGAGTGGCTAGTTTACTGGAAGTCGGTACAGGTTTTCATCCCGAATTAACCGGACGAGAAAATGTCTATCTCAACGGGGCTATTTTGGGAATGAGTAAAATAGAGATCAAGAACAAATTTGATGAAATTGTTGAATTTGCCGAAATCGAAAAGTTTTTAGATACTCCTGTCAAACGGTATTCATCAGGAATGTATGTCCGTCTGGCTTTTGCGGTTGCGGCCCATTTAGAACCAGAGATATTAATTGTTGATGAAGTTCTTGCAGTGGGTGATGCCGCTTTTCAAAGAAAGTGTTTGGGGAAAATGGATGATGTCGCGAAGCAGGGACGAACTGTAGTATTTGTCAGTCACAACATGGGAGTGATGCAAACATTATGCAAGCGCGGCATTTTACTTCAACAAGGAACTGTAATTGCTGATGGCACTGCATCTGCAACAGTGACAACTTATTTAGAAATTCTTGAGAAAGCAGCATCACAAAATCTTTTAGAAAGAACAGAACGAGGAGGAAACGGGCGGGTGCGACTGGCTCACATGGAAATTACGACTGGTGAGAGTTTTCGGGTAACTAATTTAGCAACGGGTCGCCCTGCTCGTTTCATTTTCCATACCACTGGAATTTTGCCAAGAATGTCATGCTGTTTCACGATCTATGATCAACTCGGTCAGCCAGTAACGTTTTTTGATTCTGCTATGTCTAGTCAAGAGGATTTGATTAATCCAGAGAATGGTGCAAAGTTCGTTTGCGAAATTGATGAACTGTTGCTTATCCCTGGACGCTATCGGATCAATGCTGCACTCATGTGCGATGGAGAATATGAAGATGATGTCAAATCAGTCACTTTTTTTGAAGTCGAAGAGGGAAAAATACGCGATCGTCCTGTGTTGACGGAACATGGATATGGTAGCATCCTCATTCAGCACCGATGGAGTACACCAGTATAAGACCCCAGAAGTACATTGATAACAGATTTAATGATGGTAAATTTTTCATGCACAATTCAAGTATTACAGAAAAAACTATGAGGAGGCAAGAAAATCAGTCTTACTACCTAAAGTCTAGGGCCTTATTATGCACCCAGGAATCATGGTTTTCCCAAAAAGTGTTCAAATATTTTACTCATTTAGATGGAAGTACCGAAGAAACTTTGCCGGTTGCTCGTCAGAACAATGCTCTGGGAGTTAGGCAAGAAAGATTTGCCACTTACCCAAGAGTTAATAGAGAAGAAATCACCTTAATTATTAACCACCCTATGGCTATGTTTTTTACTTCATTAGTTACCATTTTCTTAAGACCTTTCATTGGCAAAATATTGCTCACAAAAGAGGCTTTTTTCGGTCGACAAAAACCCTATGTGAGATTCCTTAGTCCTTGGCACAACCTAGGATTAAAGGAAGAGGGCTTGAGTTCTGGCAAAGCTTTATCCCAGCTATCCGTTTTTAATTACCTTTCCTGCTATCACCCGGGTATTTGGCAAGTCAAAAGTTTTAGCAATCAGAATCAAGGAGGTTATTGATGAAAGCAGTTGTAGCAGGATGCTTCAGCAATCAAGATGGGTCTGCAACAGCTGGTGATTTATTAGCGGCTGAACTGGTCTGTGATTGGCTCGAAGATATAGACTGTCCCTATGATATTGCCATTTATCCCCCATTTGGGGGTGGCATTGACCTAAAGTTAGCAAATCCCGAAGACTATACTCATGCCATTTATGTATGTGGCCCCTTTGGAAATAGAGTAGGAGAAGCAGACTTTATTGAACGTTTTTCTAACTGTTGTACCATTGGACTTGATCTGACAATGCTTGAGCCGCTCCACCAATGGAATCCATTTGATGTATTGTTAGAACGAAGTAGTGATCTCTGTAGTCGCCCTGATATTACCTTTCTCTCCCGTCAGAAATTAGTACCTGTTGTAGGGATTTGCTTAGTTGAACCTTATGATGCTCCTTTTGAACAAATTGCTTATGATGTTATTCAACGATTTGTGGCATCACGAGAAATGTCAGTGGTGTCAATCGATACCCGTTTAGATGTGAATAGGACAGGATTGCGAAGTTCTGCTGAGATTGAGTCTCTTCTTGCTCGTATGGATTTAGTGATTACAACTCGTCTACATGGTACTGTGTTATCTCTGAAAAATGGAGTTCCTACCATCTCCATTGATGTAGGTGGTGACAGCTTAAAAGTAAAACGTCAGGCGGAAACTATCGGTTGGCCAGTGATCTTTATGGCTAATGAACTGACGGATGAGACCTTACAGGAAGCCTTTGATTACTGTATGACAGAAGAAGCAAGGACAAAAGCCAAGGAATGTTCCGAACGAGCCACAAAAATGGTTGAAAAAATCCGTGACCAATTCATAATGGCTTTTCGTCCTTCCGGGGAATCCGCGGATGGATCTAGGAGTGATGATTTCACCAAAAATCAGAGAAAAGAACTTAGACCTAACAATAATAACCGTATTTCTGTCAATCTCAAGTTTGATCTTAGCTGGCGACAGGAAGTAAGCCCAGAGTCCAAACCTATAAAGAAGAACTGGAAGAAACGACTAAAGTTGACGGCGGAAAGTTTACTACCTAGTCCTATTTACCGTTGGTTAAAGGCTCAATTGCTTCATTGGCAAGGCAGATGATGATTAATAAACCTTAGCACAACTAGAACGTCATGAAAATTGCTTTTATTAGTTATGAATATCCACCCGATACCGCCTATGGTGGTATTGCAACTTACGTCTATCAAGCCGCTCGAATGTTACAACAAAGAGGACATCATGTCGAAGTATTTACTGGGAGTGAGCGACGTAGTGGTATGGAAAGCGAAGATGGAGTGATTGTCCATCGATTATTAGAAACTAATCAAAAAAAATTTGTAGAATTAGTTGGAGATATATTTGCCGAACGTCATCAAAAAGTAAAATTTGATATATTAGAAGGCCCAGATTGTTTGGCTGAAGCTCGTACAGCCGTCGCAAAAGTGCCAGATATTCCTCTAGTTTTAAAACTGCATACTCCCGCAATTTTACTATTAAAATTGAATTATTATGAGCCTGATTTAAGAAAAAAAATCATCTTTTTTCTTAAATCATTGCTCCATCTCAAGCTACCAGCTTGGGGATATAATCACGAATTTAATCGCCATCGCAAACACACCTTAAAAATCAATAAGATTGAACGTTTACACGCATTAGAGGCTGATGAAATTGTTAGTCCTTCTCAAGATTTAGGACAAAAAATGATGGCAGAATGGGAATTAAATCCAGAGATAGTGACTTGTGTTCCTTATCCTTATACTCCCCTGGAAAAGTTATTAAAAATTCCCGTCAATACAGAAACTAACGTGGTCAGTTTTATTGGTCGTCTGGAAGTGCGTAAAGGAGTCATCGACTTAGGGAATGCCATTCCCCTAATTTTACGCCACCATCCTCAAGTTAAGTTTAAACTCGTTGGTAGTGTGGAACCTTCTCCTCTTCCTCATATCAATATGCAGGAATATTTAGAAAATATGTTACAACCTGTTATTAATTCAATAGAATTTGTAGGGAGTGTATCACCAGAAGAAATTCCGAACATTCTAGCACAAACAGATATTTGTGTTTTCCCTAGCTTATGGGAGAATTTCCCCTGCGTTTGTTTAGAGGCTATGGCAGCCGGTCGAGCAATTGTTGGTAGTAATGCCGGAGGAATGTTAGATATGTTAGATGGGGGAAGAGTCGGAAAATTGGTATCGCCTCGACACCCTCAACAAATTGCTGATGCTGTTTGTGATTTATTGACTAATCCTCAATTAAGAATTAAATTAGGAGAATTAGCCCGTGAACACCTTTTAAATAACTATAATGCTCACCGGATTAGTGAATTACAAGAAGCGAGTTATGAACGGGCAATTACTCGCCGGAAAAAATTGGGTAAGCGGCAAAAAAATTAGATGAATTTCTCACAGAATTTTTCCCTGATACCCTGATCCTCTTCCCATCCACAAGGACTATAAAAAATGGATAAAACTCGCTCTGCTCAACGCCTATTATTATTACAATTAACAACGGTTTTAATTTCCTTCTGTTTCTCTTTATTATTGGGAGAAATTATTCTGCGCTCTCTCGCTTGGTATAATTCCCATTATGGTATCGAAAAAATTCAGAAACAGCAAAAAGCTTATGAGTTTTCACCCTCAAGACATCATCGACTCAAACCTAATTTTCGTTATCGTCATAAAGAGGTAGAATATGATTATTTATGGGAAAATAATGGTTTAGGAATGCGAGATCGGGAGCGTTCGATTACCAAAGATCCTCAAACTTTCCGAATTTTATTTTTAGGTGATTCTATGGTGCAAGGATACGGTGTACCCTTAGAACAATCAATGGTCTATTTATTAGAAAAAAATCTGAATGAAAATTCTAATAAAAAAATAGAAGTTTTAAACGCTGGAGTTTTTGGGTATAGCCCCTTTTTAGAATTTCTCTATTTACAGGAGTTAATTACAGCGATTAAACCCGATTTAGTCATCGAAGGGTTTTTCCTAGGAAATGATGTCGGCGACGATTATTTTTATACACAACAAGCTAAATTTTTATCCGAAGATTCTGTGAAATTTACGACTCTAAACTGGCCTTGGGATTATCGTAACAAAGTCTTAGAAAAAAAATTCAAAAAACCTACTGATTCTACATCTTCATCAAAAAATGAGATATCTCCAGCAACACCATCCTCTAAAATTAGAAGTTTCCTTCGGTCAGTCCTTTATAAATCTCATCTAGTTAGAAGCATTGTTACTTTCAAGAAGTCGCTCCAACAAAGGGAAAAAGAAAAAATTGCTTTGGAAAGACAAAACGATATTGCTAAAGAATATCAAGATGATATTAGAGTTAACTTGGGTATGGTAGCTTATCCCACCAGTAGTCGCCAGGAACGTTTAAAATATTGGCATATTTCCCTATCTTATCTCAAAAAAATGCACCAACTGTGTGAACAAAAACACATTCCTATGGTGTTAGTTGTCATTCCTAAATTAGACCCAGCAACGGCCAATTTTACAGAACCTTATGATCTCCTAAATGAATTGGGAAAAAATGAGCAATTTCCGGTGATTCATCTTTTACCAGAAATGAGGCAAATTCCCCTAGAAAAATTGTTTTATAAACTGGATGGACACTGGAATCGTGAAGGAAATCAATTAGTAGAAAAAATTATTCGGCAAAAATTACTACAAACGAATCTTTTACCAAGTTCTGTTCAAAAGACTCCCTAGAAATTTTGCCATCATCATAATTTTTATGATCCTTCCCTACCCACTACTCAAAAATAGGTTTTAATTTATGGGTTGTCAAGTATCTGTCATTATTCCTGCTTACAATCCTGCCCAGAGGATAATTTCTTTATGAAACAATTACTTAATTTCATTAAAAGTGATCGCATTGCTCAAATTATTGTCTGGAGCATTTGGACGTTTATGATGCTAATGATTTTCGCTACGATCTTAGTTTATGCCAAAAATATGCCCATATTTGAAGACTGGTTGGCGGTAGCTCCATTAACTGGCAATGAACCTAATTTATTTCAGTGGTTATGGGAACAAAATGCTGAACATCGTAACCCTTTCACCCGATTACTATTGTTGATACTCCTCAAAATTACTCATGGTGATTTTCGAGTAGGAATGTATTTTGATACTGTCTTAATGGGCATAGTTAGCGGTTTAATTATCTTGGGTATGCGACATCTAAGAAGTGGTAAAACCAAAATTGTTGATGGATTGATCCCCTTAACTTTGCTACATTTAGATCATTGGGAAAATTTTCTGTTTAGCTGGCAGATTTCTTTTATATTACCAATGGCTTTAATTTTTATCATGCTTTTGTTAATGATAATTAAGCCCGATTTTGATACTCCATTATCAGCTGGTTTTGCCGGAGTTACTCTAATTTTATTGCCCCTGTGTGGGGGAGCTGGATTAATATTTTTCATCTTTTTTGCTGGCTGGTTAAGTTATTGTAGTTTCAAGAATTGGCATCAAGCCAAAAAGAATGGACAATCTCAACGGAGCAACATGTTTTTACTCTGCTGTATTATAGTTTCCCTAGCTTTACTGGCAGTTTACTTCATCGGTTACGAACGTCCTGGCGGCTATCCTCTCAGTCCCAGTTGGAAAATCACTCTCAAAACAGCTGCCCAGCTTATAGCCATGAGTGTGGGAACACCAGTATTAAATAGATGGAAATTATTTTTTCTCGTGATATTTGGTTTAATGTTAGCGAGTGTTGGGTTAACTATTTGGACAATTTGGCGTTACCAAGACAAAGAAAGACATCGAGCTTTAGGATTGCTGTTATTTTTGAGTAATTTAATACTAGTGGCTCTGATCATAGCCAAATCAAGAGCCGGATCAATACCTACTTATGGTTTACCAAATCGCTATGTCTTGTTATTGGCTCCTATTCCTTTAAGCATATTCTTTGTCTGGGAGCTTTATACGCGATCCCAAGCCAGAGCTATGGTGCAAACAGGTATGTTATTGCTAGTGTTGTGGTTAATGCCTTTGAATATCGAATCTGGAGGATACTGGGGAACTGCTTATCTAAAACGATTTTACTCAGTAGAACCTGAAATTATTGCTGGAACTCCAGCTTTAGTAATTGCCGAGCGTCACAAATCTATTTTGATTCATTGGTGGGATGATAAAAAACTGGCAAGTAACATTAAAATGCTCCATGATGCTCAAATGACTATTTATGCACGAATGCCTGATCAAGCTTTTTAGTGAGAGATTGAGAACAACAGTTGGAAGATACTAATTGAAATAGTAGAATATCAAATAGATCAAATTAACTAGAAATAGGGATTGTCATTATGAGTCTTCAAGTATCTGTCATTATTCCTGCTTACAATGCCGCCCAAACGATCGCGAAAACTTTAGAATCTTTGCGGGAACAAACTTTCTCGGATTGGGAAGCGATAGTCGTTAATGATGGTTCCACCGATGATACTATCACGGTAGTCGAGGATTTAAAACAGCAAGAGCCACGAATTAGATTAATTAATCAAACTAATCAAGGTTTAAGTGGCGCGAGAAATACGGGGGTTATTAATGCTGATTATGATTGGCTACTCTTTTTGGATGCTGATGACTGGATTTATCCACAACATTTAGAAAAACTGACCCAGAAATTAAAAGATGATCCGAGTTTAGATGTAGTTTACTGTGGGTGGGCTTATGTTACTCCCAATGGTGAGGTCGTATCAACAAATTTTCCCAGTTCAACAGGAGATTTATTTGTTCCTTTCACTCAATATTGTGTGTCAGTAGTACATACTTTTTTAGTACCTAAATATCTGGTTGAAAATTTAGGAAAATTTGATCATTCATTACGTTCCTGTGAAGATTGGGCATTGTGGCAAAGGATCGCTCGGACGGGAGTCCGTTTTGGCGCAGTCGAGGAAATATTAGCGGCCTATCGAATGAGTCCTTATTCGATGAGTCGTAATGGTAAGCAGTTACTCCTGGCAGGCTGTGAAGTTTTGAGGAGGGGACACGCACCCGATCCGGAAATTTCTCATCCCGTTTATCCCCAGGGAATGCCACCAAAAAGACTTGTCGCCAATGAATTTGATCTGCTTTATGCTTGTGCCGGTTATTTAATTGGTGGAGGTAAGGATGCTCGGGAATTATTAGAATTAATCCCAGCAACTCCCATTAAACTTAATCCCTATATAGCCGCTAATTGTATTTTAACTCATGCCTTGGTTACAACGGCTATATCTCGTCAAGAATGGTATCATGTTTGGCCGAGCTTTCAAGAAAATCTCAAAAGCTTTTTACTAGCTTTAGAAAAACATTCTGGCACACATGATTTTGCCCAGAAAACTTACTGGTTTGCGGAAAATTTAATTGGGCAAAGATCTCAGGACCGATTAATGTCAAGAAGAATGAGAACTTTTCTGGCAAATTTTGAATTATTTACAAATTATCAGTTACCCATGAACTGGCATTTTGCGAAACAAAAAATAAAACATTTACTTTGGGTGGCTCTATTATTATTACCGAAGGTAAAAATTCAATTACAAACAATAAAAAGAGCAAGTTTTCCCGACTCCAATACAGAAAATTATGCAGTTAATCCTGAATCTCACTTTGAAACCCTCTTTGCTAATGATGCCGTACCTTGGAATTATGAGAATATTTATGAAAAAACAAAATATCAACAAACCTTAGCTGTTTTACCCGATGTCCCCATCGAATCTGCACTAGAATTGGCTTGTGCTGCTGGTGATTTTACCTATCTATTAGCGCCCCGTGTGCAAAAATTATTAGCCGCAGATATTTCCCTAACAGCCCTAGAAAAAACCCGAAAACTGTGTCAAAAATATTCCCATGTTGCCTATGATAAACTTGATTATAGTAACGAAGAAATACCCGGAAAATTTGATTTAATTGTATGTAGCGAAGCACTGTTTTATTTATCGGGTCAACCTCAACTTGAGCAAGTTAGTAAAAAATTTATTAATGCTTTAAACACAGGGGGTTATTTATTAATGTGCCATTCTAATTGTATTCAAGATGATTTTGAAAATCCGGGTTTTGAGTGGGGTCATGCTTTTGGGGGGAAAGTGATTGGGGAAACCTTTGGCAAATCTCGCCAATTACAATATATTAAAGAAGTGCAAACACCTTTATATAGAATCCAACTCTGGCAAAAACGTCAATTTCCTCAATGGTTTAATCATTCTCCGAAACCCCAAACCGTTGAATTAGTTGACTATGTGGATTTACCTGCCCAGACTGCTGAATCCTTAATTTGGCAAACCACGACCCAATTACCCATATTAGTTTATGACCGAATTACTACCGAGGTTACAGATCATAGTGTCACCCCTGAAATTTTAGCCGATCATTTACAATACTTACAAAATCAGGGCTATGAAAGTACCACTTTTCAACAATGGGGAAAACTGGTGAATCATCACCGTTTTTTACCTGGAAAAAAAGTAATACTTGTCTTTGCTAATAGTGAAGAAAATTTCCTCAATTATGCTTGGCCTTTATTAGAAAAATATGGTTTTTCAGCTACCTTATGTTTATATGCTGATGAAATCGGTAAATTAGTGACCCATGAACCTTTAACTGGCGAAGAAATTTCTTTAATACCTTGGAAAAAAATTAGACAATTACAAGGCAAAGGATTAAATTTTGCTAGTCGAGGTCTGAGTCGCCGTCCCGAAAATCAAACAATATCAAGTCTGAAACAATCCTATCAAATATTCCAAAATGAATTAGCTATGCCTATCAACACCTATGTTTATCACCGGGATAAATCAAATATTGTCTGGCAATATTTAGCCGGTATATCAGGTTATGAATATGGTATAATTCTTGATCAATCAAGGCGAGGTAAAATGACGGATTCATTATTGGCATTACCCAGCTTCCATATCAAGAATGATCACAGTTTGCCCATCATCGATAAATAGTCAAAAAAGCTCACTAGAATCACAAAATAGGAGGTAATTCTATGAAAATCGTTAGTAAATTACAGTTTATTCTCAGGAAAATCAAAAAGAAAGGTTCTCATCAGGCGGGAATTTTCATGTATCATCGAGTTATTGATACCGATCGCGATCTGTGGGGATTATGTGTATCACCCGATAATTTTGCCGCCCATTTAGAATATTTAAAAACACATTTTCATCCGCTGAGATTACAAGATTTCGTTAAGTATTATCATCAGGGTAAAATTCCAGATCGAGCCGTAGTAATTACCTTTGATGACGGTTATGCCGATAATTTTCTTTATGCTAAACCCTTGTTAGAAAAATATGAGATTCCCGCGACATTTTTTCTGGCTAGTGGATATATTGGTACTCAGAGGGAATATTGGTGGGATGACTTGGAAAGATTACTATTACTTCCGGGAAAATTACCGGAAACTTTAACCCTAACCATAAATCAGCAAAATTATGCTTGGCAAATGGGAGCGGTTGCTAATTATACTCAAGCTGACTATGAGCGCGATCGGCATTTAAAAGCTTCCGCAGGAAAACCCGGTTCGCGTCATGCACTATATTTTGAGATTTGGCAATTATTACAACCTTTACCAGACAACTTACAACAAGAGGCAATTAGGCAAATTATTCAACAGTCAGTGGTTAATGTTGTTCCCCGTCCCCAAAACTTCCCTATGTCCCTGGCCCAAGTCAGGGAATTACAAACCAGTGGACTCATTGAAATTGGGGGACATACCGTCACCCATCCTGATTTATCAGCCCATGATTCTACTTGGCAAAATCAGGAAATTACCAGGGGTAAACAAACATTAGAAGAAATAACTGGCCAACAGCTAAAAAGTTTCGCCTATCCCTTTGGAGCTTATAGTCCAGAAACTTTACCTCTAGTCCAATCTGCGGGTTTTAATTGTGCTTGTTCCACGAAAATAGAAACAGTTTGGGAATATCAAAAAAACTATGAATTACCCCGTTTACCTGTAGAAAATTGGAGTCAAAAAGAATTTGCCCAACAGTTAAAAAAATGGTGGTAAAATCAAGAGTGAAAACAGGAGAGTCTTTATGATTTGGGATAGCTCGGAAAAACCTTTAGTTTCATGTATTATCATTTTTTTGAATGGAGAACAGTATATCCGAGAATCAATTGCCAGTATTTTTGCTCAAACTTATCCTCACTGGGAATTGTTATTAGTTGATGATGGTTCTACGGATCAAAGTACAGTAATTGCCAAAGAATACGCGAGGCAATATCCACAACAAGTTTATTATTTAGATCACCCGGATCATGAAAACCGAGGCATGAGTGCTGCTCGGAATTTAGGAATCAATCATGCTCAGGGGAAATATATTGGTTTTTTAGATGCTGATGATATTTGGCTTCCCGAAAAATTAGCACAACAAGTCGCGATTTTGGAATCAGAATCAGAAGCCGCGATGGTTTATGGTCGCACAGAAATTTGGTATAGTTGGACAGGGAACCCAGAAGATGGGAAACGCGATCGTTTTTATGATTTAGGTGTCAAAGCGAATACATTAGTCCAACCACCTACTTTATTTCTACTGTTACTGCAAAACAAATGTCAAACTCCTACCACTTGTAATGCTTTAATTCGTCGGGAAGTCTTTACAGAAATAGGTAAATTTGAAGAATCTTTCCGTACTATGTATGAAGATCAAGTATTTTTTAGCAAAGTGCTTGTTCAATCTCCCATCTATGTTTCTGATCAAGTGTGGGCAAAGTATCGCCAACATTCTGAAAGTTGTAGTGAACAAAAGGAACACAAACAATATCACCAAACCAGACTAAGATTTTTGCAATGGCTCAATAATTATTTATTAGCCAAAGGGATCAAAGATGCAAATATTTGGCAAGGATTTAGACAGGAATTATGGTCTTGTCAGTATCCTCTAGCTGTATCGTTATGGCATCGCTTACTCTCTAGGATTCGCCTAACACGAAGCCAAATTATAGGTTTTTTGAAAATGATTCTCCAGAGAAGGTTAATCCAACTGTCGATGAATCAAATTACCGATGAATTTGGCTTTTCCCTAGCAGATGATGGATGGAATTCTTACTACTCTCTCCTCAAAGAATTTAGCAATAATCCAGATATTTCCCTAGAAGAAACAACATTTTTTCAATTTTTCAATCACCCGGAAATCAATACTATCGAGAGCTTAGAAGACTTGCTCTGGATACATCAGCGAGAAGAACCATCAGAGCTAACTGGATTTAAGTTTTATCTAGGCACATGGCCTTGGGGAGGGATTACCTCAGAGGAGAGTGAAGTGGGTGGGACTCCTTTTGGATGGTATTATGATCAAGTGGAGGGAAAGATGACTAAAGAATTATGGGAATATGGTCGTAATCTTTGGTATCAACCAGATGATCGGTATACTTTGGAGGTTGAATGGAATTTGACTCTGGAAATTTTAAGGATTTTACAAAAAGGTTATCATCCCTTATGGCATTTATCCTATCCAGAAGTAACCCTTTTAGTTCGTCAGAATGGGGAAAAAAAAGCCCTGATGGGTGATGGACATCATCGGTTAGCTGTTTTAAGTTTTTTGGGTTTTGAAAAGGTTGCCGTCAATGTTAGGCAAATCGTTCTGGAAACAGAGGTGGAAAATTGGTACTATGTAAAAAATGGTTTATGTTCTAGGGAAAAAGCTTTGCAAATTTTTCATGCTTTCTTTAACATTAATGGTAGAGAAAGAGCAAATTATTTAGGGTTAAAACACTCTATAAATAACCACAAAAATTAACGAAGAATCACAGGAAAAATGTCTAAGAAAGCACTGGTTTCAATTATCACTATTTTCCTCAATGGAGAAGCATTCATTGAAGATGCGATTAAAAGTGTTCTCGTCCAAACCTATGAAAATTGGGAACTATTATTAGTGGATGATGGTTCAACGGATAAAAGTACGGAAATCGCGCAATGCTATGCAGAAAAATACCCGGAAAAAATTCGTTATTTGGAACATAACGATCATCAAAATCGAGGCATGAGTGCTTCTCGAAATTTAGGGATTACCCGTGCTCAAGGAACCTATATCGGTTTCTTAGATTGTGATGATCTCTGGATGCCCAAAAAACTAGAACAACAAGTTGCCATTATGGAAACTTACCCAGAAATAGCTTTGGTAGGAGGTCGGACAAAATGGTGGTATAGTTGGACGGGAAATGAAGAGGATAAAAATCGTGATTTTTTACAAAAGTTTGATTTACCTCTCAATACCATTATTCAACCACCTGATCTATTGCTACTCTTTTTACAAGATGAATGGGCTTCTTTGTGTGACATTTTAGTAAGACGCAGTAGTGTAGAATCAGTAGGAGGATATGAAGTTTCTTTTCGAGGGATGTATGAAGATCAAGCGTTTCATGCTAAACTATGTTTAAACTTTCCGGCATTTTTATCCAGTGAATGCTGGTATCTTTATCGACAACATCCCCAAGCTTGTTGTTCTGTTTCCCATTCAACCGGAAAGACTTACACTGCGAGGAAAGTTTTCTTAACTTGGTTAGAAGAGTATTTATCTCAACAAGAGAAAAAATATCCCAAACTTGATCAAGTAGTTCAGAAACTCCTCTGGCCTTATCGTCATCTGATCTTAGCCAAAATTTACCGACAAATTCAACCTTGGAAAAAAACTATGAAGAATCTGTTAAAACGAGTAACTTCTCTAATAAAAAATTTGTTAGGGACTCAGTTTCCCCCGGCTGTGGGTTGGGTTAATTTTGGAAGTTTTGGAAAATTAACACCCATTAGCCGAGAATTTGGTTTCGATCGCGGTCTTGCCATTGATCGTTATTACATTGAAAAATTCTTAAATAATCACGCGGGTGATATTCAAGGTCGAGTTTTAGAAATTGGGGATGATTCCTATACCAAAAAATTTGGAGGTGATCGCGTCACAACTAGAGATGTATTGCACGTCAAAGAGGGCAACCCAATTGCTACATTTATTGGGGATCTGACTCATGCGGAGCAAATTCCTTCTGATACTTTTGACTGTTTTATTCTGACTCAGACTCTCCACTTGGTATATGATTTTCGTGGGGCAATGGAAACCATCTATCGTATCCTTAAACCCGGTGGAGTTGTTTTATTAACAGTACCCGGAATTAGTCAATTATCGACGGATGAATGGGCTGCCTATTGGTGTTGGTCTTTTACTAGCTTATCCGTGCGTCGTCTCTTTGAGGAGTTTTTTCCGCCCGATAATATTAAAATAGAAGTTCATGGAAATGTTAAAGCTTCTATTGCCTTTTTAGAAGGCGTAGCTAAAGAGGAATTAAGTCAGGAAGACTTAGATTATAAAGATCCTTGCTATGAACTTTTAATCACGGTTAGAGCGATGAAACAAAAAGGAGAATAAATGGTTGATGAATAAGACACCTTTGGTTTCAGTGATCATCAATTTCTTCAATGAAGAAATGTTTATTGAAGAAGCGATCCAAAGTGTATTTAACCAAACTTATCAAAACTGGGAACTTTTATTGGTTGACGATGGCTCAACCGATAAAAGTACCGGAATTGCCCAAAGATATGCCCAACAATACCCGAATAAAATCCGTTATTTGGAACATCAAGGACATCAAAATCGGGGGTCAAGTGCAGCGCGTAATTTAGGAGCAGACTATGCTCGAGGGGAATACATCGCATTTTTGGATGCTGATGATGTTTGGTTGGAAAATAATTTGGAATTGTATCTAAATATTTTCAATGCCTACCCTCAAGCTGGATTTGTTTATGGGAATACCCAAAAGTGGTATAGTTGGAGTAACAATACAGAGGCACAGGAAGAGGATTATCTCTATGAATTAGGGATTGATACAGAGATTTTGGTAAATCCCCCAACCCTATTCAGCTTATTAGTTGAACAAAAAATTTCTGCACCCTGTACCTGTAGTTTAATGATTCCGCGAAAAATTCTGGAAGAAATAGGTGGGTGGGAAGACTGTTTTAAGGGAATGTATGATGATCAAGCCTTATATGCGAAAATTTTTCTGAAATATCCGACTTTCGTTACTGGGGCTTGGGGAGCCAGATACCGTAAACACTCTGATTCTTGTGTGGCTGTAGCCCGAAGAACAGGTCAACAAAAGCGTAGCCACTTATTTTTCTTAAATTGGCTCAAGCAATATTTGTTGGCACAAAAGATTACAGATGAAAACATCTGGCAATCTTTACAAAAAGCTTTCTGGCCCTATGAACATCGGGTACTGCATCAGTTAAAACAGAATAGTTTTACCTTAGCTAGATTAATTTTACCACAATCTTGGCGACAGACTTTATGGTCAAAATGGCAAGAATACCACAATCATTCACCTAAAAAATAGTAATCATAACTGATATGATGAATGGTGGAAATTAGATTTTATTCTCAATAAGCAAAAACAATGGGATATCAAGAGATACACTGGGAAATAGTTGATTATCAATGCTATTTTCTGGACGATACAGGACTTGATTTTCGGGGACCGAAACCGGAAAACTTACAACCAGGACAATATTTTGTTTGTCTAGGAGCTGCTCAAACTTTTGGCTGTTTATGTCCCAAACCCTATCCCTCATTATTACAGGAGGAACTGCAATTGCCCACATTAAATTTAGGGTACGGTGGTGCGGGTCCTTATTTCTTTTTAAAACATGAGGAGTTATGGAAATATATTAATCAAGCTAAGTTTGTCATTGTGCAAGTAATGTCGGGAAGAAGCGAAAGTAATTCTCTGTTTGATAGTGGCGGGTTAGAATATTTAACCCGACGCGCAGATGGGGTGAAAATTGGAGCTGAAGATGCCTATAAGCAATTATTAGAAAAAGATTATCCTCCGAATCAGGGATTTGTGGAAAAATGGCGGCGAAAAATAGTCGGTTTTTTGACAGAAAACCCGGAAGTGAAAGACATTATCAATGAAACTCGACAGAATTGGGTACACAATCATAAGTTATTATTGGAGAAAATTACAGTTCCCAAAATTTTGTTTTGGTTCTCTAAAAGAAAACCTGATTATCGGGAACGATATTCGAGTGTTTGGGCATTATTTGGGGAATTTCCTCAGTTAATTAATCAAGAAATGATGAATATAATTAAGCCCTATAGTGATGATTATGTAGAGTGCATTTCCCGGCGAGGAAGTCCAGAATTATTGATTAGTCGTTTTACAGGTAAGCCTGTAGTTATTGATCTGGCTCAAGATCCGGATCGTCAAGATTTTCAGCAAAAATGGAGTCGAAATAAGTATTATCCTTCACCAGAAATGCAAATAGACGCGGCGATGGCTCTCGAGCCCATCTGTCGAAAATATTTGTGATTAATTAAGGGTGCATCCCACTTTTATAAGGGCGAAGCATTTCGGTAGATATGTTATTGGTTATAATTACAGATGTAGGTCTGAAATGCTATAGGAGACACCCAGTATTGACCAACTACGGATGTATTTACCATAATGAGATGCACCCTTATTTCAGGTCTTTTTATCAATTTTAATTGTATTTCTTGAATCAGGTAAGAGGGTTGTTATGAAAACAGTTTTAGTTACAGGTTCAAATCGTTCTGGAACAACATGGTTAGGTAAAATGCTTTCTCTTTCAGGAAAGTTTTTGGAAGTATATGAACCCTTTAATCATTTGATTTATACACCGAAATTTTTCAGTCAAGCTCCCTTTGCTGATCATTATCATTATGTTCTCCAAGAGGAATCATCCAGGGTTAAACGATATGTTAATGATCGAATTATTTACTCAGCATTAACTAATCAATCTACTTATACAGAAGGGCTAGGGGATCAGCCCAAACTTGATCAAATTGTTAAACTATATAGAGGATTAAATAACCTTATTAGTTTAATCATCCAGAAAAAACGGCTTCTTATTAAAGATCCAATCGGTTTATTATCGGCTGATTGGTTAGCGAGGGAGTATGGTGCTCAAGTAATAGTTATGATTCGACATCCAGCCGCTTATGTTAGTAGTATTAAACGACTTAACTGGGATATGTCTTTAACATCCTTCTCGACTCAAAAGGAATTTATGGCTACCCTCCCAAAAGATTTAGTATCACAGATCTATCAGCAAGTAAATGATCGCCCGCCTTGTGATGGTTATAATTTAGAAGATGCGGCTTTAAGTTGGAAAATATTTCACCATGTAATTCATGCTTACCAACAACTTTATCCTGATTGGTTATTCCTTAAACATGAGGACTTATGCCGCAACTTTCTCCAAGGTTTTGACCACCTATACACCTGGTTATCTCTACCATTTACTGAAGAAATTAAAAATACGATGCAACAATATTGTAATAGACAAGATGCTGTTGAATTAGGGACAAATGTTCATGTATTAAAGCGAGATTCTAGTATAATTCCTAATCTCTGGAGGAAAAATCTTAATCAAGATGAGGTTGATCGGATTCGAGAAATTACCGAAGATATTGCCAATTTTTTTTATGATGATGTATCATGGAAGTAATTGCCCAATAAGTTAGCAGGTGAAAACAATGCACTTTTTAATTACAGGTGGCGCAGGTTTTATCGGTTCCCATGTTACCGAAAAACTACTGACAGATGCTCACAAGGTAACAGTCGTTGATAACTTAAGAACTGGCAGTTTAAATAACTTACCAGAACACCCTAAGTTACACTTTTTACAGAAAAATATTCTTGACTGTAAACCAGAGTATTTTTCCGAACCTATTGATGGAATAGCTCATCTAGCAGCGACTCCCTTTGTTACGGAGTCTTGGTTAGATCCTCTGGAAGTTCATAATAATAACCTCTCGGCTACGGTGGCAGTGATTCAACTCTGTAAAGCTTTATCAATTCCCCGTTTAGTGTTTACCAGTTCCGCCGCGGTTTATGGAAATCCAGTCGAATTACCGATTACAGAAAATCATCCCACTAACCCAATTTCTCCCTATGGTCTGCAAAAATTAGTAGGGGAACAATACGCGAATTTATTTGCGCCAGAATGTGGAATTTCTGTGGTTAATTTACGTTTGTTTAATGTCTTCGGTCCCCGACAAGTTCCTAATTCTCCTTATTCTGGTGTGATTTCTGTTTTTGTGAAACTGATGCAGGAAAATAAATCCATTACAATTTATGGAGATGGGACACAAACGCGAGATTTTGTCTATGTTAAAGATGTGGCAAGGACTTTTTCTCAAGCTTTAACGGTTCCTCTTACCGCGGGTCAATCTATGACCTATAATATTAGTGGTGGAGAGGTGATTTCTTTACTCGATCTGGTGGAAGTCTTAAAAACTTGTTTCCCCCATTGGTCGGGAGAGGTAAAATTAGAGGAACCCCGTTTGGGAGATATTAAACATTCTCACGCGAATATATCTCATGCTAAAACTATGTTAGGTTTTCAACCTCAGCAGTCTTTTGAATTTTGTATGCAATCTTTTGTGGAAAATTTACCATGAAATTACTTGTGATTTTTCCTTCGACTCAACGGGGTGGTGTTGAAGAATATTCCCTCAAAATTGCCTCGGCTGCTTTCCACGAAAAGTGGGAGGTTCATGGGGGTTTTCCTGAAACTGCTGGTACGGCTTCTTTAATTAAAGACTTTACCGAAAAAGAAATTACTTATCATCCTTTAGAAATTGCGGAAGTTTCGATTCCTAGTTGGGAAGAAATTAGTGAAAAAAATCTGGGTATTTTGTCGATATTACCCTCACTAATTGTGCCACGATTACAATTTGATTTAAGTAAATTACCGCATTTTTGTAGGTCTTTATTATTATTAATGAAAATCCAACCAGATGTGGTAATGATTAATCTTCCTTGGCCTGATTATGGCATGGGTAGTATTCTTGCTTGTGGATTATTGAAAATTCCGACTTTGGTCGTATTTCAGTTAATTCCTGCACCCCTATCCCTAAGTAATATTAAGCAGAAACTTTACACTTGGGCAAGAAAGAGGAAACAAGAATGGTTAGGGGTTTCTCAGAATAATTGTCAGTTTATCTGTGAGTCTTTTAAAATTCCCATTGATGAGCTACATTGTATTTATAATGGAGCGAAAGAGTTTACTTACAAGAAACCGGAAAATCTTATTGAATTACGCACTCAAGTCAGACAAGAATTAGGATTATCTGCCACCAGTAAAATAGCTTTAACAGTGGCACGTTTAAGTTCTCAAAAAGGTTATGATTATTTAATTCCCACAATTCCCCATTTATGTAAAGAATTTCCTGAATTAAAATTTGTCTGGGTGGGAGATGGCGAACAACGGGAATTTTTAGTCAATTTAGTTAAAGAATATGGTGTCCATGATCGCGTGTTATTTTTAGGTCATCGATCTGATGTACCTCGATTATTACAAGGGGCTGATTTATTTGTGTTTCCCACCCATTATGAGGGTCAACCTTTTGCTGTTTTAGAAGCAATGGGTTATGGTTTACCTGTGATTGCTTCTGCTACTAATGGCATTCCTGAAGTGATAGAAAATCATGTTCATGGTTTATTAACTCGCACTGGTGACAGTTGTGATTTATTAGAGGCGATTCGTTGGGCTTTAAGAAATCCTCAAGCTATGGAAGCAATGGCGAAAAAATCTCAATTGCGAGTGCAGGATTTTTCTGAGGAAAAAATGATACAAGAAACTTTAGCTTTATTAGACACAATGGTGAGCCGGAATCAATAACTGTTTGTACTGGATTATTTTCATAAATACTGTGAATCATGGGAAGCATCCACTTGGGCAAGAAACATCATTCTTGTGCTCCAAAATCTCTACTATATAGTTCATCTAAAAAAGTATCCCCGTCCTAAGTAGATGCTCCCGAATTATGTTTAAGAATCTTGACATACGCGGACATTCCGAATTAAGAGTATGATTGTATCTGGGTTGGGGCTTGATCTACTTGTGGTGAATTTCGGAAGAATTTATGTTATACATAATAAGTCCCCCTAGAAATTGAACACTCAGATGACGATGACAGATCAAACCCTGCTTTTCTCTATCGTGATTCCTACCTATGCTCGTCCACAAAAATTGGTTCAATGTTTAAACGCGATCGCGCATCTTAACTATCCTCGCGATCATTTTGAGGTGATTATTGTTGATGATGGAAGTCCGACATCTCTAGAGCCAGTCGTTCAACCTTTTCGAGAGCAGTTTAATTTAACATTAATGACTCAAAGCAATGCTGGGCCAGCTAATGCACGAAATACCGGCGTGACACTCGCCAAAGGAAAATACATCGTATTTACAGATGATGATTGTGAGCCCGATGTGAATTGGTTACAAGTTTTTGCGGATGGATTTAGTAAAAAACCTGACTATCTGTTAGGGGGTTATACAATTAATAAACTCTCGGATAATATTTTTTCTGAAACCAGTCAATTGCTCATTGACTATATCTATTCTTATTACAATTGTGAGGATAAGGAAGCCTCTTTTTTTGCTTCCAATAACTTCGCATTATCCAAGGAACAATTTTTGCACATTGGTTCTTTTGATACTACTTTTCCCTTGGCTGCGGGTGAGGATCGAGAGTTTTGTGATCGCTGGCTGTATCATGGTTATAAAATGCAGTATCTTCCCAACGCGATCATTTTACATTCCCACTATCTAAGCTGGTCTAGTTTTTGCAAACAGCACTTAAATTATGGTCGTGGAGCTTTTCATTATCATCAACTTCGAGCTGAACGTCAACAAGAAAAAATGAAAGTAGAACCCTTATATTTCTACTGGAATTTATTGACTTTTCCTTGGGGAAAATTCAACATTTTTCAAGCTATTCCCATGAGTTTATTACTTTTGCTTTCCCAAGTTTATAATGTCATAGGTTTTTTTAAAGAAAAGCAATTAAATTCTCCTCAAACCCTGGCAAAAGTTCAAATCAATACTTGAAATTTAATGAAATTAGTTCAAAAAAACATTGATAATAATCATGGTGCTATCAAATTTAATTTGTTAAAAGAGACATAAAAAAATGCGGACATTATTTGTTACGATTCTGTCTTATCCTCTACGAGGTGGGACTCATTTGAGAAATTGGCAAAACATCAACATTATGAAACAAATGGGTTCAGTTGGTATTTTTTCAGTATTTAATCAAGACTGTCAATCTGAAGAAAAAGATGGGATCGAATTTTGGTATCATTATAATCTTGACAAACAATCCTCTTTTTCACAATTGCTTGAACGAGGATTACGCTTAATCAGTCGATTTGGATTACGATACTATTGGGCTTATGTTAATAATGCTGCTCAACAATTAGAGCAAGTTTTACACACATTTAAACCTGATATAGTCATTTTAGAAGAGTTAGGTGTCCATCCTTATCTTTCCGTGGTGAAAAAGTATCCCTGTCGAGTGATTTTTGATAATCACAATGTCGAAGGAAATCTCTTTAAGCAAATTCAGTGTTCAGGAGGTGATTTCAGATCATGGTTTAAAAGTAAATTTCATCTTTCTCAAATCCAATCAACAGAAAAAACATTAGCTCATAAATCCGACCAAATCTGGGTTTGTAGTATGGATGATAAACAATTACTCAAGAGCTTATATGGCTCAATAGCACCTACCTATATTGTCCCTAATGCTATTGATATCTCATTTTATAATGATGTTCGTTTGGGGCAATTTTATTTACCCGAAAGTTGGGAAAAAAATCCTCATTATTTTTTATATTTGGGTAATTATTTCCATCCCCCTAACCAAGAGGCTGCACAATTATTAATTGAAAAAATTTACCCTCGATTACGCGAGAAATTTCCTAATAGTCATCTGCTTTTGGTAGGAAGTAATCCCACAGAAAAAATGCGGGAGGCGGCACAAAAAGATCCTAATATTATCGTCACAGGAGAAGTGGAAGATGTCAGACCTTATCTCGCGGCTGCAAGTGTGATGGTTGTTCCTCTCTATAAGGGTGGGGGAACACGATTTAAAATTTTAGAAGCTTTTGCCGCGGGTTGTCCGGTACTAAGTACCACTAAAGGGGCGGAGGGTTTAAACTCTAAAGATGGTGTACATTTATTACTCAGAGATGATGTGGATGGTTTGACTGAGGGGATTATTAAGATTTGGTCCGATGCTTCTTTGAGGGAACGTTTAGTGCATAATGGTTATGATTTAGTGCAATCAAATTATTCTTGGGATGCGGTTTCTCATAATGTCAAATTAGCCCTTGAAGATTTACTGAATAATCCAAAATCTAATATTTAACCTAGTTTGCTAGTTCAGTAATTAGGTATATTTTCGCAATTGAGTATAAGGCACGATCGCGCTTTGACTTGTGCCGCGTTTTTCCGTTGAGTATCAGGGATTTTCTATGACTGATTCACTGTTAATTAATCTATCTTTTTTAATTCCTGAACCCACAGGAATATCAATCTATGCGAATAATGTTTTTCCTTATCTTAAACCCCTTAACCCTACCCTTTTAGTTGCTCATGCTCTGCCTAATTATAATTGTTATTCTGTCCCCGATAATATGACACCAGCTCAGGGGACAAAAGGTCATTTACGACGGTTATTATGGACTCAATTACAATTACCTCAAATTCATGATAAATTACGATCGCGTCTAATTTTCTCACCCCTTCCCGAAGCACCCTTATTTACAGGATGTCGTTATATAGTAATGGCCCATGATTTAATCCCCTTAAGATTTCCCCAAAAATTCTCCCGCTTAACCGCGTATTTTCGTTATTACATTCCCCAGGTTTTATCCCAAGCCACACATATTATTTGTAATTCCCAATCTACCGCAAAAGATATTACCGATTTTTTCCATATTCCTGAAAAGAAAATAACTCCCATTCCCCTAGCCATTAATCCCGATAAATTTCAGTTTCTCAATTTACCGAAAAGTAACTATTTTCTTTATATTGGCCGCCATGATCATTATAAAAATCTCCATCGTTTAATAGAAGCATTTGCCGCGTTACATAATCATAAAGAATATCAATTATGGTTAGCCGGTCCCTGTGATCAAACCTATACACCCGCGTTAAAAAATCAGGTACAAGAATTAGGCTTAGACAATGAAGTGAAATTTTTAAATTATGTCCCCTTTGATGAATTAATTAGAGTTATTAATCACGCGATCGCGCTCGTTTTTCCGACACTGTGGGAGGGATTTGGGTTCCCAGTATTAGAAGCAATGGCCTGTGGAACCCCTGTGATAACATCTAATATTTCTTCCCTTCCAGAAGTGGCTGGAGATGCAGCGCTATTAATTAATCCTTATCGTGTTGAAGAGATAACAGAAGCAATGGAAGCCTTAATCAACGATGAAAAATTAGGATTAAATTTGCGAACTAAAGGCTTAGAAAGAGTCCAGCAATTTAGTTGGCAAAAAACCGGAGAAAAAACCGCAGAAATCCTCAAAAATTATCTCTAAAAATATCAAGAAACCCAATTAAGTTAACAATATCTACACTATTTCTTGTCGGTTAGTTTGAGCGATACTTAACCCCGGAACGAGGTTGGGTTGAGGCAGGAAACCCAACCTACGAATCTTAATTGCTGAAATCCTTGGTTTTATAGCTTCTTCTTTCTTCCTTCTTCCTTCTGCTATAATAACAAAAAATGTAAACACGATCGTGTATTTTCTCCTTGAATGAATATGTTAAATATATTTTCGGCTGGTGGTGTAGTAATGATACCCTTACTAGGGTTTTCGATCCTAACAGTCACCTTAATTTTAGAAAGACTCTTTTTTTGGCAAAGAATTATCCTGCGTCAAGAGACACCGGTGCGAGAATTTTTAACCCAGTATCGCCGTTATCCACCTCCAGAAGTAATCGAGAAAAAACTGATTCCTCAGTTACAAAAAAATGCCGATCTTCCCCTACCACGAATTTTTCTTGCAGCCTTAGAATTAGATGAACCCAAACCCGATGATTTTCGATTAGCATTAGAAATTGCATCTCAAGCAGAATTACCCATGTTAAAACGCTTTAACACAGTCTTTGAAACTATTATTAGTGTCGCTCCCTTATTAGGGTTATTGGGTACTGTTTTAGGGTTAATTAATTCCTTTGCTTCTCTCAAAATTGGCGATATAGGGGGTAGTAATACCGCCGGAGTAACAGGAGGTATTAGTGAAGCATTAATTTCCACCGCAAGCGGCTTAGTCGTGGCGATTGTTACCCTTTTATTTGCCAATACTTTTCGGGGTTTCTATCAACGACAACGGGCATTAATTTTAGAATATGGTGGTCAATTAGAATTACTTTATCGCCATCGTTATGAACAAAATTTCCCCAGATAAATAGTAAGGTTATTGGTGGTAAAATTAAGAAAAAAGAGAAACAGGGTCTCTTTAAGTTAAGAAAAAACCCTGTTTTTGACACAAAAAAATTAAGCGATATTTCGGGAAAAACTGTCATTAAAAAAAGTTCTGGAATTTTCAATCAAGTCAATTTGGGATTTTAAGATGTTTAAATCATCGGCAACATAACGTAAATTTGTCACAGAATCGTAAGCTTCCCATTGTTGGGTGACTTCTTCATCATACCACAAAAACCAATCTCGATAAATCTCACCTTGGCTAATATCATCACAGAGATAAAGCCACTCATCTCCGTTATTTTCATCCCATTGATTAGCCACTAAATGTAACCAGGCTAAGGTGACACAATCATCCTTATCCATTACTGGAGAAATATCATTAGATGGAGCAGAAGATTGATGAAATGACTGAACGCTTTGGGGTGGGTTGAATGTTAACTTCATAGCTTTTCTCTTAACTCTATGATTGCAATATAGGATATCCCATCTAATCGGAGAGTCAAGAGTAGGCCACTTTCTCAACTGAAACATTCCCCTCCACGCTCCCCTGGTAGGAAAAACCACCTTATTAATGAACTTGAGTATTAGACTTCTCCAAAAACCACTGTCGGGTAGGGGAACCCTGCCTTTGAGGTGATTTTTGGGAGATGTCTATTGGGTTTTTCGTAGATCCATTGAGAGCCAAAGCAGGCAAGAGATTTGCACTACTTTATGAAATTTTTATTCCTAAGTAGGAACTTATGCAGAAATCGAGTTTCTTCCTTTTAGTATTTAGAGGAGGTATCATTACACTTTAGAGAGTTAAATACTTGCTGTGCTTTTTGTTCAGCATTTTGTCCATTGGTTGTCAAAATAACAATTCTTTCTTTATGGCGGTCGGAATGAGTCATCATATAACGAATTGCGGGCAAAGTCGAGTTAGTATTCTTAAATGTTTGTTCCCCTTTTTCAATTGTTACTTTCACGCTTTGTCCACAAAAGATTTTTTCTTTTGTCTCCTGTGAACTTGTGATAAAAGTAGCCTCAAACTCCGTTGCTGGTGGATTGGCAAAGTTTTCGATTAATTGTTTCTTATCAGTGTCTTGTTCCTTTTCATCCTGTTCTTCGTCAATGGCAATTTTACCAATAAATAGGATAATGTCCGGGGGGGTTTGATTGCTCCGTACCCAAGCATATTTAGATCCGCCTAATTTTAAACCAAAAATTCCCCGACTTTCTCCTGGTATTTTATAATCTATCAATGTTCTCGCGATCGCGTCCGCTCGTTCGGGATTAAAAGCATTATTTAAGGCTTTAATTCCTAATCCTAATAATCCGGTTCCTATCACCGCGATCGCGCCGACGATAATTAAAATCACTTCCCAAGGAGTCACGGAATATTCAGGAATCTCATTATTATCATTCAAATGTTGTTCGTTCATAGTTAATCGGGATTGGGGATTGGGGATTGGGGATTAGGGAATGGGGATTAGGGATTGGGGATTGGGGATTGGTGAATGGGGAATGGGGATTGGGGACTGGGGACTGGGGACTGGGGATTAGGGATTGCGGATTGGGTAATGGGTAACTGTCAACTGTCAACTGTCAACTGTCAACTGTCAACCTTCTTCCTTCTTCCTTCTTCCTTCTTTTTTGATATTTATTTAAGATCAAGACCTAAGAAGCGGTCTAAAAAGCGAGAACGCCAAATAGCGCGTAAAATCAAAGACCATTCCATAGAAACTAACACTAAAAAGAGAATATCAGATAACTCCATCGGTGCTAATTCAAAAAAGTTTCGCAAAGGCTCAAAGGCCAAAATTATCATATAGACAATGACTAAAATAACAGCCGTCATTGTATATCGCCAGTCACCACTCAAAGGTTCACCAGCAACCCACGCGGTTGTGGGTGGTTTCAGAAAAGGCAGGAGACATAATTGACACAAAACTAAAATACTGACTAAAGCAGTACGAGGAAGACTATAGTCAACTTGTGCTAAAGTTTCACCCGGATCTAAATCCAGAATTGCCTTTAATAAATACAACAGATAAACTAATAACGAAACTAAGGTCAATGTCAAAGTAGCAGGAACGGTAAAATGCAACAGAGAACGTACTACTGTGCGCCGTTTTTTCGTCGGATTTCTCACACCCGGTTTTGCCCAAATTGGTAATACCATCGTGGGTAGTCCTACCCCTATTAAAGAAACAATCGCACTATGTTTATTTACTAAAGGAAAACTCTCTGTTACCATTGCCGTTGAGAAAATTAATAGCGTTACCGAAAATACTCTTACCATAAATAACGCGAGACTGTCACGAATACCATTACGGATACGTTGACCTTCTAAAAAAGCATGGGGAAGCGCTCCAAAGGAATCTTTTAATAAGACAATATCTGCCACACCACGCGTCGCTTTACTGCCACTTTCCATCGCGATACCTAAATTAGATTGTTTTAAAGAAAGAACATCATTAACCCCATCCCCAATCATCGCGACATAATGACCTCTGTGGCGAAGTTTCTGGACTAATTTCGCTTTTTGTTCTGGTGTAATACGACCAAAAATATTCGCGTTCACCGCGGCTTGAGAAAATTGAGATTCATCCATTTCGGCTAATTCTGTGCCGGAAACTAAGCGAATATCCGATGTAAAGCCGGCTTGTTTTGCTAGAGCAGCAACCGTTTGTGGATTATCTCCTGAAATAATTTTAACTTCAATTCCCGCGTGGGCAAACTGACTTAACGTTTCTTTCATTTTCGGACGTAATTGATCGCTAAATTGTAAAATACCCAAGGGGATTAAAGGGGCTGGTAATTCAGGACGATCGTGTTCCGTATCACAACTATTAATATCAGGATTATAGGCAAATAATAACATCCGAAAACCCTGTTCTACTCCCTTTTGGATATAAGTTTTCATCTCATCAGAGAGAGACAATGAGGTGAGCATTTCCGGGGCTCCTAACACATAAACACCCGCGGAAATATCATCATCAAACGCGATCGCGCTCCATTTGCGTACCGAAGCAAAAGGAATTTCCCCAACAACGGAGCGCGCCCTACCCGCACAGGCAACGGCTAAAGCTTCACTGGTACGATTAGGAGCCCTAGTATTCTTAGCATAATCTCCTAATTTTTGCCGCAATTCTTCCTCAGAAATATCAAGAGGATAAACCCGATCCAAATCAATTTGATTAGTAGTTAAAGTTCCCGTTTTATCCAAACAAAGAACATCAATATTACAGAGAGATTCCACCGCGTTAACCTGTTGAATTAAGACATCTTCCCCTAACATTCGCAACGCACCCATACTATAAGCCAAGGTAATTGCTAAAAGTAACCCTGTAGGTACTAAACCCGCAACCACCGCGGCTCGTTGTACCATATCTCCCAAGGTATGAGTCCGACTTAAAAAGGTAATTCCCAAGAGAATAAACAAAAAACAAGCTAATAACAAAAATACGCGAATAACGACATTAATTTCTCGTTGCAAAGGGGTATAAACTTGTCGAAAAGCACGCGCCCCAGTCATTAACTTATAAGCAATAGTATCAGCACCAACTTTGGTCGCTTCAAAATAAGCCATACCAGTGACACAAAAACTGCCCGAATGAACTTCATCCCCTGCCACTTTGGGAATCATATCAGATTCACCGGTTAAGAGAGATTCATCAACATCAATTTTCCCCTCTCCTACCACAATACCATCAACTAAAATTTGATCGCCCGCGCGCAAAACTAAAATATCACCAAGAACAATATCCCCAGGTTCAATATTATATTCTTTTCCTTCACGAATAACCGTAGCATGGGGGCGGTTGAGTAAAGCAATTTCATCTAATTTACGTTTAGCCCAAATTTCTTGACAAATATTAACTAAAACTCCCCCAAAGATGACAACGATGACTAAAACTGAGTCCCCATAGCGTTTTAAAACTGCCATGATTACACTGAGAGTAAAGAAAACCGCATTAATAAAAGTAAAGAGATTTTCTTGGAGAATTTGACTATAGGAGCGACTGGTTTCCAAGGTGACATTATTACCTTGACCCGCGCCACGGCGTTTCAGGACTTCTTTCTCTGTCAAACCTTGTAAACCAGAGGTTGGATGAACATCAAGAGTCATAATTTTTTGGCTAAAAATGGTTAAGAGCCCAGAAATAAGGAAAGAGAAAATAAGAAGACTATGACCCCTTCAGGGTAGAGATCCCTTTATTGTGTCTAAATTAGTCCTATTTTATACTGATCGAGTGCTATTTTATACCAATTTCTCCCAAGTATGATCCCAACAATGAGCCAGGGAATTTGGGAAATAATCTCAGACACGATCGCGTCTTGGGAACTAAGGTTTCTCCGGGTGTTTCTTGATAATATGACGCGATCGTGTCAATCCCATTCGTCTAAAGATTCTAGGAAGAGGAAAACCAAATTAAGTTGACCGGCACAACATTTACATATAGTAAAGTAGCCAATTATACATACAAAACCCAGAAAAAATGATCATAATTAAAGGGTAAATCATCAAGGATATGATAAGAGGGGCAAAACCCTCAACCTTTTATGGTGAAGGATTTTTAGGGGCGAATCCATTAGCCATTTGGCCAATGATTGACTAGCCTATTGGCCGTGTCATTTTCCCCATATTTTGATTATTGTAAAAGTTGATGATCAAGATTCTCGATGGGAAGTGTTCTTAGCACTTTAGTAGTTATGCTCACAATTTTAGTAATTGAGGACGATGAACTAATTCAGGAGACGCTTGTGCAACTTCTGGAAACCCAAAATTTCGCAGTTAGAGTGGCTGATAATGGGCGAATGGGTGTACAAATGGCACTTTCAGAGGTTCCTGATTTAATTCTGTGTGATGTGCAAATGCCAGAACTTAATGGTTATGAAGTGCTGGAGACACTGCGTCAGAATCCCCTAGTCGCAACCATTCCCTTTATTTTCCTCACAGCCCAAGATGGGAAAGCGGACATTAGGTGCGGCATGGATCTAGGCGCGGATGATTATTTGACGAAACCCTTTACCCGATCTGAGTTGCTCCGTTCGATTAAATCTCGACTGGACAAACACGCGGCTGTCACTCAACCCTTTTCCCAAGCCCTCCAACACGCGGAAGAAAGACTAAGTGAGTGGGTTCACTCCACGGAGGTTCATCCAGTAGCCCGAGAAAAGTTAGAAATGGAAGCGATGTTACGTCGCGCCTTAACACGCGGGGAGTTTCAGGTTTATTATCAGCCCCAGGTTGACATGGAGACGGGATATATTCAAGGCGCGGAAGCTTTAGTGCGTTGGCTCCATCCTCAACGGGGTATGATTTCTCCAATGCAGTTTATTCCCTTGGCCGAAGAGACTGGTTTCATTGTCCCCCTTGGGGATTGGGTGTTACAATCCGCCTGTACTCAAGCGGTTCAATGGATTGATTCTGGTTTTTCCGATTTTCGCATCTCCGTCAATTTATCAGCGCGTCAACTGTCGGATTTGCAACTTCCTGATCGAGTGGTGAAAATTTTAGAGACTACTGGTTTACCACCGGGGAATTTGGAGTTAGAAGTGACGGAAAGTGCTGTCATGGAAAACGCGATCGCGGCCCGTGAGACATTAGGATTGTTAAAGTCTTTAGGAGTTCGCATTGCTATTGATGATTTCGGCACTGGTTATGCCTCCTTGGGTTATCTCAAAGAATTTCCCTTTGATACGTTAAAAATTGATAAAACTTTTGTCAAAAATGTGAGTAGTGAACTGAAAAATGCTGCCATTACCAAGGCTGTGATTCTCCTCGCCCATAGTTTAGGTTTAGAAGTAGTTGCAGAAGGGGTAGAAACAGAGTCAGAATTAGCCTTTTTAACAGAACATGAATGTGATTGTCTTCAAGGTTATTTCTTTAGTCGTCCTGTACGCGCCTCTGATTTTGGACATCTCTTAAGTAATAGAAAGCGTTTATCTATTGAGCCAAAAACTGCTAAATTAGGTCGTGTAATTCATCTTGTCCCACCCAATGATCGCGACAAGTCGAGAAATTTTTCCTTTTCCTTTGGTATGATGTAACGCGGTCGAGACCAAGAAGACTTGATATGTTGAAAATTAAATATCCATCTATAGGATACCTCGAAACCTGGTTTCTCCGAGAAACTGGGTTTCTCTGTTTTATGGAAGAAGCAAGAAGCAAGAAGCAAGAAGCAAGAAGCAAGAAGCAAGAAGCAAGAAGCAAGAAG
>JBBITB010000005.1:98292-102101 GCA_037440985.1 Microcoleaceae cyanobacterium bin_387
CAAGAGGGAAGAAGGAAGAAGTAATTAACCACAAAGGCACAGAGGCACAAAGGAAGAGGGAAGAAGCAAGAGGGAAGAAGCAAGAGGGAAGCGGTTTCAGATCCCCGACAGGTGGTAGATTGTAGCTGAAAACCTAACATCTCATACTTTATCACTAATATTCGGTACAATGAGGCTACTTCGCGGGGGCGAAGAGTTGAGCGTACCTATCAAACAGTCTTTACAACAATATCTATGAAAGAACGAATATTAGTGGTTGATGATGAACTAGACAGTCAAAGAATTTTGGCCCTTTACCTCGAAAGCCAGGGATATCAGGTGGAGTGTGCTTTATCTGCGGTAAAGGCTCTCTCTCTGTTTAACGAACATCCCGCGGATCTGGTTATTTCTGATGTGATGATGCCTGATATGGACGGTTTTGAGTTTTGTCGCCGTCTCCGTGCCACGCGTGCAGGGCAATTAGTCCCTTTTATCTTTTTATCGGGGCAAAGTGAACTTAAATCTCGTGTGGAAGGCCACGCGATCGGGGGTGATGATTACTTAGTCAAACCTTTTTTACCAGAGGAGATTCTCGCGAAAATTAAAGCCCAATTGGAACGGACTCATCGTGTTCATAGCGAAATTGTGCGCCTTCTCCAATATTCCACCGGGGGGGCGGCGGGTAGTAACGCGTCTGCCCCTTCTCTACCACCACGTTTACCCTTAACACCCTCGGAAGAAAAAGTATTTTGGGAAGTGGTTCAAGGTTATACCAATAAACAAATTAGCGATCGTCTCTTTATTAGTCCTCGTACTGTACAAGCGCACCTGAGTAACATTTTTGAGAAACTGAAACTGGACAACCGCGCCCAATTAGTGCGCTATGCCCTAGAAAAAGGTTATAAGCCATCCTCATAACGGGTAGTTAAGCTATGAGGCCTAGTCGTTTTAAGACAAATGGACAATGTAATAGGAGGAAAGGAAGGTAACAATAGGGGTGTAAGACTAAAGGAGACAACTATTATGATTTCCAGCGAAACTTATCAAGTCCCCCTCCAAGAAATTCTAAACAAAGTTTTAATTTCTCGTCAAATTACCGGGATTGATTTTAACCTTCTCAGTTTAATTTTTCTTTCCAATTTTCTGAGCCTAGACGAGAAAAGAGCCATCCAAAGAGTTTTCTATGCTTTGAAGCGTGGATGGTTCCAGTTAGTCGATATCTCGGAAAATGAAGTGGGTTCCATTCAATCGTGGTTACATACGACAGCTTTCGCGAAAGTCTCATAAAAATTTGAGATTAAGAAGGGGAGGATGGCGAAAGTTTTTCACCCTAAATATTTTTCCCGATTACATTTTTTATCAAAAACAAACCCGGAGCGATGAATCCATTATCAGAAATAGATGGGGTTTGACTTATGAATATTTATTTTTACTTGCAATTGTTGTTATTCAAGACATCTGAGCTAGTTTTTATTAAATAAAATCAATTCCCCCCAAAGATGGGGGGATAAGAAGTGGAATATTTAAAACTTCTCCGTGGCACGGGGTGGCTCAATGGCACCGGGGAGATTTAAGAATAAGTTTTGAGCCGAGTCATTTTGATAAATACAATTAATGTCTGGTTTCTCTTCCAATGCCCCAGTGAAACCAAAGGTATTCATACGATTTTTACATTCTCGCACTTGTTCGGAGGTTACTAATCTTCTTTGTTCTAAAAGGGACCAGTTATTTGATCTTAAGACACAACCAGGGCGCATACTCGGTTGAGAAATATAGACATTAAAGGGATTGAGAGTGACATAAACTCGCATATCCGTTACCATCGCGCTGGCTCCAAATTGCACACACAGTTCAGGGTTTGGGGCACTTCTATCAATAAATTCACGCGAGGCCACATTCGCGGGACTAATCGTCGCATTAGAACTAAACGCGATCCCAATGCCAATGCCGAGAATAAATACCGCGGCTAAAATACCCAAAGACGCGTAGTTAATCGGAGATGATTTGGCTCCTCCAGGGGCCCGTCGCGAGCCGCCCCTGGGGTTTGCTCCTTGACTACTCTCATCCCAGGGATCAACATTGGCGCGATCATTATAGGAGTTTGGTTTACGTTTCATAGTTCTGTTAAAATGAAAAAATTAAGTGCCGATTTGAGTTATTGAGCGACAATTTAACATACAGAAGGGAGGGATCGACTTGTCTGTCGAGACAATAGAAAAGCGTTCCACAGTCCGCAAAATTGCACCTCGTTATCGAGTATTACTCCATAACGATGATTTTAACTCAATGGAGTATGTGGTGCAGACTCTCTTACAGACGGTTCCTAGTCTAACTCAACCCCAGGCCGTCAATATTATGATGGAAGCTCATACCAATGGGCTCGCACTTGTCATCACTTGTACTCTGGAACACGCGGAGTTTTATTGCGAAACTTTGACAAATCACGGTTTGATTAGCACTATTGAACCTGATGAATAATACAATTAATCCCTAGTCTATCCCATGATTAGGGATTTTTTTTGCTTTTTCTTCTCTAGTGCTACGCGTTGCACATATTGACGTTCTTAATTGCATAAACCCTTGATTTTATTGCCTCTTCCTTCTTCCTTCTTCCTTCTTCCCTCTTCTCTCTTCCTTCTTCACTTCTTCCTTTTTCCCTCTTCCCTCTTCCCTCTTCCTTCTTCCTTCTTCCTTCTTCCTTCTGCTATGATTCAGAAACTCAATATTCTTCAATATCCTGTTCCCCTGCGGTTAGTTCTTTTTTTGCTCCTTGTTGCCTTACTTTGGATTCCAAGGGCTGCGATCGCGTATTTTTTATTCCCCGATCCCAATTTAAGAACGATTATCACAATGGGATTATTATTTGGGGATTTTATCTTTCTTCAGCGTTGGTGGGGAGTTGCGATTTACCGACAACGGGGCTTGATTCAAAGTTATGGTTTAGTCGGGACTCGACGTAATGGTTTTGAACTCTTAATGGGGTTGAGTTTTGGGGTTATTCTCACCTTTACATTGTTTATCGTTGAGGGTATTGGCGGATGGGTTATTTGGCAATCTCCTGAAAATTTATCTCAATTTATTTTTGAGGGTTTTTTATGTGGTTTAGGGGTGGGTTTTGCCGAAGAATTAGTCTTTCGAGGTTGGTTATTAAATGAGTTTGAACGTGATTATAGTCTCTCCGTTTCTTTAGTGATTAATAGTCTTTTATTCGCAATCTTACATTTTATTAAACCGCTCCCGGTTATTATCGAAACTTGGCCTCAGTTTCCGGGTTTATTACTATTAGGATTAATTTTAGTGCAGGCGAAACGGCTTTGTCAAAATCGTTTAGGAATTTCTATCGGTTTTCATGGGGGTTTAGTCTGGGGTTATTATATCATTAATGTGGGTAAATTAGTCAAATATTCCGGTAGTGTTCCGGCATGGCTCACGGGGATTAATGGTAATCCTTTGGCGGGGATTCTGGGCATTTGCTTTTTGAGCGTGATCGTGTGTTGTTTGTTTATTTTTACCAAAAAAAGTAAGTTGGGTTGAGTCAATTTTTTGGTAAAAATGAGATCTCTCAAATATCAACGCAATCTCAGGAACAAAATTAGGTTATATTGATGAGAAAATCCCTTTTGTTAAAAATGAACCACAAAGGCACAGAGGACACAAAGGGGGGATTTTCACTTACTTTTAGGTAAATAAATGAAGTGATAAGATGCGTTTTTCTGTTTATTTTTACCCGAAAAGGTAGGTTGGGTTGAGTCAACCTCTTGGGGAAAATGAGATATCTCAAATATCAACGCAATCTCAGGAACAAAATTAGGTTATATTGATGAGAAAAT
>JBBITB010000005.1:102201-105728 GCA_037440985.1 Microcoleaceae cyanobacterium bin_387
GGTAGGTTGGGTTGAGTCAACCTCTTGGGGAAAATGAGATATCTCAAATATCAACCCAACCTCCTCCACTAAGGAATGGTTGAGAAAAAGTCAGGGATAAAACAACCATGTAATCCGTAGGGAATATGATTTTTTAAGTGCAATTTAGCCAAGGGTTTCTTGGTTAAGTCTTGGGCATCTAATATCACTAATTCCGAACGATGATACTCGGCATTATAGATTAAATTTAATAACCATCCATCATCCTCGGCACTACTATTGGCACGGGGTACAAATGTCGGCTCTCCACTAAAACCACGCGGCGCGGCACTCCAGAATTGACGATTTCCTGTGAGAAAATCTATTTTGAGTATCCCTTGTAATGGGGCATTTCCTGTGGGATTATCCGCGGCTCCTATATATAAATATCGGTAGTTTTGTCCGACGTTATTGGGGTTTAAGGTGGGAAATTCACAACTTCTTTGATCGATGACTTGATGTTGTACTTCTTTGTTACTTAGATTGATTTGAAAACGCCATAATTGTCCTTCGGGCATGACATCAAAATTGACTTCTCGAAAGTCTTTGTTTCCCTCAATCTTGTTAAATTCTTTATAACTGATTGAGTCGATGTACACACGATCGCGCTCTTCCCAAGCATTCGCGTGATGGAAAATAAAACAAGGCTCTGTGTCTATAATTTTGACATCTTTACTGCCATCGCGGGGAATCAATATGATTTGAGTGGGCTGTTTAGGATTAAAATTAATACATTCTGCCGCACCGGAAAATCCGAAGAGATAGGGTAAGGGATTAAAGGAAACAGGGTTTTGAAAGAAAATGCAATAATTGGGCGTGATTGCCATATCATGCAAGAAGCAAAAACCCGGAATTTTATGGGAATGTTTGCTTAATAATTTTCCATTACTTTCTAATTCATAAATGGTAATGGTACTTGATATTCCGGGTTTGACGGAAAAATTAATCACACGATCGCGTCCTCCATTTTTCCCTTTTTCTACACGGGGATGGGCGGAAAAGGCTTCTCCGGGTTCTAAGATACCTTCTAAATTATCTAAACCGATGGTATCAAGGGTATGAGGATTAAGACGATAAGGTTGTGCGGCTTCCCAAAGGGCTAATAATTTTTCCCCAAGATAAATAACATTGGTATTGGCAATATTTTTGATTTTGGTATCAAAAATATTAGCTAAGAATCCACCTGGTTTTTGAGTGCCAAAGACTCCACGATAGAGAATTTTTCCCGCGTTTTTTTCGGCGAGATAACCTTCTGTTTCTACAAAACGATTGCGAAAATGGGCTTTACCATTTTTGATCGTAATGGCTGAAATCATGCCATCGCCATCAAAGGGATGATGATATTTTTGCCCGTTTATATCTAATAAACCTGGGCCGTTACGAAAGAAAGTTCCGTTTAAATCTTGGGGGATTTTTCCTTCGATATCTTCTATTACATAATCATCTTCATTGGGTTGAGATTCGTAGCCTTTTTGCCAATCTTCGCGAGAATAGGATTGATTTTTTCGGGATTCAGAAATTAGTGTCATGGCTCACAATAAGATTTAACAAAGGTTGGCTTTTCGCTCTTGAGAAAAGGTGTAAAGAAACCCGATTTCTCTCAGAGACTAATCAATAAGTCGAGATTTTGTTGAGAAACCCTGTTTCTAGGTTGCTCCGATAGCGCAGAGACACTGCGTAAAGAAACCGGGTTTCTCAGTGATACTAATCAATAAGTCGAGATTTTGTTGAGAAACCCGGTTTCTCAAGAGGCGCGATCGTGTGTGATTTGTTCAGGAAAATTCGTCGGGATTAAATCAGGGAAAAAGTCCGGCATTAAATGTTGTCCTGATGCTTTCGCCGGAGCAATTTCTGGCTCCAAAACAGGTAAGGAAAAATCCCCCATTTCTTCCGGGCTTTCTGGGGTAGCAGAAGGCAACCAACTTAAAAAGGCTAAAGGTAGTAATGATGATAGATTCGTGATCATTACTAATAACCATAGTTTGTCAAAATTGGTTTCGGTAATACCCAAGACATGAGTTAATAATGCCCCCCCTTGATAGGAAACGATACCCGCGAAGTTAATAATAGACATTAACAGGGCAAATAATGTCGCTTCTACACCCGGAGGACAGAGTTTTGCTGAGAGCACTAAGACAGGCATATAGGCAATTTGCCCTAGGACTGTTAAGATTAAACTATCCCCTAAACTAAACCAATGATCGTCTATTCCTAAGGCACGGTTGGTATGAGTTACTAACAATAATGTTGTCATTCCCAAGGTGGCAGAAACAACAGTCGACCAACCAAAAATTACCCGAAAAGGAATCGCTTTAAAAAAGTGTTGAAATAACCAAACCCCCCCTAATGCCGCGATACTGGTGACAAGACGAACTCGCCCTAAAAATTCTGGTTGAAAACCTAAATTATTTGTAGTAAAATAGAAAAATGCTGAGTCTGCGGTGGGGGTTGCTTGCCAAATAAATAAGAAGAGTGTCGGTAGCCAAATCGCTTTTTGGGTGATGGCTCCTCGTAATTGTTTAAATTGTTGTTTTACTGTGTCAAAATTGGGTTTATTGTTGATTTTTTCTTCGTGAATTAACCATGCAGCAGCAGATACAATTAGGGGAAAACTCGCGGTAATTAAAAAGATGGTATGAGTGGTAAAGGTTTCTAAGAGATAACCACTTAAATACGCGGTGACAAGTCCTCCTAAGGCAGACACTCCCCAACAGAGAGATTGTAAGGAACCGACATTGCTGTTAGACTCACCTCTGGCACGCTCCACCACCAGGGAATCCGCGATCACATCGCTCACCGCAACGGAAAGAGAACTTAACATGATTGTACCTGCTGCCGCGATCGGATTATGGACGACGGTGGCTAACCCGATCCATGAGAGGGTTCCCAACAGTCCCGATAGGATGATATAAGGACGGCGACGATAGCCTAAAATGGGTAAGCCATCGGAAAGGAAACCAAACAGGGGTTTGACAATCCAAGGTAGCGCGACAATTCCTAACAAAACTGATACCTCCGCGGGACTCATCGCGAGTTCGTCTTTGAGGAAGAAACTGACGGCGAGACGCGCCAATCCTAAGATTCCTTGGACAAAGTAAATGAGTAAGATCGCGATCAGCTCTGGGGTGGGATCGTTCCCAAAGAATAGTTTTTCTCTACACCATGATTTCATTTTTGTCAAGCTAGTAGGGGCTATAAACATGATCTCTATATAAATCTTAACAATACTTAAATATATAACATACTCTCTGGGCGATTGCTCACAATTAAAAGTAATTATACTTAGATAGCACGATCGCGTCTGCCCGATCAAGACTTAGGCAAAAATCGGGTTTTTTCACCAAAATACTTAGTTTAAACCCTCAATATCCCTTAAAAAACCCGGTTTCTTTCATCGGAAGTTATTAACCTTCTTCCTTCTTCCTTTTTCCTTCTTCCTTCTTCCTTCTTCCCTCTTTCTCCTTCTTCCTTCTTCCTTCTTCCTTCTTCCTTCTTCCTTCTTCCTTCTT